>CAYSCX010000003.1:0-165656 GCA_964429575.1 uncultured Binatia bacterium (SeqCode) | reverse complement strand
GTATCTCTGCTTCGGATCTCGCCGCTATTCGTTCTGATCGCAATCCTGCTCGCAGGCGCAGGCCGAGCTGCGGATCCCGATGTACGGGGTCACGTGCTATTCGGGCGGGCTGCGCTTGGGGCTGGTCATTGCGCGTGGACTGATACGTATTCGTACAGCGCCGCCGGCCAGCCATGGATAAACCACGAGACGTTGAGCGCGGCGAGTACCGAATTTCCGTGAGATTCAAACGCTTGGATCACTAGCAGGCGTTTGAAAAAGCCATTTTCAACTGCCTGCTCCCTCTCTCGCATCTCCCCAGAGGGGGAGAAGATTAGGAAGGCAGCCGGCTTTCACGCAGGGCGTTGAGGGCAAAGTCGATGCCAGCTTGGAACTCGAGGCTTTTCTCAACACCCTGCCAGTGAGCTTCAGGCAAGGGTTCGAGGGGCGGTTCTTCCTCCGGTTCGGCAGTCGCAGCGGGCGCGCCGTTTAGAATGCGAAGCACGCGCATCGCGACGAGCCCGACCTTCGCTTTTCGATTCACGATCACGACGACGCCAATATTGGTCTCCTTCACGAAGCCAATGAAGCTAAAAAATCCGGACGCAGCCCCGTTCTTCCAAATCATGCGGTGGCCGGTGCCGCGTAGTGGCATCATCTGCCACGCGAGTCCGACGTCGGCGCGCGGGCGCCCGCCCTCGTGCCAGCGACGTTGCAGCACGGGCAGCAGAGAATTCAGCGGGGTCGGCGCCTGGCCCATGTTGAACGCAAGGTAGCGCTGCATGTCGGCTGAAATTTCGGCGCACGAAACCACGGGAATCGCGAACGCGGAGACCGGTCCGGTGATCGGACACGCGAAGATTGCGGAAAGTGATGCGGGGCGCATTGTCGCTCAGACCAGGCAGGTCGCGCGCAGGCTTGCAAAGCGCTCGCGGCGCGCGGTGGTTCACACTGGAAATAGATCGCCGTTGTGCTAATAAGAGAGCGCCGGCGCGAGGGTGCGCACTCGCGCCGCGCAAGAAGCGCCGGCCCCGAATTTTCGCACAAGGAGCATTCGTCGCATGAAAGCCGCCGTGTTTCATGGCCCCAAGCAGCCGCTCACAATCGAGGACGTTGAAGTCGATCATCCGCTGGAGCGTGAAGTGCGAATACGCACGGTCGCGAGCGGCGTTTGTCACAGCGACCTGCATTTCATCGAGGGACTCTATCCCTACGCGGCGCCCGCGGTACTCGGCCACGAGGCGGCGGGAGTCGTGGAGGAAGTTGGCAAGCAGGTTTCGTACGTGAAGCCGGGCGACCACGTGATCGCGTGCCTCTCGGTGTGGTGCGGTTACTGCGACCAGTGCATGTCCGGACATCCGAATCGGTGTTCGAACCGCACCGCGACGCAGCGCAAGCCCGGCGAGAAGCCGCGGCTTTCGATGAAGGGACAGCCGATAAATCAGTTCCTCGACGTGTCATCATATTGCGAGCGGATGCTGCTGCATGAAAATGGGGTGGTGAAGATCCGCGAAGACTTTCCGCTCGACCGGGCCGCGCTGATTGGTTGTGGGGTAACGACCGGAGTGGGCGCGGTGCTCAATACGGCGAAAGTGGAACCGGGATCGACGGTCGTGGTGTTTGGCGCGGGCGGAGTCGGGCTCTCCGCGATTCAGGGCGCGCGGATCGCAGGGGCACGCAAAATAATCGCGGTGGACATGTTCGAGGGCAAGCTCGCCCTTGCGAAGCGGTTGGGCGCGACCGACACCGTGGACGCATCGTCAAGCGATCCGATCGAAGCAGTTAAAGATTTGACCGGAGGCGGTGCGGATTACGCGTTCGAAGCGATCGGCCTCAAGAAGACGGCCGAGCAGGCGTGGAACTGCATCCGTCCCGGCGGTCTCGCGGTGGTGATCGGCATGATTCCGGTCGGACAGAAGCTTGAATTGGACGGCTACATGTTCCTTACCGAACGCAAGCTGATGGGAAGCAACATGGGATCGAACCGGTTCCGGATCGACATGCCGCGTTACATCGAGTTCTACCTGCAGGGCCGTCTCAATCTTGATGACATGATCACGAAGCGCGGGAAGCTCGAGGACGTCAACGACGCGTTCCGTGCAATGAAGGCGGGCGAAGTCGCGCGAACCGTGCTGATGATTTCGCCGCAGTGACGCGTCAGGCGCCGATTAACTCGGGACAAGGAGCGATGAGATGAAAGCTGCCGTTTTTCATGGGCCGAACCAACCGCTCAAGATCGAGCAAGTCGAGATAGACGAGCCGCGCGAGCGCGAAGTGCTGATGCGCACGGTCGCCAGCGGCGTCTGCCACAGCGACCTGCACTTCGTCGACGGCCTCTACCCGTTTCCGCCGCCGGCGGTGCTCGGTCACGAGGGGGCTGGAATCGTCGAGAAGATCGGGAGCCAAGTGGCCTACGTGAAGCCCGGCGATCATGTGATCGCGTGCCTGACGGTGTTCTGCGGCTATTGCGAGATGTGCATGTCGGGTCATCTCAACCTCTGCACCAACCGCGCATCGACGCAGCGCGGACCGCAGGACAAGCCGCGACTCTCGCAAGGCGGCAAGCCGATGGGACAGTTCGCGGACCTTTCAACCTACGCCGAGAAAATGCTGGTGCACGAGAACGCGCTGGTGAAGATCGGCGACGACATGCCGCTCGACCGCGCGGCGTTGATCGGTTGCGGCGTGATGACGGGAGTCGGCGCGGCGCTCAACACCGCGAAGGTCGCACCGGGTTCGACGGTGGCGGTGTTCGGCGCGGGAGGCGTCGGTCTTGCCGTGATCCAGGGAGCGAGAATTGCGGGCGCGCGCAAAATCATCGCGGTGGACAAGTTCGAACACAAGCTCGCGCTCGCCAAGCGGCTCGGCGCGACCGACGCGGTTGATGCATCGTCAGCGGACCCGGTTCAAAAGATACGCGAACTTAGCGACGGCGGCGTCGATTATTCATTTGAGGCGATCGGGCTGAAGGTCGCGGCGGAGCAAGCGTACGAATGTCTCGGTACGGGCGGCGTCGCAACGATCGTCGGAATGGTGCCGCTCGGGCAAAAGGTCGAAGTGGACGGATTCTCGCTGTTGTTCGAGAAGCGCATCCAGGGATCGTTCATGGGCTCGAACCGGTTCCGCATCGACATGCCGCGCTACATCGAGTTCTACAAGCAGGGACGACTGAACCTGGATGACATGATCACGCGGCGCGGGAAGCTGGAGGATGTCAACGAGGCGTTCCGCGCGATGAAGGCCGGCGAGGTCGCGCGCACGGTGCTGATGTTCGAGTAGGGGAGCGGAGGTCGCGAAGGCCTCGGCGCCCAATCGCGTGTATCGCGCGGTTGGGCGCGTCATTGCTGGCGTTGGTCTAGGTGGAAACCGGGGCAAGGCTTCTTGCGGATTCGATCGAACGCCGAATCTTCGTCCTGCGCGGCCAAAAGGTGCTGCTCAGCACTGATTTGGCGCGGCTATATCGCGTTGAACCCCGCGCACTGGTTCAGGCCGTCAACCGGAATCTGGCGCGCTTTCCAGGCGACTTCATGTTCCAGCTCAACGCCGACGAGTTCCGGGACTTGAAATCACAGATTGTGACTTCAAGTTGGGGTGGCCTCAGGCGCGCAGCTCCATATGCCTTCACGGAACAGGGCGTGGCAATGCTTTCGAGCGTTCTCAGGAGCAAGCGCGCCGTTCAGGTCAACATCGAAATCATGCGCGCCTTCGTGCGCCTCCGCCGAATGCTCGCATCTCACGCCGACCTCGCTCGGAAACTCGGCGCGCTTGAAAAGAAGTACGACGCACAATTCAAGGTTGTTTTCGACGTTATCCGCGAGCTGATGGCGCCTCCTGAACCGAAGCGGCGCGCGATTGGATTCAGGGCCGATTGATGGTCCGGCCCGCAGCTCAAGCGCCGGTGCGGATTCGAGGGCGGCAAAGAGGCGTTCGCGGGACAGACGCGGGCGGGGTCACGCGCACGGTGCTGATGTTCGAGTAGCGGAGCGGCGAAACAGTAGTAGAAGACAAAGGGCCGGTGGCGAATGCCACCGGCCTTTTGATTTTCGCCGGAGTGCGACAGACTTAGATGAGGCGCAGCTCTTTCATCACCGCCTTGAGCTTCTCGGCGCCGCCCGGCGTCATCGTGGTGAGCGGCATACGCAATTCGGGCGAGCACTTGCCCATGAATGCGAGCGCCTGCTTCACGGGAATCGGATTGGTCTCCGTGAATAGCGCGCGCACCAGCGGCAGCAGCTTGTAATGGATGTCGCGCGAACGGTTGTAGTCACCCGCAAGCGCGGCGGCGCATTGCTCGTGCGTCTCGCGCGGCATCACGTTGGAGAGCACCGACATCACGCCTTTCGCGCCCAGCGACATTAGCGGCAGCGTCAGCGAGTCGTCGCCGGAGAAGATCGTCAGGCGATCTCCGCAAAGACGGCGGATGTCGGAAGTCTGATCCATCGAGCCCGACGCTTCCTTCACGCCGACGACATTCTTCACTTCACAAAGACGCGCAAAGGTCTCCGGAGCTATGTTCGACGCCGTGCGGCCGGGGATGTTGTACACGAAGATCGGGAGGTCAACGGTCGTCGCAATCATCCGGTAGTGTCTGAAAATGCCCTCCTGCGTGGGCTTGTTATAATAGGGCGAGATGAGGACTGCCGCGTCAGCACCAGCCTCGCGCGCAGCGCTGGTGAGGCGAATTGCTTCGGCGGTCGAGTTGGAGCCGCTTCCGGCAATTACGGGGACGCGCTTGCGAGCTTGTTCGACGACGACACGAATGACGCGATCTTGCTCCGCGTGAGTGAGCGTCGCGGATTCGCCGGTTGACCCGCAGGGGAATAGAGCGTCGATTCCACTTTGAATTTGCCACTCGGCATATTCGCGCAGCGCGGGTTCATCGACCTCGCCGTCGCGAAACGGCGTGATCATCGCCGATATTGCTCCGCTGAACATTGTGCGTTACCTCTCGCGTCTAGCAGGCTGCGGAAAAGGCTTCGCAGCCTGCTCCCTCTCTCTTATCTCCCCCCGGTCAGGGGGAGAAGGTTGAGGAAGGAAGCTAGTTTTCATGCAGGGTGCTAGCGTGCTTGCTGAACGCATCGTACCTTGGATAGCTGTTTCCGCACCCTGCTAGTGGCCGACCGGAACAAGATCCCCGTTGGCGACTTCGATCATGCCGCGAAATACCTCGACGGCCTCGCCGGTCATGAACACATGGTTAGCGTCCTGCCCCGCTTCGCGCCACTCGATCTCGAGGTTGCCGCCGCGCAGTTCCAGCGTGGCGCGGCGGTCCGCGCGGCCGCTGAGAACCGCGGCAACCAATGCGGCGCACGCGCCAGTGCCACACGCGTGCGTTTCGCCGGAGCCGCGCTCCCATACGCGCATCTTTAGATGGCTGCGCGACACCGCAAGGATGAACTCCGTGTTCACGCGGCGCGGAAAGAACGGGTGGTGCTCGAACTTGCGGCCAAGCGCGGCGAACTCGAGGTCACTCAGCTTGAAGACGGAATCGCCGCCAACGAAAACCACGCAGTGCGGATTGCCGACGGAGACGGCGGTGATGCGCTCGTCGCGGCCATCAACCTGAATCAGTTGGTTGATGACGCGTCCGTCAGCGTCGACAGGAATCTCGCGGCCCTCGAGGATCGGTTCGCCCATATCGACAGTTGCGCCGACGACGCGCGCGCCGTCGAACTGAAGATCGATGGGTTTGACGCCGCTATCGGTCTCGACGCGCATCGACTTCTTGCTGACCAGCCCGCGCTCGTAGGCGAGCCGGGCGAGGCAGCGAATTCCATTGCCGCACATTTCACCGCGGCTGCCGTCGGCGTTGTACATCTCCATTCGAATGTCGGCGCTGCGCGACGGGCTGAGGAGTATGAGGCCGTCGGCGCCGATTCCGAAGCGGCGATGCGAGATCTGTATCGCGAGTTTCGCGGGATCGGCCGGGCGGATGCGGTCGGCGACTACGAAGATGTAGTCGTTGCCGCAGCCGTGCATCTTGGTGAACTCAAGCGTCGGCATCGCGATTGCGGGGCGATTTCAAATCAACAACGTGTTCGCCGTGAACGAGGTCATCGAAGTTTTCGCGCTCCCGAATTACGTGCACGTCGGCGCCATCGACCAGAATTTCCGGCGCACGAGGACGGCTGTTGTAGTTCGACGCCATGACAAAGCCGTACGCGCCGGCTGACATCACGGCGAGCAGGTCGCCGGAACGTGGCTCTGGAAGCTCACGAGCACGCGCAAAGAAATCGCCACTCTCACACACCGGACCCACCACGTCGGCGGTGACCAAGCGAGCGTCCTTCGAGCGCGCGACCGGCACGATTGCGTGGTATGCCTCGTAAAGCACTGGCCGGATGAGATCGTTCATCGCGCCATCCACAACGATGAAGCGCTTCACGTCGGTTTCTTTCACATAGAGCACGCTCGTGACCAGGATTCCGGCGTTGCCGACGATCACGCGGCCAGGTTCGGTGATGATTCTCAGTCCGAGTCCCGCCAGCGGGCGCAGCAACGCAGCGGCATAATCCGCCGGCGGCGGCGATTCTTCCTGGTAGGGAATTCCGAGGCCGCCTCCAAGGTCGAGATACTTGAGCGCGATTCCGTCGGAGCGCAGCCGCTCGACGATCGCGGCGACCTTTTCGCCTTCCTCGATGAACGGCCCGACTTCGGTGATTTGCGAGCCGATGTGCGTGCTGAGGCCGACGACGTCCAGATGTGAAAGCGCGCGCGCCTCGGCGTAGTACTCGTGCACCTGCGCAAGCGGGATTCCGAACTTCGAGTCGCGATGCCCGGTGGAGATATGCGGATGAGTTCCGGGATCAAGGTCGGGATTGACGCGCAGGCTCACGGGCGCCTTGCGTTTCATGCGACCCGCAACGTGTGAGACGCGGTGCAGTTCGGGGCGCGACTCCACATTGAGCATGAGGATACCGGCGTCGAGCGCCGCCGCGATCTCTTCGTCGCTCTTGCCGACGCCCGAGAAGACGATTTTCGCCGGGTCGGCTCCGATCCGCAGGCAGCGCATCAGCTCGCCGCCGGAAACGATATCGAATCCGGAACCCATCGATGCGAACAGCTTGAGGATGCTCAGGTTCGACAACGCCTTCATCGCGAAGCAGATCAGATGGTCAGTGCCCGCGAACGCTTCATCGAACACCCGATAGTGACGGCGCAGAGTGCGCGCGCTGTACACATAGACCGGCGTGCCAACGCGCGAGGCGAGGTCGGCCAGCCTCACATCTTCAGCGTAAAGTTCGTCGCCCCTGTACTGGAAGTAATTCATCGCACGCAGTCGGACGGGGTCGGGAAGCGGATCCGAGGGTCCGCTGCGAGTTTCGTTTTTATCACACGGTAAAGACCGCACGAAACTGGTGGACGGCGCCACGAAGATTCGATCGACAGTTCGTCATGCGGACCTAATCTTCGATCCATCGCCGTGCGGAGGACCAATCGGAGGCGCCGCGATCCGCTCCGCAGCGCGAGCGCGGTTCGCGACGCTAGCAGGCGGTTGAAAAAGTCATTTTCAACCGCCTGCTCCCTCTCTCGCATCTCCCCCGGAGGGGGAGAAGATTAGGAAGGCAGACAGTTTTTACGCAGGGTGTTGAGCGCACCGGCGGGACCGCGTCAATATGTTCCACGTTTTTCAACACTCTGCTAGGGAATCGGAGTCGGCGTTGGAAGCGCAAACGTCTCGGGATCGGGCGGCGGCGGCGGCACGGCGCGGCGGATGGTGATCTCATTGGACGGGAGGCTCTGGTAGCCGTCGATCGTTTTTGAGATCACGACGTAGCGGTAGTCGGCGCCAAGCTGGGTGTTTTGATCGACGAACGTGAAATCACGTTGGACCTGGAAACGTTCCTGGTCGGTGACGGGAACCTCGACGAGGGTTTGATAGCCGCTCTGTCCCTCGGCACGCACCACCGTAAAGCCACCAAGGTCGCGAAGTGATTTGCCACCGGCATAATTTCGCGGGCGGTCCCATCTGAGCCGCACGCCGTCCTTCACCGATTCGGCGGTCAGATCGAGGATGCGCTCGGGGCGAGCCTCCTCCGGCGGAATGGGCGCGGACTTGACGCCGCAGCTGAGCCAAGTCGCCGCGCATACCAGCAAGATCATTCCGAGCGCGATGGTGGTGATTGCCCGCTTCATCTGACCCCGAGTCTGCGCAAACGATCGCGCACCACAGGCGGCGACGGGCCGCCGATGGTGCGGCGCCGCTCGACCGACTGCGCAGGCGCCAGCAATGCGCGCGCGTCCGGGCCAAACTTCGCGGAGTAGCGCCTCAAGTCGGCCAGTGAGAGTTGTTCGAGCGGCTTTCGCGCAGTGATCGCATCGCGCACGAGACGACCAACGACATCATGCGCCTCGCGAAACGGGACGCCCCGGCGCACGAGGTGCTCGGCGAGGTCGGTCGCGAGCGCGAAGCCGCCCGCCGCGGCGAGCATCCGCCGCGCGTCAAATTTAATCCGCGGCCAGAGCCTCGCGAGCAGGCCGAGCGCTGGCTTGAGCGTGTCGAGAGCGTCGAACACGCGCTCCTTGTCTTCCTGCAAATCGGAATTGTACGCGAGCGGCAGCCCCTTGAGAGTGGTGAGCAACCCGACGAGATCGCCGACGACGCGGCCGGTTTTGCCGCGAATTAGTTCGAGTAGATCGGGGTTTTTTTTCTGCGGCATCATCGAACTTCCGGTCGCGAACTCATCGGGCAGCGTCGCGAACCCGAACTCCACGCTGTTCCAAAGCACGATCTCTTCGCACATTCGCGAAAGATGGACCATCGCAAGCGCCGCGGCGGAAATGAAGTCAGCCGCGAAGTCGCGGTCGGAGACCGCGTCGATACTGTTCTCCGTGATGCGCCGAAAGCCGAGTTCGCGCGCGACGGCGCGGCGGTCGATGGGAAGCGTGGTCGCAGCGAGCGCGCCCGCACCGAGCGGCATGACGTCGATTCGTTCAAGTGTCTGCGCGAACCGTTCACGGTCGCGGATGAGCATCTCCACATAAGCGAGCACATGGTGCGCGAGGGTCACCGGCTGAGCGCGCTGCAAGTGCGTGTAGCCGGGCATCACGGTCTCGAGGTTGCGGCGCGCGACGCGCGCGAGCGAGCTGATGAGCTGGTCGATGACGCGCAGCAGCGCGCGCGTCTCATCGCGGAGAAACAAGCGCAGGTCGAGCGCAACTTGATCATTGCGCGAACGCGCGGTGTGGAGCTTGCGCCCGGCGCCGCCAATTTTCGCGATGAGCCGGCGCTCGATTGCGATGTGGATGTCCTCGTCCGCGGTGTCGAATCGGAAGCGGCCGGCCGCAAGCTCGCGTTCGATTGCGCGAAGTCCGCGCACAATTCGAACGGCCTCAGCGCGGCTGATCAGCCTCACTTTCGCGAGCATGCGCGCGTGGGCGATCGAACCCGCGATGTCGTGGCGGTAGAGGCGGCGGTCGAACGGCAGCGATGCTGTGAACGCCTCGACCTCGGGCAGCCGCGCGCGTGCGAACCTGGCGCGCAGAAGATTGGGGCGCGAGGCGCGCGAGCGGCGCCGCGTCGCGTTTGAGGCGCGCTTTCGCTTCTTCATGAAAGGGCTGACATTGCGCGAATCAACGCGGCGGCACAAGCCGTGAGGCGTTCAACGGCTGGGTCTCGTGTGGCACGGACATCCGCGCGCCGCGCAACTGCTGCTGCCGTCGGGATGGGTGATATGAATGTCCATCTTGTGATGGCAGCGCGGGCAGGCACTGCTGCGCACGCGCGGCACCAACTTGGGCGCCGGGCGTGGCAGTTTGAATTGAATGACCTTGCCCATCGGCGCGATGCCCGCTCAGTTAGCGCCGTTTGTCACCGTCGCGCTTTCGCGACGCTTGAGCGAGCGCGCGAAGTCTGGTCGCGGCGATCCGAATGAATCCCCCGGCGTCGGCCTGCTGGTATCCTCCGGCTTCGTCGAAGCTCGCGAGCGCGGGATCGTAGAGCGAGTTGGGTGACTTGCGGCCGACAATCCACACGCCGCCCTTGTAGAGCTTGAGCCGCGCGACGCCAGCCACGTTTTTCTGCGTGTCATCGATAAGTGCCTGCAACGCTTCGCGCTCGGGCGCGAACCAGTAGCCGTAGTACACCATCTCCGCGTAGCGCGCGATGAGCGAATCGCGCAGGTGCATCACCTCACGGTCGAGCGTCAGCTGCTCGACCGCGCGATGCGCGTGGAAGAGCAGCGTCACCCCGGGGCTCTCATACACGCCCCGCGACTTGATGCCGACGTAGCGGTTCTCGACCAGATCGGCGCGGCCGACTCCATGGCGTCCCGCGATCTCATTGGCGCGCGCGATCAACGCCGCGGGTGAAAGATGTTCGCCGTTGAGCGCGACGGGATTGCCGCCTTCGTATTCCACCTCGACGAACTCGGCTTTGTCGGGCGCGCTCTCGGGCGAAACCGTGAGTCGGAACATGTCGTTGTACGGCTCGCGCCAAGGATCTTCGAGAATCCCGCCCTCGTAGCTCACGTGCACCAGGTTGCGATCCATCGAGTACGGCTTCTCGGCGGTGACCGGCACGGGAATCTTGTGCTGGTTCGCGTAGGTGATCATTTCGCCGCGGCCTTTGAACGGCCAGTCTGGATGGCGCCACAGCGCGACGATCTTGAGATCGGGCGCGAGGCGCGCGTAGGTCAGCTCAAAGCGCACCTGGTCGTTGCCCTTGCCGGTACAACCGTGGCCGACCGCGTCGGCGCCCTCGGCGAGGGCGACTTCGACCTGCTTCTTGGCGATGACGGGGCGCGCGATCGACGTGCCGAGCAGGTAGTAATGCTCGTATGCGGCGTTGGCGCGCAGAATCGCAAAGACGAAGTCGCGCGCGAACTCCTCACGCAGATCCGCCATGACGAGCTTGCTTGCGCCGGTTGCGCGCGCCTTCTGATCGAGCCCCTTGGTTTCATCACCCTGCCCCACGTCGGCGCAGTATGCGATCACTTCGCAGCCGAAGTGATCCTTGATCCAGCGCAGCATCACAGACGTGTCGAGGCCGCCTGAGTAAGCGAGCACGAGTTTCTTGATCGATTCTTCAACCACGCTACAAACTCAGTCGTCCGCAGGCGTCGCGTGCGAGAGAATCGCAGGGCGCAGCAGCCAGACCATCACCGCCTTCTGCGCGTGAAGCCGATTCTCGGCCTGGTCCAGCACGACGGAGTTGGCGCCATCGAGCACCTCGTCGGTGATTTCCTCGCCGCGATGCGCAGGCAGACAATGCATCACGAGCGCGTCCGACTTGGCGTGGCGGAGCAAGGCGTCGTTCACCTGGAATGCCTTGAAATCCTTGCGGCGTTTTGCGGCTTCCTTCTCGCGGCCCATCGACGTCCAGGTGTCAGTATAGATGACGTCGGCGTCTTTGACCGCTTCGGCAGCGTCGTGAGTGAGCAAGCCGGTTTCGTCGCGGCGCAGGCGCGCAAGGAATTGCTTGTCGGGCTCGTACCCGGGCGGGCACCCAAGCCGCAGTTCGAAGCGTTCGAGGCTTGCGGCCTCGATCCAGCTTTGCGCGAGGTTGAAGCCGTCGCCAACGAAGGCGATCCGCAATTTTCGGAGCTCGCGGCCGCGATACTCGCGGATGGTCATCAAGTCGGCGAGCAACTGGCAGGGATGAAGCAGGTCGGTGAGGCCGTTGATGACGGGGACGGACGCCTCGCGCGCGATTTCAACGCAAGTTTCATGCGCGAAGGTGCGGACCATGATCAAATCAACCCAGCGCGAGAGGTTTCGCGCGACATCCTTGACCGATTCGCGTTCGCCAATGCCGATGTCCTGCGGACCCAGGTAAATCGCGTGGCCGCCGAGCTGCGCCATACCGGTCTCGAACGTGATGCGGGTGCGGAGCGACGGCTTCTGAAAGATCATCGCGAGCGTCTTGCCGCGCAGATATGGATGTTCGAGGCCGCTCTTGAGCTCGGCCTTGAAACGGTCCGCGAGTCCGAGCAGACCGTCAAGCTCTGCGGGGCCGAGCGACGAAAGGTCGAGGAAATCCCGTTTCATGCGAGAAGTCGCGCGCGCCGCGCGGCTACGCCGGACGAGGCGCCTCCTTGAGCGCGCGCTCGATGATCTTGAGTCCTGCGTCCGCATCCTCGCGCTTGAGATTGAGCGGCGGCAACAGGCGCAGCACGTTGCCCGCGGTGCCATTGACGAGCAGCCGCTCCTTGATGCACGCGTCCACAACCGGGCGCGCGTCGTGCTTCAACACCACGCCGATGATCATGCCCAGGCCGCGAACTTCCGCGACGCGGTCGATTCCGCGCGCAATTTCGCGCAGGCGCTCAATCAGGTAGCCGCCCATCTTGCGCGCATTGTCGAGCACGCCTTCCGCGTCGAACGCGTCGAGAACCGCCAGTGCCGCGGCGCAGGCGACCGGATTGCCGCCGAAGGTGGTGCCGTGGCTGCCGGGCGTGAGGCTCGAGGCGACCTCGCCGCGCGCGATCATCGCGCCGATCGGAAGTCCGCCGCCGAGCGCCTTTGCGAGCGTCACGATGTCGGGCTGGATGCCCGCCTGTTCGAAGGCGAAGAAGGTTCCCGTGCGACCGACACCGACCTGGATCTCATCGAGTATCAGAAGCAACTGCGCGCGATCGCAGATCTCGCGGACGCGTTTAAGGTAGTCGGCGCGCGGAACCACGACGCCGCCCTCGCCTTGGATAGGTTCGAGCATTACCGCGATGGTTTGGTCGCCGACGGCGCGTTCGAACGCCAGAGCGTCGTCGAACGGAACCAGCCGGAAGCCCGGCACGAGCGGCTGGAAGCCCAGGTGATATTTCTCCTGGCCGGTAGCGGTAAGCGTTGCGAGCGTGCGACCGTGGAATGAGCCTTGGGTCGCGATGATCTCGAAACGGCCGCCGCCGTCCTTGTGGCCCCAGCGTCGCGCGAGCTTGATCGCGGCTTCGTTCGCCTCGGCGCCCGAGTTGCCGAGAAACACCCGGCTACCCGCGCCGAATTTGTTGGCGAGCCGCTCCACCAGACGCGCGGCGGGCTCGGTGTGAAAGACGTTGGAGACGTGCGTGAGTTTGTGCGCCTGCTCCGCGATAGCGCGAACCACGCGCGGATGTGCGTGGCCGAGACTCGCTACGGCAAGTCCGGTGAAAAAATCGAGATAGCGGTTGCCGTCGGCATCGTAGAGGTACGATCCCTCGCCTCGCGCGAACGCGATCGGCAGGCAGCCATAGATGTCGACCTGATGACGATGGGTGAGTTCTATGATTTCGGCGTTGTTCATTGCTCAACAGTGTCGATCATCGGTGCGGCGAGCTAATTTCAAATCGGACTTCGGCTGCCTCCCTCATACTTCAGTGGCGACGGTCGTCGCCGCTGCTCAAGAATACCTGGGTAGCGCGCGCCATCAACACGATGAGCATCATCGCAGCGACCGAACAAACGTGGTCGCATTTGTCGTCGTCTGTGAGATTCTTCGAACTAAGGAACCCGACAGAGCCATCACGCGTTGTCCCTAAGTTGCGAATCGCAGCAGATCGATCGCCGTGAACCATCGAGTTCAGGTAGTCGATGATTGCGCTGGTATTCGCTTGGTCAACTTTTGTCGCTTCGGCGCGTACCGCACGCATCGCAACGAGCATCTTCTGCAGCGGTGGTCGCTTCTTGTAGGGCCAACCCTCCTCCCAAAGGTGGAGGTCATTGGGGTTTTCGCATAGCCAACTGATGGTTGCGGCGCGTTCAATCAGCGGTCGAAGGAGGATCTCTGCGGAGAACAAGTATCCCTGACGGACTAGCTCCCGAATGCTTAGTGCTATCGAGAATCCTTGGGGCACCAATTCGCAGCCAGCACTCTGCAGAAGTGATAAGTTTCCGCGGCTGACGTCGGCGCATGCTCGATTGACGTCCATCGCGGACACGATGATCTGGTCAAATTCGTAGACGGATTGCCGACCGAGGTAAGGTTCATTTTCGGGGGTGAAGACAGGCGCGTCTCCTCCCGCGTCGGTTGGGTCGTGCGGCCGCATCTTAGGTCTTTCCCGTGCGGATGTGATGGTTGTCGCGCCGGATTTCCGCGACCTTCGCGGCGCGGCGCACGACCTCGGTGCCGACGCCCGAGCGCGTGAAGATTTCGAGCAACACCGCGTGGCGCACGCGGCCGTCGAGGATGTGAGTCTTCGCCACGCCGCCGCGGAGCGCCTCGATGCAGCACTCGACCTTGGGGATCATACCTTCCTGCACGACACCGCGCGCGATCAACCGCTTCGCGCCGGCTTCATCGAGCGTCGGAATGAGCTTTCCGTCGCGATCTTTGACACCCTCGACGTCGCTCAAGAGGATCAATTTTTCCGCCTTGAGCGCGGCGGCAATCTCGCCCGCGGCAACATCGGCGTTGACATTGTAGGTCTGGCCGTCGCGCCCGAAGCCGACCGGCGCGACGACGGGAATAAAGTTGGCGGCCTCGAGCGTGCGCAACACGCCCGGGTTTACTTCGGCCACTTCGCCGACCAGGCCGACATCGACGCGGCTCTTGCGTCCAGCGTCATCCTTGACCACCATGCGCATCTTGCGCGAGACGATGAGGTTGCCGTCTTTGCCGGAGAGTCCGACGGCGCGGCCGCCATGCTGCGAGATCAGCGTGACGATTTCGCCGTTGATGGTGCGCAACACCATCTCGGCGGCTTCCATCGTTTCGGGGTCGGTGACACGCATCCCGCGAACGAAGCGCGACTTGAGCCCGAGCTTTCCGATCAGTTCCGTGATTTGCGGACCGCCGCCGTGAACGATGACGGGGTTAATGCCGACGAGGTCGAGCAGCACGACATCCTGGGCGAAGCTGGAGCGGAGTTCCTCGCTCTGCATCGCGTGACCGCCGTACTTGATGACGAAGGTCTTGCCCTGGAAGCGCCGGATGAACGGCAGCGCCTCGATCAGGATCTCCGCTCTTTCGATTAGGTCGCGCACGCTGGGTCACCGCCCAAAGGGCCGAAGCTGCAATCAAACCAGTACCGGGCCGCCCGCGCAATTGGGTCGCCGTTCGCCCGCAAGTACGCGGTATAACTGCGCCGCCTACAGGATATAGCGCGAGAGGTCTTCGTTCTTGAGAATCGGATCGAGTCTGTGGTGGACGTAGGCCGCGTCGATGGTGATCGCCTCGCCGGCGAGTTCGGGCGCTTTGAAGGAAACTTCCTCGAGCAGCCGCTCCAGCACGGTGTGCAAGCGTCGCGCGCCGATGTTCTCGGTACGCGAGTTGACTTCAGCGGCGATCTCAGCGAGCGCGGCGATGCCGTCGTCGGTGAATCGCACGGTGACCTTCTCGGTCTCCATCAGCGCGATGTACTGGCGGGTGAGCGCATTCTCGGGCTCGGTCAGGATGCGGATGAAATCGTCACGGGTGAGCCCGCTCAACTCGACGCGGATCGGAAAGCGCCCCTGAAACTCCGGAATCAGGTCGGACGGCCGCGAGGTGTGAAACGCACCCGACGCGATGAAAAGGATGTGATCGGTTCGAACCGGGCCGTACTTGGTGTTGACCGTGGAGCCTTCGACCATCGGCAGCAAGTCGCGCTGAACGCCCTCGCGCGAGACGTCGGGGCCGTGACGAGCGTCGCGCCCGGCAATTTTGTCGATCTCGTCGATGAAGACGATTCCTGACTGCTCAGCGCGGTGAATCGCCTCCTGCGCGACCGCCTCCATGTCGACCAGCTTCGCCGCCTCTTCCTGCGCGAGCAGTTCGAGCGCTTCGGGGATCTTCACGTTGCGTTTGCGAGTCCGCTTGGGCATGAGGTTGCCCATCAGCTCCTTCATGTTGAGGCCGAGTTCCTCCATGCCCTGCGGAGTAAGAACTTCGACCATCGGCGAAGCATTCGCGCTGACTTCAATTTCGATCTCGCGATCATCGAGGTGGCCGCCGCGCAGCAACTTGCGCAGTTTTTCGCGGGTGTCCTTGTGCGAGTCGTCGATCGCCGGCTCGACGCGGCCTTCGGGCGTAATGCCGACCGGGCGGCGGACCTTGGTGGGCGCAGGGAATAGCACGCCGAGGACGCGCTCCTCGGCGGCCTCGCGGGCGCGCACCGCGACGCGTTCGCGCTCCTCGTCGCGGACCATCTTCACGGAAAGCTCGGCGAGGTCGCGAATCATCGATTCGACGTCGCGGCCGACGTAACCAACTTCGGTGTATCGCGACGCCTCGACCTTCACGAACGGCGCCTGCGCGAGGCGCGCGAGCCGTCGCGCAATCTCGGTCTTGCCGACACCGGTCGGTCCGATCATTAAGATGTTCTTGGGCGCGATTTCATCGCGCAGCTCCGGCGCAACGTTCTGCCGCCGCCAGCGATTGCGGAGCGCAATCGCGACCGCGCGCTTCGCATCGTTCTGCCCGACTATGTAGCGATCGAGTTCGGATACGATCTCGCGTGGGGTCATTACGTGCGGCGGTGATGCCATGGCGATTAGCTGAGCCGGAGCGGACGCGCGGAGGTGACCGCGGTCCTATAGCTCTTCAAATATAAACCTATCGTTGGTGTAAACGCAGAGCTCGGATGCGATCTGCATGGCCGCCTCGGTAATCTCGCGCGCGCCCATCGAGGGATTGTGGCGCACCAGTGCGCGCGCGGCGGACAGTGCGAAGTTGCCGCCTGCGCCAATTGCGAGAAGTCCGTCGTCGGGTTCGAGCACGTCGCCGGCGCCCGATACGAGCAGCGAGATTTCCTTGTCCGCGATGATCAACATCGCATCGAGTCGCCGAAGCACGCGGTCGGTACGCCAGTCCTTGGCGAGTTCAACCGCGGCGCGGCGCAGAACGCCTCCCGATTCCTGGAGCTTGCCCTCGAATTTGTCGAACAAAGTGAGCGCGTCCGCAGTTGATCCGGCGAACCCGGCGAGCACGCGATCGCTGTGGAGGCGGCGCACTTTGCGCGCGCCGCGCTTCATCACGGTTGGGCCTACGCTGACCTGGCCGTCGCCCGCCATCACGACCTTGCCGGCGTGTCTGACGCTCAAGATGGTTGTCGAGCGGACGCGCCGGTCGGGCTCAGGCTCGCGGATGGGCACGCTGATATACCTCTTTGAGGTGCGCGACGCTGACGTGAGTGTAGCGCTGCGTGGTGGCGAGACTCGCGTGGCCGAGCATCTCCTGGATCGAGCGCAGATCCGCGCCGTGATTGAGCATGTGCGTCGCAAAGCAGTGGCGGAGACCGTGCGGCGTGATCGCGCCGCTGATTCCGGCGCGCAGCAGCCGCGCGGCGACGATCTTCTCCACGCTCCTGGTCGTCAGGCGCTTGCCGCGCAAGTTGGTGAACACGGGACCGTCGAGTTCCCACGCGACCGGCATCGCGCGCCGCCAAGTCATGAGCGAATCGAGCGCCGGTTCGCCGATCGGCACCACGCGATCCTTGTTGCCCTTGCCGGCGCGCACGGTGACCATCCCAATGTCGTCGTCAATGTCGCGCCAATCGAGTCCGACGAGTTCACTGACGCGAAGGCCTGTCGAGTAGAGCGTTTCGATGAGTGCGCGGTCACGCAACGATGAAGGCGCGGAACTCTCCGCGTCGACCTGGATGAGGCGCTGGATGTCGGCTTCATCGAGAATCGCCGGGAGTTTGCGTTCGGTTTTCGGTGAACGAAGTGTGCGTGCCGGATTCTCTGCTGCAAAGGCGGCTTCGCGATATCGGAAAAAGGCCTTGATTGCACTCAGCCTTCGTTGCACGGTTGCACGGCTTGCGGTTTTCATCAGTTCAGCCAGATATGCGCGCACATGATCGGCGGTGACCGCCGCGGAGTCGACTTCACCTTTGCGCGTCAGAGCGGAGCGACGGTCGAGGAGAAAATTTCGGAAGGAAAGCAAATCGCGCCGATAGTTGGTAACAGTGTGAGCGGATGCCCGCGAAGCCTTTGCAAGCGCCGCCGCAAACGCCTCGACCTCCGCCACCATCACTCGCAAGCCCTACTTCCAACCGCTATGCTATCAGGGGCTATCTGCCGGAAAAAGCATGGCTTTATCGGCACTTCCCGCCTCTTGCGCCGACACGGGGGCAGCGCGGGCGCAAGGCGCAAATCGCCGTCTGACGTTCCGCCGCGCATGACAACCTATGAACTGCTGGCATTGCGGGCGATCGATCGACACTCGCGAGCGCATCGGCATGCGCGAGGCATGTCCCGGGTGCGGCCGTTCAGTACACTGCTGCCTCAATTGCGAATTTTACGATCCGACCGTGAACAACCAGTGCCGCGAGACGATGGCGGAACGCGTGGTGGACAAGAACCGGCAGAACCTTTGCGACTACTTTGCGCCCAACCTCGCGGCACGACCCGGACAAGGACGTTCGGGCGAGACAACCGCACGCTCGAAACTCGAGGAGATGTTCAAGAAACGATCGTGAACATGCAGCGACCTCGCATACTACCCTCGAGACTCACGATTACCCATGCTGTCGCGCTCGCGTGCCTGTTCGGGGTCGCGGCATGCACATCGCCCAACACACCGGGCGGAGTCGCGGACAAATTCATCGACGCGTACTACGTCACGATCGATCTACCCAAGGCCGCGCAGGTGTCGAGCGGGCTCGCGCTCGACAAGATCAACCAGGAAATCGCGCTGACCAGGGGACAGAGGATTGACGCCGCGACGCGAATGCCCAGCGTTCACTACAACCTCCAGTCGCAGCGCGACGAGGACAACGCGGTCACGTTGATTTACAAGGCGCGGTTCGACGTACCGGATGCGGGCGCGTTCGAACGCAACCTGATGATCACCACGCGCAAGGAAGGCGGCACTTGGATGGTGTCGAACTTCAGCGAGTTCGACTGAGTCTTCGGTCCCGTCCGGGAACAGAATGGAGCGCGATCTTTCGGCAATAGTTCTGGCCGCAGGGAAGGGGACCCGGATGCGCTCGCGGCGCGCGAAGGTCCTGCATGAACTCGGCGGAGCGCCGATGATCGCGCGAGTCACGCGTACACTCACGGCCCTGGGTGCGCGCCCACTCATCGTCGTAGTGGGCCACCAGGCCGAAGAGGTTGCGTTTGCGGCGCGGCGCGGATGCGCGACCGAGGGCGTCGCGTTCGCTCATCAGGCTCGGCAACTCGGTACCGGCGACGCCGCGCGAGCAGGACTCGCGGAGCTTGACGCGTCGTTCGCGGGCGACGTGCTGATTTCCTACGGCGATCTGCCGATGTTAACCGGCGCGACGCTTCGGAGCTTCATCGCGCATCACCGGAGCAGCGGCGCGCGACTGTCATTCATCAGCGTCGAGCTGGACGACGCCGACGCATACGGGCGGGTCGTGCGCGACGCGTCCGGCGCCGTCGCAGGAATCGTCGAGGCGCGCGACGCCGACGCGACACAGCGCGGGATCAAAGAGATCAACACGGGAGTCTATGTCGCCGAGGCCGCGCTATTGCGCGATGTGCTCGGCGAACTCAAGAACGAAAACGCACAGGGCGAGTTCTATCTTACCGACATTGTCGCGATCGCGCGGCGGCGTGGCGCGCACGCCGATGCGTATCGCGCGCGCGATGCGGCGGAATTTGCGGGAGTGAACTCGCACGAGGAGCTTGCGGCGATGGAAGCGAACATTCGCGATGCGGTGAACCGGCGCCTGATGGCCGCGGGAGTGAAGATGGTCGATCCCGCGACGGCCTACATCTCCGAGGACGCAGAGATTGCATCGGACTGCGTCATCGGTCCCAATGTGCAGATCCTCGGACGCTGCCGCATCGGCGAAGGCGTTGTGATCGACGGCACCGCGTGGCTCAAAGACGTCGCGGTCGGACCGCGCTGCCATCTAAGGCTCGGAGTGCGCGCCGAGGAGTGCGCGATCGGTGAGGAGTCGGAGATCGGGCCGTTCGCGAACCTGCGAACCGGCACCGAGTTGGAAGGCCGCAACCGAATCGGCAATTTCGTCGAAACCAAGAACGCAAAGCTGGGACGCGGCAGCAAGGCGAGCCATCTCTCCTACCTCGGCGACGCAGTGATCGGGCGCGACACGAACGTCGGATGCGGCGTGATCACCGTGAATTACGACGGCTACGACAAGCACCAGACTCAAATCGGCGACCGCTGCATGGTGGGCTGTGACACGCAGCTGGTGGCTCCGGTCAAGGTCGGTAGCGACGTGTATGTCGCCTCGGGCACCACGATCGTACGCGACGTCGAGGATGGCGCGCTCGTCCTGTCACAACATCCGCAGCGCGAGAAGGCGGGCTGGATGGCGCGGTTTCACCAGCGGCACGCGGGCCGTCGCCCGTGGTGGGTCCAGAAATCCTAGCAGGCTGTTGAAAAAGTCATTTTCAACAGCCTGCTCCCTCTCTCGCATCTCCCCCGGAGGGGGAGAAGATAAGGATGGCAGCCGGTTTTCACGCAGGGTGTTGAGAACGCGGTCGATGTCATTGGGGAAACTCAAAGCATTTCTCAACACCCTGCTAGCGCGGTTGCGCAGGGTCTGACTCTCGGCCACAATCTTCCCAACCGGGGCGCAGGCCCGAGCTAACTGAAGAGGTGGCGATCGACACAGAGTAACGGAGAGTAGCGCCAGGACTCACCGGCGGTGCGTCGGTGAGTTGACGAGGTGGAAGCTTATCGAAAGATTCGGCGGATGGCTTCCCGGTTCCACGATCGTCAGAGGCGGACAAACCGGGCGGGCGACCGCTCGACAACACCCGGCTCACGTGGCGGGACGAAATAGTCCCGAGTACTAATTCCAAACTTTCCACTCCAACCATCTCCAGCGATTGCCCGGACATGTGCGCGGCGGTCGTTGACCTTCGCGCGCGGTGCTCCTGTGTCACGCGTTTGCGCGTGAATGCGAAATTCTATGGAGCGAGGAGAGTGCCAACATGTGTGGAATCGTCGGATATGTCGGATCGGCGCAAGCCTGCCCTATTCTGCTCGGCGCCCTGGGGAGGCTTGAGTATCGCGGCTACGACTCGGCCGGAATCGCGACGCTTGTGGGCAACGGGAAGCTCGAGATTCGCCGTGCAAAGGGAAAGCTGGAGAATCTGCGCGCACTGGTCGCGAGTTCGCCGCTCGCCGGTCACATCGGGATCGGTCACACGCGCTGGGCGACGCACGGGCGGCCGTCGGAAGAGAACGCGCATCCGCACAAGGCGGGGCCGGTCGCGGTGATTCACAACGGAATCGTCGAGAACTTCATCGAGCTGCGCGCTGACCTGGTCGGGCGCGGCCACAAGCTGAGTTCTGAGACGGACACCGAACTGATCGCGCATCTTGTGGAGGAGCGCGTAGGGAAAGGTGCGCGGCTGGTTGACGCGGTGCGCGAGACGGTGCGCGAACTGCGCGGCTCGTTTTCGATCGTGGTCCTGTCCGAGACCGAGCCCGGCAAGCTGGTTGCGGCGAAAACCGCGACTCCGCTCGTCGTCGGGCTCGGCAAGCACGAAAATTTCGTCGCGTCGGATATTCCAGCGATTCTTGAGCACACGCGCGAGACGATCGTGCTCGACGATCGCGAAATCGCCGAAGTGAGCGCCGAGGGCGTCAGCATCACGAACTTCGAGGGCGGGATCGTCACGCGAAAACCACGGCGCATCGAGTGGGACGCGGCCGCCGCGACCAAGGGCGGCTTCAAGCACTTTTTGCGCAAGGAGATCAACGAGCAGCCGCAGGCGTGGATCGACACACTGGCTGGGCGGGCGGCGCCGGGCGCGGGAATCGTGCGATTCGAGGTTGATTTGCTGCCAAAAGGCGGCCCGGCGGCGGTCGGGCGAATCGTGATTCTAGGCATGGGCGCGTCGTGGATAACGTCGCTGATCGGCAAGTACATGATCGAGGAATTGACCGGAATTCCGGTCGAGGTGGATTACTCGTCGGAATTTCGCTACCGGACGCCGGCAATCGACGCGCGCACGATGATCATCGCGGTGTCACAGTCGGGCGAGACGGCGGACACGCTCGCGGCGATGGAGGAGGGCCTGCGCCGCGGCGCGCACATCATCGCACTAACCAACACGGTCGATTCGTCGGTCGCGCGCAAGGCGCACGCGCAGATGTACACGCGCTGCGGTCCTGAAATCAGCGTCACGACGACGAAGTGTTTTCTCACGCAGATTGAATCCTTCTTCCTTTTCGGTGTGCAACTCGCGACACAGTTGGGACGGCTTAGCGAAGCGCAGGCGGAGGAGATCCTTCGGCCTGCGTTTGCGATTCCGGCGCAAATCCAAACGGTGCTGGATGCGGAGGGGCACATCGAAAAAATCGCGCGCAAGTACTACACCGCGCGCGACTTTCTCTATCTTGGCCGCGGCATCAACTATCCGGTCGCACTCGAAGGCGCGCTGAAGCTGAAGGAGATTTCGTACATACACGCCGAAGGCTATTCCGCCGGCGAAATGAAGCACGGCCCGATCGCGCTCATCGACGAGAATATGCCGGTGGTGGTGATGGCGCCCAATGATCAGCTGTTCGAAAAGACGCTCTCGAATCTCAAGGAAGTAGAGTCGCGCAACGGACGCATCATCGCCGTGACAGATCGTGTGCGCGATGAGCTGACCAAGGTCGCTGCGGACATCATCGAGGTACCCGTGACAAGCAGGCTGCTGACGCCGGTGCTGCTCACGGTGCCGCTGCAACTGCTCGCCTACCACATCGCGGCGCTACGCGGCACAGACATCGATCAGCCGCGCAATCTGGCCAAGGCGGTCACGGTCGAATAGGCGCCGCGATTCGCCGATGCGAGCGGCAGCGCGCGGCGCGTCAGCCGCCAGCGCACCGTCATCGAGATTTCATTGGCTCACTCGTAGCGAAGCGCTTCGATTGGATTTAGCAGTGAAGCTTTGCGCGCCGGGTAGTAGCCGAAGAAGATTCCCACTGCGGCGGCGAATGCGAAGCCGCCCGCTACCGCGGCGGGCGATATGACCGTCGGCCATCCGGCCAACGCGGAAATGAGCTTCGACAAAGCGACGCCCAGCAGAGCGCCGGCGAAACCGCCGAGTGCGCTGAGAAGAATCGCCTCGACCAGAAATTGCAGCATGATGTGCAGTCGGCGCGCTCCGAGCGCCATGCGGATTCCTATTTCGCGGGTCCGCTCGGTAACCGAGACAAGCATGATGTTCATAATTCCGATGCCGCCGACGAACAGCGAGATCGAGGCAATCGCCGCGAGCAGCATCGTCATGATTCCGCTCGCGCTGTCGGCGGCTTCGGAGATTTCACTGAGACTGCGAATCGTGAAGTCGTCCTCCTCGCCCGGCTGGATGCGGTGGCGCTCGCGCAAGATACGCGCGATTTCCTGCATGGCGGGATCGACGAGGAGCTGGCTCCTCGCCTTGACGTAGAGAGTATTGACGACGCCGGTGATGCGCGGCGGCCCGGTGCCCAAGGCGCTGGCCGGCGTTGGCGCGGCGCTGGGAGCACCGGCGGAACGGGCTGCTTGGGCTGCTGCGGCAGCGGCGCCGGCAACGCCGAGCACTTTGCGCTCGCCGGTCTGGAACGGGATGAGCACGATGTCATCCTGATCCTGGCCCCAACTGGATTGCCCCTTGCGGCTGAGCACACCGATAACGCGCAATGGGGAGTTCTTGATCCGGATGGTAACGCCGACCGGATTCTGGCCGACGCCGAAGAGATTCTCGACGGTGGATTGTCCGAGCAGGCATAGCGACGCGGCGCCTTTGGCTTCGGCCTCGGTGAAATTGCGTCCCAACTCGACCGGCCAATCTCGAATCGCAAGATAATCAGCGGAAACGGCGTTGATAGTCGTGGTCCAGTTGAGGTTGCCGTTGACGACCTGAGTGACCTGGCGAAGTACCGGGCTGACCATCGCGACCGCGCTCGCGCTCTTGCGGATTGCACCGGCGTCGGCGACCGTGAGCGTCGACCGGCTTCCATAGCCGGCGCGGACGCCCGACGAGGTGATCGCGCCCGGCATAACGATAAGCAGGTTGGTGCCGAGGCTCTGGATCTGCTGCTCGATGGAGTGGCGGGCACCGTCACCCACTGCGATAGTGGCGATGACCGCGGCGACGCCGATGAAGATGCCGAGCATGGTCAGCGCCGCTCGCATCTTGTTGCGGAATATGGAGGCCGCGGCTGCGCTGAACGCCATCGCGGCAAAGAGCTGCGCGTTGGCGAGTGGTGAAAGTTCCTCCGCGTTCGGCGGCGCCTGCGGAGCTGAAGCTCGCGATACTATTCGCGGGGTGCGCCCCGGGGTTGGAGTGTCGGACACGATCGCACCGTCGCGGAAGGTCACGGTGCGGCCGGCGTAGGCTGCGACCCCGGGCTCGTGCGTGACGACGATCACCGTGATGCCATGTTCGCGGTTGAGCCGCGTGATGATGTCCATCACCTCGGCGGAGGCGCGCGTGTCGATATTTCCGGTGGGCTCATCGGCGAGCAGGATTGCAGGCTGGTTGATTAGTGCGCGGGCAATGGCGACGCGCTGTTGTTCACCGCCGGAGAGTTGGCTTGGGTGGTTGCGCTCGCGGCCCGCGAGTCCCACCGCGTGAAGCAGCTCGGTTGCACGGTCTGCGCCGGCGCGGTCCCATCCCGAGTAGAACAGCGGCAACTCGACGTTCTCAAGCGCGCTGGTGCGCGCGAGCAAGTTGAAACTCTGGAAGACGAATCCGATGCGGCGGCTGCGAACGCGCGCGAGGTCTTCTTCGGGCAGTGACGCGACGTCAATTCCCTCGAGCAGGTAGCGGCCGGAGGTCGGACGGTCGAGGCATCCGAGCAAACTCAAGAGCGTGGACTTGCCGGAGCCCGACGCTCCCATAATCGCGAGGAACTCGCCGGGCGCAACCGTCAGGTTGACTCCGCGCAGCGCCGGTATCTCGACCTCGCCGACGCGGTAAGTCCGCGTGAGGTCGATGGCCTGGATGACGGCGGTCATGGCCTAGCAGGCTGTTGAAAATGGCATTTTCAACAGCCTGCTCCCTCTCTCGCATCTCCCCCACAGGGGGAGAAGATTAGGAAGGCAGACAGCTTTTACGCAGGGTGTTGAGGACCAAGTCGATGCCATTGTGGACTCCGAGGCTTTGCTCAACACCTTGCTAGCGCGGGATGCGCATTCCACCGCCGAGCGGTGGCGCAGGGAGCGGGCGAACCTCGCCGGTGACGAGCACGTCGCCTGGCTTGAGGGCGCCGTCGAGGAGTTCGGCCCAGCGGCCGTCCTCGAGGCCGGTTTTCACGACCACCGGTTCGAGCGAGCCGCCGGACTGAACCCACACGCGCGAATCCGCGTGCGCATCTTTCTTATCGGTGCGCGCATGGCGTGTGTCGGCGAAACCGTTGGGCAAAAAGCGGAGCGCCTCGATGGGGACGCGGAGCACGTTGTCGCGGCGCGCGAGCACGAGCGTGACGTTGGCGGTCATGCCGGGCTTCAGGAGCATTTGCGGATTCGGGACAGCGATGACGACATCGTAAGTGACGACGTTCTGGACTGTTATGGGCGCATTGCGCACTTGTCTCACGGTGCCGACAAATTCGCGGTCCGGGTACGCATCGACGGTGAACGTGGCGCGCAGGCCGTCGTGAACCTCGCCAATGTCGGCCTCGCTTACGTTCGCATCGACCTGCATTTGCGCCAAGTCGCGCGCGATGAGAAAGAGCGTCGGAGTTTGGAAGCTGGCCGCGACGGTCTGTCCGACGTCAACGTTGCGCGAGACCACGGTGCCGTCCACCGGCGACACGATGCTGGTGTAGCCGAGTTGTACTTGCGCGTCCTTGAGATTCGCGTCGGCCTGTTGAATGGCGGCCTTGTCGAGTTCGACTTGCGCAGCGGCCTGGTCATAGGCGCTGCGCGCGGAATCGACGGCGTCGAGGGAGACCGCGTTCTCCTTGAGCAGCGCGGCAGTGCGTTCATGGGTGCTTTTCTGGTAGACGAGGCCGGCCTGGGTCTTGAGGAGCTGGGCCTTGGCATTGGCAAGTGCGGCGCGCGCACCGGCGACGCGAATCTCGAATGGGCGCGAGTCGATTTTGGCGATCAGCTGGCCAGCTTTGACGGGCGAGTTGAAATCCGCGTAGATCGCGACGATTGGCCCGGAGACGTAGGTGCCGACCTGGACCGTGACTTCGGGATTCACCGTGCCGGTCGCGGTGACGGCGCGGATTACCGGCCCGCGCGTGACCTCTGCGGTGATGTATCCGACGGCGTCGCGCGCGCCGCCGAAATAGCGATACGCGAGGAATACCGTTAGCAGCACCGCGCCTGCGACAATCCAGCGGAACTTCGGAGAGCGGGAATTCATCAAGTGCGGCTTATGATAGGTACCGAGTCCGAATCGATTCCAGTAGCGTACGAAGATCCAGACGAATGCGCGCCCGGCAGGTTTCATTTGCGCGCCGAGGCCGTGTGATCGCGGCAGGAGATGGCACCCATGGCTCAAGCGCCGCCACTCGATGGAATCAAAGTAATCGACCTTACGCGGTATCTGGCGGGACCGTTCTGCACGCAACTGCTCGGAGACTACGGCGCGGAGATCATCAAGGTCGAGCCGGTGGACAATCCCCGCTCCGAGATGGGCAACTCCGACGGACCGGACAATTACTTTTTCCTAAGCGCCAACCGGTCAAAGAAGAGCGTCAGGATCGCGACGAAGCAGCCGCAAGGGCGCGAGGTGCTGATGAAGCTGCTCGCGAGCGCGGATGTGGTCGTGGAGAACTTCCGGCCGGGCGTGTTCGAGGCGATGGGATTCGGCCACGCGAAGCTCGCCGCGCACAACCCGCGCATCATCACGTGCAGCATCTCGGGGTTCGGATCGAGCGGTCCGCTGCGCGACTACCCGGGCTTCGATCAGATTGCACAAGGAATGTCGGGACTGATGAGTGTCACCGGCACCGCGGAGAGCGGGCCGACGCGCGTGGGGATCGCGATCTGCGACTTACTTGCGGGAATTTTCGCGGCGCAGGCAATTCTGCTTGCGCTCGAAGCGCGACATCGTACTGGTCGCGGGCAGCATGTCGAGACGTCGCTGCTGGAATCGATCGTCGCAATCCTGAGCTGGTCGGCTGGGATTTATTTTGAGACGGGACGGACGCCATCGCCGCAGGGAAACCATCATCCGCTCTCGGCGCCGCACGGCGCGTTTCAGGCGTCGGATCGCATCTTCAACATCGCATGCGGGAACGAGGTGATGTGGCGGAAGTTCGTGAAGGTCATCGGCAAGAGCGAGCTGGGCGACGATGAGCGATTCACATCGACCGGTCGAAGGGTCAAGAATCGCAACGAACTGACGGCAGCGATAAACGGCGCGCTCGCATCGAAGGCGGCGGCCGAGTGGATCGAGATACTCAATCGCGAGGGGATTCCGTCGGGTCCGATACTGACCGTCGAGGAGATGTTCAAGCATCCGCAGACTGCGGCGCGTGAGATGCTGCTTCAGATGGCGCATCCGCAAATTGGGACGTTCAAGACGACCGGGCTGCCGGTGAAGCTCGCCGATACGCCCGGGCGCGTCACACGTCCGCCGCTGGTGGGAGAGCACACGGACGAGGTGCTGCGCGAGTTTGGATTCGGAGCGGAGGAGATTGAGCGGCTGCGCGGGGCTAAAATCGTTGCGTGAAGGGGTTGGCCGGGCGGTTGAAAGTGCGCCAAATGGCTGTTTCATGCATCGACAAATTTTGCACTCATTCGCGGTTCTTGCTTTAATTTCAGGGGCTTAGCGGCTTGGAACTGCCCGTTCGTTTTGCGAAAAAACATTTCTCGCTAAACCAGCGAGTGATGGGCCTCGCGCGGAGGCGTTGGCCGCCAGGCGCCTAAGCCTTAGCACCAGCGAGGCCTTCCAGCTCGAAGGTAGCTACAATCGCAGGGTTTTCGGCGAGTCCGAAGGCAGCCGGATCCTCGCCCTCGAGCTGGAGGGCTATCGCTTCCCTCAAATTGCCGGCAAGCTCATCGAGGGTGGCCGCCTGGGTGACGACCGCGAGGTCCAAACATTCGCCGACGTAGAGTTTTTCGCCTTTGAAGATGCGGACCTGAATGGCTCGCCTCATGCGGGATTCGATTCTCGGCCAGCCGTCGCCGTTACTCGCGTTCCTGAAAGCCTTCGAGGTTGCGTGAGCGGCCGGTCTGGCGGAGCTTGCGCAGCGCCTTGGCCTCGATTTGGCGGATGCGCTCGCGGGTGACCGCGAACTGCTTGCCGACTTCCTCGAGCGTGTAGTCGGTCTTCTGGCCGATTCCGAAGCGCATGCGCAGGATTTGCTCCTCGCGCGGCGTGAGCGTCGCGAGCACCTTGCGGGTCTGTTCGCCGAGGTTGCCCTGAATCGCCGCTTCGACGGGTGACGGCGCGAGTTCGTCCTCGACGAAATCGCCGAGCGAGCTTTCCTCCTCGTCGCCAATCGGCGTTTCGAGCGAGATGGGCTCCTTGACGATCTTGAGCACCTTCTGGACTTTGTCGAGCGGCATCTCCATCTGCTCGGCAATCTCTTCGGGCGCCGGCTCGCGGCCGAGGCGCTGGACGAGAAGCCGCGTCACGCGGAGCAGCTTATTAATGGTCTCAACCATGTGGACCGGGATGCGAATGGTGCGGCCCTGGTCGGCGATCGCGCGCGACATGGACTGGCGGATCCACCAGGTCGCGTAGGTGGAGAACTTATAGCCGCGCTGATACTCGAACTTGTCGACCGCGCGCATCAGGCCGATGTTGCCCTCCTGGATGAGATCCAGGAAGCCAAGGCCGCGGTTGGTGTAACGCTTGGCGAGACTCACGACCAGGCGCAGGTTCGCCTCGGTGAGTTCCTTCTTGGCTCGGCGGCTCTTGTCCTGACCGGCGGCAATTTTTTCGAGCTTGCGCGCGAAATCCTCGCCGCGGGTTTTGACCTCATGCTCGATTTGCTTGATGGTCTTGACCGCGTCGCGAATGTTCGCGCCGATGTCCTTCAGGTTTTCGCGTAGGTCGCCGACCTTGAGCACGTGGCGGCGATCTTCGGCCTCGCCCGCCTCTCGCATCAGCTGCGATCGGGTGCGGCCGGTGGCGTTTTCGTAGTTTTCGATGACTCGCTGCCCATCGAGGTACCTGCGCAGACGTGAGCGCATTTCGCCGATGACGGCGTCCTCGAGCTTGCGCGAGAGCTGCATGGTGCGCAGCTCCTTCTTGACACGCTCCTTCAGCTTGTCCTGTTTCTTCTCCAGCTTCTGCCTTTGCGGCCGGCTGACCTTGCCTGCGGCGAGCTTTGTGTCGATGTCTTCCAGCTTCGCGCGCAGCGTCGTGAGCTTCTTGGTTGCGGTGAGCAGCCTTTTCAGCTGACGCTCGTCGGCCTCGGCGCCGCGGTCTTCATCGGCGTCGGCAGGAGTTTCCTCTGCGTCTTCGAAAACGTCGCGCAGGTCGGCTTCGCCCGCCTCGACGCGCTCACCAACGTCGACGACGAAGTCGACCGTCACGGGCGAACTCAGAACTTCCTCTTCGACCTCGTTCTCGCCGGCCTCGATGCGCTTGGCGATTTCAACTTCCTGCTCGCGCGAGAGGAGCTGGAAGTTGCCCATCTCCTTGAGATAGAGGCGGACCGGGTCGGAAGATTCGCCGACCGCTTCGGCGCCCGGAGCGGGGGCGGGAGCTTCTTCTTCCGGCTCCTCCTTCGCGTCGCCGTCGAGGTCGTTGTCCGTGGATTCGGTGGGAACCTCCTCGAGGACCTTGATGTCGAGGTCTTCGAAGCTGTCGAGCGCGGCGCGGAGGTCGGCGGGCGAAGCGACATCCTGCGGGAGGAAATCGTTGACCTGGTCAAACGTCAGGTATCCCTGCTCGCGACCGAGGTCCACCAGGCTCTGAAGGTCCTTGCCCTCGTACTTCTTGCTCATGCTAGTGAGTTTCTCCGCTCGCGGACGCAGTTAGCGCGGCTACGGCCGCCGTCATACCAGAAATCGCAGGGATTGCGCCGATGCCTTGGCTCGATTTTCGATGCACGCAGTTCAATACGAAAGGTGGCGGCGGCAAACCTAACAGTTTAAGGATGGCTTTCATCGCTGTCAACGCGCGAGCTTCGACGCGTCCAAACCGAACGCTCGATGAGTGCTGCGGGGGGTCGAATCGCATTGACCGCGAGAAGAATCTAACCATTCCCCGGCGCCCGCGCCGCATGACAGATCGAGCCGCGCCGCGGCTGGCGTCGGCGCGAACCCCTCTCTAATGTACGACGGATCGGCCGCACAGAGGTTTCAACCCGCGAAATGTCGTCATCGTTCCTGGAACATGCCGCGATTCTGGCTTTGAGTTTCGTCATCATTCTCGTCGGCTCGGAACTCTTCACCAACGGTATCGAATGGGCGGGACACAAGCTTGGCGTGGCGGAAGCTGCGGTCGGCAGCCTTCTGGCTGCGGTGGGAACCGCATTGCCGGAGACGTTCGTGCCGGCGGTCGCGTTGCTTTCCCCGGGTGAAGGAACTCACGGACGGCTGGAAGTGGGCATCGGCGCAATCATCGGCGCGCCCTTGATGCTGTCGACGGTCGCTCTGTTTGTGATGGGTGCGGCGGTCGTCATTTTTCGCGCGCGCCGAGACAGCAATGTGCTGCGGGTGAATCGCGAAGATGCCCGCCGCGACCTGTCATTTTTTCTGCCCGTGTTCGCGCTTGTCATCGTTGCTGGTCTGGCGAATCCGAGCAGCGCGGTCCGCATGCTGCTCGCGGCCGCGCTGGTCGCGGTGTACGCATGCTACACGGTCAAGATGCTGCGGCTCGAGCGCCACCCGGACAGCGCAGTCGAGCACGGGCTGTACATCGAATCCTTCGTGGGCGGCAGTTCCGACGATCCGCGCGGCCTGCTCACCATGGTGCAGGTTACGATGGGCGTCGTCGCGATATTTTTCGGCGCGCGCGAATTCGTCGATCAAGTTATCCTGGTATCGGAGCACGTTTCTATCAGCCCCGGCGTCCTCGCGTTGATCTTGAGCCCGCTGGCGACCGAGTTGCCTGAAAAGTACAACTCCGTGGTTTGGATTCGCCAGAGCAAGGACCATTTGGCGCTCGCCAACATCACCGGCGCGATGGTTTTTCAATCGTGCATTCCGGTCGCGCTTGGGCTCCTGCTGACTCCGTGGCAGCTCGGCGGCGCGGGATTGATTGCGGGAGTGGTCGCGATCGGATCGTCGCTGGTGCTCTACGCGACGCTGCGCGACGGCAACATCGACCCGCGGACATTGATGCTCGGCGGTGCGGCGTACGCGTCATTCCTCGCGGCGTTGGTAGTGCTCGACCTCCTCTAAGGTGAAACCCGCGGCGTTGGTAATCTGGGTCCGCTCCGTTGCACAATCGATTGCGGATTGTCCGGAGTGAGCACCTACCAGGAAATTCTCCGCGAGTTCCATACGAACCGCCTCCTGTTCGGCGACCCGGCCGACGCCTGCGTGGTCGCGGTCGAGCTTGCGTCGAACACGGAAGTGGAGGTCTTTCGCCGTGTCGACGGCGAACTTGTGCGCGAGCGGCGGCCGCTCAGGCTGTTCGTCATCGTCGATGACGTCTCGCGTCTCGCTGGGTTTCGCCCAAAGCATGACGTGCGCACGCTCGACGGCGATTTTCCCTTCCGCCATCTGGTGACATTTGGATCACTGGATGCGCTCGACGCCGCGAAGAAACACCTGCGCGAGACGACCGGAAAGACCCCGAATGCGCCGGACGCGCCGTACCTGGTGCTGAGCGACCCGGTCGAGCAGCACCTGATGCTCACCGGCTCAACGTTCTTCATGGGACTGGAGTTCGGCACGCTCAAGCGGCTTCAGTTCGACATCGAGACATACATCACGCGCGGCTTCGAGTTCCCGTCGGCGGCGCGCGAGGGCGATCGCGTGATCGCGATTGCGATATCGGACTCGACAGGATTTGAGCGGCTGCTTTCGGGCAAGGAGATGGACGAGCGGGCGATGCTCGAGGAGTTCGTGCGAATCGTCGCGGAGCGCGATCCCGACGTGATCGAGGGTCACAATCTGTTCAGGTTCGATTTCGAGTACCTCGAGGCTCGCGCGCGGCGCCATCGCGTGAGACTCGCGCTCGGACGCGACGGCAGCGTGCTGCGCGCGCGGCCGTCGCGGCTTCAGATTGCAGAGCGGAGCATTGGGTACCGCCGTTACGACATTTACGGCCGGAGCATCATCGACACCTGGATCCTCGCGCAGCACTACGACATCGCAAGCCGCGAGCTGGAGGGATTCGGCCTCAAGCAACTCGCTCAGCACTTCGCAATCGCGCCGCCCAATCGGGTCTATATCGACGCTTCGAAGGTGAGCGAGTACTTCGAGCGCGATCCCGACACGCTCTTTCGCTACGCGCTGGACGACGTGCGCGAGGCACGCGCGCTCGCGGAGGTGCTGGCGCCGAGCTACTTCGTGCAGGCGCAGATCTTTCCGTTTTCGTTCCAGAACGTGATGCTGCGCGGCAATGCGACGAAGATCGATGCGCTCATGATGCGTGCGTTTCTTGCGGCGGGTCATTCGATTCCAGCGCCGCGCAGCGCAGAGCCGGTCACCGGCGGTTACACCGAGATGCGGCGCTCGGGCGTCGCGCACGGCGTATTGCATTGCGATGTGACGTCGCTTTATCCGTCGCTCATGCTCAAGTATCAGCATGCGCCGGAAGCCGACCGTCTCGGCGCGTTCCTCAAACTGCTCGGGGACTTGCGCGCGTTTCGCGTGAAGGCGAAGCAGATGATGCGCGCGCTCCAAGGCGCGGAGCGCCGCAACATCGAAGCGCTTCAGCAGACATTCAAGATTCTCATCAATTCCTTTTACGGGTATCTCGGCTTCGGCCTCGGCCACTTCAACGACTTCGCCGTAGCCAACGCTGTGACGCGCCGCGGGCGCGACTTGATCCGCACCGCGGTCGCGGATCTCGAGGCGCGCGGCGCGCAGGTAATCGAGGTCGATACCGACGGCATCTACTTTGTGCCGCCCGAAGGATGCGTGAGCGAAGAGGACGGCGAAGCGTTGCTCGAACAGGTAGCGGCGTCGTTGCCGGAAGGGATCAAGCTCGAGATCGACGGACGGTATGCGGCGATGCTCAGCTATAAGATGAAGAACTACGTGCTGCTGGATGAGTCTGGCGGGATGACGATTCGCGGATCGGGACTGAAGTCTCGCGGGCTCGAACGATTCCAACGCCGCTTCATGGAGGAGCTGTTCCGACTGCTCATGGAGGAACGTCGCAACAGCATTCCCGCTCTCTACGACGACTATCGGCGCAAAATCGAGCGTCACGAGTTGGGCATCACCGAGTTGATGAAGACGGAAACGCTGCAGGACTCGCTCGACAATTACCGTCAAAAAGTCGGCGGCAAGCGGCGCAATTTATCCGCGGCGTACGAGCTGGCCCTCAAGTCGGAGCGGCCGTACCTGTCAGGTGACCAGGTTTCGTACTACGTCACAGGGCGCACAAAGAGGGTCAAGGTGTCCGACGCTGCAAAAATGGTTTCTGAATACGACGCAGACCATCCGGACGAGAATGTCGAGTACTATCTGGCGAAGCTCGACGACCTATACGAAAAGTTCAAGTCGTTCGTGGAAAGAGCGGGACTGTTCGCCGCCGATGAAGCATCAAGGGCGGAAGAGTCGGGCCAGCAAACTTTTTTCGAGCCGTCAGAGACAAAACCGCAGGACTAGCGCCGTTCCAACTATGTTTGCCGAAGACGATAGAACGCTGCCCCGAGGCAGGTTGGCAAACTTTCCCACGTCAGTTAGCACCAACAAGTTGGAACGGCACTAGCCGGGCGCGAGACGTTTGGCGATACTTCGCAAACGAAAAGGAGAATCGGCGTGGGACAGGAAAAATCGGAATTAAACTGGCAGCAGATTCGAAAGTTCGCCGGACAGGTCTCCAGCGACATCGGCGCCGCCATGATGGGCGGGCTTAGCTATATCGGCGACAGGCTCGGTATTTTCCGCGCGCTCGCCGAGGCCGGCGACGTCACGTGCGTGGAACTTGCCAAGCGCACGGGACTGCAAGAGCGATACTTGCGCGAATGGCTCGGCGCGATGACCGCGGCGGGATACGTGACATACGAGCCGTCATCCGCGAAGTACCGAATGCCGGCGGAACACGCGATGGTACTCGCGGATGAGAACTCGCCGTTCTTCCTCGGCGGTTTCGTTCAGATGGTGATGCCGAACCTTTCCGTCGTTCCGAAACTGAAAGATGCGTTTCAGCACGGCGGCGGCGTGCCGCAAAGCGAGTATCCGCCCGAAATTTGGGAGGCGATGGAGCGCGCTTCTTCGTCGATGTACCGCCATCAGCTGGTGCGTAAGTGGCTGCCGGCGATGCCGCAGGTGGTCGAGCGGCTGAATGCAGGCGGCTCGGCGCTGGACGTTGGCTGTGGAAGCGGACGCGCCGCGATTGCAATCGCAAAAGGATTTCCCAAAGCTCGCGTATTCGGCTTCGACGTGCATCCGGGTTCAATCGAACGGGCGCGCGCCAATGCCAAGTCAGAAGGCGTCGCCGACCGAGTCACGTTCGAGGTGGTCGACGGCGCCAAGCTCCCGGCCGGGCAATTCGATCTCGTCTCAACGTTTGACGTGGTCCATGACTCGGTCGATCCGGTCGGACTGGTCCGCGCGATTCGCAACGCCGTCAAACCCGACGGTACGTACTTCATGGTCGAAGTAAACGTCTCGCCGCGGCTTGAAGACAACATCAATCCGATGGGACGGATGATGTACTCGGTGAGCACGCTCTACTGTATGACGGTGTCGCTGGCGCACGGCGGCGCGGGAATCGGCGCATGCATGGGCGAGCCGAAGGCGCGCGAGATTGCGCAGATGGCGGGCTTTACGCAATTTCGCCGGCTGCCCATCGATGATTTGTTCTCGGCGCTGTACGAGGTCCGGCCGTAGAAGCGCGCGGGCGTTTCGCTTCACGAGCGGACCCCGCGCAAGGCGGCCTGAAGCGGTGGAACGATCGCCGACCAATCGGCAACCAGGCCGATATTCGCGCGCTCGAAAATCGGCGAATCCGGATCGTTATTGATCGCGACAACCGTTCCCGCGCGCTTGATTCCGACGGTGTGGTTGGGAGCGCCGCGGACGCCGATCGCGAAATAGAGGCGCACGTCGATCGCCTTGCCGGTGAGGCCGACCTGCAACTGCCGCGGCATCCATCCCGCATCGGTGACACGCCGGGTAGCGCACATGCCGGCGCCGATTGATCGCGCGAACTCCGTCACGCGCGCAACTCCGTCTGGACCGCCGACGCCCGTCCCTACGCCGACCACGACCTCCGCGCCTTCCAGCGGCGCGACCGACGAGTCGAGCAGCGAATGCGCTCGAATGAGCCGGCTCTTCGCGGAACCGACATCGACGTGCACCACCTCGACCTCGGCGTGCCGTTTCTCCGACGGCTCGGCGAGTTCGAGCACGCCCGCGCGCACGGTTGCGGTCTGCGGGAAGGTCTTGGACAGAATCGGCGCGACCACGTTGCCGCCGAAGGCGGGCTTCAGCGCGACCAGCCGGCGTTCCGAGTCAACCTCGAGGCCGATCGCGTCACCGGTGAGTCCGAGGTTCAATCGTGCCGCGAGCCTCGGACCGAAGTCACGTCCTCGTTCGCTAGCCGAAAGGAGGAGCGCCCACGGCTCGCGTTGCGCAACGACGCCTGCGAGTGCATCTGCCCAACCCTCGGGTGTGTACGAATCGAGACCTGCGCCGTCGAGAACCAGCAATCGATCGGCGCCGTAGCTTGCGAGCAGACCGGCGTGGCGCTCCATCGATTTCGGAATCGCGATCGCGACCAGAGCGCCGCCAACAGCGCTCGCTAATTCATCGCCGCTCGAGAGCAGCTCGAGTGTGCCGCGCGTCACTTGGCCGCCAAGGTTCTCCTCGCACACTACCCAGACGTCGCGGCCGCGAACGGCCCTGCGCGGATGTTCGCTAACGGGGCGGCGCTTGCGCTTTCGTGGCGCCAGCGCGTCGAGCTTCTCCAGCGCGCCGACAATCTCTGCGGCGGCGCGCTCCGGGTCGGCCGCATCGATGAAGTGGCACTCGGTCTTCGGAGTGGACAGGAATTGGACTTCCTTGACCCAGGTCGGCGAGCCCTTGAAGCCGAAGTCGCCGGGGGCGCCCAGTTCCGCCGCGCGAACCGTCGCAATCTCGCGCGACTTCGCCTTCTCCCTCGCATCGGGCTTTAGTCGGATAGGCTGCGCCACGCGCTCTGCGCAAGTGAGCAACGCGGGCATCGCGGCTTCGATCTCGTCGTAGCCTTCGTCACTTTCGCGCTCCGCACGGATGATGCGTCCGTCGATTTCGAGCTTCCGCACGCCGGTGATCTGCGCGATGCCGAGCAACGCCGCGACCTCCGGTCCGACCTGTCCGGTCTCCGCGTCGAGCGAGTACTTTCCGAGCAACACCAGGTCGAAGGACCCGTTTTTTAGCCAACGCGCGAGCGCGCGGGCGGTCGCGAGTGTGTCCGATCCGGCAAACGCGCGGTCTTCGAGATGGACGGCGTGGTCCATGCCCATCGCGAGCGCTTCGATCAGGGCGTCGCGCGCCTGCGGCGGCCCCATCGTGACCACCGTGGTCTCCGCGCCGAGACGATTGTTGAGATCGACCGCCAGAGAAATCGCGCGGAGGTCGAACGCGCTGATGACATTGGGACCATCGCGCTTGATGGTCCTGGTTTCGGAATCGAAGTTCGCGTCTTCGATGAGGGGAATCTGTTTGATGAGAACCGCAATCTTGATCACGAGCCGAGGACTCCTTGTGGACCGAAGGCTAACCGAGCCGGGCGCGCGCAACAAACTGATCCTGAAGGGCGCTTACGGGCGGCGCAGCGATCAGGTAGTTTCGCGGGATGATGGCGCCGCGGACAACTCTTGCGTGGGTGACCGCGGCGGCCGCGGTGCTGTTCATCCTCGCGACTCCCCGCGGCAACTGCCACGCTGCGCAAACGAGGCAGCGAATCGTCTCGCTCGTTCCGTCTGTGACAGAGACCCTATTCTCGCTCGGCGCCGGCAACGAAGTGGTCGGCGTTTCGCAGTATTGTGACTATCCGCCGGAGGCCACCAAGCTGCCGAGGGTCGGATCGTTTCTGACGCCGAATGTTGAAGCGATCGTCGCGTTGAGGCCGACTCTTGTGATCGCAGGATCGTTGTCATCAGGGCGCCGCCAGATTCGCGCGCTGAATGCGATGGGAATCGACACGCTGCTGACCGGCGATAGCTCCCTGGAAAATATCGAACAGAGCATCGCGAACATCGGCGATCGCATCGGGCGGCGCCGCGACGCGCAGCGACTCCTCGACGAAATTCACGCGCGCATGAAACGCGTAACGCATCAGTTGGAGGGCGCGCCGCAGGTGGCGGTGTTGATGGTCGTCGGGCACGAGCCGATGGTCGCGGTCGGCGCTGACAACTATCTCGGTGAGCTGATCGTGCTCGCGCGCGGTGACAACATCGCGTCGCAATCGGCGCAGGCGTGGCCGAGGCTCAGCATGGAGTACATCATCGCGATGCGTCCGCAGGTAATCCTCGACGGCCAGATGGGTAGTGAAACGGCTGCGCCCGCTGGCTTCTGGAGCAAATACGCGACGATTCCAGCGGTCCGTGAACATCGAATCTACGGCTATCCAATCGATCCGATTCTGCATCCGGGCCCGCGTGTGTGGCAGTCGCTGGAGATAATTGCCGCGCGGCTCCATCCCCGCGTGATGAACTCGCCCGACGCGGTCACGCAATGAGCAGCCCGGCCCCGGATCGGCGACGAACGTCCACGCATCAACTGTCACCGTCGGGCGACCTGCACGACCTGACGAGCGCGCGGCTCACTCCCGCTCGAATGATCTCGACGCTAACGGTGCTGGCGGCAATTGTTGCCGCGAGCGTGCTGGTCGCGGCGGCGTTTGGGCCGGTCGGCATCAATCCGCTTCGTGCGCTTTCAGATTCCGCGAGTCCCGACCATGCGATTCTGTTCGGCGTGCGTCTTCCGCGCGTGCTGATGGGGGTGGTGGTCGGCGCGATTCTCGCGTCGGTCGGCACCGCGCTGCAGGCGTTGGTGCGCAACCCGCTCGCCGAGGGCGGAATTCTGGGAATTTCCGGCGGCGGCGCGCTCGGCGCAATTCTTGCGCTGGTTTTCTTCGCGCAATTCGGAGGGTCCGACCTCATCGTGTCGCTCGCGGCGTTCGTGACAGCGCTGTTGTCAACCGTTGCGGTCTATCGGCTTGCGCAGGTCGATGGACAGCTGGAACCGTTCACGCTGTTGCTGGTCGGCGTAATCTTCAACGCTTTCTGGGGCGCGGCGATCATGATCGTGAACAGCGTCGTCAACTTCTACTACGCGCACAGTATTCTGTTCTGGCTGATGGGAAGTCTCGAGGCGCCCACCTGGCGCGAGGTTGTCACGGTCGCGGCGCTCGGTGTCTTGGGATTCACCGTGCTCGCGCTCGGCGCGCGCGACATGAACCTGCTGAGTCTCGGCGATGAAGCTGCGGGGGAATTAGGCGTGGATGTAAGCCGCCTTCGCCGTACGATTTTTCTTGCTACCTCGGTCATGATCGGTGCGGCGGTTTCGGTAAGCGGGATCATCTCGTTCGTTGGGCTGATCGTACCGCACGTTTTGAGACTCGCGTTCGGCCCTGACCACCGTCTGCTGCTGCCCGCGTCGCTGCTCGGCGGCGCGGCGTTCATGGTGCTGGCGGATCTTGTGGCACGGACAGTCATCGCACCCGCCGAGGTGCCGGTCGGCGCGATTACGGCGCTGTGCGGCGGACCGTTTTTCATCTACATGCTGCGCCGCGAAGGCAGGAAGCCGCTATCACTGTGACGGATCACACGACACGGCACTCGACGGCGATGCGCGCGAATGAAATTCGCGCGGGCTACGACAAATTGGAGGTCGTGCACGGCATCTCGTTGGAGGTGGCGGCGGGGGAGATGCTCGCGATCGTCGGACCCAACGGCGCGGGCAAATCGACGCTACTCAAGGTGCTCGCGGGCACGCTGCGGCCGTCGAGCGGAAACGTCGAACTGATGGGACGGCCGCTTCCATCCTACCAGCGGCGCGAACTGGCGCGCACGATCGCGTCGGTGGCGCAGGAAAGTGCGGTCGCGTTCAGCTTTACCGTGCTCGAGGTCGTGCTGATGGGGCGCGCGCCGCATCTTGGGCGGTTCAGGTTTGAAGCGACACCGGACCTGGACGCTGCGCACACCGCACTCGAACAGATGGGGCTGCTTGGGCTCGCACGGCGGGACCTTCACGAACTTTCCGGCGGAGAGCGCAAACGGGTTTTTCTGGCGCGAGCGCTCGCGCAGGAGCCGCGCGTGCTGCTGCTCGACGAGCCAACGGCGTTTCTCGATCTCAAGCACATCGCCGAAGTCTTCACTCTGTTTCGAGCGCTGAGGGCAGAGCGCCGTGCGGCGATCGTAGTGACGCTGCACGATTTGAACGCCGCCGCGCTTTACGCCGATCGTGTTCTGCTGCTCAAGGACGGTGAGGCAGTCGCGTGCGGCCGGCCGGAAGAGGTTTTCACGATCGAACGGCTGAGGAAGGTCTACGACATCGATGTATTCGTCGGACGAAACCCGCTCACCGGTTCGTTGATGATCCTTCCGGTCGGCGACGTCGCGCCCGCGCATCGATGATCACTTTCGGTAGGCTGATTGCCCCGCATTAGTGGCGTCGGTAGGCTCGGATCGATGGCCACTCGCGTGCAGGGGGCCGCTTGAACCTCATTCTCGACGCCGACGACACGTTGTGGGACTCAAACGTCCACTTCCACGAAGCGTTCGATGAGTTTACGGCGGCGGAGCTTCGGGAAGATCTTCACGCGAAGGTGCGTAGGATCGGAGCCGCTCTGGTCGAGCGCGAGTGCGCGCTGTTGCCGGACGTCGAGCCGACGCTGACCGCGCTCCGACCTCAATCCGGCGGTGCGCGCAGGCCTTCGCGCCGTGTATATTCCGCATCCGCATACCTGCGCATCCGCCGCGCCATGTTCTGAGTTTCTCAACACCCTGCTAGGATCGTTCACGCACATGCCAAGCGCTGCACCCATCACCGAAGCGCAATCCACTGGCGAACGGATCGTTGTGGATCGCGCGAACGGGCGGGAGCGCCCGCCACTTGCGCTGCGCCCACTGCACACGATGTGGCGGCGCACGATCGATCGCGTCGAGCTGACGCGTGTCGACCTGCCGGTGCGCGCGCTGCCCGGTGCGCTCAGCGGAATCGTCGCCTGTCAGATCAGTGATTTGCACGTGGATCGCGATGAAGACGTGGAGCGGCTCGGGCGCGCGGTCGAGATAATCAACCGCGAGCAACCGGACTTCGTCTTTCTGACTGGCGACTATTTTTCCGGCCCGGATACGCGGCACCGGTACTTGGCGGCGTTTCGTGATGCGATATCGAAGCTCGCGCCCCGCTCCGGCCTTTTCGCGATCGGCGGCAATCACGACCACTGGGCCGGTTACGCGCACATCGCCGAGGCGCTTCGCGATGCCGGCGCCGAGGTGCTCGCGAACGAGAGCCGCAGGGTGGCATTGCGCGGCGAGCGGCTGGTCGTGGTCGGCATCGATGATTTGTGGTCGCGGCGTGCCGAGCCGGTGCGCGCATTTCGCGGCGTGCGCGCCGATGATCCGACCATAGTGCTTGCGCACAACCCTGACACTGCGCTCTACGCCCGCCACCTGAAACCGGGCGTGATGCTCTCCGGGCACACGCACGGCGGCGTGGTGAGAGTCCCATTTTACGGCTCGCCGCTGCGTTCGATCCTTCGAATCGGCAAGCAGTACTACTCCGGACTGAACCGCTTCGAGGACTTCTACATTTACACCAACCGCGGGCTGGGAACTTTCTGGTTCAGAATCCGATTCAATTGCCGTCCTGAAGTCTCGCGCTTCAAGCTGTTGCCGCTCGCGGACGGAAAGCACGAAGGCAAGGCATCCCGCATTGCGCACGCTTCCGTCGATGGCAGCGGTCAGCATCACGTCAAGCGCGCAACCAGCCGGCGGCGCCGCCGCTCCTGAAGGGGGCGTGCGCTATGCTCGACCTCGCCATCACCGGTGCGACGGCCGTCACGCCGTCGGCAACGGCGGCGGCAGACGTTGGCATCGAGGCCGGCAAGGTCAAGCGAATCGCGCCGCCCGGATCCCTCGAACCTGCCGCCAAGACGATCGATGCACGCGGGATGCTGTTGCTGCCCGGCGCCGTCGATGCGCACACGCATCTGGATGGCGAGATGTTCAATTCGCGCACCGCGGACGATTTCGAATCCGGCACCGCGGCCGCCGCGGCGGGCGGCGTCACATGCGTCATCGACTACGCGTTTCAGACACCGGGGCAATCACTCGCGCACGGAATCGAGCACTGGCAGCAAAAGGCACGCGGCCGCGCAATCGTCGACTACGGTTTTCACGTCGCGGTATGGGATCCGACAGAGGCGGTGCGTGACGAAGCAGCGCGAATCGTCGAGAGCGGCGTCGCGAGCTTCAAGATTTTCATGATGCAAGGCTTCGAGGAGCGCGCTCGCGACTATTTGCGATTTTTCAGCGCGGCGGCCAAGGCACATGGCCTGCTGACGATTCATGCCGAGGATCAGCACCTCATCGGCTACTGCACCGAGCAGCTGCTGGCGGCGGGTAACCGCAGCGTCGCGTATTTTGCGGCGAGCCGGCCTCCGCTATCCGAAGCGGCGGCGGTCGCGCGCGCGGTCAGAATGTGCGAGTTGGCGGGCGTGCCAGCATACTTTGTGCACCTCTCGAGCGCGGCCGCATTGCGCGAGATTCGCCGGGCGCGAGCCGCGGGCGCGAACATCGCCGCCGAGACGCGGCCCATCTATCTGTATCTGACCGAAGAGCGCTACCTGGAACCCGAAGGCGAACGTTACGTCGGACTGCCACCGCTTCGCTCCGCAGCCGATCGCGACGAGCTTTGGGAAGCGCTTGCGGACGGAACGATCGACACTGTCGCGACCGATCATTGCTGCTGGAAACTTCACGAAAAGCTCGGCGCCGATCGGTTCACGAGAATTCGACCCGGCATGTCGAACCTCGAGACGCTGGCGCCGATGCTCTACTCCGAGGGCGTCGCGAAGGGGCGGATCTCGCTCGCGCGCATGGTCGATCTGGTCGCGACCAATCCGGCGAAGATTTTTGGCCTCTATCCGCGCAAAGGCGCGATCGTCGAAGGCGCCGACGCCGATCTCGTCGTCTTCGATCCGAATCGCAAGCGCGTGATTCACGCGCCGGAGATGCACTCGCGCTCCGATTACGATGTGTTCGAAGGATTCGAGGTGACCGGCTGGCCGCATGCGACGATCTCGCGCGGCGAAGTGATCGTCACCGGCCGGAAGGTCGAAGCGCGCGCCGGACGCGGCGAATTCGTCCGTCGCAAGCCGTTCACGGCCGAGTGGCGAAGCCTCTAGCAGGGTGTTGAGAAAAGCCTCGGAGTCCACAATGGCATCGACTTCGTCCTCAACACACTGCGTAAAAACCTTGTCCTGAGCCATGGGCGAAGGATCGGGCTGCCTTCCTAATCTTCTCGCCCGGAGACGCGAAAGAGGGAGATGCGAGAGAGGGAGCAGGCTGTTGAAAATGCGTTTTTCAACAGCCTGCTAGTTCGTCAGGCTCGGCGGCTGGCTTCGCAAGAGAACATAGATGGACGAGAAGACTGTCGCTATCGCGGGAGGCTCCGGCTTCATCGGACGCGCCATCGTCCGTCGCCTCGCCGCAATGCCATCGATGCGGTTGCGAGTGCTGACCCGCAATCCGGACTCGGCGCGAAAAAGCCTCGACGCGCGTAACGCGGAGTACGTGCGCGCCGAAGTCACAGACCCCGCGACGCTTGCACCTGCTCTCGCCGGCGCCGATGCCGTCGTTAACACGGTGCAGTTCGAAGGCTACCCGATTGAGGACTCATCGCGAGGGCTGACGTTCGAGCGAATCGATTTCGGTGGTACGGTCGCGCTGCTCGATGCGGCCAAGGCGGCCGGCACGAACGAGTTTATCTACGTAAGCGGCGCGGCGGCGGACGAGACCAGCGCGCACCCCGGTTTTCGTGCGAAGGGCCGGGCCGAGCGCGCGGTTCGCGAATCGGGCCTTGCGTACACGATCTTCCGGCCGTCGCTGGTGTACGGCCCCGACGACAAGGTGGTCAGCAACTTCGCGCGCTTGCTCAAGTTGGCGCCGGTATTCGGCGTGCCCGGTACCGGCCGGCAGAAGCTTCAGCCGGTACTGGTCGATGATCTCGCAGCGTGCGTCGCCCTCGCATTGACCGGCCGCGGCCGCAACGGCACCTACGATGTCGGCGGCCCCGAACTGATGAGCTTCGACGAGTTCGTGAAACTATTGATGGAAGTAACCGGGCGGCGCCGGTTCATCATCCACATACCCGAGCGCGTGATGCGCGCTATCGGCGCGGTCGCCGAAAGGCTTCCGAAACCGCTGCTATCGCGTGATGCGGTGACTTTCGTGACGGCGGACAACGCGTGCAACATCGCGCCGCTGATCGAGGAGTTCGGAATCAGACTGACACCCGCGCGCGAGGGCCTCGCGTATCTCGGACCGAAGCGCTGACTCGCGCGATTACAGCCGCCGCCAGCCGGAGCCTTCGTGGCCGAACCGAAACAGTTCGGGGTGCGTCACTTCGGCGAGTATTTCGAGCGATTCAACGATCCGCGGTCCAGGCCGGTTGAAGTACTGATTTCCATCCGCGACGCAGACGCGGCGCTCGCGTACGGCGCGAAGTCTTGACCAACGCGGGTCAGCTGCGAGCGCAGGCAAGTCAGCGAGCGTCCGCTCGATCCCGAAGCCGCACGGCGCGACCAGGATCACGTCAGGGTCGCTCGCGACGAGTTCATCGATCTTGATCCACGGTGAGTGCTTTCCCGCTTCTGCGAACAGATTGACGCCGCCCGCCATCTCGACCAGCTCCGGCATCCAATTGCCAGCCGCCATCAACGGCTCGATCCATTCGACGCACGCGACGCGGGGACGCGACGCCGCCGAGCGCGCGCGAACCGCGATCGCATCCATACGCGTCCGCAACTGCAGCGCGAGGTCGCGGCCGCGTTGCTTGACGCCGAGTACCCCGGCGACGCGCTCGATGTCGCTCAGCACGTCTTCCAAAGCCGCCGGCGAGAGCGACACCACGGTTGGCCGCGTACCAGTCCAGTCGGCGACCGCGCGCTCCACGTCACCGATGCTCACCGCGCAGACCTCGCATTGCGACTGCGTAACGATCACGCCGGGTCGAAGCTCGCGGAGCCGGTCCGCATCGACGCGGTACACGGAAAGCGACTGCGCCACGGTGGTGCGGACACGTTGATCGATCTCCGCGCTGGAACCTTCAGGCTTGAACTTCGGCTCCGTGAGCGCCGCGACGCGTACGACCGGCGGCGGGTAGTCGCACTCATGCGAGCGCCCTACCAACTGATCTTCAAAGCCGAGCGCGCAGACGATCTCTGTCGCGCTTGGCAGCAGGCTTACGATTCGTGGCATTGCACATCTCCGACGAGCATCGCCTGATTCGCGCTAGCCGTGCTTGCGTGCGCGAACATGCAGGTAGAGCGGAATGTGGTCTCTCCATCGCTGCAGTGCAGGAAACCGGCGGCACGCATCTTCAGAAGCACGGGGCTCATCGATTCGTTCGAACACAAGGCCCGCGTCAAGCAGCGCGTTGAGGTAGTACGACAGAGTGCGGTCGAAGCGCGGGACCCTGAAGTTGTCGACCTGCGCCGCGTTCGGCGCGTGGCCGAACTTCCAGCGGTCCACCCACGGCGTGTCATCGAAGTAATCCGCGACGGTGAATTTCACGGGGTGTCCGCCGGCGTCGTTGAGCCATCCCAGCCCCTTGGTGGCGAAGCATGGATGCAGAATGCTGAAGCATAGCGGCGCGCCGGGCTTCATCACGCGGCGAATTTCGCGCATCGCACCCGGAAAATCGGGACCATCCATCAGCGCCATCGTTGACACGCAAGCATCGAAGGAATCATCGGCGAACGCGCCGAGGTCTGAGTATGATGTGACTTCGTAGCGGATGCCGAGCGGCTCGCGGCGTTCTTCTTCGCGGGCGCGCTCGATCATGCGGGGCGAGAGATCCACGCCAATCATCCGTCCTCCGCGACGAGCAAAGATTCGCGTGTTGTAACCCTCGCCGCAGCCCGCATCGAGCACACCCTTTCCCGCCAGATCGCCCACGAACGGCAGGAACGCCGGGTTGTTCCAGTGCTCGCGATAAATATCCCAGCCGGCGCGCACCTGCTCGGTCCACAGGTCCGCATTCAGATTCCACTGTTGCGCGACGTCGGACTCGCTCAGCTGATCGCGATTCATGGTTCTCCTGATGCGCGATCGCTCGCGCGAAAAAACAGCGGGGCGCGTCGCGCGCGCTATAGCGACGCGTCAGACAGCCGCGTGCGGATATTCGGGCGTTAGCTTGGGAAGCCGTAATCCAAGCTGGGTGGTCCTGCGCTCAAGCATCGTCAGATAGATCTCGGCGAGCTCGGCGTTGTCGCTCGCCTTGAGTCCAAAGCGGATGCAGTCGTGAGTGAAGCCGCTACCCGGCGGACCAAAGAAGTTCACCGCGCGCGGAATCCATTGGCGAAGCGCCAGGTTCATTCGGCGCGGTCCGAAATGCTCGACCGCCTGGCCGAGCAACTCCGACGCAAACACGTCGTGGTCGGCCTCTTCCTCGAGGATCAGCTCCGCCGCGCGCGCATGAGGCGTGTAGCTGGAATCGCAGTAGTTCACGCCGATCATGATGAGGCCGGTCATATCGACACTGACCGTCGCCATAAGCAGATCGAGTTCGCTCCGCATGTGCTCGGCGAAATAGCGCGGCGCCTCGAACGACGGTCCGCCGTACGCCGCGACCATCGTGCGGTCCGACGCCTGTTCGTTGAGCCCGAGATCCTCCAAGGCGCGGTACACGAGCCGCGCGTGCTTGCGCTCCTCGACGAGGTTTTTCTCGATGGTCGGTTGAAGCTCGGTGTCCCTGACCGCCTCGAGCGCGCGCTCGTATCCGAGAGCGGTAAGTTTCTCGGCGAGCGCGTGCGCTGCGAGCAGGCGGGTGAGAGTCTTGCGGTACTGAGGATCGACGCGGCCCGCCTTGATGTCGTCGGGACCAACTGTCCGTGGCGCAATCTCGCGACCGACTCTCACGCGCGTGTCAGTGGGCACTGCGCGACGGCAGTTCCACAGTCGCGCTGCCGGGCGTGGTCTTCTCGCCCTTGGCGTTCTCGATCCAAATTTCGCAATCGACCAGGTGATTTCCGTTGTCGAGGTACTTGCGGACCACCTTGCCCTTGCACTCGAGCTTGACGCCGGGCACGTCCATGCCCCGGTATTGAACGGCGAGCTTGCGCAGCCAGCCGTGCTCGCCCGCGAAGTCCGTCATCAGGTGGCCGAGGAATGCGTTCTTGAGTGCGCCGTGCAAGATGACGCCGGGCAACTTGTTCGCCAGCGCGAAATCCTTGTCATAGTGAATCTGGTAGAAGTCGCCCGACGCGCCCGCATACTTGACGAGCTGCTGGGTGGTCGGACCTTTTTCGAGCGGGCCGATCTCGTAGCCGACTTCGACATCCTCGAAATAAAGCTGCTTTGCCATTGGCCGCAACCCCCTAGTAGCGAATCGCCGTCGAGCGCTGGAGCGCGCAGACTTCGCCGAGCTGGTTGGTGTAGCTGGTCTCCATCACGATGAACACCATCGGCCCCAGCCTGCCCTCCGACTCGCGCAGGTCGGCCAGCTTGGTGCGCACCGTGATGCGGTCGCCGGGGCGGACCGGGTGGAAGTACTCCCACTCCGAGCCGCCGTCGAGTCCGCGAAACGTCTCGCCCAGGTTGAGCTTGACATTCGGAATGGGCGACATCAGCGAGCGGCAGAAGGTGGGCGGCGCGATCATGCCGCCGAAGCGCGACTTGCGCGCCTGCGGTTCGCTGTTGAAAAGCGGGTTGGTGTCGCCGATCGCTTCGGCGAAGCGGCGGATTGCGCCGCGTTCGATCTCGACCGTCACCGGCGGACCCTCTACGCCGATCTGCTTGGTCGCCTCTTCGGTAACGATCTTGTTCGCCATGGGTAGGCCCCTTACGTCAATGCGCTGCGTCAATCGATCTAATACCACAGCTCGCACACAAGCGAACAATCCCGAAGCCCGGCGGTTTGGGCACCAGCGGCGGCCCGGACTACAATTTGAAGCAGCGGCGGGCGCGCAGCCCGCATGGAGGTTTACGCGATGCCCAAGCTCACCGATAAACAGATCGAACAGGAACTCGAAGACCTTCCGGGCTGGGAGTACAAGGACGGCGCGATTTCAAAGCTCTACCGATTCAAGGAGTTTCGCGACGGGATCGAGTTCGTCAACCACATTTCTCAAGTGGCGGAGCTGCAGGATCACCACCCCGACATGACGATCAACTACACCCGCGTGGGCTTCCGCTGCGCGACGCACAGCGAAGGAGGAGTGACCGACAAGGACATCAAGCTGGCGCACGACATCGAGGAGGCGTACGCCGAGGCGAGCAAGTAGCCCGCGTCGCAGCGCGCGCCTAGCAGGCGGTTGAAAAACTATTTCAACCGCCTGCGCCCTCACTCTTGTCTCTCCCGAGGCGGGAGAGAAGTTTAGGAACGAAGCCCGATCCTTCGCCCATGGCTCAGGACAAGGTTTTGACGCAGGGTGTTGCGAGCCAAAGCCAGCACATTTTGGATTTTCCGGGGTTTCGCAACACCCTGCTAGGCCTTGCGCGGAACGTAGTACTGGGCGCCGGGACCCGCGCGGTCGATCTCGCGGATCAGCTCGTCGAGATCGTCCGAGTTGCGGACGAAGTCGATCTCCGTCGTGTCGATCACCAGCAGCGGCGCGTCATCGTAGTAGAAGAAGAAGTCGCGATACGCTGCTGACACGCGATCGAGATACTCGTAACTGATGTAGCGCTCGAAATCGCGGTTGCGGCGCCTGAGCCGCTGCGCCAGAACCTCCACGCCCGCTCGCACGTACACCACGAGGTCGGGCTTGCGGGTCTGCTGATCGAGCAGGCCATAAACGCGTTCGTAGAGAGTTAGTTCGTCGGGAGCGAGATTGAGGCTCGCGAAGATGCGATCCTTGGCGAACAGATAGTCGGCAACGGTCGCCTCGGAGAACAATTCCTGCTGTAGAAGTTCGCGCTGCTGATTGTAGCGGCTCAGCAAGAAGTAGAGCTGCACCGAGAGCGCGTACTTCTCGGGTTCCCGGTAGAAGCGCGAGAGAAAGGGATTGTTCTCGGCGTCTTCGAGCACCAGCCGCGCGTTGATCTCGCGGGCAAGCAGGCGCGCGAGCGTGGTCTTGCCTACGCCGATCGGCCCTTCGACAGCGATGTACCCGCGCCGCCGCATCGCACCTCCAACGCGTTGCGCAAGAGCCTCGGAATACGTGCGGCGCGAGTCCGCGCGGGAAAGCCGGATGCGCCGGCCCTATCCCTTGCGCTGGCGCTTCGCCAGGTCGCGCAGCTTCTTGACTTCCTCGTCGGGCGCTCCCGCGCGCTCCTCGAGGTCGGCGGCGGTAATGTAATCAGGCGGCTTGCGGACCAGATAAATCTTCGCGAGTTCCATGTTCGCCGCAGTGTTGTTCGAATCCACCGTCAGGATGTCGTTGAGCACGCGGAACGGCGCTTCGGGATCGCCGGCGTCCTTGGCGGCCTCGCTAAGCGAGCGGAGAACCGGCTCCGCCGCCGGGTCGAGTTGCCCGCCGCTCGCCTGCGCGACCAGCAGATACGCCTGCGCTGACTGCTCGTAGTCGGCGAGTGCGTCAGTCGGCTTTTTGTCCTTCATCAGCTGATCGCCCTTGCCCGCAAGTATCGATGCGGCCTTCTTTAGCGACGTGACCGCCTTCTGGCGCGTCGCCTTGGTCTTGGTGGTGCGCAAGACCTCCTTGAGCGATCTGATCCCCTCGTCGGTCTTGCCCGCCTCGATGTCCGCAAGCGCCGTGTCCGCCTGCTCCTCGAGCAGCGAGAGCGCCTTGTAGTAGCGCGCCTTCGCCATCAACTTCTGATCAGTCGGGTCGAGCACCGATGAGGCCTGATACGCTTTCGCAGCCGCCGCCTGGTCGCCGAGAAACTCGCTGAGATGCGCGAGCGATTTCTGCGCGTCGAGAAGATTTGGATCCAGCTTAATCGATTCCTCGAGCTCCTTTTTCGCTTCCTCGTACTGCTTGTTCTCGAACATCTCGTCGGCCTTGTAGAGATGTTTCTGAGCCTCGGTCTGGCACCCGGCTACCAACGCGAACAGCGCGAGCGAGACGAGCAGCAGGGCACCTGCGATTGTCCTCGGCATGTGCATCATTTCCTCTGGATTGCGCCGAAAGACGGCGAAGCAGGCGATTTCGCCTGAACCTTTAGGCAACCCGCCAGAATTGTCAAGGCAGTGAAGCTCGCGCAGCGGGGCCCGCAAAGGCACGCGCGCGAAACCTGCGCGCCTTACTCGGCCTGCATCGGAAGTTTGAAGCGGATGTCCTCGGTCGCGATGCTCAGCAGCTCGACTTCGGCGCCCTTTCCAGCGAACACGCCGATGATCTCCTCGACCAGCCACTCGGGAGACGACGCGCTTGCGGTCAGTCCCAGCGAGCGCACGCCCGCGAGCATCTGGGGCTCGACGTCTGCGATCGAATCGACGAGATAGGCGCGGCCGCCGCGTGTGCGCGCGACTTCGACCAACCGGTTCGCGTTGGAACTCTGCTTGGAGCCGACCACCAGCACCGCGTCCGTCACCTTGACCAGCTCCTTCACGGCGTTCTGGCGGTTCTGCGTCGCATAACAGATGTCGTCGGCGTGCGGCGTAATGATTGCCGGAAACCGCCGCTTGAGCGTCTCCATGATTTCGCGGGTGTCATCGACGCTGAGCGTGGTCTGAGTGACGGCGGCCACGCGCATCGGGTCAGGTACTTGCGCCTTGGCGGCTTCCTCGACGTTTTGAACCAGGATCACGCGGCCGGGCGACACGCCCAGGGTGCCCTTCACTTCCTCGTGGCCCGTGTGGCCGACGAGAATCACTGTGCGGCCCTCGCTCGCGAAGCGTTCGACTTCAAGATGTACCTTGGTAACGAGCGGGCAGGTCGCATCGATCACCCGCAGTTCGCGGCCCTTGGCGCGATCCCATTCGCTCGGCGCAACACCGTGCGCGCTGAAGATGACGCGGTTGCCTGACGGGACCTCGTTCAGATCCTCGACAAAAATGGCGCCCTCTTTTTCGAGCGCCTCCAGCACGAATCGGTTATGAACGATCTGATGGCGCACGTAGAGCGGGCGCCCGTAGGTGTGCAGCGCGCCGCGCACCGCCTCGACCGCGCGATCGACCCCGGCGCAGAAGCCGCGCGGCTCTGCCAGAATGATCTTCTCAACGGTGGTTTCGCCGAGCGCCATCGTGTGGGAGATATCCAATACGGACCGACCGGTCAATCAGGGCTGCTCAAAAGCAGAAATTTATGGATGCGGCGGATGCGAAGTTTGGCAACCGACCCACACTTCACCGCCTTCAAAGTATTCCTTCTTCCAGATCGGAACGATTTCTTTGAGACGGTCGATCGCAAAACGGCATGACTCGAACGCCTCGGCGCGATGCGCCGCCGAGACCGCGATCGCCACTGACGTCTCGCCGATATCGACGCGGCCGACGCGGTGGCGGATGGCGATGCGCACGATGTTCCAGCGCTCGCCCGCTTCGCGCGCAAGCTTGCGGATTTCGCGGAGCGCCATCGGCTCGTAGGCTTCGTACTCGAGCCAGATGACGTTGCGGCCCGCGTTCTCGCGTCGCGTCGTACCGGTGAACGTGACGGTCGCACCGGCCGAAGAGTCGGCAACCTCACGCTCGAGTTCCGCAACGTCAATTCGATCGCGCGTTATCGTAATCGGCCCAACCCATCGCGGCTCCGCACCACCGCTGACGGGCGGGAAGAATGCGACCTCATCGTGCGCGCGCGGCGTGAAGTCGTCTTCGACGTACTCCTGGTTCACCGCGAAACGCACCGAATCCTGATGGCCGCGCAGCGCGGGAATTTCATCCTGGAGCCGCCGCCAAATTTCGCCGACCGTGGTTCCGTCGGGGAACTCGCGCTCGAGCTCCGATGCGCGCGCACGTTCACGCAACGTCGCGAAGAGTTTCAGCCTTAGCCGGTTCATTGCGATAGCAAATGCGCCATGTGCCCGATTTCGGGAAGCAGCAACTTTTCGATCGCGAGCTTGCACGCGGCGGTCGAACCCGGCAGCGCGACCAGAATCTTGCCGCGGCTGATTCCGGCAACCGCACGGCTCATCATCGCCGCTGCGCCAATCTCCTGAAACGAGAGCATACGGAATAATTCTCCGAAGCCCTCGATCTCCTTGTCGAGCATCGGGCGAACGACTTCGACGGTCGAATCGCGTCGCGCGATACCGGTGCCGCCGCTGATCACGATAGCATCAACTGCGGGAATGCAGCGGTGAATTGCTTGCTTGATGCGCTCGGGGCTGTCCGGAACAATCTGGTACGACACCACGTTGTGTCCGGCGGCATCGAAAAGCTCGCGGATGAGCTTTCCGCTTTCGTCGGTTTCGGGCGTGCGCGTGTCGCTGGCGGTGATGACGCCAACCTTGAGATTCGCCCGGGAGTGCTTGCGATGCTCGCGAACCGACACGAAACAAGAAGTTACAACAGCGGCCGAGCCCATGTAAGCGCGGCTTGCGCGACAGATTGCGCCACGAAGCTCACCTACAGGCAACGCCAATGAGCAGCGCAAAGCGCCGCCGCGGCACACTCCTCAATCCAAAGCTCGTCCTCGGCGCAGCCGCGTTACTCGTCCTGGTCGTCGTCCTGCGCAGCTTCGGCGCCAGCACGCTCCTCACGCGGGCGCTCGAATGGATCGCCGGGCTGGGCCCTCTCGCGCCGGTTGCGTTTATCATCATCTACGTGATCGCGTGTGTGCTGCTGGTGCCCGGTTCAATTCTCACAATTGGCGCGGGGGCGGTATTCGGAGTCGTGTGGGGCTCGATCTACTCCTCGGTCGCCGCGACGTTGGGCGCAACCGCCGCGTTCCTCGTCGGACGCTACCTCGCACGCGACTGGGTGGCGGGAAAGATCGAGCGCAATGTGAAGTTCATGGCCATCGACGAAGCGGTAGGGCGCGAGGGCTGGAGAATTGTCGGGCTCACGCGTCTCTCGCCGGTATTCCCGTTCAATCTTCTCAACTATGCGTACGGCCTCACCAGGGTGCGCCTGCGCGATTACTTTTTCGCATCGTGGATCGGCATGATGCCGGGCACGGTGCTTTACGTTTACATCGGATCGCTGGGACGCGACTTGGCAAGCACTGCCGCAAGCGGCGGCGAGATCTCGGCGCCCTCGACCACCAGGTGGATCATCAACATCATCGGCTTCGCCGCGACGGTGCTGATCGCCATCTATGCGACGCGCATCGGATCGCGAGCGCTGCGCGAGAAGACCTGAGCGAGGAAATCGATGGCTGCCCGGCCGCTCGTTCACACTCCGCACGACATTTTCAACCAACAACTCACTCGCAACGTCCATCCGGCAGATTGGGTCAACCCAGCACCGGCGCCGCGCTACAACCTGGTCGTGATCGGGGCGGGCACTGCGGGACTGATCACCGCGGCCGGCGCCGCGGGCCTTGGCGCAAAGGTCGCGCTGGTCGAACGCGATCTCATGGGCGGCGATTGCCTCAACTTTGGTTGCGTACCCTCGAAGGCGCTTATTCGCGCCGCGCGCGTCGCGGCGTCTGTGCGTGATGCTGCCGACTTCGGCGTCGCCGTGCCCGCGGGCGCGTGCGTCAATTTCGGCAAGGTGATGGAGCGGATGCGACGGCTGCGCGCGGAGCTCAGTGCCATCGATTCAGCGAGCCGATACACGACGCTCGGCGTCGATGTGTTCCTCGGCAGCGCGCGCTTCGCCGGGCCCGACACCGTCGAGGTGGACGGCAAGACCCTCCGCTTCCGCAAGGCGGTGGTCGCGACCGGCGCGCGTGCCGCGCGGCTTCCAATTCCGGGGCTCGAAGATGCCGGCTACCTGACCAACGAAACCATCTTTTCGCTCACCGAGCTGCCGCGACGCCTTGCCGTGATTGGCGCGGGACCGATCGGATGCGAGATGTCTCAAGCGTTCGCGCGGTTTGGCAGCGAGGTACATCTGCTGGAGGCGGCGCCGCAGATTCTGATCCGCGAGGACCGCGACGCAGCCGAACGTGTCGAACGTGCGATGGTCCGCGACGGAGTCAACCTTGTAGCCAATTGCAAGATCGAGCGCGTCGAGCGCCGCGGCGCTGAGAAAGTGATCGTAACAAAGGTCAATGGCGAGTCCGCCGAAATTAGGTGCGACGAGATTCTAATAGGCGTCGGACGAGTTCCCGCCGTACAGGGACTCGGACTCGAGGCGGCCGGCGTGGTGTACGATGAAACGGCCGGCATCAAGGTCAACGACTACTTGCAGTCCACCAATCCGCGCATTTTCGCGTGCGGCGACGTCGCATCGAAATACAAGTTCACGCACATGTCCGATGCGACTGCGCGCATCGTGATTCGAAACGCGCTCTTCTTCGGACGCGCGAAAATGAGTGCGTTGACCGTCCCATGGTGCACCTACACCGATCCTGAGATCGGTCACGTCGGACTCTACGAGTCCGATGCGCGCGCGCGCGGCATCAAGGTCAGGACCTTCACGCAGGAACTCAGCGCGGTTGACCGCGCGGTTCTTGACGGCGAGACCGACGGCTTCGTCAAGGTGCACGTCAGGGAGGGCACCGACACGATCGTCGGCGCTACGGTGGTGGCTGCTCACGCGGGCGAAATGCTCTCCGAGCTTACGACCGCGATGGTCGGAGGAATCGGTCTAGGCAAGATCGCCGGAATCATTCATCCCTATCCGACGCAGGCTGAAGCGATAAAGAAAGTTGGCGATGCGTACAACCGCACGCGTCTCACGCCGACGGTCAAACGGATCTTCGAAACCTGGCTGCGTTGGACGCGCTAGCAACGCGCGTCAGGCAGCGCCAAGAAATTTGCGGCGCATCTCGACGAACGCGCCCGGCTTGAGGCCCGCATCGAGCGCCGCCTTGATTTCGCACGCCGCCCGCTGGGGCGACTCGAAGGTGGTGTCAATCTTGAGATCGTAGATCGCGTCGTGATGGGCGTAGCGCGCTGAGCCGCGGTCCCAACCGGCGTGCCGGTCGCCTCGCTGAATCTCCCGCCGCGCGCCCTCCTCGTCGGATACGAACACCCCGACCATATACACCCGGTACGGTGCGAAGATGCGCAGCGCATCCAACAGCCAATCGCGCTTCCAGATGACGTCGTCGGCAACCACGTTGAAGCCGAGCTTTAGAAACTGCTCGATTGCTAAGTAGCGACCGAGCATTGTCTTGTCGAGAATCGGCCCGGGCGCAATCCTGAAATATTCGAGCCCGTCTTCGGTTGTGGTGTCCCACGAATAGAACTGTGGCTCGACGCGGTTGAGGTCCAGCTGTCTTGGTGGAAGCGAAAACCAAAACGCGTCGATGCCGAGCAGCAGGTAAGTCTCCGGCATAACCTCCTGGAGCGCACGTCCGAGACTAGTCTTGCCGGCGCTCGATCCGCCGTTAAGAATGATCAGCGTGCTCTGCCGTGCCATGCGGGATCCTGTGAACAAGAAACTCCGCGAGCGGCGCTGAGATCACTCGGCGCTAACGAAGTCTCAGGTTGAACGCCTGTGGGCCCTTCTCGCCGGGGCGCACTTCGAACTGGACTTCGTTGCCCTCGCGAAGGTCCTCGAAATAGACCTTGGGAGCGAGCCGCGAGCGATGAAAAAAGACCTCGTCGCCGCCGTCATCAGGAATGATGAAACCGAAGCCCTTGTCCTTGAACACCTTCTTGATCGTCCCGAACATCGAACCCTCCCGCTCTCGACAGGATGACCGCTATTGAGCGTACCGCTTGACGCCCATATGTAAAGAGCGGCGCGCATCTCTCGCGCGCGTTGGAACCATGCTGAAGGCCGTCACGCTCAAGGAAATCGAACGAATCTTCGCCGTGATCGAGCCGATGGGAATCTCGCGCGAGGCCGTTGTCATACCGCTGCGCACCGGGCATCCCGGCCGTGTCACAGTGATAGCGGGCGGCAAGCTGGAGATCGTGGTGGACCGCGACGCGGACTTCGAGGAGTGGATTATGGGTTTGGCGTCCCAGATTCGTGCACAGATGGAGCGGGACTGAGTTCGAGCAGCAGCGCTCCGTGATCGACCATCTCGCCCTCTTTCACCAGCACCCGCTTCACCACCGCCGTGCTTTCCGCCGCAAGCGTGGTCTCCATCTTCATCGCCTCAAGAACGATCAGCCCGTCGCCGGCGTTCACAACCTCGCCTTCGCGCACGAGAATCTTGAGCACCTTGCCGGGCATCGGCGCAGTCACCTCGGGCGTCGCGAGACCCTGGCTCCGGCGCGCCGCGTTGTCGTCTGCCTCGACAAATTCGTAACTCGCGTTGCCGACTGCAACCAGCGTCGCTCCCTTGCGGCGAGCTGCATACGCACGGTGGCGACGACCATCGATATTGATCACCGCTCCGCCGTCGGGCAGGCCGATCGTTTCGGCGTCGAGGTCGCGGCCATCGATTCGCAGTCGCACGCGCGAGCCGTCGCGCGCCAGCACCTCGACATCGTGCTCGCGTCCATCGCCGGCTCTGAGTCTCATTGCCGTTTCCAAAGCTCGAAGTTCGCCAGGTCCGCCCACGGAGAGCGGCCCGCCGGTCGAGCGTCGTGGTAGCCGCCGCGCTGAGCGCCATCGGACCCGAGCGCGCCTGACGCCGCGAGCGCCGCCGCGACAAGCGCGTGCTCGCAGCGCTCATCATTCGGACGCCAACCGCCGAAGAACTCGTCGATGAATCCGGTGGAAAGGTTCGCGCGCTCGAACGCGCTGCTCGCGATTACGTCGCGAAGGAATTCCGCGGTGTGGCGGACGCCGAGCAGTGAGAACTCGTCGAGCGCGTTGAGCATCCGCCAGCGCGCTTCCTCGCGAGCCGGCGCCCACCCCACGAGTTTGCCGAGCAGGCCGTCATAGTAGCTGCCGACCTCGAGACCCTGCACGAGATGCGAGTCGAACCGAATGCCAAGTCCTGCCGGAATGCTGAGATGGATCACTTCGCCCGCCGCGGGACGAAAACCACGCGCGGCATCCTCGGCATAGATGCGCGCCTCGATTGCATGGCCATGCGGCGTAGTCACCGGCGAGACTTTTTCGCCGGCGGCCACGCGCAACTGCTCCGCAACAAGATCGCAATCGTAGCGCATCTCGGTAACCGGATGCTCGACCTGAAGGCGCGCGTTCACTTCGAGAAAGTAAAAGTCGCCGCCATCGACCAGGAATTCCACCGTGCCGGCATTGGTGTACCCTGCGGCGCGCGCCACTTTGAGCGCCGCCTCGATGATGCGATTCCTCAGCGCGTCTGAAATTCCGGGCGCGGGCGACTCCTCGATGATCTTCTGGTGGCGCCGTTGAATAGAACAGTCGCGCTCGCCGAGCGCGACGATGGCGCCGTGCTCGTCGCCGATGATCTGAACTTCGATATGGCGGGGACGCGCCAGGTACTTCTCGATGAATACGCGGCCGTCGCCGAACGCGGCGGTGGCCTCGCGCTTGGCTGCTTCCAGAGCGCCATCGAGTTGCGCAAGTTTCGTGACTACGCGCATCCCGCGGCCGCCGCCTCCCGCCGCAGCCTTCACGACCACCGGAACCCCGGTACCCTCGGCGAATGCGCGCGCGCTGGCGTTCTCGCCGGTCTCCACTCCCGGCACGACCGGCACACCCGCGTCCGCAGCGATTCTGCGCGCGGCCACCTTGTCGCCCAGCTTCGCCATCACTTCGGCGCGCGGACCGACAAACGTGATGCCCGCCTCGACGACTGCGCGCGCGAACTCGGGACGCTCGGAGAGGAACCCGTAGCCGGGATGGATCGCATCGGCATGCGATGCCTTCGCCGCCGCGATGATCGACTCGATGTTGAGGTAGCTCTTTGCAGCCTCGGCCGGTCCGATCAGGCGCGCGTCGTCGGCCATCGCGACGTGCGGCGATTCGGCGTCTGCCTCGGAAAACACCGCGACCGTCTTGATACCGAGCAGCCGCGCGCTTCGAATGATTCGAAGCGCGATCTCGCCGCGATTTGCCACGAGCAGGCGCTTCAGCGACCTTTTCTTCACCGCGTTTCGAGCCTACCACACCGCCGGTAGCCGACAATCGCTCGCTCGCGCGGTGAAAGCCGCGCGCGCTAGAGTTGAGCGCGTCCGAGCGGCGCGCAGATCGGAATCGCCAATGGCCACCTACTTCGAAGACTTCACGCCCGGCCAGCACTTCAAGCACTGGCCGGGACGCACCATCACAGAGTTCGACAACACGTGGTTCACGCTGATGACCATGAACACGAACCCGCTGCACTTCGATGCCGCGTATGCCGCGACCACACAGCACGGTCAGCGGCTCGTGAACGGACTGCTGGTGCTGGCGACCGTGGTGGGCATGAGCGTCAAAGACATCAGCGAAAGCGCGATCGCGAATCTCGAGTACGAATCAGTGCGCCACACCGGTCCAACCTTTGCGGGAGACACTGTCTATGCCGAGACGCGCGTGCTCGAAACGACGCCGTCGAGATCGCGAGCCGATCGCGGCGTGATCTACGTGGAGACGCGCGGGCTCAACCAGCGCGGCGAGGAAATCATGGTGCTGCGCCGAAAGGTACTCCTGCCGCGCCGCCCCGCGGGCATGACAGCGCCGTGACCAGAGTTTCGTGAACGGCCATCTTTACTTCGTGGTCCACACGCATTGGGACCGCGAATGGCGCCAGCCGTTCCAGCGCATGCGCGCGCAGACGCCTCGGGAACCACTTTGCTGCTCACCTTGCTGCGGTGCGTGGGCTGGCTTTCGCGCTCAGCCACTAGCAGGGTGTTGAGAAACGCGGAACATATCGACGCGGTCCCCGCGGTGCGCTCAACACCCTGCGTGAAAGATGGCTTCCTTCTTCATCTTCCCCCCTCTGGGGGAGACGCGAGAGAGGGAGCAGCCTGTTGAAAATGACTTTTTCGACAGCCTGGTAGGATGCGACGCGGTGGCGCCGGGCCGGAACTCGAGACGCCCGCCACGCAGGTAACCGGCGAGCACAACTTCGAGTTCGCCGTCGCGACTTGGCGCGGTGGATAGCGTGAAGGCGGGCTTGTCCAGCGCGTGCAGGCCTACGCCTTTGCGGCGCGGTTGTTTCACGCGCGCACCAACCACTTGGAGCTGTTCGCGATGCGCTGCGACAACCCGAATGTTCTTTTTTCCACCGCGAGACCGGCTGGACGGCCCGGCCTGTTCAGAGTGCGCGCCTATAGCGGGGCGGACGAGTCCGAGACAGCGAGGTTTGAGTTCATGCCGGGCACGGCCGTGCGCCGCGTCAACCGGACGGGAAGACGAATGGCGCTCGGCGGCAAGCGCCGCGGTGACGAAGTGGAGCTCAAGCTTCGTCCGTTCGAGATCGTGACGTTGGAGGTCGAGCGGCGAAGTTAACAATTTTTTCGGCGGCTACCCGAAAAAGATTGATCGCCATCGCGAAATCGTTATTCTGTTTAAGTTACGGGTTGCGCTTTCGGCGCGCGACACTCGATGCGAGAGAGATGCGAAAGCGCCGACGGAACTGAATCAGCTACCAAGGAGCGACGAGACCAGGAATGGAAGAACAACCCGCCGTCCGCACCGTATATGACTTCCCGGTTGCGGGTCATCTGTGCGTCGATGGAATGGTGCGTTACGTGAAGTTGATGCGCCGTCAAGGCAGCCCGCATCGCGAAGGCACCTGCGCGCTCTGCCAAGCCGCGTTCCAATATCGCAAACCAAAGCCGTCGCCGGTACGCCACTTCGGCTCCGAGGGCGGCGCTGATCACTTTTAGACCGAACCCCGGCAAATCATCGAATTGATTTTCCAGCGCCCGGCCGGTTGATCGCCGGCCGCGGCGGCTACTTGTACGTGCGCGCGCCGCTGCGATTCGGCGCGACCGCGACCATTACGATTTCGGGACCGCGGTAGTAACGCGCGAGTCTCGCTCCGGCGAACATCCAGTCGCGGCGCGGATCAAACCATGCGTTCAGCCGCGGCAGGAACGGCCTGATCACCACGTCCCACCAGCCGAACCGCGGAACCACATCGACCTTGGCCATCTGCCCACCGCCGTACGGCCAATGATCAGGCGCGTCGACACTGACCTCGATCGGCAAAACGCGCGGGCCCGGCGCGCAGTTGAACGCGTAAAGATTGAACGGTCCGCGCTTGCCGCCTTCAGCGTAGTGCTGAATCGCCATGAGAATCGCCGCCCCGGCATAAGTGCCCGGCGGCAAGTCGAGCTTGTCCTGACGAACTGTCTCGGCGCCGCCCTTGTGGCTCTTGCAACTTGCCGCGCCAGTCGAAAAGTCGGCGCGCGCATCGGAAAAGATCGACCCGTCAGCGTTGTAGAAGGAGTGTTCGAAATCGACTACCACCGGGAGCGGCCCGTCGCCGACGACCTTCATCGTGCCCTTCTCGATGTCGTACTCGCCGCTCAGATAGCGGTTCTGGCCCTTCAGCACGATCCGGTCGCCGGCACGCTCGAACTGGTAGCCGCCATAGCCGATTATCTCGCGCGTCTGTGGGTCGAGGATTTCGAATTTGAGCGGGTCGTAATCGAACGCGTTGGCGGAGTCGGCGACGCCGGGCGCCGCGGCCACGACAATGTAGAGGAGCATCGCGGCGAGCGTGTACGCCAACAGCCGGATGCTTGCCACATGCGATCGAATCTGGGACTTTCTCCGCGTTACCAAGGCGCCGGTTGCCAATGAATCAGCCGAGCACATCATTCGCCACAGCATCGGCAGCCGACTCGACCGCCACGCCGCGACCGCAGCCTGCGGGCGTCAGCGGCCGCTACATGTGGACGCTGCTTGCGCTCCTCATGTCCGCGACCATCTTCGACGGCTACGACGTAACCATATTTCATCTCTGCACTCCGTACATCGCGAACGATTTCGCCCTCGATGACCGCGCGGTCGGCCTGATGGCGACGCTGGTGCGAGTGGGCGGGTTGCTCTCCTTCTTCGTGGTTCTGCTCGCCGATCGTATCGGACGAAAACCGGTCGTCACCGTGACCGTGCTCTGCTACACGCTGTTCACACTCTTTACGGCGCTCTCCACCGGCCTCGCAAGCTTCACCATATTTCAGAGCGGCGCGCAGATCTTCCTGATGGCGGAGTTCTCCATCGCGATCATCATGATCAGCGAGGAGTTTCCGGAGAACTGGCGCGGACGCGGCATTGCGATGCTGAATGCCGCCAGCCTGATCGGAGTGATCGTCGCGGGGACGCTGTTCTCGTACATGGCGGAGACGAAATGGGGCTGGCGCGGCCTCTACATGATCGGGATCGTTCCGCTTGTGTTCATCACGCTGCTGCGCCGCAAGCTTCGCGAGACCGAACGATTTCAGTCGCTCGACCTGAAAAAGGCGTTCTCCGGATCACTGTGGACCGACGTGCGGTCAACTCTTCGCCAAGCGGTCGCGCCGCTGAACGGTCCGTATCGGAGCCGCGTCTTGCTGGTCGCCGCGATGTGGAACAGCGTCGCGCTGGTCGGCGCGCCGTCGGTCACATTCTTCAGCTTGTTCGCGAAACGCGACCGAAACTGGAGCGCCGCGGAAATCGGATTCGCGGTGACGCTGTCGTACGTGCTCGGCACGTTGGGACATCTTCTCGGCGGTTACCTGGTGGACAAGGTTGGCCGCAAAGCGACTACGAGCGTGTCGTACACCTTGGGCGCGGTCTTCATATTCCTCCTGTACCATGTGGAAGGACGCTCCGAGATGCTGGCGATGCTCGTCCTGACGGTGTTCGCGTTCCAGGTAGCGCGCACGGCTACCGCCACCTACTCCGCCGAATTGTTCCCGACTGAAATTCGCGCGACATCGTACAGCCTCACGGTCCAGGTGCTCGGACAGATTTCGGCGATTGCATCACCGCTGATAATCGGGGCGCTCTCGATTCCGCTCGGCGGGCTTGGCAACGCCGTCTCGACGGCAGCGTTCGGACCGATTCTGGGAGCAGCACTGGTGATGTGGTACGCCCCCGAAACGAAAGGGCGGACGCTCGAGGAACTGGAGGCGGTGTCGACAAGCTAGCGGCCGCAGGTCCTGACGCTCCCCTCATCCAATCACTTCCGCAAGCAGCTGATCGACCCGTCCAATGCTCGATGCGAAACTCGGCGCGACTGACAGCGTGCGCACCATCCAGTCGCGCGCGGCCGCGGTGCTCGCAGCCGCCGGGCTGACTGCGAACGCCGCGACCATCCTCGCGGCGTTGATTGGAGTCGCAGCAGGGTTCGCATTCGGAATCGAACGAATCTGGAGCGGCATCGCACTGCTCGCGATTAGCTCCGCGCTGGACGCGTTGGACGGCACGCTTGCGCGCGAACATGGAGGTGCAAGTCCATTTGGCGGCGTACTCGACCTGGTTGGCGACCGCGTGGTCGAGACCGCGGTGATATTCGGAATTGCGTGGCCGCGGCCGGAACTCTACTGGCCCGCGCTCGTGCTGGTGGGCACGTGGTACGTGAACATCACCGTGTTTCTGGCGGTGGGCGCGGCGCTCGAGCGCCGGGGTCCGAAGCTGATCGTGTATCCTCCCGGCATCCTGGAGCGCAGCGAGACGCTGATCTTCTTTGCGCTGCTCGCGATCGCGCATCCGCTCGGCCCGATGCTCTGCTACGGATTCGCTGCGTTGGAAATCCTGACTGCGGTGCAAAGGTTGCGCTTCGGGCTGGCCGAATTGAGGGCTGGCAAGCAGCGCTGAGAAGTTACGAGCGCTGGAACAGCTTCAGGTAGTCATCGAGCGATGCCGGCGCGACCGCCGCAGTCGCGAGCGCCGCGCGGACGTGCTCGACTGATTTCATCCCGACCAGCGCGCAGTCCACGCCCGGAGTCGAGCGGACGAACTGAAGCGCGCGCTGCGCGTCGGTCGCCAAGCCGCTGAACGCCTCGGTGATTACCTCTGGAAGCCCGCGCGAGAGCTTCCCTTGCAACAGCGATGCGCTCGCGCACACGCCGATTCCCGCCGCCTTCGCCGCCTGCAGAATGGTAGCGTGGCCGCCGGGCACGACTTGGTTCTGCAGCGTAACCGCCTCGGGCATCGCAAGATTTACGGGCAACTGGATCGCGCGAAAGTGATGGTCGACGCCCCCGGCTTCGCGCGCGACGTTTAGCAGCTCCTCGAGCGAGAGCCACGTGCGATCCGTCGCGGGCATCCGGAAGCCGTTCCACGTTGCGGTCCCGTACACGGCGATCTTCCCGTCCACGACCGCGCTCTCCAAATATTCAAACGCGGCGCACACCCGCGCGAGAAAATCAGCGCGTGAGACGGCTGCGAGCTGCGTCTCCGGATTGTGGAGATAGTAGATATCGATGGTCTCCACTCCCATGTTCTGACGGCTCATCTCGAGCATCGTCGCGAGCCACTTGGCCGTCATGCAGTGTGAGCCGTCGACCATGTCATCGGCGCCGACGATTCCAGTACGAACGAAATGCTCGTCGAACCACCCACGCGGATCCGCGGGCACCTCGCCGTCGAACGTGATGTAACCGCCTTTGGTGGCGACGATTACCTGGTCGCGGCGAATCTCGCCCGAGCCAATTAGCTTGGCGAGCGCGCGTCCCACGTTCCGTTCGCTTCGCTGAAATCGGTAATTGACCGCGGTGTCGATCAAGTTGATGCCGCCGAGCACCGCCGCCCGGATCGCGTCTTCATATGCGCGGTCGGTCGCCTCGTCGTACTCGCCCAAGTAGGTGCCAAGGCCGATTGACGAGGTCGCAAGGCCGATCATCGGGCGGTAGTTCGCGCTCAGATTGGTGAAGTGCGCGGCGTACGCGGAGGTTCCTGCGGCGGTCGCCCTGCCCTTTATCATCGTGCACTCCAGTCCGCGCGCCGACGGACGAATCAGCCGTTGAACGTCTGCGAACTGATCGACGGCTCGAACAGCAGCTGAATCACGTTGCCGTCCGGGTCGCGGATATAGAACGAAACGGAGCCGTCGCGATGGTGCTTGAGTGGCTTCACGATGTCGAGCTGCTCGCGCCGCGCCGACTCATACGACGCTTCGAGGTCAGCGACGCTCGCAACGATGAAGCCCAGGTGATCGAGGCTTTGCGCTGCGCGGTTGCCCGCGTCGCCGCGGTGCAACGCAAGATTATCGCAGCCGGAACTCAGATAAGCGTTGTCAGGGTCGGGCTGCCAAACGAGCTTCATGGCGAACACCCGCTCATAGAACTCTCGCGCGCGGGCGACATCCGCAACGGTGAGCGCGAGATGGCGAAGCCCGCGATGTCGAATCACGTGATTTCCTTCTTGCGAAACCCGAACACAGCGAAAACCGGATCAGTCGGCGGATACGAGATCGTGCTGCGGTCGATCATCTCTACATTCTCGAACGCGCCGCTGTCCACGAAATACTTGCCAACCTGTTGCATCCGGTCGTGATCGCCAAGCGCGTGCCACACCGCTACCGCTTTCGTGGGGAACATGCGGTTGGAAAACGTCACGATGAACGGCGCACGCGGCTTGAGCACGCGACCGACCTCGGCGAACACCTCGACCGGTCGCGTCATGTACTGGATCGACACCGTGACCACCGCGCCATCGAACGTCGAATCAACGAAGGGTAGGCGCGGCTCGCGATTCAAGTTGTGCACCACGCGCTCCGTGAGTGCCGGGTTGTCATCCATCTCGGGACGACTGAGTCCCAACCCGACCACGCGCGTCGGCCGCAGCTTGACCGGCAAATGCGAGCGCCAGCTGCTCATCAGGTCGAGAATCGCGCCGCCTGCGGGCAGGTACTGCGCGTAGATCTGCCCGATGGTCTCGATCGCCGCCTCGTCGATATGCACAACGAGGCGCGGCATCGAGTAGAACAGCTCATCGTCGGAATCATCAATTCTTCGAAAGGAGTCAGCTGGATATTGATCCGGCACAGTTGCGCCTCCGAGACGACAAAGCCACTCAAACCGTCAATTCTTCAATAAATACAGCTAGTTAGCGCAACGCGAACTCGGCGTTGACATAATTCAGGAGCGCCGTCTAATCTAAAACGCTTTCCCAAAGCCTCCATTGTCACCTCTGGCATGAGGCTCGGGGCGACACCACATCGATGGTGAGGCGGGACAAAACCAATTACGTCATCCAGTCGGTCGCGCACGCGCTCGACGTACTCGAACAGTATTTTGGCGACGCTGATGAGCTTGGGGTAACCGAACTTTCCAAACGGCTCAAGCTCCATAAGAACAACGTATTCAGATTGCTCGCGACGCTCGAGGCTCGCGGCTATATCGAGCAGAACAAGTCGTCCGAAAACTACCGCCTCGGCATTAAGTGTCTGCATCTCGGCCGCCGCTACATCCATCATATGGGATTGGTACGGCAGGCGCGGCCCATTCTTGGCGACCTTGCTTTGAAGACCCGCGAAAGCGCGTACGTTGCAATTGCTCGACGCGAAGGAGTTGTTCCGCTCGAGGCGGCAGAGCCTGAGAGCCAGACCGTGAGGATCACGTCGCCGATTGGGCAGACGCTGCCGCTGCATTGTACGGCGGCGGGCAAGGTGCATCTCGCCTTCGACCCCGAGGAGCAGCTGCAGCAGACGTTGCCGGAACGCCTTCAGCAGTACACGCAGCGGACGATTGTCGATCGCGCGCAACTGATCGAACAGCTTAGAACAGTTGCGCGCGACGGGTACTCGATGGACTGCGGCGAATACCTCGAGGAAATCTCCTCGGCTGCGGTACCGATTCGCGACTATACGCGCAGCGTCGTGGGATCGCTGGCGGTCGCGGGACCGGCGTATCGCATGGCGCCCGAGCGGATTATCTCGGAAATCGCGCCGCATCTGCTCGAGGCGGGCCGCGAACTGTCACATCGGCTCGGCTACAACGAGTAACGCCGAACGCGCACGCCGATTTGCGCGCGTATGTAGTTTGACTGACCGCGGGGCCGCTGTTACTTTCGTTGCGCTTTCGCGGCCATTTTCCCGTAAAGTACGGCCCCTTTCGATCACATCGCCGCACCATTGAGATGTCTGGAGTGATGATGCTGTGAAGATTCTTATCCCCGTAAAGCGTGTTCCCGACCCCGCGACGACCATTCGCGTCCTGCCCGACGGCTCCGGCATCGCGACCGACAATGTCAAGTGGGTCATCAATCCGTTCGACGAAATCGCGATCGAAGAGGCGCTCCGCATCAAGGAAAAGCAGGGCTCAGGCGAGGTGATACTGGTAGCGGTCGGCCAGCAGGCGTGGCAGGAGCAACTGCGCACCGGGCTCGCGATCGGCGCGGACCGCGCGATTCTCATCCGCACCGACGCGGCGCTCGATTCGCTCGCGATCGCGCGCATCCTCGCGAAGGTCGCGACGGACGAGCAGGCCGAACTCATCATCATGGGCAAGCAGGCCATCGACGACGACGCGAACCAGGTCGGTCAGATGCTCGCGGAGATGCTCGGCTGGCCGCAGGCGACATTCGCATCAAAAATTGAGTTCGCGGACCGCAAGTGCACGGTGGTGCGCGAAGTCGATGGAGGACTCGAAACGATCGCGTTCCAGTTGCCCGCGGTGATCACGACGGATCTGCGTCTCAACGAACCGCGCTACGCGTCGCTGCCCGGAATCATGAAGGCACGCAAGAAGGAAATGAAAGACATCGCGGCGGATAGTCTCGGTGTAAATCTCGCGCCGAAACTCAAGGTGAAGACGCTCGCCGCGCCGCCCAAGCGCGAAGCCGGACGCAAGGTCGGCTCCGTGGCGGAATTGGTGCAGGTACTCCACACCGAGGCGAAAGTAATCTGAGGAAACGCGAACCGAGCGGAGCTGTGAGCTTCTTGGCGCCGCGCGCACGCATCAGCGGCGGGACGAGCGCCGGAGTGAGTTGAAATGGGTGACGTACTGGTTCTGGCGGAGCAACAAGAGGGACGGTTTCCCAAGACCACCCTCGTCGCGGTGCACGCGGGGCTGGAGCTGGCTTCCAAGCGCGGGGGAAAATGCACTGCGGTGGTGCTCGGCGACAATCCCGAGGCGGGCGCCGGAGAAATCGCGAAGTACCGCGTCGCAAAGGCGATCGCCCTTTCGCACGCGAACCTCAAGAACTATCTCGCCGACGCGTATGCGCAGGCGCTCGCCGCGCTCGTCAAAAAGACCGGCGCGGAATTCATGCTCGCGACCGCGACCGCGATGGGCAAGGACCTCATGCCCAGGCTCGCCGCGCGGCTCGATGCTCCGATGGCGTCGGAGATAACCGCGATCAACGACGACGGAACGTTCATCCGGCCGACCTACGCTGGCAACGCGATGGCCACAGTCGAGCTCGACGGCCCGGTCAAGGTGCTGACCGTGCGCGGCACCGCGTTCGATGCGGCCAAAGCGGGCGACGCTGCGGCGCCGGTGGAGAAAGTCGCGGCGGAGCTCGATACGAACGCTCTCAAGATGGAATTCGTTTCGTTTAATGCCACCAAGAGCGACCGGCCGCAGTTGACCGAGGCGCGCATCGTGATTTCAGGCGGCCGCGGGCTCAAGTCGGGCGACAACTTCAAGACGGTTCTCGAGCCGTTGGTCGATGAGATGGGCGCCGCAATGGGCGCGAGCCGCGCGGCGGTCGACGCAGGCTTCGTCCCGAACGATCTACAGGTCGGGCAGACCGGCAAGGTGGTCGCGCCGGAGCTTTACATCGCGGTGGGAATCTCGGGCGCGATCCAACATCTCGCCGGCATGAAGGACTCCAAGATCATCGTCGCGATCAACAAGGATGGAGAGGCACCGATCTTCAGCGTCGCCGACTACGGCTTGGTGGCTGACCTGTTCAAGGCGGTGCCCGAGATGGTCGAGGAAGTGAAAAAGCTCAAGCACGCGTGACGGACCGCTTCGCGCTTTGCGCCGAACGCCGCGATTCCGAAACGCGGCGTTTTTCGTTCAAGGATTCGAGCGCGGCTCGTTCCGGCCGGTCTCCCGTGAATTCAGGCAGATCGACTCGCATCCGCCGGTAGCCGAGCGCCGCGAAGCAAGCCGCGTAAAATGGAATCGCTTGCCGAGGATCGGTGATCGTCATGTCGATGTGGCTCAATGCTCCACGAATCGCCATCGTCTAATTCACCTCCGTCTCAGAGTAGTACGTCGATCGCAGAGCGACGGTCTGGCGCACCGAGCAGATTTCGTTAGACACGCGTCGCGGCCGTGGCGACAATGGCGCTCGGGCGACACGCGCCGAAACTTCCCGGAGAGATGCCATGTCCGAACTCAAGCATCGATTCGTCGATACCAACGGCATCAAAATGCACGTCGCGGAACAGGGCGACGGCCCACTAATCGTGCTGTGCCACGGATGGCCGGAGTCCTGGTACTCGTGGCGGCATCAGATTCCTGCGCTCGCAGCCGCGGGCTTTCACGTGGTCGCACCGGATCAGCGCGGTTACGGACAGACTGACAAGCCCGAGCCGATCGAGGCGTACAACATCCTACAACTGACGGGCGATATCGTTGGGCTGGTGAACGCACTCGGAGCGGAGACAGCGATAATTGCGGGTCACGACTGGGGAGCGCCCGTCGCATGGACGTCGGCGCTGCTCCGTCCCGACATTTTCCGCGCGGTCGTGCTGCTCTCCGTGCCCTACTTCCCGCGCGGCCAGGTCCGCCCGACGATCGGAATGAAGGCGATGGCCGGCGATAAGAACTTCTACCAGCTCTATTTCCAGGAACCGGGGAGAGTCGAGAAGGAGCTCGAAGAGGACGTGCGCAGATCGATGCTGATGATCCTCTATGGTGCGTCGGGCGATCCGCCGCCGAACGAGCGCTGGAACTTCATCTTCGACAAGTCGAAGAAGTTCACCGAGTCGGGCGTCGTGCCCAAGAAGTTGCCGGCGTGGCTCACCGAAGCGGACGTTGATTTCTACACCAACGAGTTCAAGCGCGCCGGTTTCCGCGGCGGTATCAACTGGTACCGCAACAGCGATCGCAACTGGGAGCTGACGCCCTTTCTCGCCGGAGCAAAGCTCCGGCAACCGACCCTGTTCGTCGCCGGCGATCGCGATGTCGTAATCGACATGGTTGGCGGCGCGCACAACGTGATGGCGACCCTCGATGCGAACGTGCCGAATCTGACGAAAAAGGTGTTGCTGCCCGGCGCGGGTCACTGGACGCAGCAGGAACGTCCCAAGGAAGTGAATGAGCTGATGGTCGAATTCGTGAAAGGGCTCTGACGCTCGCGCCGATTGATCCGTCGGCGCACCGTCGATATTCTCGAACGACTCTCCAAGGAGTTCGCAAAGGCGTGCGGAAATAGCTGCTTCCAAGTCGGTCTGATTGCGACAATCGGTGCGCGAACGCGCGCCGCGCACGGGAGCAGTTTCAGTGTTTGTACGCCTCGATCACGTTTCATTTTCATATTCCGACGCCGTCGTACTTCTGCGTGACGTAACGTTGCAGCTCGCCACCGGCTGGACTGCTGTGGTCGGCGCGAACGGCGCCGGCAAGACAACGCTGCTGCGGCTCGTCATCGGCGCGCTCGATCCGAGTTCGGGGCATGTGCGGGTCGACCCGCCGACGCTGTTAGTGCGCTACTGCGAGCAGACCGTCGAGCGCCGCACCGCGGACATCGAAGCGCTCGCCGCCGCGACCGACGGAGAGTCGCGCCGCGTGACCGGCGAGCTACGCCTCGACCACGCGGCGCTCTCGCGCTGGCCTACCATGTCGCCGGGCGAGCGTAAGCGCTGGCAGGTGGGCGCGGCGCTCGCATCGGAGCCGGGTGTGCTGGTACTCGACGAACCGAGCGACCATCTCGACTCCGAGGCGCGCGATTTGTTGCTCGCCGGGCTTCGCCGCTTTCGCGGAATCGGAATTATCGTGTCGCACGATCGCGCGCTGCTCGATGAGCTGACCATCTGCACGATTCGCGTGCATGACGGCGCGGCGCGGATCTTTCGCGGCGGCTACTCCGATGCGAAGCGCGCATGGGAGGCCGAGGAGCGTGCGCGTCTCGCCGAGTACGAGCGGCTCAAGCATGAGCGCGACGTGCTGCGCCGGCGGCTCGCCGACAAGCGCAGGCTCGCGTCGGCTGCGACATTCGCCACGAACGCCCGACATCGGATGAAGGGTCCACGCGATCACGACGCCACCGACAAGCGCGCGACGGGAATGGCGCGCGCCGCATCGGCGCGCCTCTCGCGCGACGTGGGCGTCGTGCGCGCGAGCGTCGAGCGCACGATCGAGCGCCTTCAGGAGTTCACGTTCCGCAAGGACAAGGGGCGCGCGCTGTTCGTCGACTACGTTGCGGCCCCGCAGGCACGCGTGCTCGCGCTGGATGCCGAGTCGGTCAGCGCTGGCGCGAAACTTCTGCTGGGAGACGTCCATGTCTGGGTCGATCGCAATGCGAAAATCCGCCTCACCGGCCCCAACGGAATCGGCAAGACCATGCTGCTGCGAGAGTTGGTAGCCGGCGCGCGCATACCCGCGGAGCGGTTGCTCCACCTTCCGCAGGAGCTTGCCGACCGGGACGCGGCGGCGCTTCTGGAGTCGGTGCGCGAACTTCGCGGCGATGAGCGTTCGCGCGTGCTGACCCTGGTCGCGGCGCTGGGAGTCGATCCCGAGCGTCTGCTCGCATCGCGCGCACCCTCGCCCGGCGAGGCGCGCAAATTGGCGCTCGCATCCGGGCTCGGCCGTCAGGTCTGGGCGCTCGTGCTCGACGAACCGACCAATTATCTCGACATTCCGGCGATCGAGCGGCTCGAGGAGGCGCTCGCGGAGTATCCGGGCGCGCTCCTGGTGGTGACGCACGACGAGTTGCTCGCACGGCGATGCACAACGATCGAGTGGAGATTGGCGGAGCGGAGAGTGTGGGTGAGGTGAAGAGGGACCTGCACCCTCACCTTGGCCCTCTCCCGTCAAGGAACCGGCGAGGGAGTGGCGGATCGGCGAGCGGCGCCTGCGGATTGAATTGTCTCGGCGGGGTCTGATTTAAGACAGGTGAGCGCGACGCGCGCCGGATCGGAGCCTCAAATGAATGAGCAGGTCACCCGCGAAATCCTCTGGAACATCCCTGTCTCATTCATCGTCATCATGTACGCGCTGTTGGTGCCGACGTTTGCGGCATTCGCGTATGCCGGCTGGCGCTGGTACCGGCTGGTCAGCCTCGGGCAGAGCGATTACCGCATCGATCAACCGGCGCGGCGCCTGATGCTGACGCTTCGCGACGCGATCGGACAAGGCAACGTGATTCGCGAGTCGTGGGGCTGGATGCACTACTCGTTCTACGTTGCGTTCATCGGGCTCACGATCGGCACGACCATCGTTCTGATCAACAGCGACATCAAGATGCTCGCCGACTGGCTCGGCTATCCATTCTACTTCTACTACGGTGATTTCTACCTGGTGTTCAAAGCCGCGATGGACACGTTCTTCCTGATGCTGATCGTCGGCGTGCTCGCGGAAGGCGCACGGCGCGCGTTGCGGCGGCCGAGCCTGCTCGATGATCCTCCCGCGCCGAAGATGCAGAGCAATCTCGAGAACCGGCTCGGATACTGGTTCCCGATGTCACTGATGGCGCTCGCCGGACTGACCGGATTGATGCTCGAGGGCGCGCGCATCAACGCAACGAAACCTGATTTTACGGAATGGGCGTACGTCGGGCGGGTGATTGGGCAAATCGAGGGCGCGCTTGGCGCTGGCGCGACGTATCACCGGTGGCTCTGGATCACGCACGTGCTGCTCGTGTACGCGCTGTTCATCAGCTTCCCGTTCACCAAGTTGCGCCATTTCGTCTTGGGGCCGCTCAATCTTTTGTTCCGCAATCTCGGACCGCGCGGTCGTCTCGCGCCGATAAAGGATTTCGAGAACGCTGAGACGTTCGGCGTGTCGCAGATCGAGCAGTACACGTGGAAGCAATTGCTCGACATGGCTGCGTGCCTCGAATGCGGCCGCTGCACGATCAACTGCCCGACGGTGAGCACCGGCAAGGCGCTCAACCCGAAGCATCTGGTGATGGTGCAGCGCGAGCATCTCCTCGATAAGGCCCCGTTCCTGCTCGCCGCGAAGGCGAACGGCAAGAATGGCAACGGCGCTGAGGCACCCTCCTGGAGCGGCGCGGACATGATCACCGAGGTCGCGACCGAGCAGGTCATCTGGGGATGCACCACGTGCGGATGGTGCGAGGAGGGCTGCCCGGTCGGCATCGAGCACATTCAGCGCATCGTCGATATGCGCCGCCACCAAGTATTGATGGAGAGCAAGTTCCCCCAGGAGGCGATGGGCGCATTCAAGGGAATCGAGGTCCAGGGAAATCCGTGGGGCCTTGCGCAGGAGAAGCGCGCCGAGTGGGCGAAGGGTCTCGAAATTCCCCTCATGGCGGAAGTCGAGAACAAGAATGATATCGATGTCCTCTACTGGGTCGGATGCGCGGGTGCGTATGACGAACGAAATCAAAAGGTGAGCCGCGCGTTTGCAAGTCTAATGCAGCAAGCCGGCGTGAAGTTCGCAATTCTCGGAACCGAGGAAACCTGCACCGGCGATCCCGCGCGGCGGCTGGGCAATGAGTATTTGTATGCGACAGTCGCGCAGCAGAACGTCGAAACGCTAAATCGCTACAAGCCGCGCCGCATCGTTACCCAGTGCCCGCACTGTTTTCATAACCTGAAGAATGAGTATCCAGATTTCGGCGGGACCTTCGAGGTGACGCACGAGGCGGAATTCATCGATGAGTTGATTCGCGCGGGACGGCTGAGGCCGCGTCGCGAAGTGCAGCAACGCGTCACCTATCACGACCCGTGCTACATGGCGCGCCACAACCGGAAGTGGGACGGCGCGCGCGCGGCGCTCCGTTCGATTCCGGGCAGCGACGTTGTGGAGGTCGAGCAGTCGAAGAACCGGACGTTCTGTTGTGGAGCGGGCGGGGGATGCATGTGGAAGGAGGAGCACGAGGGCACGCGGATCAACCAGAAACGTTTCGACCAGTTGAGCGAGGCGAAGCCCGAGACGATTGCGGTGGGATGCCCGTTCTGCATGACGATGCTCGAGGACGCGCTGAAGTCGCGCTCGCTCGAGGAGTCGATGCGCGTGCGCGACCTGTCGGAGCTGGTGGCGGAATCGACTGGGGCGCAGTCGAAGTAAGAGTGCGATGAGCACCGGAGCAGGCATCGCGACAGAACTTCATCCGCTCAATCGCGGGTTCGCGTGGACGCCGGTGCGCGGGCCGTTTCGGATCATCGACGAAGCACAGGCGCAGTCATTCAACGAACGCGGGTTCTTCGTACTCGATAATGCGATCGACGCATCGACGATCGCGAGCGTAGCCGCGGCAATCGATCCCGTCGAAGCGCGCGTGGAGGAATACCTGCGCGCGCAACCCGGCAGGCGAATGTTCATTGCGGAAGCCGACGGCATCACCTTCACGGTTCATCTCGTCAAGCGTTCGCAGGTGTTGCGCGAGTTTTCGGCGAGCAAGCTGTTCGGGGATTTGTGCCACGATCTGATCGGTCCGGACGTGAGGCTCTATTGGGATCAGGCGGTGTACAAGAAACCAGAATACCCCAAACCGTTCCCGTGGCATCAGGACAATGGCTACACGTATATCGAACCGCAGGCGTATTTGACGTGCTGGATCGCGCTGACGGATGCGACGGTTGAGAATGGATGCCCGTGGGTGGCGGCCGGTGGGCACCTACGGGGAACACTCAACCACTGGACGACGGAATTGGGCTACGAGTGCCGCGCCGACGATGGTCCCGAGGCGACGCAGGCGCCCGCGCGCGCCGGGAGCATCGTGGTGTTCTCATCATTGACGCCGCATCGCACCGGACCGAACCTCACGCGCGAGGTTCGAAAGACCTACATCCTTCAATACGCCCCCGAAGGCGCGAGAGTCGTTGAGACCGGCGCTCTGTGCAATGCGCCGGATAGGCAGTACGAGATTCTGAGGGGTAGCGAGCGCGTCGCGCCGCCAGCGATCGACGCGTAGTGTCATTCGCGCGAATCGAACGCAGCATTCCGCGTCAAGAAACCGATTTGACAAGATCGAAACCCGCGCAATATCCTCATTGCTGAACAACCAACGACTGTCAAATCCGGAGGACAAGCCCATGGGGCGTGATTTCGAATTCAAACAACTGCTGCGCGCGTATCGGGGCGGCATCATCTCGGAGGCCACCTTCGAGCACGAGATGGCGGCGCTCGAAAACGGCGCGCCGATGCATAACGGTGCAGGCGAATTCCGCGCGTTCGGCCGCGATTACAAGAACGAGCGCACTGCGATTGTCAGCTTTCTCGACAAGGTTCGCGCGGGCGAGGCGAACGGCGGCGAGGCGTTTACCGGGTGGGCGGCCGCCTGCAAGACGGACTGCATCCGCACGGGGCTCAGAATGATCGCGGAGCGCGAGGCGTACCACGCGCGCGTATTCGCGCAGCGCGTGGCGGAACTCGGCGGCGACCAGCGCGCGGGCACTACCGAAGAAGGCCGCAAGTTCTGCGCGTACCTTGGTGATCCCAACATCCCCGACACTGAGAAGCTGCTCAAGATCACGGGCACCATCGGAAAGCCCGAGGATGCGATCAAGCCGATTTGCGAGTTCGCCGATTTGATCAAGGAAGACATACAGACCAAAGAGGCGCTGCGGCTTTTCGCCGAGGACGAGCTGTCAACGACGAAGTGGCTCTACGAGTCGTGCGCCGCGTTGAATCAACCGGCAGCGCAGGCGTCGGCCGCGCACTGAAGCGTCACGCGATCATACACATGAAAAAAACGACCGGGGCCAGCAGGTCCCGGTCGTTTTGCGTTTGGAAGCGTTAACGAGCCGCGTCGTGTCCGCCAGCGTCGGCTCAATTCGCGTCGCGTCTGAGTGGACCTCCTCCGGCGGGCGGCCTCTCGCGTGTCGGCGGCATGTTGAGCATGGGCGGCCGTATCATCTGCTTCGCCTCACGCCGCGTGTAGCCCTTGGGTACGTTGAACGTGTCCGCGGGAAGATTGCGGGCGGCCACCTTCAGCACCTCGGTCGTCGCACTCGTCTTTGGCTGTTTGGCGATCATCTCCTGCAACCCGCGAAGTTTCTCAGGATCGGTATCGCGCGTAGCCGGCATCGCGCGCGCCACGCTGAGCGTTACCTCGAGCGGCATGCCGGGCGGCAGATGATTCGACACGTTGGCGTGTTCAGCTTTGAGAACTTCGATTCGCTGGCGGTCGAACGCGCTGTACGCATCGGCGCCCGGCGCATCGGTGGTGACGCACTGCGTGATGACTAATTCGGCGACCCGGCTGGTGCGCACGCCCTTGTAGTACTCGCACTTATATCCGGCCACCATGCGCTCCCCGCTCTGTTGCGAGTAATCCACGACAAGACCCAGCTGCATCGCGATCGCCCCCGCGGGCGCCGTCGGCGGAGGGTACTCCGTCTCGACGTAGGACTTGGAGGTGTGATCGATGGTGGTAACTTTGCGGGCCTCGAGGTCGGTGATGATGTCCAGGTGCTCCACGGTTCGCTTTTCCTTGGCGCCCTGGATCATCACGGTCTCTTCGATGCTGCGCTGCTGGCCTCCGCTATTGATCGTCTGTCGCCTCTGCAGCACCACCCCGGCCGACGCCGGCACGGAGATCATCATCGCGAGCACAACCACGGCGGACACTCCGAACTTCACGATATCGACTGGCCTCCTTGAGCGCGCGGCGCCTCGAGCATCTCCGAATCCGATCCGGTGGCTGATGCGCTCCGGCGCTCCGACACCGCGCGATGAATCGCGAGTCCGCCAAGCCCGGCGAGCACCCACACCATCTCTTTGGCGCGCCGCAGCAGCCCGACTACGAAGCCTATGTCGGGCGGGTAGCCAAGCAGCGCAAGAATCAACGCCTTGCCGCCCTCCTGGCTCAGCAGTTTGGCCGGCACCAGGAACGTCACGCGTTCGATTAGGTGGCCGAGGCCGTCGACCAGCAGCGCGGTTGCGAACGTCGCCGGTACGCCGAGCAGATGGAGAAGGATGTAAATCTCGATTACACCGAGGCTCCACGCCAGGAAGAACAGCGCGCATGACAGCGCGAGCCGGCCGCGATGGTTGGCATAGAAGTCGATCAGCAACTGGTCCGCTTCGGCGGCTGACTCTTTCACTTGGTACTTATTGATGCGTGCGAAGTCGAAGTTCGCCGCAGTCTTCCACAGGTACGAGAACGGGCGCCGCGTCTGTACCCAGAACAATCCGAACGCGAGCGCGATCGCCAGCGAAAATCCTCCCGCGATTGGCCAGAACATCTTCGCTGCGCCGGGCAGCAGATGAACTGAGAGCAGCAGCGCGAGCGCGATGAACATGATCTGCCCGACTGCTTCGGTGAGCGCCGCGATGACCACGCTCGCCAGCCCGATCGGCATCCTGACCTTGTTGCGAACCGCGAGCGCCATCACGAATTGTCCGCCGAGCTGTGCCGACGGCGTGATGTAGTCGACCGCCTCACCGCCGATTCGCGCCACGAACAGCTCCGCGAAGCCCAGGTTCTTTGGATAGCGGCTGATCGTGGCCCGCCACGCGATCGTGTTGAGCGCGCGGGAGACGGCTTCGAGCGAGATTGTGATGACGAGGCCCCAGCCGGCGAGCCGGATGTAGCCCAACATGTCTGACGGACCGAAATGCCAAACGAACCAGACGTAGAAGCCGAGCGAGAGGACGATGATGATAGTTTCGAGACGGCGCATCCCGAGATTAGCTCAGCGCCGCGAGCCTCAGGGCGCGCGGCGTCGATGCATTGTTTCAACCGAGACCGTCGCGCGCAACCGGCAACGCGCTTGCCGTGAACATCACGTCGCGCGTTGACTTGCGATGCGGCGCGCGCTGACAATCGGCGCGAGCAATATCGTGGCGATCGGCGGGTTCAGAATAATTGACGCGGATGGGCACGTGACGGAGCCCGCATCGTTGTACCGCACTCACATCGAACCCGAGTTTCGCAAGCGCGCCGACGAGTTGCTGACGCACGCCGGCGCGGGGAACCTCGGAATAATTCCGGCGCTTCTGCCCGATTGGCGCTCAGCAGAGCGACCGCTCGGCGAAGTGGATGAGGTTTCCGGTCTCGGCAAGCTGCCGTCGGGGCGAAATCACCCGCTCGCGTCGCCGGCTGGTGGATACGATCCCCTCGAACGCATCCGCGACATGGACAAGGAGGGCATCGACCTCGCGGTGTGCTTCGCGACGGTCGCGACGTCGGTGTGCGCCGCCACCGATGCGGAGTTCGAGGCAGCGCTCGCGCGTGCGTATAACCGCTGGGTCGGCGAGTACTGCTTCGCGAATCTTGCTCGCATTCGCGCGGTCGGGATCGTGCCGCAGCGTTCGATGGATTTGTGCGCCGCCGAAGTGAAGTGGCTCGCGCGTGAGCCGTGGTGCGTCGGCATCATGACGTTCGGAAACCTCGACGGCCGGCTCGCGGACCATCCGTACTTCGACCCGCTATATCGCGCCGCCCAGGACGAGGGCATGCCGATCTGCTTCCACGGCGGTACCGACCGTCCACCTTTCGCGCCCGGGCGCGCCGATGTCGGCAACAACATGTTCATGATGCATCTCACCGGACATGCGTGGCACCAGATGCGCGCGATGGCGTCGGTTGTAGGCGGCGGTTTGTTCGAGCGTTACCCGCGGCTTCGATTCGGATTCTTCGAGGGTGGAATCTCGTGGGTGCCGTGGTGGGCGGAGCGCATGGACGGCCACTACGAACATTTCGCGCGTCACACGCCGCATCTCACGCGCAAGCCGTCGGAGCAGATGCGCAGCGAGCGATGCTTCTTCACGTTCGACCCCGATGAGGATCTGCTGCCCGAGGCGCTCGCGATGCTCGGCGCGGGACGGCTAATGTGGGCGTCGGACTATCCGCACTTCGACGCGCGTTTTCCCGACGCGGCGCAGATCATTGTGAAGCACTCGCGCCTCACCGAGGCTCACAAGCGCGCGCTGCTCTCCGAAAACCCGCTGCGCTTCTACCCGCGTTTGACGACCTAGCGCGTCGGAGTCATGGCCGTGTCGGCTCTGGGAGCCTGCCCGTCGTGGTCCGCGATGAATCTCATCATCAGGCTCTGCACCTGCGTCGCGTAGGGGCCGCGCAGCAGCGATGTTCCGTGCGCGGAACCCGCAAATGCCTTCAGAGACTTTGGCGCGTGTGCGCTCCGGTACAGGATCTGCGGCTCCCCTGCGACGAGCACATCGCCCTCCGACTCGATGAACAAGATGGGCGCTTCGACGCGCGTGATCGCCTGCTCGACGTCGAGTCCGCGAAACTCGATGGGCGTCGATAACAAGATAATTCCCGCAACCGGCTCGCACCCTTGCAGAGCGAGGACCGGCCGGTCTATACGGGGAGCTGAAATCAGAGACTGATAATGGAAATTCCGGCTACAATGAAACTCGCAGCAAGAATCACAGCCGTGGCAGCACTTCGCTTGACCTCCCAAGCGTGCGCCACTCCGGCGTACTCCGGGCTGGACCAGGTCGTTTACGGCGTCACACGAGCGGTACGGGGGCAGCGCGCCACGCTCCATACCGAGTACCACGCATCTAAGCGGCAGGAACCCGGCAACGGTGCCATCTGGACGAACGACATCGACGGCCAGCGGGCTGTCGAAGTGTGGGCCGGCGGCCGGGGGCCAGGAACTGGCGGAAATGAAACGCTGGCCAGCTTTTTGGAGCGAGAAGCGGGCGTGCTGTCCGCGGCAGACGCTGCGGGGCGGCGCTGTTACCAGGCCGAGCCGGCGAGCAGTGTGTTCTGCATCGAGGAGCAGGAAGCCTCGCCATGACCGTTGCGGCGCGGCCTCGCCCGCCGTCGCGCCGCTCCCTATCAGTTGTTGACTTCAGGTTCGCGAATTTGGCAAAGGTATCCGGACTGAAAGGCCGACCGGTAAGCTCCTCCGCTGCGTCCAACACTAGCTCCCGCGGTGTGCTCGCCCGGATCGACCTGCTGCACCTCTTTAGGATGTCGGTGAGTCGGTCGTCCGCCTTAACAAGTCCTGCGAGCATCCGGCGTCAGGTGGACTTGAATCACCACCACTCGCCAGCCGCTTTGACACTGCTTTTCGCCATGTATTGCCAGCGGCCAACTCGAAAAATAAATGGGGCACGCGCGCGGCATAGCATCGGCCCCTTAGACAATTTCGCCGCCTGACGGAGTCCTTACAGAGGGAAGACGGCATGTCACTAAAAGTCATCGGTGCGGGGTTCGGAAGAACCGGCACGCTTTCATTGAAGAGCGCCCTGGAGAAGCTCGGATTCGGCCCCTGCTATCACATGATGGAGGTGATGGCGCGTCCAGACCACGTCGCGATGTGGCATGGGCTGGCGTTCGGCAAGCCGATCGATTGGGATGTCCTCTTCGCCGAGTTCGCCGCAACGGTTGATTGGCCGGCATGCACCTTCTGGCGCGAGCTTGCCGACCACTATCCGGACGCCAAGGTACTGCTATCGGTTCGAGATCCCGAAGCTTGGTGGCGCAGCATGAATGACACAATCTATCAGGCGATGACCATCACGCTGAGCAACCGAATGCCGCCCATTATGAAACAACAGCTTGAGATGGCGCGAAAACTGGTCGCGACGGATACGTTCAGCGACCGTTTCGAGGACAAGGCGCATGCAATCGCCGTGTTTCAACGGCACACCGAGAACGTTCGCGCCAATATCGATCCCAAGCGGCTGCTCGTGTACGAAGTCAAGGAAGGGTGGGCGCCGTTATGCCGATTTCTTGGCGTCCCGCAGCCCGCTGAACCTTTTCCGAGGCTGAACGACACCGCTACGACTCAGGCGATGATCAAGCAGCTTGCGCAAGCGCGATAAGCGCTCATCGTCGAATCAAGAAGCGCTTAGCGCCGGCATTTACCTGCTCCGCGGAGAAGTTTTGCGCGCTCTCGGTGCCAGACTTCGAGGCGCAGGCGGATCTTCGCGAGGCGCGCGCTCGAGTGAACGGACGAGGTCTTCACGAGGACCAAAAGAAGTGACCGATCTCAGCCCAGGCAAGCATTCTGCTATTGCAAGGAATTTAGCGATCAGGAAGTGCGGGAGGCGGCACCGGAGGGCGTTTGCGCTTTGACAAATCGACCGCGACATCGATGATCATGTCTTCCTGGCCTCCGACTGCTTTGCGCCGACCCATCTCGACCAGGATCTCGCGAGAATCCACGCCGAATCGATGCGCCGCGCGTCGCAGCAGCAAATGCAAATCCAATCCCGATGCAGGTGGCGACAAAGCCAATAATCGGTCCGAATCTGCCTACGACGACGAGCCCTCGCAATAATGAACGGCGTATCACGGCTATACCTTGAATCGAATCTTCAGAATGTCGGCTTCCTTGACCACGTAGTCGCGGCCCTCCAGACGAAGCTTTCCCGCCTCGCGCATCTTCGCTTCGGAGCCGAGCGCGACGAACTCGTCATACGACATCACTTCGGCGCGGATGAATCCGCGCGAGAGATCGCTATGCACGTTGGCGGCCGCATCCAGAGCCGTCCCGCCGCGTTCGAGAGCCCAAGCGCGCGCCTCATTCTCGCCCGCGGTGTAGTACGTGAGCAGCCCCATGTAGGTCCACAGTGCTGCGACCAGGCGGTCTCGCGCGGGCGCGTCGAGGCCCGCCTCCTTGAGGAACTCGCCTTGCGCGTCGGCATCCAGGTCCCACAGCTCCGCCTCGAATGCCGCCGCGAGCCGGAACGCCTCGAGGCCATGCTCGCGCAGCGCATCGCGCTCCGCGTCGGTGATCACGGCAGTCGCGCGTTCCGTCTCACAGTTGGTCACGACCAGTGCGGGCTTTTGCGATAGAAAGCCATAGCCCGAAAGCGCCTGCTTTTCTTGCGCGGTTAACTCGATAGTGCGAAGCGGCGTGCCGTGCTCGAGCGTCGTGACGCATTTCGCGAGCGCGGCGCGCTCGATATCGCTGGGCGCTTTCTCCTTCTTCATTCGTTCGAGCCGTCGTTCCGCCTGTTCGAAATCCGCGAAGACGAGTTCGCCGTCGATATTGCGCACTTCGGCGATCAGCTCGCGATTCATCGCCGCAAACTGCGGTATCACAATGAGGAGCGCGTCGATGTCGCGGATGAGCGGAATCAGGCTGGGGTCGAGCGCCGCGCCCTCCTTCTGCTCCTTGGGATTCGGCGTGAAATCTACGACTGTCAGCTCGGCCTGCACCTTTTTCTTCGATAAATAGAGTGACTCGATCATGTCGAGGCGGGCGTCGGCCACTTTGATCTGTCCCGGTCGCGCGCGCGCCTTGCCGTCGCCCGTGCCGGCAATCGGTTTGAGCCCCGTAAGCGCCCAGAACACGGTCGATTTGCCCGTGCCGCGCCCGCCGATGATTCCTGCTTTCACCTTCTTGCGCTCCGAAACTCAAGAGCGTGCCACATCGGCGCAAGTCGTGAAAGCAAGCGAGAATTTAGTATAAGAGGCGCGGGAGGAACCGCGATGCCCAAAGCGCCGCAGGACTATCAGCTCCGCTATCCGATCGACTTTGGCGACATCGATCCAGCCGTCAATCACAAGGTCGCACAGCTCTACGCTGCCGACCTGATCAAGTCGCGCGGAATTCTTTGGCGGCCGGCGCGAGGCAAGCCGCGCACCGTCGTGATCATGTCGCATCCGCGCGGCGACTTCGGACATCACTACTCGATTCCGTTTTGGGTCGAGGCGGGATTCGCCGCGTTCGGCTTCAACACGCGCTATCTGAACAACGACACCACGATGCTGCACGAGGCACTGATGCTCGACCTGGCCGCGGCGATTCGCTACCTGCGCGACGAGGAGGGATTCGAGCATGTCGTGATGCTGGGAAACTCGGGCGGCGGCTCGCTCTTCTCGTACTACGATGCCGAGGCGCGCACGCCCAAGGGGCAGCGGGTCGTGGCGCCGCCAGGCGGTGGTCCACCGGATCTGAATCAGTTCGACCTTCCTACCGCTGACGGTTTCATTATCCTCGCGGCACATCCCGGACAGGGAAAAGTACTGCTGCGATGCCTCGACGCCGCGGTGGTCGATGAGAATAATCCACTCGCGACGGATCCCGCGCTCGATATGTATGACGAGCGCAACGGCTTTCGCACCCCGCCCGAGACGAGCCGCTACGCGCCTGAGTTCCTCGAGCGCTACCGCACAGCGCAAAGCGCGCGCTGCGCGCGAATCGATTCGATCGCGCGTTCGCATCTCCAGCAGGCACGATTCGCGCGCGAATACTCCCGTTCATCGGAGTTCAACTCGGCGCCGGCCGACCGCAAGCGCGACGCGTCGCGGCGCTCAATGGCGCCCCACTACATTATCGTGTACCGAACCGCCGCGAATCCGAATTATCTCGACCTCACGCTCGACCCCTCGGAGCGCGTGGTCGGTTCGATCTTCGCGCCACGTCCCGACCTGGTGAACTACTCGACCTTCGGCCTGGGGCGTATTGTCACGCCCGACGCGTGGCTCTCCACGTGGTCGGGGCTGTCGTCGTATGCGAATGTCGTGCGCAACTTGCCGAAAGTGCCGGTGCCGACGTTGGTCGTGGGCTCGAACGGCGACCAGGACATCTTCATCTCGGATGTTCGCGAGCAGTACGAGCTCTCGGGCGCGAAGGACAAGACGCTCGCATTCATCGAGGGCGCCGATCACTTCATGCGTGCGGGAGGCACGAAGAAGAACCTCGGCGACCCCAGGCCGCGCCTGATGAAGCTGGTGACCGACTGGACACGAGCGCGCTTCGCGCCGTAATGGGCGGCGTGTCGGCGCCGACAGGCGGGCAGAACCCAGCGTCAGCTGTTTTTCTCCGGAGCGGCTCAAGCAGCGGTCGGTGGCAGACGACCCATTGGCTCACTTGGCCTTGGGCGGATGGGCTGCAAGCCACGCCGACGCGTCGCGCTTCGCCTGCTCGAGTTGCGCCGGGGTCATCAGCCGCTGCAGCCGCTCCAACACTTGAGTAGATCCCGCGATCGAGAACCATTTGTAAGCCTCGGCATAGTCCTGTGGCACCCCCGCGCCTTCTTGGTACATCTGGCCGAGGTTGTGCTGCGCCCTAGCGTGTCCCTGCTCGGCGGCCTTGCGCCACCATATGACGGCCTCGGCATCATCGCGCGGCACGCCCTCGCCCCTGAAGTACATCACGCCGAGGCTACGCTGCGCGTCCGCGTGTCCCTGCTCGGCGGCCCTGCGGAACCAGCTTGCGGCCTCGGCGTAGTCCGGCGGCACGCCTTCGCCCTTGTAGTACACGACAGCAAGATTGTTCTGCGCGGCCGCGTGTCCCTGCTCGGCGGCTTTGCGGTACCACTTGACGACCTCGGCGTAGTCTCGCGGCACGCCGAGGCCCAGTACGTACAACGCACCCAAGGTGCTCTGCGCGTCGGCGTTCCCCTGCTCGGCGGCCTTGCGGACCCACCGAGAGGCCTCAGCCTCGTCCCGTGGCACGCCCTTGCCCGTGGAGTAAAGGGCACCCAGCCTCATCTGCGCGTCGGCGTTCCCCTGCTCGGCGGCTTTCCGGTACCAGTTTACAGCCTCGGCGTAGTCTTGCGGCACGCCCTCTCCAGCCGCGTACATCGCGCCAAGGTTGTACTGTGCCATAGCGTTCCCCTGCTCCGCGGCCTTGTGAAACCACTTTGCGGCTTCGTCAAGGTCTTGGGGCAAGCCCATACCACCCACGTACATCGCGCCGAGGTTGTACTGGCCTCCCTCGTCGCCTTGCGCGGCTGCCTTGCGGAACCAGTTTAAAGCCTCGGCATAGTCTTGCGGCACACCTTCACCTTCGCGATACATCGCGCCGAGGTTGTTCTGCGCGTCGGCGTTCCCCTGCTCGGCCGCCTTGCGGTACCAGTTGAGGGCCTCGCCGTAATCCCGCGCGACGCCCTCGCCCTTCGCGTATATCGCGCCGAGACTGTACTGCGCCTTGGCGTATCCTCGCTCGGCGGCTCTTCGGTACCACTTGACCGCCTCGCCGTAGTCCCGCGGCACGCCCTCGCCCCTATAGTACAGCCCCGCAAGGTTGTTCTGCGCCACGGCGTAACCCTGCTCGGCGGCTTTACGTGTCCAAGCCACGGCCTCGGCATAGCCTCGCGGGACGCCCTCGCCTGCGGCGTACATGGCACCCAAGTTGGTCTGCCCGGGAGCGAATCTCTGCTCGGCAGCTCTTCGGTACCACTTGACGGCCTCGCCGTAGTCCCGCGGCACGCCGATGCCGTTGTAGTACATCTCGCCAAGGTTGTTCTGGGCCCCGGGGCTTCCCTGCTCGGCGGCTTTGCGCACCCACCTTGCGGCCTCGGCGTAGTCCTGCCGCACGCCTTCGCCCTTGTAGTACGCCTGGGCAAGGACATTCTGCGCGTCGGCGTTCCCCTGCTCGGCCCGACGCCGTATTCCTTCGAGCTTCTCCGCACCCACAACCTGCGCGCGGCAAGTCAGGGCGAGGCTCGCGACTGCAAGACCCAAAGCCAATGCAACGGCAACCGCACTTGGCCTGAAAGGCAGCCGGCGCTTCATGACGCTGACCGCGGCTGGAGTTGACATCGCGCACCCCTTTTCGCTGCTGAAACCCGCCGTCGCGCTTATTGGCGCCGACGGCCGGCGAATATTAGAACGCAGCGACCTTCTAACGGCAAGCCGCGCCGACTTCTACGGCGCCGACCGCATCATCAGATGCTGCCGGGAAATCTAGGCGCCGATCCATGCTCGGTCCGCCCAACAGCACGAGCAGTCGGAGCCCGGGCCAGGCAGATTTCAATTCGGGCGCTGACCACTTCACGCGCGGGCTGGACCAGGAAACATCTCGGCGATCCGCGGCCGCGGCTGATGAAGTTGCTGGCGGATTGGACGCGCGCGCGCTTCGCGCCGTAATGGTCGGCGCGTCGAATACGGGCGCCAGTTCGCCGTACTTGATTGGCTGATGCGCCGCCGTGCGGGCCGTCTCGATTCACTCCTGCGGCCACGTAGCGCCGGGAGCGAATCCGAGGCAAGCCAGCGGCGGTCGTCGCAGTCGGGACGGATTTTCTCTTCGCACGTGAGCGCATCCAACTTGCGGCAGGCCTGGTTGCAACGCTCGACCGCTCGCGGCGCGCTTGAATTGTCGCCGCCGGCTTTTCCGACGCGGCCGCCTCAGCTAATCTCGTGAGTCCGCGTGCTCGGATGGGCTGTGAGCGAGCCACCCTAGCTCAGTTGGTAGAGCAGCTGATTCGTAATCAGCAGGTCGTCGGTTCGAATCCGACGGGTGGCTCCAGAAACCCTGTAAAATCGACAAGAACCACGCTCAAGCGTGATTCAAACTTGCTTACCAAAGGCCTGCTGATTGCCTGTCAGCGCGCGGACGGACATCGTCATCGACACGCTGGCTGACGCGATGGTGGAACGGGCGGATGGAAGTTTACACGACCCGGAAATGTGTTATCGATGACTCAGACCAGCCTTGGCCTGAAGGAACGCTCGATCGCTACATCAATTAAATCGAACGCCGCACGGCTGCTGGTGCGATGCCTCGAGAACGAGGGCGTCGAGTATATCTTCGGGATTCCCGGCGAAGAGAACATTCATTTCATCGATGCGATCAACCGCTCATCGATTCGGTTCATTCTGGTGCGCCATGAACAGGGCGCCGCGTTCATGGCCGACATCTACGGGCGGCTGACGCAACGTGCGGGCGTCTGCGTGGCGACGCTGGGCCCCGGCGCGATCAATTTGCTGCTCGGCATCGCCGACGCGCAGACCGACAGCGCCCCGCTGGTGGCGATTTCGGCGCAGGTTGCCCTGTCCCGCATCTACAAAGAATCACATCAAGGGGTGGACCTGGTCGCAATGTTCCGGCCAGTGACCAAGTGGGCCGACATTGTGTTGAGACCTGAGGCGATTCCTGAGATGGTGCGCAAGGCGTTCAAGATCGCGCAGACCGAACGGCCGGGCGCTGTGTACCTCGCGGTTCCAGAAGACGTCGAGAAGCTTGCGGCACCGCGCGACGCGGCGCCACTCAGGATCAACGTGGTGCGCGATGTGGCGCCGTCGTCCGGGCAGATCGCGCGCGCCGCGAAGGTGATCAGACACGCGAAGTCACCGTTGGTGCTGGCAGGCCATGGGGCGGTTCGCAACGATGCGAGCGCGGCGCTAGTGCGTTTTTCAGAGCGTCTTGGCATCCCGGTCGCAACGACCTTCATGGGCAAGGGCGTGTTTCCCGATGATCATCGCAATTCACTTGGCGCGGTCGGCTTCATGCGCCACGACTACGTCAACTTCGGATTCGACCGCGCCGACGTGATCGTGTGCGTGGGTTACGATTTGCAGGAGTACCCGCCCGATCGCCTGAACCCCCGGGGCGACAAGTCGATCATTCACGTCCATCGTTATCCCGCCGAGGTCGATGCGCACTATCACATCTCCGTCGGCATCGAAGGAAACATCCCACAATCTCTCGACGCGCTCGCGAACGTACTCAAACGCAAACGCCCGCGTCCAAGGACTGGCGCGAAGGTCCGTGAGTTGGTGCGAGCGGAGCTCGAGCGGGGAGCGAAGGATGCATCGTTTCCCGTCAAACCGCAGCGCCTGGTTGCCGACATCCGCAAGGCAATGGGCCGCGACGACATCGTGTTGGTCGACACTGGCGCCGTGAAGATGTGGATGGCGCGGCTGTACCCGGCCTACGCGCCCAACACCTGCCTGGTCTCAAACGGGCTATCGACGATGGGCTTCGCGCTGCCTGGAGCGATCGCGTCAAAGCTCGCATATCCCGATCGCAAGGTACTCGCCGTGATGGGCGACGGAAGCTTCCTCATGAACTCCCAGGAGCTGGAGACCGCGGTGCGCGAGAAGATCCGGTTCACGACGTTGGTCTGGGAAGATCGCGCCTACGGGCTCATCAAGTGGAAAATGGGCCTGGAGCTCGGCCGCGATTCGCACTGCGACTTCACGAATCCCGATTTCGTTGCGTACGCGGAGAGCTTCGGGGCGAAGGGTTATCGCATCGGCGCAGCCGAGGAACTTCTGCCCACGCTCAAGCGCGCGCTTGCGGATGACGTTGCTTCGCTCGTCGTCTGTGCGGTCGATTACTCGGAGAACCTCGCGCTGACCAAGAAGCTGGGCGAACTCACCGAACCCCTGTAGAGGTACGCCACGTCGGGGCTTGTAGCTAATCGCCACGGCTGCCGAAAGCACCGATCGGTCCAAGGCTACGCGAGTCAGTATACAAGCCCGGATCCGAACATGATGGTGCACACGCCGATAGAAATCGCGGAATCTACAAGTCCCCGCCGGGACCGGGGGTATCCAGAGGGCTCGGCGGCGTCGTTGGCAAATGGATGTTGAACTCCGCACAGTAAGCCGGCAAGGGGTGAGCAGCGATGTAAGCGTGGTATGCGGCTGCAAACTCATCGGAGGTGAGCAGCGTGTTCAATGTCGCCGCTTGCAGCGCGCCCATATCGTCGGTCTGGTCGGGATCCGTCGCACTGCTTTTCGTCAGCGCATAGGTCATCGCGAGACAGGGAAAGTGGATCACAAACGCGTTATAGCCCAGCGTCTCGCCGTTCTTGAACCAGAATGGTCCCGTCACTTCGGTATAGTCGTAATCCATCCCAAGGCCGTAAGCGTTATGAACCCTGCTACCGGACACTGGCTGTCCGTCCTCGGCAGATACCCGGGTCGTGAACTCGTCGAACTGCGCTCGCGGCAGCAGCTCACCTCGGAACAACGCCTTGAAGCCCCGCACCAAGTCGTTGCTGGTTGACACCACTCCGCCGGCAGCCTTGGCCCACGAACCGTTCACCAAGGTCACATCTGCGTCGAGCGGGAGAATCACGCCGCAACCCTCGATCTCGAGATTCTGTCGCACGTATCCATGGGCGATTCGATCGAGAACTGCGTGCGGATATGCACTCGGGAAGTAGAAGGTATCCGGCATTAGCGCGGGCCGCCGGTCGAAGATCAAGCGACGGTAGAGTGACGGCAGGCGGATCTCGCTGACGACACGCGCGATCATGCCCGCGAGCACGTAATTGGTATTCGAATAGTTCCACCCGGCTCCGGGAGGAAAATTGGTGTCGGGCTCGAATGACGCGCCGAGCCGGAGCAGCTCGCGAGACGTCCAGCGCCTCCCGGGGCGTTGCTTGAGGATGCACCAGAAACGGACGACGTCCTCATCGGAATAGCTTTTCAGTCCTGCCGTCATGTTGAGGAGCTGACGGATTGTCGCCGTGCGCCACGTCGGGAAACCGGACACGTAGTCGCCCACCGGATCGTCGATGTCGAACAGGCCGCGCGCTTCAAGCATCAGGATCAGAATCGCCGTCAGCGGCTTCGTGACGCTACCGACCTGAAAGAGCGTCGCATCGTTAATCGCAGGTGAGTCCGGCGCAATCGTTGTACGGCCCGTGACAAAGTTGCGAGGGGTGCCCTCACTTGGAATACCGACGCTGACCGAAACTCCGGGAACCTTGTATTGCGCGACCACGTTTTCGATCGCCGACTGCATTTGTTCGTTAAGCGACGCCGACGCCGCGAAGCAGGCGGAACCCGGCAGCTGAAATAGCGCAAGGACCATGAGAACCCGCATATAGTTGGCCCGCCCGATCGGAATGGCCGGAACCATATTCGACGGGCGTAGCGAGGGAAAGGCGCGATTCGTCCCGTCAGTATGCTCTTAGGCGCGATCAGTCACTCCTGCAGCGTTATGGAATCATGTGCCGGGCAGGAGGCTTCGTAGCGTCAGCGAGTTTAGAAAGGCCCTGTCTTAGCTGTCCTCGGGAGGTTCCAGGAGGAGTAATGACAGTTCAAATCGAACTCTCTCCGCCCCGAGTCTCGTTCGCCGCCGCTTCTCCAGAGAATCGATTGAAATCCACGCACCGACGCGGCCTCCTGCGCGTGCTCGCGGACATCGCAACTTAAACGCGATCCGCGCACGGCGTATCTGATGAGAGCGCAGCAGGCTCATCGCGACTCGCAGTACGCCGCCGCCCCGTCGCCGGTGGAGTGCTCATCAACCGCCATATTGATGACCAACAACGCCTCCGCGACGGACAGATCGAGCCGCTTGGCAACTTTGTCGGCTGCCTTCATCGACGCCTCTTTCGCCCCCTTCGAGAACTCGCCGGCCGGAGGCATCTCCTGCATCATCAACTTGCTCGTGAACGCATGCACCTCGGCGCAGTAGACGTTGATCGCGGTGTCCTTTTCGCTCTGCGTAATTGGACGCGAGAGTGTTGGCCCGCGCAAGCATGCCGATGTCAGCGCGACGGCGAGTGCGGCTGCCGTGATCGCTAGGAGATGCGAACGGATCATTGCGGGTCTGCTTGGTGCAGTGTCGTCCAGTGAACCACCGCGAACGACACCACGATGGCAAATCGGCTCGCCAAGCCCAATGAGCGGTCAGGCGGCGCGCGCTCGGCTTGAGTCTCCACAATCGCGACCTGCTCAACGGTACAGCTCTGACACGGGAATGAACAATCTCCAAATCACTGATGACCTCGGCGAAGTATTCTGCACGTCGGCATGTATCGCTCGCCGGTCAAACCCGAGTAGGTACTCAATTCCGGTGCGCCACAGCGGTAACAGCCAGCTGAGCGACCGTCTCTGAAAACTGTCGCCAGAAAGTTCCAGGAAAAGCACTGACAGTTCAAATCCGGCTGGAAGCCCGCGCTTTCGCAGCTCCTTTCGCGTCCCACTCAACGATGATTGGAGACGCCACCGATTCGAGTGCTATGTACGGGGTGTGGACTACAAGCAAGCGCCGCCCGTCCCGGTCCCGCAATTCCGCGACTTTCGAGCGGATGCGACCGGTATTCTTGTGGTACGCGACGTGGTCGGCGCTGTAGTGTGCCCCGAAGACCTGACCCATCGCGATGGGCTAAGCCGACATTGGTACCGCTCGTCATCCGGGACGAGCTATGCAACATGAGAGAGCGAAGCCGTGCAGCATCGAGCGTGGTAGCGGTCCTTCAGCGGCGAGCACCATCTATCGAGGAGGCGCCATGCAGAACGGAAGCGGAATTCTCTCAAACCTCACGGTAATCGACTGCGGGACTTACGTCGCAGCACCGGCCGCGGCCACGGTGCTGTCGGACTTCGGCGCGACCGTGATCAAGATTGAGCGGCCGCCCGACGGCGACCTGTTCCGGCTGTTTCCGTTGCTCCCGGGCACCGCAAAATCGGAACTCAACTACTGCTGGATCCTTGCCGGTCGCAACAAGAAGAGCCTGGCGCTCGATCTCGGGCGTCCCGACGGGCGAGACGCGCTGATGCGGCTGATTGGACGCGCCGACGTATTCGTCACCAACTATCAGCAGCAGCTCCTCACGAAGTTCCGCCTCACCTGGGAGGATCTCCAGCCCGCCAACGACCGTCTCATCTATGCGCATCTGACGGGCTACGGCGATGCGGGCGAGGACGCGGACGCACCGGCGTTCGATGCCCTCGCCTACTGGGCGCGCTCCGGCCTGATGACAAGCGTGACCGGCGCGGACGGCTCGCCAGCGTCTCCGCGTCCGGCGATCGGCGACCATCCGACCGCGATGTCGTTGTTCGGCGCAATCATGCTGGGGTTGTACCAGCGCGAACGCACCGGCCGCGGTTCAAAGGTCGGGACTTCGCTGATGGCCAGTGGCGCGTGGGCGCACGCGTGCGACCTGCAAGCAAAGATTTGCAAGGCGACATTTCCGGTACGCGGCCCGGGAACGCAACTGCTGAGCCCGCTCGCGTCGGGTTATCGAAGCGCCGACGGCAAGCTGTTCCTGCTGGTGCTGCTCGATCCCGATCACGAATTTCCGCGCCTGTGCCAGGCTTTGGGGCATCCCGAGCTGGCAACCAACGAGATGTTTGCGACCTTCGACGCGCGCAATCAAAATGGCGAGGCCTTGTTCGCGATTTTGCAATCGCAATTCGAGTCGAAGAACCTCAGCGAATGGCGAAAGTTGTTCCGGCAATACGACGTAAAATGGTCGACCGTTCCGACCTTGGATCAAGTGATCGAGGATCCGCAGCTGCGCGCATGTGAAGCTCTTATCGACCTCGATTATCCGGGTCATGGGACGATCGAGACGATCAACAGCCCCGTGTTCATGGCGGGCGTGGAGAAGAGAAAGCCCGAGGCCGCACCGGATGTCGGCGCGCACACGCGCGAAGTGCTTCGCGAACTCGGATACGACGATCGTGCGATTGAGGCGATGGTAAGCAGTGGAATCGCGATGTGCGCCGGTTAGCGGCCGCCAAGACCAATGCCGATTCAAGATTCCCGCGTCACGCGCCGCGACAGTTCGCCGACTGCTTCGCTGCGTCGTGAACTCGCGGCGCCGGCAATGTCCGTCTCGGCTAGCGTCGTCACGGATAGTTGTATGTTGGGCTTGCAGAACGAGACGCGCTCGTCGGATTATACGCGTGAGAATTCACCGATCGGAATGTTGACCGGGGCGGCAGGCAGAAAAATGGCTGATAAGCAGGCGGTGCGAGAGGAGACCCACAGCGTAGGCGCTGATCAACTCATCGTACTCAAAGGTGGTTCCGGGAAGCCGTTGCTCGTTCTTCACGAGGAACTGGGCTTTCCCGGCTGGATGAAGTGGAACGAGGCGCTCAGCGAGCGGCGCACTCTGGTGACCCCGCTTTATCCGGGATTCGGGCGCACGCCACGCGCGGAGTGGCTCATGAGCGTGCGGGACCTCGCAGGTTTCGTCGCGCGGTTCCTGCGCGAGCAGAAACTCGCGCCAATCGACGTGATCGGATTTTCGCTGGGCGGATGGATCGCCGCCGAGATGGCCGCGAACGATCCAGCCATATTTTCCAAGATGGTCCTGGTTGCGCCGGCGGGTATCCGTCCGCCCGAGGGCGAGATCATGGATATGTTCACGGTCCCAGCGCCAATCTATCTGCGCGAATCGGTGCGCGATTCGGCGCAGACGCCCGAGTATGCTGCTCTCTACGGCGGAGGAATGTCACCGGAGCAATTCGAAGCGTTCGAAGACGCGCGTGCAGAAACGGCGCGCCTCGCATGGCAGCCATACATGTTCAATCCGAGCCTGCCTCATCTGCTGGAGGGCACCGTCAACGCACCGACGCTGTTGGTGTGGGGACGCGACGATCGCGTGGTGCCGTTCTCGGCTGCGCAGGTCTATCAACGGTCGATCAAGAACGCGCGCATCGTCGCGCTCGACGCATGCGGACATCGGCCCGAAGTGGAAAGATCGGAACAGTTCATCAAGGAAGTACAGAACTTCCTCGGATAAGGAGCGGAGGCGCCGGCTATGCACATAATGTGGTTCACCGAAAGGCAATATCACTACGATCCGGAAACCGAGCCCGACAAGAGCAGGCTCCTCGAGAGCCAGATCTTGCGCAATCGCAGCTTTTTCGGACTGCCGAATGAGAACTTCGATCCGCAGCAGGGCTCACGTCTCCTGAACGAGTACCTCGACGAGAAAATCTACTCGGAGGATCTCGGCTTCGACGGCCTGATGCTGAATGAGCATCATGGCACCCCCTTCTGCCTCGGTGCGGTGATGGACGTCGAGGCGGCCGTGCTCGCCAAGGCGACCAAGCGCGTGAAGATCGTGCTGCTGGGCAATCCAGTGCCGACGGTCGCCAATGCTCTGCGCCTCGCCGAAGAGCTGGCGATGATCGATTTGATCTCGAAGGGACGACTGGTTCCCGGATGGGTGCGCGGTGCGGGCAGCGAGCAGCTCGCCAACAACGCGAATCCCGCCTACAACCGCGAATACTTCGAGGAAGGCGTCGACTTCATCCTCAAGGCTTGGACGACGCCGGGACCGTTCCGCCACGAGGGCAAGCATTTTCATTTCCGATTCGTGAATCCATGGGTGGTGCCGATGCAGAAGCCGCATCCGCCGATTTGGATTCCCGGACTCGTCAGCCCCGAAACCGTCGTATGGTGCGCCAAGAAGCGGTTCCCCTACATCGCGCTCGCGACTCGCCTCGAGCCCACCGTCGAGCTATGGAACATGTACACCGACGCTGCAGCGCGCGAGGGCTATCAGGCCGGACCCGAAAACTTCGGCTATCTGCAACCGGTCTTCGTCAGCGACAACCAGGCGCGCGCCGAGGAGCTCGGTAAACGATTCCTCTACGGTGGCGCGTTCGCCCACTTCGCGCGTCCGGAATGGATGTTCCCGCCGGGATACAACTCGAAGGAGGCGACCCGGCGGCTGGCGCGGCTGCCGTTCGCAGCGAACCTGCCGGGCAAGCCAATCCACCAGGGAGGCGGCAACGAGACGGACGAAGAACTTGAGGAAGTTCGGCGCGGCGTTTACGCCAGATACGAGGATAGCAGGCGCGACCTGCAGATGATCGCGGGTACGCCTGATTACGTGATCCCGCGGCTGCGCAAAGTGCTCGAGGTGCTCCGGCCGGGCATCTTCTCCTTCTGGCTCGACGGACCGTTGGCCTACAAGGATCGCGTCAGGTGCCTTGAGCTGATCGGCAGGGAAGTCATGCCGGCGATGCGCGATATCGGAAAGGAACTCGGCCTCGTCGATCCGTTCCAACGCGCGCCGGGATCGGTGCCGCTTGCGGCCGGACGACAACCCGAGCGTGTCGCGCAGGCGGACGCACTCGCATCGATGCCGGGGTAGATAACGTACACGAGCGTTCGCGGCTAACGGCGGTCGCGCACCCGAGGAGGATTCTATGCACGTAGGTTACGGCTCGGTGTTTCAAAACCCGAACAATCAAATGTCGGACCGCGACGTATGGAGAAACGAAGTGCGCCTCGCCGAAATGGCCGAGCCGCTCGGTTTCGATTCTATCTGGTCGGTCGAGCATCACTTCGACGACTACACGATGTGTCCCGACGTCGTGCAGTTCCTGACCTACATGGCCGGGCGAACCAAACACGCCAAGCTGGGCTCGATGGTGGTCGTTCTGCCGTGGCATGACCCGATCCGCGTCGCAGAACAGGTCTCGGTGCTGGACCATGTCTCCAATGGACGAATGATCCTGGGTCTCGGACGCGGGCTCGCGCGCATCGAGTACGAAGGCTTCCGGCTCGATCAGAACGAAGGGCGCAATCTGTTCGTCGAGTACGCCGAGTTGCTGACAAACGCGCTCGAGAACGGTTACATGGAAGGCGGCTCGTACACCAAACAGCCGCGCCGCGAGATCCGGCCGTTCCCGTTCAAGTCTTTCAAAGGACGCACCTACGCGGCGGCGGTGTCGCCCGAGTCGATGCCAATCATGGCGAAGCTCGGCGTGGGTTTGTTGGTGATCCCGCAAAAGCCGTGGGACGCGGTGAAGAAGGATTTCGAGGTCTACCACAAGGCTTGGCGCGAGAATCACGGCGCGAAGCCGGCGCCCAAACCGCTGAGCGGCGGATTTGTATTCGTCGATGAGAATAAAGATCGCGCCGAAGAGCAGGCGATGAAGTGGCTGTCAGCTAATTACAAATCAGTCATCAAGCATTACGAAATGACCTCGGAGAAGTTCGGCACTTATAAGAGCTACGAATCTTACGGCCAGGTCCGAAAATTCATCGCGAAGCACGGGATCGACGGCGCTGCTTTGGATTTCGCTCAACTGATGCCGTGGGGTACGCCCGACCAGGTGCTCGAGAAGCTCGCGTTCGTTCGCGACACAATCGACGCCAACGGCTTCATGCTGAATTTCAGCTATGCCGGAATGCCGTACGACGAAGCCGAGCGAAATCTCAAGTGCTTCGCCAAACATGTCCTGCCGGAAGTGAAGAAGTGGCAGGCCGAACCACTGCATGAGCCAAGGGAATTGAGCATGCCGGTCCATGCGGCCGCCTGATCCGCGCTTTCGCGATTTTGATCCGAAGAGGGCGCGCCGGTCAGGAGCGCCCTCTCAGTTTGGAGGGGACGCATGTTCAAGATAGGCAAGCTGTTCCACCTCACTCACGTCGTGAGCGACCTCAACGCCGTCGACAAATGGTACGACGACGTTTTCTCGGTCACCCGTTTCTACCACGCGTACGCGGAGCAGGCGGGCCGCGACGCGTCTCTGCTCGCAATCGGAAATGCGATCATGGAACCGATGATGCCGGCGCGCGTTGCCAATCTGCAGAATCAGTCGGTCAAGAAATTTCACGATCGATTCGGACAGCATTTCCATTCGATCGCCTGGTATGTCGACGACGTCCCGGCAATCTCCACCCATCTCGACAAGCACGACCTGCGCCTGTTCGACATCACCGGCAATCGCGTGACGCCGCCGAGTGAACGGTTTGCGATCTGGACGCATCCGAAAGAGACGCACGGTCAGCTCGAATTCGCCGTGATTGGAAGCAACACAATCGATCCACGGCTACAGCCTGCCTGGTCCGCCGAGTTCTGGCGCGAGCGTCATCCGCTCGGTATCGAGCGCGCGTCGCATATTACGGTGGTCGTCAGAGACTTGCCGGCCGCGAGACGGTTCTACTGCGAGGTCGTCGGCGCGAAGCTCATCGATGAGCAGGAAATACCGAATCGCAAGCAGAGCGCATTCGTCGCCGTCGGCAGCGATACGGTCGTCGAACTGGCGCAGCCGATTTCCACAAGCAGTCCCGAAGCTCGCGACATGGAAAAAAACGGCGAGGGAATCCACGCGCTCACGTTCAAGACGCGGGACCTCGCAAGAGCCGCGGACTTTCTGCGGTCGCAGCAACTCCGGCCTGAGCAAGACGCAACGGATTCGATCGTTATTGGCGCGGAGCAGGCGTTCGGGATGGTGATCGGGTTTACGGAGCGCTCACTCAAGAACGATCCGCGAATTGGCTAGATCGCGTCCACCCGACGCGCGGTGATCGGCGCGCGAGATCGATCGCGCCCCGACAATTCCAACCTAATTTCGGGCCAGCGGTCCTCGCAACAACTTGCCCGGCAGCGCTCCGCTGTGTTCGTTGTTGCGCAACACGACCTCGCCGTTAACGATGGTCGTGAGCAGGCCATCCGATTTTTGCTTTAGCCGCCGCGCACCGGAAGGCAGGTCGTGCGCCAATTCTGGCAACTTCGGCGTGATCCTCTCGGGATCGAAAACGATCACGTCCGCAAAATTGCCTTCGCGTAGCAGCCCGCGCCCCGCGAGGCCCCAGTGATATGCCGGGACGAAGCTGAGCATCCGGATCGCTTCTTCCAGCGTGAGTGCTTGCTTCTCTCGCACCCAGTGACTCAGCACATGGGTTTGCAACGATGAGTCCATGATCTGCGAGACATGCGCGCCGGAATCGGAGAAGGTCACCACGGACCGCCGATGCTTCATCATCTCCAGGACGTGGTCCTGATTCTCGTTGATCAGCGTCTGCAGGAAGAATCTCTTCAGATTCTTCTCCAGCGCGAGATCGATTATCACATTAACCGGATCCTTGCCTTCCGCAGCCGCGATCTCGGCAATCGAACGATAAGGCGGCGTCGGCCTGTCAAGCGGGAACATCCAGTTGAAGCTCCCCATCCGAGCTTCTGCGCCAACGCTTCGTTCCTCGCCGCCCGATCGGTTGTGGGCGGCCTCCACCAGCTTGCGCCTGGTTTCGGGATTGCGTAGCGCGGCTTCCTGTTCCGCGAGCGGGAGTTTGCGCATCTCGCGCCACGCCGGAATCCGATCGAATGGCATGTTTGTTTCGAACGACAGCAGCAGGTTGAGCGAGCGGCTGTGGACCTGAATGAACATCCGGCCGCCGGCCGCCGCAGTCTCCTCCGCCATCTCGAAGTAGCGCCGCCAGTGGTTCGGCGCACGCCGCGAGCTGAACATGCCGAACGTAACCGGCACTGAACTCTCTACGGCGAGCGACTTCAGCCGGGCAAGATAGTCGTCGACACGGGGTCCCTCGGCGCCGGTGTCCTCACCGGCGATCTCAAAGATTCCAGCGCCCAGTTCGCCCATCGCTCCGACCAGTTTGCGTACTTCGTCCCAGTCGGCGATGCGGCTCGCGACCGGCCGGCCGTCCGGCGTCTGATGGTTGGTGGTACGCGAGGTGGTAAATCCGATCGCGCCGGCGCGAATCCCGTCGCGCAGCTCGTCTCGCATCATCTGAAGATCTTCGGTGGTGGCCCGCTCCTCGAATGCGCGCTGGCCCATCACGTACGTGCGCAGCGCGGAATGCCCCACGTACGCGGCGTAGTTGATGCCTTTGGGCAGCCGATCTACCGCGTCGAGATATTGCGCGAAGGTGGTCCACGACCATTTGATCCCCGCCTCCATCGCTTCGGGCGAGATATCTTCGGCGCGTTCCAGGTTCCGCATCACCAGCAGTTTGTCTTTCTCCCCGCAGGGCGCGAGCGAAAATCCGCAGTTGCCCATCACCACCGAGGTGACGCCATGCCAGCACGAGCAGGTTCCCAGCGCATCCCAGAAGACCTGCGCGTCCATGTGGGTGTGCGCATCGACGAGGCCTGGTGCGACGACGTGACCGTCCGCATCGATCGTTTCGCGGGCGCTCTCGCGGATCTTTCCGATCGCCGCAATCTTGCCGCCTCCGATGCCGACGTCGGCCCTGAACCGAGGCATGCCGCTTCCGTCAACAATTGTTCCGTTGCGGATAATCAAGTCGTACATCGCTCACTCCTTTCCCGGTTCGCGCCGGGGAGCGCAGTGACGGGCGCCCCTATGTTGGGTGTTACCGGTCACCAGGCGAGGCCCCCCATTATTATTGCTTATCTCAGAATCGAGGGCACCCGAGCAAGCGATGCGCTCAATGGCGTGGCAGTCGCCCTGAGATCTGCGCCGAAAAGCTCGACGTACCAATCGCGGAATCGGCGTATTCCGGGCCGGTCTGGTCGAGCGTTGAGGGGCCTATCGCGAGGAACTCTCAGCGCTGCTCTTCGAAGGTGCGATCGATTCTTTCAAAGCGCCGGCGAATCGATTTTCGGCTCTCCGCGTGAGGCAGAATGTACAGCCGGTTCGCGACGATCGCGTTGACCACCTGGTTCGCCACGTCGCCGACTTCGAGGACTCGTCCCGCCAGATTGCGATTGCTCCCGCCTTGCTCTTGCACCTTCGGCGAAGCCGCCGGTCCGCCGAAGCCGGCAGGTCGGTTACGTTCCGAACTACCAATGTTGGTCGCAACGCGCATCGGGCAGAGGACAGAAACCCCGATGTCATGAGGCCGCATCTCCCGATGCAGAACCTCGGCGAGAGCGACTACTCCATATTTCGCGACGCAATACGGACCCAAACCTTCGTTGGGCACCAGACCCGCGAACGATGCGGTGAAAAGCAGGTGACCGCCCTGCTTCTGCGCAATCATTCTCGGCACAAACGCTTCCACACCGTGAATTGGACCCCACAGGTCCACTCGAATCGTCCATTCCCAATCCGAGTGCTTCATCCCGGCGATCGGCCCGCCCACCGCAATGCCCGCATTGTTGAATACGATGTGCACCGCGCCCATCCGTTTGAACGCCGTGTCTGCCAGACTCTGTACCGACGCGAAATCGCCAACGTCGCAAACGATGCCTTCCGCGCTTCCCCCCGATGAGGAAATTTCCGCGACCGCTTTGTCCAATGCCGGCCGCTCGATGTCCGCTAGGACCAACCTCGCTCCGCGGCTGGCGAGCACTTTCGCCGTTGCGAAACCGATTCCGCTGGCACCGCCAGTGATTACCGCGGCCTTTCCGTTCAAGTCTTCCATACTTACCTGCTCGACGATGGGACCGCGGACCGCGCGCAGGCGGCCGGAGACCCCGGGGTTTGTTGGCTTCAGGAGCTAACGTACGCGCTCGAGCACGAACACGGGTATCCGCCGGCTAGTCTTCTTCTGATAGTCGGCGAACACCGGCATTTGTTCGGCCTGGCGGTTGAAGAGGCGGTCCCGCTCCGCGTCGGCAGTTATCCCGGCCTTCACCGAAAACCGCTCGCTGCCCAACTCCACCGTCGCCGTGGGGTGCGCCTTCAAGTTGTGGTACCAGTCCGGGTTGTTCGGAGCGCCCGCCATCGACGCGATCACCACGATGCGATCGCCGTCCTTGCTGTACGCCAACGGCGTCGTGCGGGATTGACCCGTTTTCGCGCCGGTGGTCGTCAGCAGAAGTAATGGCGCGCGGGCGAATTGCCCGCCGACCCTGCCACCATTCGCCCGAAACTCCTCGATTATCTTCCGATTGAATTCCTGCCGCTCCGACATGCTTCCTCTCTCACCAGCTAAAGACGGTACAGTTCGACCGCCGATTTTCCGAGTATCCACTCCTGATCTTCCCGCGACATTGGCTCGATGTGATGGCGCAGTTCTTTCAGCGGGTTCTTGTATGCGTCGATGTGCGGATAGTCAGTCGCCCACAGAAGCCGCTGCGCTCCAACCACACCCGCCATTGCGGGGATGCACGCCTCGTCGGGCTCCGCGGATATCCAGCAATTGCGGAGCAGCAATTCGCTCGGCTTGTGTTTCATCCCGGTGGTGAATCCAAACATCTCGTACTTGCCATCGGCGCGCTCGATCCACGAAGGCAACCAGCCGCATCCGATCTCCAGAACCACGTAACGGAGGTTCGGAAATCTCTCCAGCACGCCGCCCTGGAATACGCAATTCATCCCGAGCCGGGAGTCTTCGGTCAACTGCATGAAGAGAAACCAAATCGTGCTCTTCTCGGGCGTTGGCTCGCCCTCAGGTAGATACATGCCGCTGCCCAGGAAATCGGGACGGACCTGCACGTGAGTTGCGACCGGCAGTCCAGCGGCTTCACAAGCAGCCCAGAACGGATCGAAGTAACGATGGCCCACCGGTCGGCCGTTGCGAGGGACCGGCGTCGTGAAGATTCCCTTGGCCTTGCCCTTGACGCGTTCGACTTCGGCGACAGCGAGGTTCACGTCGAGCAGGTTGACGTGTGCAACCGGAATCAGCCGGTCGGGATGCTTTGAGCAAAAGTCGAAGAGGTAATTGTTGTAGGCGCGCGCGTATGCTGCCGAAAGCTCCGCGTCGTAACAGTCGCCTTCCCAGATAATTCCAATCGTCGGATACAGAATCGCCGCGTCAATCCCTTCGGCGTCCATCTCGCGGACCCGCGCGTCGGGATCGATCGCGCCCGGCGTGCGCTTGGCGACTTCCCAGTAGGTGAGTTTGCCCGGCGTCAGCAATTCGCGGGCGTCCTGATACGCTCCACCGAGCGCGCCCAATGCGCCGCCCCGCAATGTTTTGCCCATCTGCCGATCGATCTCGAAATACTCCAATCCGCGATTGTCGACGCGGAGCCGAATCGCGCGATCGCGGTACTTGGGTTCGAGATACTTCTCCCACAAATCGGGGGGTTCAAGAATGTGGCCATCTGAATCGACGACGGTGGGCTTTGCCATGTTCTCTCAATACCTCCGCAAGACTACCTCTGTTGAGCGCCGTTATCGGTCTTTTTCGATCCACGATTCCGGCGATGTAACAGCGCCGTGCTTGGCGAAGATCGCATCTATCTCACGCATATCGGCATCAGAAATCGACCATCCGATCGCGCCGACGTTGTCGTTCACTTCGTTTTCGTTGCGGCACCCAACCAACGCCGTGCTGATCACCGGATTGGACAAGGTCCAGCGCAATGCAAACTGCGGAAGGGACTTTCCGTAACGCTTTGCCATCGGCTTCAGTTCTTCGACTGCGCGAAGATTCTTGAGGAAAGAATCGGCTCCGAACAAATGCTCCATCAGCGTGATGTTGCCCATGCGCCCGGCTTTCGCGCGCCAGTCGTTGGATCCGAAGTTCATCTCCTCGTTGAATGTCCCGGTCAGCATTCCGTACGCCAATGACCCGTATGCCATCACGCCGATGCCATTTTCGCGGCAGTACGGAAGGATGTCCCTCTGCATGCGCCGATCGAGCATGTTCCAGCAATACTGGGCGACGTCGATGCGCCGGGTGCGCACGCTGGTTTCGATTTGATGCAGGCGAAAATTGGAAATCCCCACCGCGCGAACTTTCCCCTGCTGTACCAGCTCGTCGAGCGCGCGCATCGTCTCTTCGAACGGCGTGTTCACGTCGGGCCAGTGCACCATATAAACGTCAACGTAATCGGTCTTGAGATTGGCGAGGCTCGTTTCAATCGAAGCCATCATGCGATTGCGGCTGCTGTCGCGAAAGTTGGGCGCTTCCTTGTAACCGATGCCGAACTTCGTGGTGATCACCGCGTCTTTGCGGCGTGCTCCCAGAGCCTTCGCCAGTGAGCATTCAGATGCTCCGAAGCCGTACGCCTCGGCGGTATCGAAACAATTCACGCCCAGATCGAGCGCGCGATTCACCGCGGTGATGAAGTCAGTCTCCTCGATACTCCCGTAGCCGCCGCCAATCTCCCAGCAACCGATGCCGATCGCGGAAATCTGAATGCCCGTCTTACCGAATGGCCGATATTCCATGGGGGTTCCTCGTGCTGCTGCAGGTGGTCAGCCTTCGCTGTATCTAGCACTTCCTGGGTTGAATCGACCACCGCGGCTCGCGACCCCGCCCGCACACCAATTCGCACGCTTGCTCGTGAAGCGGGACGTTCCTACTCATCCGCTGGGCGCACGGAGTGAAACTGCTTGAGCAATAACAAGTCGTAGATCACCTTGAGCGTTCCTCCAATCACTAACGGCCACCCGAACAGCGTGCGATCAAGCAGCAAACCTGACGGCAGAGGCGCAAACGCGGTGGCAAGGCTGCGCGGCAGGTTGGTAACGGAGGCAGCGGCCGCACGCTCTTCTGGAGGCACTACCGCCATCACAAATGATTGGCGCGCGGGGACGTCCATCGATGAGAGCGCGGCGCGCAACAGCAAACAACCCAGTGCGAGCGGCGCGGTCGGCATCACCGCAGCTAGAATGAGAAACACGTTGGCGGGCAGATGCGTGTAGACCATCGTGTTGATTCGTCCAAACCGCGCCGCGAGTGACGACGATACGAACTGCGACAACCCGCCGAGCAAGCCGGTGGCGAAGAAGAAGACCCCCGCCGCTTGGACTGAAAGACCAAAGCGGCGAAATAGCCACAGCGCAAGTAGCGACTGGACGACGAAACCGCCGCCGAACGCATCGATACTGAAGAGCGCCGACAGTTGCAGCACAACTTTGCGAGACTTGGAAAGCGGTTTGGTCTGTGCCGGAACCGGTTCGGCTTCAACCGCAGGCGAAAGTCGCGAATACAGGAGCGCGGCTGGCAGCGCGATTGTCGAATATGCGACGAACCCGGAACTCTGCGCCCTCGCCAGATTCCATCCGTAGCTCGCCGCCAACATCGGAGGCAGGCCGCTGGCCAGCGCCCCGATCGCCCCGGTCAATGCTCCCGCAAAATTGTAGAGCGCGAACATCGAAGTGAAATCGCGCGACGTCACCGTCTCCGCGAGCGCCGCCTGTTCAGTCGGAAGAAAGAGGCTGACGTCACCTGCCGAGGGATTGAGCGTGCCCACAATCGCAACAATGAACAGCAGCCAAAAATTTCGCGAGGCGGCAAATCCTATTCCGGTCGCGAACATCAGAATGCACGCCGCCAGCAGCAATCGCTTGCGGCCCAACCGATGGCTCAGCAGTCCGACCCATAGTGTCAGCGCTGCGGAGCCGAGCAACGTTCCGAATACGATCGTCCCTACTTGTCCAGCCGAGAAATTGATTGTTAGCAGGTAACTCGGCAGCAACACGCTCACCGCTCCGTCGGCGAAGCCGCGCATCGCTCGAGTTGCGAGCAATCGCTTGCCGTCGGCAGTGGCGCCTCGCGGAAGCCAGCGGCCGGCTTCAAATGCCATCACAGTCCATTGTCCCAGAGAGTCTGATTGAGCGGCTCAAGCTTGTCGATTGGTGTTGCGGCCGCGCACTTTGATTTTCGACGGGATCACTTATTCCTTCACTGACGCCGTGATTGTCCTGCAGGCAAGAGTCTGTGGAGCGCTATTGTACCTAGTGGGCGTGCCGGCGTTTCAGAATCGAGCCGGGCGAGATCGGCTCGGTTTGCGCGATCGCGCGCTCCCAGGTAGTCAGATCTCGCGATGAGCGCCAAGGCGCATTTCACTCCGCGGTTCTTCCGCTTCTTAAAGGAACTCAAGGCGAACAACCGCCGCGACTGGTTTCTAGCGAACAAGCCGCGCTACGAGGCCGACGTCCGCGATCCGATGCTCAATTTCATCGCGGACTTCGCCCCGCGGCTCCGCGCGATCAGCCGCCACTACGTCGCGGATCCACGGCCGATGGGCGGCTCGATGTTCCGAATCTACCGCGATACGCGCTTCTCGCCCGACAAGAGTCCCTACAAAACCAACGTCGGCGCGCATTTCACGCACGCGACGAGTAAGGACGTTCACTCGCCCGGCTACTACGTCCACCTCGCATCGGGCGAAGTATTCGTTGCGAGCGGCGTATGGCGGCCCGACAGTCAAACCGCCTCGAAGATCAGGGATGCGATCGTCGCACGCCCGCAGAATTGGACGCGCGCAATATCAGGGCGCCCTTTCAGGGCGAGGTGCGAACTGGACGGCGATCGCTTGCAACGGCCGCCAGCCGGCTATTCTCCCGATCACCCGTTGATCGAAGAATTGAAGCGCAAGGACTTCATCGCGAGCGCCACTCTGACGCAGGCCGACGCCTGCTCGCCGCGCTTCCTGGATCGGTTCGTAGAGATCTGCGAAGCGTCCGCGCCGCTGATGCGGTTTCTTACGACCGCAATGGATCTTCCCTGGTAATTTGCCGTGGCGTCTGGCCGGGTGCCCGTTCTCGAAAATCGCCTCGCACCGCAGACGCCGAGCTGCTACGGGTCGCCGCCGCGCGCCGCCGACTCAGCCGCATTCACTGAGATAAAGAACTTATAAAGGAGACTCTATGGCTACCAATGTGAAGCCCATCCCGGACGGGCAGCATCACGCGACGCCGTATCTGTGCGCCAGAGATGCGGCGCGGGCAATCGAATTCTACAAGAAGGCGTTCGGCGCGATCGAAACCATGCGGATGGCGGAACCCGGCGGCAAGATAGGACACGCCGACCTGAAAATCGGCGGCGCGGACATCATGCTCGCCGACGAATACGCGGGCCACAACCGCAGTCCAAAGGACCTCGGCGGCACTCCCGTGATGATTCATCTGTATGTCGCGAACGTCGACGCATTCTGCGCCCGCGCGGTGGAGGCCGGAGCGAAGCTCGTGCGGCCGCTCGAGGATCAGTTCTACGGCGACCGCATCGGCGTGCTCGAAGATCCATTCGGCCACGTCTGGATGGTCGCGACGCGCAAGGAAGATGTCTCGCCGGAAGAGATGCGCAAGCGCTTCGAGGCGATCACCAAGCAATAGCGCGACCGCGCCTCTTCATCTGCACGCGCGCGATGCTGACGCTGTTTCTCGGTTCCCCTTCCCTTTAGGGAAGGGGTCAGGGGTTAGGTTGTCGGCTACGATATCTTTGTATCGGTCATTCAGAGCGAAGTCTGCTAAGCGAAGAATCCCGTGATCAGTTCAGTTCCGCCCGCGTTCAGTCCCTTCTCGCTGTCCGAGGATTTCAACGCCGGTTGAAAGCTGACCCGCGTTCTAATACCTAGCGCCTTACCAGTTTACTTCGAGCAATACACCGTACCGCTGTAGTCTCCCGCCGTCGACCCGTCGGCTGTAGTGGTTCCTTTGTACGTGCCGGCGCCTCGGAGCCCTGCCAGTTCTCTTGTGCCGCTGCCTTCGATAAGTTGCCATTGCCCGTGAAAATTCCCTGTACTGTCAGAAGAGAATTGCTGCTGATAGACCACGCTACCGGTGCCGCAACCACTGACCGCTCCCGTGAAATGGTCTACTCCGCCGCCGTAGGTAAGGCCCGACTGCAGTATCAGAAATCCATACGTGTACTCGCTTTGGCCTCGCCAGTCCCCAGTTAACGTTTCTGGCGAGGTATTCCGCGCTATACCGCGACAGGTCCCATGGCTCGGGACAGACGTCCATGCCGAGCACGGCGACATCATCTCGACATGGTCGGGAGTGGTCTCGAAATGAGCATTAATTGCTACCGGGACTGCTTTACCGGCGTCAGCCGCGCTCGCAATTACCTGCAAGCCTTGGAAGCTCCAAAGAGCGAGGATCATCAAAATCGTGTTGAGCCGATTCCTTCGCGAAACCTCTGCAACCCACCGCAACACTGTCTTTCGCGGACACTTCTGCTCGATCATTGATCCACACCTTTCCGTCGTCTCGCAGAGAAAGCTTCTACTCGGTTTCCGCCCGCGCCGCGCGGCGTCTCACCCCGTTTCGTTCCCGTTCCCGGTCACCGCGTCCACATCGAACCACGCGCGAATCAGGTCATCGGCCTCCTCGAGTTCGATATCACCGGCGCGCACGGCCTCGAGGATTTTCATGATCTGCTGCTCGCGCGGATTGTGCGCGGCGCGCTCTTCACTCGCGGCGCCGCTCTCTGCGGACTCGCGGTCCCCGCCCTCATCATCCGCGCGCGACTCTTCGGCGCTCCGGCGCGCGCGCTCCGCCACCTCGCGAATCGCCTCGGCCATCTCGCGCGCGGCCTCACGCACCTTAGTGCGCCTCTCCCGCTTGACGTCGCCGGAACCTCCGCGCGCCGCTTTCGCCGCCCGCGCGACCGCCTCGCCCAGGTCGCGGCCGAGTTTCGCGAGTCTCTCGCCAACGTCGTCCGGGACCTTGCCGCGTAGCTCCGACAACGCGCGCTCGATGTCCTTCAGCACCTCGCCCACGCCCTCGCGCACGTCGTCCGCGACGCCGCCAAGCGCCTGCGCCGATTGGATGCCGCTTTCCGCAACGAACTTCCGCACCGCGTCGGCCACGCCGCCGACGAATTCGGGAATCCCCTCGCCCCACTCCCGCGCGAAATCGCCGAATTGCTCTGCAAACCGGCGCCCGAAGCGCCCCGCGCGCCGCGACCGGCAATAGTCGTAGTCCTCGCGTGCCGCTTCCGCGCCGATCAGCATGATGTCACCGTCCGTCGTTTCGATTTCGAGTTTCGCCGGCTGCGTGCCTTCAGTCTTGACGCCGATCAATCCCTCGAGCCGGTTGTGTCCCGTCCACTTCAGATCATTCGGCTCTGCACCGACGACGCAAATTTTCCCCCAGCGCGTTCTCGCACTGAGTTCAATCGATTCATCCTTGCCCAGTTCGATGCGTGCGCGCCCACGGCTCTTGACGCTGAATACCGCGCCGCTCGGATACGGACCGCGCAAATCGAATGCGCCGCCTACCGCCGGCAACGACAGCCCGCCGGAAATCCGCGACGCGCTCGCGTGGCCGCCGACGAATGCCACCGAAACGTCTCCGCCCGCACCGTCGATCACGAGCCGCCCGCCGACCGTCTCCACCGCGACCTTGCCGGCGACATCCGTGACTTTGAGCTTTCCGCCCACCGCCTCGCCCGCGACTTCGCCCACCTCGCGAACGCTCAGCTTGCCGCCCACGAATCGCGCGAACACTTTCCCGCCTACCGATATGAATCGCGCGCTGCCGCCAACCCGCTCCAACAGCGCGTCACCGTCCACGTTGCGGCACTCCAGGTTTCCGCCGGCCAGACCCACCACCACGCCGCTCACCGATTCGACGGAGAGGTTGCCGCCCACCGCGTCAATCTTGAGTGGTGTGACTACGTGGTCGATCTCAAGATTCCCGCTGCAATCCTTGACCTCGACGATCACTCCCGGGCGAACCGTCAGTTCCGCAGTCGCCTCGAAGGAAACTTCGGCAACTGCGGCGTCCTGCGATATCGTCGGCGGCCGGTCGGATCGTGCGACCGTTTTCTCAGCGCAGCCGGTGATCCGCAGGTTTGCATCCGCCCGCATGACGCGAATCGACTCGACCCCTTTCAAGATCGCCTCAATCATGGGAGCATCCTCCCGCTTGGCGTGAGCCTGAGAACTGAGCTTTCACTTCCTCGGAACCTTCGCCTGCCGCAGAGCGGCAAGTGCCTCTTCAGGGCTGATGCGACCCGCCTTCAATTCCGCCAGCACAGCTCGCCGCTGCGCCGCCGGTGTCTTGCGCGCGCCTTCATCGGCCACATCAGCGCGCGACTGATAACCAAGTGCCTCGACGACTTCGTCGAGCCGCGCGCGCACCGTCGGATATGAGACGCCAAGTTCGCGCTCTACGTCGCGGATTACGCCACGGTTCTTGACGAACACTTCGACGAAATCGAGCTGCGCCGACGTCAACTTAAGGAGCGCGGGAACGCTGAAGTTGCCCTCGATGCTGATGCTGCACGACGGACAACTAAGCCGGGCGACTGATAGATTGCCAGCGCATGAAGGACACTTAAGAACTAACCGACTCATGGTACGTGATCATAATTGAATCTTCAATTTAATCAAGTATTAACTTGAGTATCTTCAGTTGTTAATTTGGCCCAAAATTCCGCTCGGGAGCGCTGAATTAATGGATTTGAGATGATTCCCTCGATGAACATTTCAAGACCCGACTCCGCTACTCCGTGCAAGGCGATTGCGCTCGCAGCTCTCCTCCTTCTCGCAATCTCAGGTACCGCGGATGCGCGCCTCAATGTCTCGCAGCGCAAAGAGACTTTTGTACTCGCCGATCCTGCGGCTGTCGCACTGCGCACGTACCTCGCGACGGAGCCTGACCCCGCTCAGCCAATCCCAACAAAACTCGCTCGCCAGCTGACGACCGCTCTGCCCGCGCGGCTCAAGAATTCGTGCAGCGAAGCGTTGGAAGCGTGGCGAAGCGGAGCAGCAGCGACCGCGACGTTGGCGCTGCGAGTGCTGAGTAGCGACGCCGCGGGTGCATGGCTTGCGCTCCGCTGCAGCTCATCGCGGCGCGATCTCGCGCGGTACTATGACGAGCGGCTGCTCGTCTTCCGTCCAAAGACCGCGACGGGTGAGCTGATTCCGTTCGACCTCGACGCGGAGAACGACTCGACGCTTTACCACATCGAGTTCCAGGAACAGGTGTTGACGAACGCCGGCCCGGCCGCGGTGTTTCGGATCGTGTCGGACAGCGAGAATCCATGCTGCGACGGACCCACCCGGTTTCGAGAAGAGAAGCTCCTCATCCTTAGCGATGCGGGAGACAGCGTGAAGCAGTTATTCGCGACCGCGCTTCGGCAGGAACAAGACAACCACGACGATGTCGAGGGCGCCTCGCACACCGTTTACGTCGCGAAGGTAACGTTTGAACGGGACGATCGTCAGCAGCTTGAGACGATCAACGTGAAGTTCAACGAAGAAGAGAACGGCAAGGCCCGCCGCAGCGGCATTAATCGCTACGGATGGGACGCCGACTCAGGCAAGTACGTCGAGAAGGAATAGCGGGGCCGGCTCAAACCTTCGCCGCGCGCTCCAACACCGGCGCGGCCGAGCGTACCGCTTCGATTCCGCTGCCCGAAACCGCCGACGCGGTCACAACCACCCGCGAGATTCCCGCGCCGGCGTACCGCTTGAGCGTCTCGGTTGACGGCTCGCCCGTTTGCGGCGTCAGCAGCACCGAGAACTCGAGTTTGTCGGGGTCGCGGCCGAACTCCGCTGCGTAGCTCCTTACCTCGTTGATTTTGTCGCGCGCCTTGTCGGGCGCGAGACCACCCGGGCACCAGCCGTCCGCATATCGCGCGACGCGTTTGGGCGCGCGCTCCGCATCGTGCGCGCCAAGCAGAATGGGCGGAAGCTTCTGCACCGGCTTGGGCTCGAGCTTGATCGGCGGAAAGCGCACGAACTCGCCGTCGTAGCTCGCGACATCCTTCGACCACAATTCGCGCAACGCCTCGACCGCCTCGCGCAAGTGCTTCCACCTGCGCTTGAAGTTGACGCCAAGTATTTGCGCCTCCTCCGCAAACCATCCCGCGCCTACTCCGAAGATTAACCGTCCGCCCGATAGATAATCGATGGTCGCGGTGGCTTTCGCGGTCGCGATGACGTCTCGTTCCGGCAACAGACAAATCGCGGTGCCGAGCTTGATCGTGGTCGTGCTCTGCGCGGCGGCGGCAAGCGCGATGAACGGGTCGAGCAGGCTCCCGTAAAACCATGGCACCTTGCCGTCGGCGGAGCGCGGATAGTGGGTCGTGTAATTCACCGGCAGCATCAGATGCTCGGCGACGAAGAACGACTCGAATCCCAGCCGCTCTGCCTCGCGCGCGACCTCGCCGGGGTTGCCAGACTTGTCGGTCATGAATACCAGTGCGCCGATTTTCATCGCGATTCTCCCGGGCGGCTGCTGCACACCGCGCCGCTCTGCTTGCGGGCAGAGCTAACAACTCTTTGCGCACGGTTGTAAAGCGAACCCGCTACCGCGGCGGCGGATTCGGGTGCTGCTGCGAGAGACAGTGAACCGAGCCGAGGCCGAGCACGAGGTCGCGCGACGGAATGTCAACCACGCGCCGACCGGGAAAAAGCCGCGCGAGGGTTTCGCGCGCGATCGCATCCGCCGCGCATCCGAACGTCGGCATCAGCACGCCGCCGTTCGCGAGGTAGAAGTTCGCGTAGGAGGCCGGGAGCCGCACGTCGCCGTCAAACACGGGAGGCGGCATCGGCAACATCTCGATACGAAGCGCCGCGCCATCCTCGAGACGCATCGCGCGCAAGCGCCCGAGGTTGTCGTGCAGCGCCGCGTAGTTCGCGTCGGCGGGATCGTCCTCGACCACCGTCACCACCGTATCGCGCGCGACGAATCGCGCGAGATCATCAACGTGGCCGTCGGTATCGTCGCCGACGATCCCATCGCCGAGCCACAGCACGTTGGTTACGCCCAGGCACGCGCGCAGGTAGTCCTCAATCTCGGTGCGGCCCAGATGCGGATTGCGGTTGCGATTCAGCAGACACGATTCGCTGGTCAGCAGCGTGCCCGCGCCGTTCACGTCGATTGAGCCTCCTTCGAAGATGATTCCCGGCTGAATCGTTTCGAAGCCGTACCGCTCGGCGAGCCGCCGCGGCACCGCATCATCGAGATCGTGCGCGCCCCATTTCTCGCCCCACGAGTTGAACCCCCAGTGGAGCGCAAGCTGCGATGGACCGGCGCCCGGCATGATTCGATTTACGAAAATCGGCCCGGTATCGCGCACCCAAGAATCGTTGGTCGCAATCGCGAGCAGCTCGATTCGTTCGGGGCGGAGTGCAATAGACGCGCGCGCAATCGTCGCTCGCACCTGATCAAACGCATCTTCATCGTTGACGAGAAGGCGCACCGGCTCGAACTGCGACAGTGCCGCGACGATCTCCGCATGCGCCGCCGGAATCAATTCGAATTTGCCGGGCCACGTGTCAGGGTTATGCGGCCAGACGAGATAAGTGGCGAGATGCGGCTCCCATTCAGCGGGCATTCGATACCCCCGCAAGAGCGCGCGATGCTCGTGCGATAATCCCACGGATGATTACGAGCGGAAGCGGCGAGTCAGATCCTGGTAGGCGTCGATGCGCCGGTCGCGCAGGAATGGCCAGTTGCGGCGGGTCTCCTCGATTTGCGCGAGGTCGCATTCGACCACCAGCGTCTCTTCGGCTTCGTTGCTCGCGCGCGCGATGATCGCACCGAACGGATCCGCGACGAACGACCCGCCCCAGAATTCGAGCCCGTCCTCGGTGCCGACGCGGTTGACGGCCGCGACGAACATCCCGTTGGCGATCGCGTGGCTCCGCTGCACCGTAATCCACGCGTCGAGCTGGCGCTTTCGCATCTCAGGCGCCTCCTCGCGGTGCCATCCAATCGCCGTCGGGTAGAAAAGCACCTGCGCGCCCGACATCGCGACCAGCCTCGCCGCCTCGGGGAACCACTGGTCCCAGCAGACCAGCACGCCGACCTTTGCGAACGCAGTGGTATGGGCGGTGAAGTCTAGGTCGCCCGGCGTGAAGTAGAATTTTTCGTAGTAGCGCGGGTCGTCGGGGATGTGCATCTTGCGGTAGCGCCCCGCGATCCGCCCGTCGGAATCAATCACGACCGCGGTGTTGTGGTAGATGCCCTCGGTGCGCCGCTCGAAAATCGATCCGATCACCGCCACCTTGCGCGCCGCAGCGACCTTGGCGAGCGCTTCGCTGGTCGGCCCCGGAATCGGCTCCGCCAGATCGAAAAACGCGGTGTCTTCGCTCTGGCATGGATAGCGAGAGCCGAATAGCTCCTGGAGACAGATCACTTGCGCGCCGCGCTTCGCAGCTTCCTCGATGCGCGCAATCGCCTTATCCAGATTCTGCTGTGGCTTGTCGCCGCAGCCCATCTGCACGAGTCCGATGGGCAGCCTGTCAGCAGATTTTGCCATCGCACGATCTTGATAGCAGCGCCGTCCCTTCCGCGCCACCGCGTGCGTGAGGATGCGCTAGCAGGCGCGCCCGCAGGGGTCCGCCGCCGTGACAAACCGTCGAAGATTGCTCTGTAGGACGTTTGTTGCTACGTTCGCCACAAGTGAAACATGCGAAGGACAAAGGCGAGCGGAAGGAGCAATCGATCCGAATCCGCGTTACCGCCCGACAGAAAACGATGCTAGCCTCGGCGGCGGCGGCGCAAGGATTGAGCGTCTCGTCGTGGCTGCGGCAAATGGGATTGTGCGTGGCCGCAGCGTCCGCGGGCGCCGCCGGGGCGCGCGCTGCCAAGCGCGAGAGGTAAACAGTTGCGAAGCGACGGTTCGACGCAATTGAACGGCTCGGCGACCCCGCCAGAGCGCGGAACCTACGCGCTGTGGCTCGGCGATTGCCTGAAGTGGATGGAGGGGCAGGAGCCGAACTCGATTCACGCAATCGTCACCGACCCACCCTATGGTCTGAAGGAATATACCGAGCACGAAAAAAGCAAGCTGCGCGCCGGCCGTGGCGGCGTCTGGCGTTTCCCGCCGTCTTTCGATGGCTGCCGGCGCAACCCGCTGCCACGCTTCACCGTGCTTCACCCTCGCGAACGTGAGCAGCTGTGCAGGTTCTTCGCGGAGTTTGCGCGGCGTGCGCTTAGGGTGCTGGTGCCCGGCGGACATCTGTTCGTCGCTACTAACCCGCTGCTGTCTCATCTCGTGTATCTTCCCCTCTCCGAGGCGGGATTCGAAAAGCGCGGCGAGATCATTCGGCTCGTTCAGACGCTTCGCGGCGGCGACCGTCCAAAAAATGCCCACCGGGAATTTGCCGAGGTGACGGTCATGCCGCGTTCGGCGTGGGAGCCATGGGGACTCTTCCGCAAGCCGTGCGAAGGCAGGGTTCAGGACAATTTGAGAAAGTGGAGGACGGGCGGGCTCCGAAGGATTTCCTCGGCCGAACCGTTCACCGACGTGGTCCGCTCGTCGCCAACGCGGCCAAGCGAGCGCGCTATAGCACCCCACCCATCGCTCAAACCCCAAGGATTCATGCGTCAGATCGTTAGGGCAGCGCTTCCTCTAGGCGAGGGTGTAGTGCTTGATCCCTTCATGGGCGGGGGAGCAACGATCGCGGCCGCGATCGCGGTCGGATACGACAGTATCGGAATTGAGCTCGATCGCGAGTTCTTCCGGATCGCCGCACGGGCAATCCCCCGGCTTGCGAAAATGAAATGCAACGGCGCATCCTCTATCGATGCCGCCGAACAATCCAGCTTCTTTGCCGAAAGGTCTTGAGCTGGTCCACATCCGCAAGGCGGTCGAGTTTGTCGAGCGGAAAGCCAGCGAACTTGTGGACCTCTACTTCGAGCAGGCGAACGTCTTCAGCGCGATCGTGGGGATCTTCGGAGCAAAGGCGCTCGATTCATTCAGTCCATACAAACGCCATAAGCATCCCGATGTTGCCCAGCAGCGGTTCCCCGATCTGTCGTTCGGAGGAAAGCAGAACCCGCCGCCGGACTTGGCGCTTGAATCGAAGGGGAGCAGCCGGCCTTGGGCGATTCAATCGCATTACGATCATCCCGGATGGTACGTCGTCTGGCGGTACGCGGTGGACGCGACCCGCACCATCAGGCGCGATCGGCCGGTTGTCATCTGGCGGGTCGACGTGGCTTTTGTTGGCAAGGAGGACTGGAAGTACGAGGGCAGTCGTGCAGGCGCGGGCCGCGGAGGACGCACGCACACCTTTGGACTGGCGCGCCCGGCCGAAAAGTTACGCGACGCTGCGGCCTACCAACTTCGGGGCGTCGCGATCCGCGGCGGAAGACTCGTCCTCACCGGCTGATGCGGTTGCATCGGCGGTGCTGTGCTAACCTAATCGCGCGGTGTCCGGGAAACCCACCGCTTGTTGAAATCACATCCTGAGTGCTGCCCGCCGCTGATAGCCGGGTCCTGCGCAAGGGAAGGCCGCGAACCCCGCCAGGTCCGGAAGGAAGCAACGGTACCGGCTGACACCCTGTGCCGCAGGGGTGCCTGGCTATCATTCGACGGGCAGCGCGCGGCATAGTGACCAACCATGGCCGCGACGCCTCCGCCCCACCTGGTGCTCGCCCGCAAGTGGCGCCCCGAGCGCTTCGGCGAGCTGGTCGGTCAGGAGCACGTCACCCACACATTGGTCGAGGCGCTCAAGCGCGGACGCATCGCGCATGCGTTTCTGTTCGCCGGAATTCGCGGCGTCGGCAAGACCACCGCGGCGCGCATCCTTGCGCGCTGTCTCAATTGCGAAAAGGGCCCGACGCCCGAGCCGTGCGGCGAGTGCGCTGCATGTCAGGAAATCCGGACCGGCCGCTCGCTCGACGTGGTCGAGATCGATGGCGCCACCTACCGCAAGATCGATGATGCGCGCGCGATTATCGAAAACCTGAGCTACCGCCCCGCCCGCGACCGCTTCAAGATTTACATCATCGACGAAGCGCATCAGCTCACCGACCAGGCCTTCAACGCACTTCTCAAGACGCTTGAGGAGCCGCCCGCGCACGTCAAGTTCATCCTCGCGACCACCGAGCCGCAGAAGATGCCCGAGACGATTCTCTCGCGCCTGCAGCGCTACGACTTCCGCCGCATCGCGTACGCGACGATAGTCGAGCGTCTCAAGGATCTCGCCTCGCGCGAGGGCGTCGAGGCCGACGAAGGCGCATTGCGGCTGCTCGCGCGCGAGGCCGGCGGAAGCATGCGCGATGCGGAGCGGATGCTTGAGACCGCGATCGCGTCATCGGGCGGCAAGGTCGTCGAGGGCGAGGTCGCCTCGTCGCTCGGCGTCGCGAGCCGCGGCGCGGTACTGCAACTGTGCGGCGCGATTCTGGGCAAGGACGCCGCCCGCGCGCTTTCGAGCGTGCGCGATCTTCACCGTCGCGGCGCCAACCTGGAGTCGCTCGGCCGTGACCTGCTCGAATCGCTCCGCAACCTCGCCGCTGCCAAGCTCCCGGCCGAAGGCTCCCAAAGCGCTCTCGACGAACTTCCCGATCACGAGGCCGCAGAAATCCGCAGGCTCGCCGCCAGCGCGAGCGCCCGCGACCTGATGCGGCTCTTCAGGCTGATGGCCGATACGCAGGAAGAGATTCTCCGCTCGCCGTACCCGGATCTGCTGCTCGAAATGGCGGTGATAAGGATGGCGTCGCTCGCGCCGGTGATGGACGCCGACGAACTGCTGCGCGCGGTCGGCGGCGCGAACATCGCCACGGAACCGAAGCCGGCGCCGCGTGCGTCGGCGCAATCAGGCGCGTCGGAGCCGCCGCAACCCACCGGAGCGCGCATGCTCAAGGTCGAGGGCGAAGTAAATGCGACCGCGCCGCTTCGTCCGCCTGATGTACCGCGTGATCGCGAGATGCCCGAACTTCGCGATCGCATTCGCGACCGCCGCCCGGCGCTCGCCGGATTCATGGAGCAAGGTGCGGGTCTGTCCGTCGCGGACGACGTCGTGCGAGTGGTGCCGCTCAACGACATCTACACCAGGTATCTGAACGACAACCGCGCCGTGATCGCTGAGCTGGCGTCGGAGTTGTACGGGCGTCCGATGCGCGTCGAGCTGACGACCAATGGCGCAATCGCGCGCGCTACCGGCAACGCGGAGCACAGCGCCTCGGTTGCGAATGGGCCAAATCAAGCGAAAGAAACGCGCGATCCCGCGCCGTCGTCCGGCGCCGACGAGCGCCGCGCGATTGTCTCCGATCCGGCGGTCCGCAAAATTCTCGAAGCATTCGACGCGCGACTGGTTGAAGTACGCACGCCTGACGCGGCCAACGGCGGCAGCACCAAGAAGTGACCGCGTCGCGCGCCGCGGCGCATTCGGGAATCCAAGTGGCAGAATTCGACATTGGCTCGATGATGAAGCAAGCGGAGAAGCTTCAGGAAAAGCTCCGCGAACTGCAAGCGAGCGCGGCCGAAAGGACGGTTGAGGCGCAGGCGGGCGGCGGCATGGTCAAAGTGACCGCCGACGGTGCGTTGCGCATTCGCCGGGTCACGATCGATCCAGCGATTCTAGCGGCGAACGATCAGGCGATGCTCGAAGATCTGATCGTGGTCGCGGTCAACGACGCACTTACGCGCGCGCAAGAGATGATTGCCGAGGAGATGGGTAAACTCGGCCCGCTCGGCGGACTCAAACTCCCGTAGCAGGCTTTTGAAAAACGCATTTTCAACAGCCTGCTCCCTCTCTCGCGTCTCCCCCGGAGGGGGAGATGATTAGGAAGGCAGACAGCTTTTACGCAGGGTGTTGAGGATGAGGTCGATGCCACTGTGGACTCCAAAGCTTTTCTCAACACTCTGCTAAGCATCGCAACCGCGCGTCGCAGCGAAGATGGCCGACAACCTCAAGCGCGGTGACGCATTGCCACCGGCGATGATGCGGCTGGTGAAGGAATTATCGCGGCTGCCCGGCATCGGTGAGAAGACCGCGTCGCGCCTCGCCTTCAACCTCCTCAACCGCCCGCGCGACGAAGTGATCGCGCTCGCGGAATCGCTCCTCGAGATGAAGGAGCGAGTTGGACTGTGCTCGGAGTGTTTTGGTCTTTCGGACTCGCCACGCTGCCAGATCTGCACAAACGATTCGCGCGAGCATGACATGATCTGCGTGGTCGAGGGTCCCGCCGACCTGATGGCGATCGAGCGCGCGCGAAGTTTCAGCGGCGTGTATCACGTGCTGCATGGTGCGCTCGCACCGTTGGATGGAATCGGTCCGGACGACATCAAGTTGAAGGAACTCATTGCGCGCGTGACGCCGCCGGCACAGGTGCGCGAGGTGATTATCGCGACCAACGCGACCGTCGAGGGCGAGGCGACCGCGCTTTACATCGCCGGCCAGCTCAAGGCGGCCGGCGTTAAGGCGACGCGGATCGCGCGCGGGCTGCCCGCCGGCGGCGATCTCGAATACAGCGATGCGGCGACCCTGGCGAGCGCGCTGAGCGGGCGCCGCGAACTTTGATCGCCCCGCTCACTTGATTCTCTCCCGCCGATCGGCTTCACAGGGAATTCCGGAGCTTCGTTCAAGCATGTACAAGAGCCTCGCCGCATTCGCGGCCATTCTGAGTCTATCGCTTGCGATGACGGCGTGCGGTGAATCAAAGCCGCGAACCCCGGCCGAGCAGGGTCGCATCGCATACCTGACCAACTGCGTCGTATGCCACAACGCGAACCCGAACCTTACGGGAACGCAGGGCCCGCCAATCGCTGGATCCTCCAAGGAGCTACTCGCGGCACGCGTGCTCACTCTCAAGTATCCGCCGGGCTACACGCCGCAACGGACCACGCATGCGATGCGCGCGTTTCCGGAGCTAAAGGGCGAGATCGACGACCTCTACACATTCCTCCAAGCCGCCGCGCAGCAGCACCAAGCCGGTCATTGATCGACGCCGATTGCCGCGCGCGTACCCGCCGCGCCGCCGCCAAACTTAGTCGCAAAAGAAAACGGGCGCGCCCAAAGCACGCCCGTCGTACGCTCAACCGCTACGCGAAACTATCCGAGGATCGCGACTATCAGCAGCATCACGACCAGCCAGAGACCAAAGCCCGCCCAGATCGTTCCACTGACCGAATCGAGCGGCTTCTTTGTGGTGCCTTGCGATCCCACCAGCGCGTTGACCTCGACCAGCGCTAAGACGCCGCCGACCGCGATGATCCACCCCCAGATTCCGCCGCTCGTCACTTCGGCGACCACGTTGTAGTGCCACGCCCCCATAAAGAAGAGCATCGGAATCGAGAACACCGTGTTGGTCCGCGACGTCAGCGCCGCACGCCGTCCGGCCGGCGCCGCAGCAGGATTAGCCTGAGCGCCGCCCGCGGTGGCAATCGCGTTGGCGATCACGACCTTCTGATTCGGCCAGATGACGAACCACACGTTCGCCCACATGATGAGGCCCATCGCGCTGCCGGTCAGAATTCCAATCCCATACGGTAGGTACAGAAACTCGCCAATTCCGGATTCATGCCACTTGATCAGCAGGTAGAGCAGTCCGACGATGGCCGTGCCCATCGCCGCCCAGCGGAACCACCACAGTGCGCGCGGAAGCAGTTTCTGTTGGGCGCCGCTTCGCACCGCCGGCTCCGTCTCCCCGAAAAACGGAGTCTGCACGAAGTTGAAGTAATAGAGCAGGCCGATCCAAGTGATGCCGAACAGGAAATGCATCCACCGCAGAAGCATCAGAGGCAGTTCCATGGATTTCCTCCCGGAAAAATGTGTCGCCGAAAACGCGTTGCTGACGTTTGTTTATCCATAGCATTGGCGCATTTGCAACCGCCCGGCACGCGCCGGCGCACAGCCGCTTGACGGTTTTGCGTATCACAGCGAGCGCACTATGATCCGCTGCGCCGCGAGCACCGCACGCCCCGCCGCACCGAGAGGAGTCACTTATGCAATTGCTGGAGAATCGAATCGCAGTCGTCACCGGTGGCACCGGCGCACTTGGACGCGCCGTCACCGAATACTTCCTCGAAGCCGGCGCAAAAGTCGCCGTGCCGTACATCGTCGATGAGGAAGTGCCGTTACTCAACGAGCGGCTTGGCAGGCGGTTTCCGCAATCGCAGTTGATGTTGCAAAAGGCGGACGTCGGTGACGAACGGCAACTGGCGAAGTTCGTCGAAGAGATCGTCGCGGCGTGGAAGAAGATCGATATCCTCGCCAATCTGGTCGGCGGGTTCTGGGGCGGGAAACCGATCGCAGAGACCACCGCCGGCGAGTGGCAGGCGATGTTCGACCTCAATCTCAAGCCTACGTTTCTCTGCTGCCGGGCGGTGGTGCCAGTCATGCAGAAAAGCGCCTACGGGCGGATCGTGTCAGTGACATCGAGGAGCGGGCTTACCGGCGCGGGCGACTTCGCCGCGTACGCAATCGCGAAGGGCGCGATTGCGACGTTTACGGCGTCGCTCGCCGAAGAGGTGCTCGAGCAGAACATCCTCGTCAATGCGATCGCACCGAGCACCATCGACACCGAGGCGAACCGCAAGGCGATGCCCAAGGCGAAGCACGAAAAGTGGGTGAAGCCCGAGGACATCGCGCGGACGATCGGCTATCTCTGCTCCTCGGACTGCCGCGTGACCTCTGGCGCGGTCGTGCCCGTTTACGGACGAGCGTAACGCCAGCGTGGGCGGCGCGCCGCGCCTTCAGATGCTGTAGCTGATGACGCGCTTGCGGCGCTCGGCAAGTGATTGCAGGGTCGCACCGCGCAGGATGCCACGCACGCTCTCGCGCACCTCGCGCCAAACGTCGCGCATCGCGCAGCTTTCGTCGCCAGGACAGACGGAGTTGCCGCCGTTTTCCAGGCACTCCACCGGCGCGTAGTCGCCCTCGACGATTTCCACCACATCCGCCATCGTGATGCGTCCCGGATGCCGCGCGAGCATGTAGCCGCCGTTGGGGCCTTTCTGACTTGCGACCAAGCCGCCGCGCTTCAACTCGATCAGCAGCCTGCGCAGGTAGTTCTCAGGAATCGACTGGCCTTCAGCGATCTCTTCGACTCGCACTGGCTGCGGGGAAGGATATCGGTCGGCCAGCACCAGCAAAGCCTTCAGCGAGTAATCAACGCCGACTCCGAATCTCATTAATCCCGCGCTCCTGCAATGGAATCTAGCAGGTTCGATCTGTTTAGGGAATAGACGACCACTTAAGTCATCTAATTAGTTGACTAAGTTGGTCATCTTAGTTAGTTTTTCTCTCCGCTGGAGCTTCGATGTGCCCAAGCGTGAGCCACCATCTTGGGATCTGGTTCTCAAGCGCAACTCAGTCGAGCGGCTGAAGCGCGACCTATTCCCAACCGAACTCGAAAACCAGTGGCAGAGGCTCGTCGACACCTCGTACGAGAAGCTGCCCGAAGAAGACATCGTGCGTCTTCAGTGGTTCGGCATGTACCACGACAAGCCGAAGGTCGGAACCTTCATGATGCGCATCAAAATCCCAAGCGGGATCCTGAGCGCCCAAGGTCTTCGAACGATCGGGGAAATCTCAGAGCATTACGGTCGCGATCAGGGAGAGCTGACGACGCGCCAGAACATCCAGCTCCACTACATCACGCTCGATAAATTCCCCGAAATTTTCGACCAGCTTAAGCAGGCCGGCCTGACGACGATGGGCGGATGCGGCGATGTCGTTCGCAACATCACCGGCTGCCCGGTCGCGGGAGTCGATCCCGAGGAACTGTTCGATGTGACCGGGATCGTCAGCGACGCCGCGCGCTTCTTCTACGGTAACCGCGAGTACTCCGACCTGCCGCGCAAGCACAAGATCACGATCGCGGCGTGCCGTTACCAGTGCAACGCGCCCGAAATCAACTGCATCGCGCTGGTCGGCATCGTCAAAGACGGCCGCGAAGGCTTTGCGATTCGCGTCGGCGGCGGACAATCGTCCACGCCGCGCTTGTCGCGCCACTTGGGCGTGTTCATCACCCGCGAGCAGGCGCTCGACGTGCTCCGCGCGATCATTGACGTGTGGCGGCTCACCACCCAGTACCGAATCTCGCGCGTGAAGGCTCGCCTCAAGTTCATGATCGACGACTACGGTCCCGCCGAATTCCGCAAGATGGTCGAAGCGCGGTTGGGCTGGACGATGGAAGACCTCGATAAGATGCCGCTCGCGGATTCGGAGAGCGACCACATGGGCATCCACGAGCAGAAGACGCCGGGGCGCTTCTACGTGGGCTTCCCCGTTTACCTCGGCGTGATGAGCGGTCGCCAGATGCGCGAACTTGCGGCGGTGGCGGAGAGCTTCGACGGCGACATCCGGCTCACGCGACGGCAGAACTTCATAGTTACCGGCATCCCAAAGAACCGGCTGGACGAAGTGATCGCGCAGATCGGCGCCATCGGCTTCCCGCTCGACGTAAACGGACTGTACGCATCGTCGATCGGATGCATCGGCGACCCGCACTGCAACTACGCCGTGACCCCGACCAAGACCAAGCTCGCGACCATCATCGAGCGTTTGGTGAATGATTTCGGCGACCTGGTCGCGGGACTCAAGGTGAATCTCGACGGCTGCCCGCACGCATGCGCGCAGCATTGGACCGGCGACATCGGACTCCAGGGCACCACCGCACGCGGCGCCAAGGGCGAGCCGCTCGAAGCGTTCGACATCATTTTGCGCGGCGGGCTTGGCCGTGACGCCGCGATCGGGAAACCGCTGCTCCGGCGCGTCCCGTCAGAGCAGGTCGAGGATCAAGTCGCGCGCCTGTTTGCCGGATATCTGGAGCGGCGCGAGACGAATGAGACCTTCACGCGGTTCTGCGTCCGCACGCCGGACGCGGAGCTGGTTTCGATAGCGCAAGGACCACAAACCGGCGCCGAGGCGGCTGCATAACCAGAGGCCGTACCAACCATGGGAAGCCAGCAAACTGAAATCGAACGCAACGACGCGCTCCTGGTCATGGACGAGCTCGAGGCTGGCGAAGTCGCGGTCGAGCTCGACGACAAGGAACCGCAGGAAGTTCTCACCTGGGCGATCGAACGCTTCGGGTCCGAACTCGCTATTTGCTCGAGCTTCCAGGCCGAAGGGTGCGTGCTGATCGATATGGCACATCGTATCGATCCGAACGTGCGGGTGTTCACCATCGATACCGGCCGCCAGCCGCAGGAAACCTACGACCTGATCGACGCGATTCGCGAGCGCTACGGCATCAACACCGAAGTGTTCCTTCCCGATCACTCGGTGGTCGAGGGCATGGTGCGCAAGCATGGCGGCAACCTCTTCTATCGCGACGTGAACCTCCGCCTGCTCTGCTGCCAGGTGCGCAAGGTCCTGCCGCTGCGCCGTGCGCTGATGAACTACAGCGCGTGGGTAACCGGGCTTCGCCGCGGCCAGTGGGCGACCCGCTCCAATATCCGCAAGATCGAAATCGATCATGACCACGGCGGCATCGTTAAGATCTCTCCGCTCGCCGATTGGACCGAAGAAGAAGTTTGGGACTACATTCGCGCGAACGACGTCCCCTACAACGCGCTCTACGACAAGGGCTACAAGTCGATTGGATGCGCGCCGTGCACGCGTCCGGTCGCCGAGGGCGAAGATGCTCGCGACGGACGTTGGTGGTGGGAAACCAACGCGCCCAAAGAGTGCGGGATGCATTGCGCTATCGAGACCGGTGGTTTCGAGCACGAGCTTGCGGCCCTGCTCGGCGGTCACGGCGCACCCAACGGCAAGGATTAGACCTCGCGATGGCGTCTGAGGATGATAAGCCCCGGGCCGACGCGCCCGTAAAGCTCGACGAACTTCAAAAGAGCGTCCTGCTTCCGCAGATTCAGGCCTTCATCGACGCTACGTCAGATCGCCCTGCGCGCGAAACTTACCAAGCGCTGCTTGCGGCGGTTGAGCTGATGGAGGTCGCACCGGATCATCAAGCGCGGCTCGGCGCAATTGTCGAGATCGCGCTCGCCAGCGGACGCGTTCGCAAGCTCTTCGGACCCGCAGCCGAACAATCTCTCACTTCGCTGTTTCAGAGCACGCCGCGCGGCCGTGAGATCGCCGCGGCGATCGCGGCGGTCAATGCCGCGCTTCGCAAGCTGGCCGGCCAGGCGCTCGAGAACGCGACCGTATCGCTGCGTGCGCCCGGCGCCTACGCGCTAACGCTCAAGACCAGCGCGTGCCAACTCGTAATCAGGTTCGAGCAGGCGGGCCTGCGCGTCGAGAGCGTCGAAGTAGACCTCGCCTGACTCGCGCCGCACGCCGGCTACGGCGTCGGCGGCGCGACGCTGTCGATCAAATCCGCCAATTCCGGAATCCGGTACTTCTCCCCCGTGTACGCCTTGTACATCAGGAAGATCCACAGAATTGCGAGCCCGACGTTCACCAGCGACTGCACCATGCCGAACAGCGCACCGACTCCTCCTGGAAGAATCGCGACGAACACGCCCAACACGACGTTGACGCCGAACCATGCCGCCGAAAATCCGATCGACTGGCGCGCGTGAAATCGCACGTACGGGTCCTTGTCGTACGGATCCAGGTAAAGCAGCACGACGCCGCTGACGAAGAACAGCAGATACGCCAGAGCTCCAACCACCCGGCTTTGCGGGGTCGTCGTCTCACCATTCATCAGTGGATCCTCCTTGCGGTCTGGCCGAGGTAACGCGCGAGATCGGTTGACCTATCTGTAGATGAAGCTGCCGTGCGATCGCAAATCTACGGCGCCGTCGGCACACTGCGGTCGGCGGACTGCACCGGCGCGATGCGCCGGCTCACTAGCGTCAACCAGACGCGCCAATCAATCTCTCGGCAGGCTGCGAAAGATCCAAGGCGACCGCGGCTACTCCGCCTTCTTCTTGCGGCCGGATGGATTAGCGCCATCGAGGCGCTGCAGGGTCGCATCGGTGTTGCGCGCGGTCTCGCTCACTTGAAGCTGCGCGCGTATTCGATTTGCGAGCTGACGCCGGAACACCGGCTTTGACAGAAAATCGCTGACGCCCAACCGCATCCCCTCGGCACGCGCCTCGATGTCGTCGCGCGCGGTGATCATGATGATTGGAATCTCCGCGGTCTCGGGACTGTTCTTGAGCGCGCGCGTCACCTCGAATCCATCCATGTCCGGCATCATCAGGTCGAGCAGGATGACGTCCACCTCGTTTTGCTCGACGAGCTTGAGGCATTGAGCACCCGAACCCGCCTCGATCGCGACGAATCCTTCGCGCTCCAGATGCCGCGCGAGAATCGACACCGTGTCGGGATCGTCATCGACGATCATGATTTGCGCTGATCGCTTGCTTGGGTTCGCATCCATACCGAGCTACCGCTCCCTCAGGACTCCCCGCGACCGTCGCCGGCCGCGGCCGCGATAACACCGCAACGCCGCAGCTTTGCGGAAAACGTCGTGCGCTTGAGGCCGAGCAGATGCGCGGCAGCCTGCTTGTTGCCGCCGGTCTGCTTGAGCGCGTCATTGATGAGCCGCCCTTCGAGCTCGCGCACCAGCATGTTCAGGTTGACGCCGCCGTCAGCGAGCGAGGTCGGAATCCTGGGCTCGGCGACCCGCAAGTTCGACACCAGGTTCGCCGGCAATATCGATGTGTCGATCACTGCACCGTCGCAAAGGATCGCCAGGCGCTCCACCATGTTCTCAAGCTCGCGGACGTTGCCGGGCCAATCGTACGACCACAGATGCACCATCGCGTCGCGGCTGATGCTGAGGTCGCGGGCGACCGGACGGGTGCGAAGCCGCTCCAGAAAATAATCAATGAGCAGTGGAATGTCCGAGCGCCGCTCGCGCAGGGGTGGAATGACGATCGGTACGACCTGAAGCCGGTAAAACAAGTCCTCGCGGAAGAGCTGCTTCTTGACCGCGCTCGCCAGGTCGTTGTTGCTCGCCGCGATCACCCGCGCATCGACCCTTGCGGCCCGGTCGGAGCCGACCGGCCGCACCACGCCGTCCTCCAGCACTCGCAACAGCTTCGCCTGCAACGGAAGCGGCATCTCCCCGATTTCGTCGAGAAAAATCGTGCCGCCGTCCGCAGTCGAAAAAAGCCCATGACGCGCTCCCGCGGCGCCGGTGAACGCTCCGCGCTCATGCCCGAACATCTCCGATTCCAGAAGATCGTGCGGAATCGCCGCGCAGTTGACCGGCACAAACGTCCGCGTGCGTCGCGGGGAGCTGCTGTGAATCGCACGCGCGACAATTTCCTTGCCGCTGCCGCTCTCGCCGGTGATGAGAACCGTGACATCAGTTGGTGCGACGCGCTCGATGAGCGCGCGCAGCTTCACGATCGTCGGATGCTCCCCGATGAGAGCGCGCTCGATGCCAAATGAGCGCTCAGCCTCGCTCCGCCTAACTTCCGAAGCCACCCCTTTCCGATCCCCCTTTGAACGCGAACGACGAACCGCTAGGGCCCGAATTCTGTCACGTGCGTCATCATTGTAACAAGCGAGCTATGCCGATCGAGTCACCTTTTCGATGACAATTTTGCGCGTCAGCAATCGTGACGATTCACAACTGGCTACTGAAGACGATGATAGCTTTGCTATGCGAATCTGAATTGTCAGTGCAGCGCCGGGCTCCAAGACTCATCCCCGCACTGCCGCACGATAGATTGCGGCTTGGCCGGGACCTTCGGCTACCGACACTTCCATCGAGTCCACGCCGCCCAGCGCGTCGCGTCCGCGCAGTGCGGTCTCGAGTTCCGACCAGATGTAGCGCGCGAGTTCTTCGGCGGAGCTGTGAACGATCGGAAGCAGGCACACGTCGCGCTCGGGCAGCACAAACTCGTCGCCCTCGTAGATGATGCGCACCTTGCCGTCTCGCGGGCCGTCGATGCTGAGACAGTCGCTGCGCGCGGGAATGATCGTATGCTCGTCGAGCCGATCGACAATCTGTTTCGTTAACTGCTTGATCAGTCCGAAGTCGATCACATAGCCCGTGCTCGCGAGGTTGCCATCGACGTGAACGCCGACCTGGTAGTTGTGGCCGTGCAGCGGTTCGCGAAATCCGGGATACGCGATGAAGTGCGCGGCGGAGAACTTCAGGTTCTCCTTGGCGACCGTAATTGAAAAAGAGCCGTCGTTCACGTCGCACCTCGCGCGTGACCGAGCAGGTCGGCAAGCGCAGGCTCGACGATTCCCGTAAAGCGCGCGCGGTAGCGTGGCTCATCCATCGACGTCGCCGCGAGAAACCGCGCGGACTCATGCGGCGCCGCCGCGGCGAGTTGTGCGGCCAGTTCGCGCGAAACCGGAGCCGCCGCGTCGAGACCGTCGATGAGATCGTTCACAGCGATACCGTGCATTCCGCCAAGCAGACACTCAACGAAGTAGCCCACTTGACCTTCGGGCTCGAGTTCCAGCCGCGCGTGCGAAAGTGCTTCCGTGAGTCCCAGCAGCCGGTCCATGCCTAATTCCTGACGCCGCGATTTGATCGTAGCGTCGCCCGAGCCATCGAAGCCAGAACCAATCGCGATAATCGCGATGCGCCCATCATCGACGGGCGCCGGATGAAAAACGTAACCCGGCGACGTATAGCCGAGTAGCTCGCGCAGCGCGACGCGATAAGCAAGTAGGTCGAAACGCGTACGTTCCGCGACCCTGAGTAGATACTCCCCTAGTGGAACGCGCGCGCTGTCGGCCAGCGTAATCAGACGCTCGAAAGCATCCGCGCCGTATTCTTCGCGCTGCGCGATCAACCGCGCCCAGTTGCGATCAAATTCGAGTACCAGTGCGCCGATGCCGCCGCCGTCCGACTCAACGTGCGCCACGATCGGTGCAGCACGATCGATCGGTTCGATGTCCATCGCCAGGTAGGGGCCGTGGCTCGACGGCTTGGCAAGTCCGCGACGGGCGTTGCGCAGCGTGACGCGCGCGGCGTCGCGCGCAACCAGCCGGCTCCGTCCGCCGCGGCGTTCGGCGAGCAGGCCGAAGCCGCTTAGCAGCGAGCCGTACCCGACCACGAGAAGAGGATCGTTCACTCGGTTGCGAGCGGCAGCGCGGCGCGCCGCTAAATGTCCTCCACCTCGGGGTAGTAACGGCCCGCGCCGAGCGAATCCACCGCGGACCAGAATTCGGGCCCGCCCGCCTTCATCGGCTCCTCGAGCGCCCACGCCCGTCGTTTGAAATTCCAGCTCTCAGGCCGGAGCTTGCGCGCGACTTCAAAGTACTTCTGCGCGCACTTGGGATGCCCGCTTTCAAACAGATGCTCGCCCAGCCGGAAGTTGGCGGCCGCGCGCACGTGATCGTCGCTGGGCGTGTGCATCCTGCGGAGCACCTCGGCCTCGGACAGCGCGTATTTGCTCTGGGAGCCGTTGGTAACCCAGTCGCGCAGAGCGTTCAGATACGCTCCACGTTTCGTCTGCAGCTCCCTGAGCGCGTCGGGCGGAATCGAAAAGTTCGTGCGATCCATCTTGCGAAATGCGTCGGTCACGCCGGCCGGTTCGCTCGGGCGTACGATCTTGCCGCGCTCATCGATCCACACCGCGTTCGGAACGTTCACCATGTCATACAGCTCGGCAACGACGTGACGGCGGTCGATGAGACACGGGTAGGTCGGCTTCGCGGCGTCGATCCACGGCTTCGCGGATTCGTTACCACCGCTGTCGAACGCCACCGCGATCGGAACGAATCCTTTCGCTCCGAGTTCCTGGTAGAGCGCCTGCCACACGGGCAGGTCCATGCGGCATCCTCACCAGGACGCCCATGACACCAGCAGCACCTTCTTGCCGCGATGCTCGGAAAGGGAATGCATGCGGCCGTCGAGGTCGGGCAGCGTGAAGTCGGGCGCATCGAGCGTCCGGAGTTTACGCTTGCGCTCGCTCGCGGCCTCTCCGACGCACCACGCAGCGTGCTCCTCGTCGGATACGACCGGTTGTCCGAGCAGTCCTGCTAGTGCAGCGAGATTGTATCGCCCCGCTGAGACGAATTCGCCTTGCCGCGCCGGCGGAACCGGCACGCAAGTCTCGCCGCGGCAGAATCCCTGCGGACGAAACTCGAACCCGCTCGTGCGCTCGAGGTCGTGCGCGTTGAGCCACAGGCCGCCGTTGCGCGCCTGGGCATCGACGCCCTTGATCGTCCGTTCGCCGTAAATGATATCGATCGGCTTTCCCGCCATTGCGAATCCTCTCTTTCGTTGTATCGTAGCGCCCGCGCTCGCCGGATCAAATCGGACATTTACCGCCGCGCGCCGGCCCATCAGATCCACAACAGCGTTCCGTCTGTCGGCGCACCGGTCGCCTGCCCCAGCGCCCGCACGTACAGGGCGACCTGCGCACGGTACTCCGCAAGACGCGGCGCAAGATCGAGATCGGTCTTGAAATCAACCACCGTCCAGTGCGCCGCGCCGCCGTTGCGCTCCTGAAATGCGAGATCCGCGATTCCTTCCAGAATCGTCCCGTCGTCGAGTATCGCAAGCAGCGAACACTCACGCCGGCACTCGGCGGCAGAAGCCGCGCGGGCCAGCAGCGGCGAACCAAGCGCATTCGCTACGGCTGCGACCGCCGCTGCGATTTCCTCGCCGGTTGCAGCGAGCATGCGCGCCATGGAGCGAACGATTTGTTCGATGCGCGCGCGGTCTGCGCCAAACGGCGTGCGCAGCAACGTCCAGTGGACCAGCGTCCCGAAACGCGCGCCATGCGGCCGCGACGGGTCGCGCGAAACTTCCTCGATGCGAATTGCAGCCCCCAGCGCGCCCTCGGCGTCGGGAGCTGCGGCCGCCATTTCGGTCGCGGTCGCGACCTTCATCATCGGTGCCGAAGCTCTCTCAATCGTCGCGTCGCGCAGCGCGCGCCATTGCTCATGCATCCTGATGCCGCGGTCGGAAACGCGGTGCGACTCGTCCTCCTGAAGCAGCTTCAGTTGGCGCAAGCCCATCGCCTCGCGCACGTCGAGGATAAGCCGCGACGGATCCCACCAAACCACCCGGTGATTGCCGGCGCGCGGCACGTGTAGTCCCGGTGCTACTGCCTTGAACTTTGCGGGCGCGCGCGGCGGCCGCGTCGCAGTCAGCGAGGTGTCATCGCCGAACTCCGGACACCCGTCGGGCTGGCGCGTGAGCGGCGCGCGGCGATTCTTGTCGTCAGGATAAAGCGCGGGGTGGAGCTTTGCGACCCAGCCGTCCCACTCCTGGTCACCGGCCGCCGGTACCACCAGCAGGTCGCGCGCGCGCGTGGCAGCCACATACAGAACCCGCACCGCCTCCTCGACGTCGCGCCGTTTCTCCTCTTCGGCGTGGTCATGCAGTTCACCCGGCGCGCATCCCGCAAGCCGCAGCGCGCACAGTCGCGTCGCCGGATCCACGTACCGCGACGGCTCCTCGGCGGTCTCATTGCAAGTGATGTCGGCGAGCACGACCACTGGGAACTCGAGCCCCTTGGCGCGATGCACCGTCATGATGCGAACGCCCTCGGTGCCCTCCTCGACTATCGGCACTTCGCCGGGCTCATCGCGCTCCGCCCGCTCTTCGAGTTCCTCCACGAATCCGCGAAACGACGTCGCGCCCGAGCGCGCTTCGTAGCGCCGCGCATGATTCGCAAGCCGCATAATGTTCGCGAGCGCCTGCTCTCCGGTCGGGCGAATCACCACGCCTGCGTGCGCACGCGTCGCCGCAAGCAGTCGCGCGATGGTGTCGGCGATTGGCCGGCGGTTCCGGCCGCGCGTCAGTTCGCGCAGGACGCCGAGCGCCTCGCCGACCTCACTGAGATGAGCGCACAGACCGTCGGCAAGCTTGCGAAACGGATGAAGGCTTCCCACCCGCTCGCGAAACTCCAGCAGTTGATCGTCGAGCAGCGCGAAAAACGGCCCGCGCAACGATGCGAACACCAACAGTTCGTCATCGGGCCTATCGATCGCGCCCAGCACATTGCGCAACGCCTCAATCTCTTCTCGCTCCTTGAACGAACCACCGCGAACCAGCACGTGCGCGATGTGGCGCGCCTCGAGTGCGCGCAAGTATGGTCGCGTCACGTCGCGCCCAAACGATGTGAGCCTCCGAAACAGCACGCAGATGTGGCGCGGACGAATCGGCACGCGCTGCTCGGGCGCTTCGCGCTCGGTCACCGTCCAGCCACTTTGATCCACCAGCCAACGGATCATTGCTGCGATCGCATCGGGCAGCGACGACTCGATTGACCACCCCGTCACCCGCCCGTAATCGCTGTACGGCTGCGGCACCGGCAGCACCACCACCGGCGGCTGGCCCGGCTGTTCCTCCCGAAACGGCGCGAGCGGCACGTACGCAGCCTGCGTCGCTGTGTCCGCCGGCATTTGCGGCGCAAACGCGGCGTTGACCATCTCCTGAAGCGCCGGCGTCGCACGAAAGCTCACTGTCAGATGCTCGACCGCGGCGCCGCATTCGGTGAGTCGCTGCTTCACCGTCTGGTAGAGCGCAACATCGGCGCGGCGGAACCGGTAAATCGACTGCTTCGGATCGCCGACTATGAAAAGTTTGCCCGGCACCGGCCGAACGCGCAGCCAGTCCGGCTCTGCCGGATTATCCGCCGCGAGCAGAACGAGAATCTCTGCCTGCAACGGGTCGGTGTCCTGGAATTCGTCGATGAAGACTCGCTCGAAGCGGCGCTGCAAATCCGCCCGCACGCCGGCGTGGTCACGCACCAAGCCCCGCGCGATCAGCAGCAGGTCGAGGAAATCGAGCTTCCCCGCGCGGCGCTTGAGTTCGTCGTAGTAGTCGATGACTGGCCGCAGCTCTTCGCGAAGCAGCGGTGCGAGACTTGCGCCGGCGGCGTCGCGGAACGCGAGGATCCGCGCGCGCAGTGCGTCGCGGCGCGCGATCACCTGCTCGCGCGGGACCCCCGCGAGCTCCGCCACGTATCCGCGCCAGTTCCAATGAGTCCCGCGCGCGAGTCCGAACAGCACCGCTTCGAGCGCGTCGTAGTCGCGGCCGCGGACCGACTCGAGCCGCGTCGCCTCGATGACAGGCGTCGCAATGCGGATCAGCGAAGCAGCGAGGTAATCGTCACCGCCGTAAGATCGTCCGAGTTCGCCGAGCGCACAGATTTCATCGGCCAACTCGTCGATCAGCCGCTCGCGTTCCAGCGGCGCCGGACGCCAGGGCGCGTCGAAATCGCGCCACGCCACCAATTCTTCCGCCGCGCGCCGCGCGATCCCGCGCGGCCCTTCGCGATTGGCAAAGTCGCGCCGCCGCAGCAGCCGGCGCATCCCTTCGCCCGGCGATCCCAGCGCCTGCTCAAACCAGCGCCCGAACGCCTGCTCGAAGAGCCCGCGCGCGGCATCCTCGGGCGCAACTTCAAACTGTGGATCGACCTGAGCCTCCACCGGCCGCTCCCGAAGCAGGTCCGCGCAGAACGAATGGATCGTTCCGATGCGCGCTTCTTCGAGTTGCGGCAACGATGCGGTGAGCCGCGCGCGTGACTCCGCATCGAGCGCGCCATCGTGTCGCCCACTCTCGATCGCGGCGCGAAGCCGCAGCTTCAGCTCGCCAGCAGCCTTTTCGGTAAACGTGACAGCGGCGATCCGCGCCAGCTCCGCGCGCCCCGACGCCAGCACCGCGACCAGACGGTCAACCAGTGCGGTGGTTTTGCCGGTGCCCGCCGCCGCCTCGATGATCAGCGTCGTATCCAGGTCGTCGCGGATTCGGTCGCGGACCCGCTGATCGGCGAGCTTCATCGCATCGCACGCAGCCGTGTCAGCGCCGCCAGACGCTGCGCCGGTTTGATTTGCGAGCGCTGTTCTTCGTACGGCCCGCACACGCGCCGGTAGTCACACCAGTCGCATTCGCCCTCGCGCGGCGCAGCCGGAAGAAATCCCGTCGCCAGTGACGCGCCGATAGTCGTCACCAGCGCACTCACCGACGCGCGCGTGCGCTCATCAATCTCGACGATGCGCTCCTCGTAGCCTCCGGCGGCAGTGCAGTAATAGAGCCGGCCGGTCCGCACCGGTTCGCCCAAAATCCGCTCCGCCGCCAGCGCATAGAGAGCAGGCTGCAGCGTCGCGCCGCCGCCGATGACAAAATCCTTCTCCGCACGCACCCGTCCGGTCTTGTGATCAGTCGCACGGAGTTTGCCCGCCGCGTCGCGCTCGACCAGGTCGATTGACCCGCGCAGCCTCAGCCCACAGTCCAGAGCGGCCGGTTCAGGAGTGCTTGCCGGGTCTGCTTGCGTGCGGCCACCGAGGCCGAACGCGAGCTCGAACCGCTCGGGAGTCCAATGCTCGCTGTCGCACGACGCGCGTCGCAGCCATTCGCGCAAATCCGCGCGGATTTCGTCGATTCCGTCGCGCCAAACGCGCTCGATCGCCGGCGCCAGGTCGTCGCGCCAGCGTGCCGCCACGTTGTCAACGGTCTCGTCCAGTATGGCCAGCGCCAGCCCGAGATTTTCGGGCGAAACAGGCAGCAAATTCGTGTTGCGCAGCCGCGTCAGGATTTCGAACTGGATTTCGTGGAAAAGCGCTCCGCGCGTAAGCGGATCCAGCACATCGATGGCTTCCACTTCCTCGCGCGGTTCAAGTCTATTGATCGCCTGCAAAAAGAACCGATACGGACACGCCGCGAAATGTTGCAGCGCCGTCGGCGAAAAGGAACGCGCCGCGAGCTGATGGCGTGCGAGGACCGCGAGAGTTGCGTCGGACGGGTCGACCAGACCATCGGCCGGCGTCCAGCGCCTGAGCCATCGCCGTGCACGGACGCGTAATGCGCGCGCCAGGTGCGGGTTGACGTTAAGGAGATAATGCGCGGCGCCGGTAGTCGTATCGGGGTCCGCATCGATGAGACGGTCGAGCACAGAGAGATCGAACTCGGCGTTGTCAATCGCATCCGAAGGATCGGCGGGCGCCGGCCAGCCGAGTCGCATCACCTGCTCGCCGGCGGCGCGACGCGAGAGTTCGTCGAAGCCGGGCAAGCGGCCCTCGGCGGCGCGCAAGATCTCGAGCGCGTAGAACGACGGCACCCGCGGTCGTCCCTGGTCGAGGTCGACGCGCGGGTACGAAAACACGACTCTCTCGCGCGCTGCGCCCGCCGCCAGCCTCAACGCGAGACGTTCCGATGCGACCCGGTTTTCCTGGCGCGCCAGATGCGGACTCAACCGGGCGCGCGCTGAGTCCGGCAGAATCGGATCCTCGACATGCTTGCGCGGGAAAACCCGCTCGGCGAGTCCCGGCACCAGCACAACGTCGAACGACATGCCGCGAATCAGATGCGGCGGCGCGACGAACACCGCGCCATAGCGGCGCCGCGAAGGCGGAGCGTCGAGACGCCCGAGCCGTTCGGCGAGAACCAGGCGGACCTCATCGAGGCTGACAGGCCCTACCGGAGCCATCGGCTCGAGTTCAGCGAGGGCGGCGAGCACCGGCCCTTCATCACGGATGGCAACCGCGACCAGCGCACGGAGATGTTCGAGCCAACCGCCCCATGATGCCTGGTCTGGAAGCGATTCGAGAGCGCCGATCTGTTCAACCGCGACTGCCTTGAGATGCGCGAGATCGATGAGTTGGCGGTCGATGGCCCGCGCGTGCGCATCATCATCGTCGAGTTCGTTTCGGCGGCGGCGAAGCTCGTGCTCGAGTCCGTCGATTCGCCGGCGCCAGCGCTCCGCACCGCCGATGACGGCCGCATCAACGATCAGCTGCTCCCACCGCCATGGCGCACGCACACTACCTTCGATGATGGGCAGCGGGTCGTCGCTGGCAGGGTCGGTTTCGGGACGCGCGGGCGGGAGTTCGAGGTCCGGGGCGAGTGACGCAGCGCGATAGTCGGCGTCGGGCGGCGGCGCATCGCCAAAACCGCGGCCGCAGGCGCGGTCCGGCAGTTGGGCGAGCGAGAGATATTCTGCGAATCGGCGCGCCGAGTAATTCTCACCTTTGCACGCGAGCAGGGCGAGCAGCGCACGCCCGCCCGGTTCAGGCGACTCGGTTGCGCGCACGAAGTATGCGGGAACACCGGCCCGCGCGAGTGCCTCCTTGAGATACGGAGAATAACGGACCGCGTCGTGGAGCAGGACGGCCATCCGGTCGAATGCAACGCCGCGGCGCGCTTCGGTTACGATGCGGCGTGCGATTTCGACGCACTCGTGCATCTCACCCGGCGCGGAGGTCATCGTGACCGATTCGTCGAGTCCGCGCTCGGCCGGCGCCGATTCCGCAAAGAGATGGCGCGTGAGCGTCGCGAGCGAGCCCGGCGCGAACAGGGTGGTTTCGGCCCACTGATCGGCCCAGACGCCGCGAACGCCGAGTGCATCCTCGAGCAACCCGAGCGTGCGCTCGTCGCCGGCCGGTACGGTCGCAAACAAATCTGGCGACCGCGCCCCAAGGGCGGCGATAAAATCGCGCTCGACAGTCCCCTCGATCCCGACGTCGAGCAGAACCGTCGGCAGCGCGGCGAACTGAGGCGCGGGATCGGCGGCAATTGCCAGGCGGGCCGCATCGAGGATCGCCGTGCGGTCTGCGAGCCTCGCATCGGCGAGTTCCGCCTCGAACTGCCCAAGCAGTAGCGCGATTGCTGCGCCGCCGCCGTCGAGCGCCGACAGATCGGCGGGCGCGATTCGATTCAATCGCACTTCCATGATCGTTCTTGCCAGGGCGCCCGCGAACCCGGGCCTGTCGAGCACCGGCGCAAAATGCGCAAGCGCGCCGGTCGGAGCGAGATGGTGAACTGCGCGTGCCGCGATGGCCTCGACGGCAAGCCCTGTCGCGGGTGCGAGTCCACTGGCCGCAAGTTGTTCGGCGGCAAGCAACCCGGCAAGACGCGCGAGGCTCAGCCGATGCACCCCGGCGAGCGCGCCCCGGTTGGCCGCCAGGACCCGGACCACGTCGTCGGCGGCGTCTCGCGACGCCGCGATCACGAGCGCCTCAGCCGCCGGCTTCAGCGCAGCAAGCCAAGCGCTCGCCGCATCAATGCGATCTGCGGCGCGTGGCGAAACAACGATTTTGGAGGCTCCCCCCATCGGTGCCGTGTCCGCTGATCGTCCGTCGCGCGACGCCCGGATAGCAAGACCGCACGCCGACTATCTCAACAAACCCCACGGCAAGGTAACGCGATGTTCCTCGATCAGTTGCGCGACCAACTCTAGCCTTCTCGATGCGCAAGCTACTTTTCGAGATAGACCGAATCGCCGATGCCGATGGCGCCCGGCGCCCCGACCCAAGCAAACACTCCCGCGTTCGCCTTGTGATGAACCGCCACCGTGCGCAGCGCCGCGGGATCGCGCGGGAGTCCCTGCTGCGGATGCGTCGTCATCACGCACCGCAACGCCGGTTGCATTGAGACGATTCGAACGTCGCCAATCGCCAGCGTTCCACCGAGCCAATCATCCTCGATGAAGTGGTCGGCCGCGGATCCGGTATCGACCAGGATATTCGCGCGAAAACGCCGCGGGTCGAAGTCGGAGCCGGGCGTGAGCTTGCGCATGTGCGCGAGCGTGCCGGTCGCGATCAGGTGCATTGTTGCGGTGTCAAAGAAGGTGCCCTTCCACAGTGCGAAGTGGTCCGGCATCGTTTCAGACGTGACCCCGGGAAAGATCTTGTCGACCGGCACTTCCCCGAACACGGTCTTCGGATCGATGCCGGCATGCTCCGCAGAGGCTGCATTCGCGCGTTCCAGACGGAATTTTCGATTCATCGCTTCGGAAATCAGCTCTGACGCATTGGCATCTTCAGCATGAAGCGTCTTGCCGCCGGGAAGCTCGATTCTGACCGGCGGCAGCGCTCCTGCGCGCGGTTCGCTCTCGAAGCGCGCAGAGCAATCGAACAATTGAATCCACTTCTTCGCGCTCGCGATCCGGTCCGTCGCGGACTCACGCAATGCGTACGCGCGGTCGCCGATCACGCCGCCCGGGCCGACCTCAAATTTGCGCGGCTTCTCACCCATCATCGATTTGACCGGGAAGCGCTCCAGCGCGCTCACCTCGCCGATTTTGACGCGAGCCATATGGATCGTCCTCGTACGCGGTCCGCTAATTGCGCGGATGCGCCGCGTTGTAGTCGTGAATCGCCTTCATGATCGCGCCCGTCGATTTCTCCATCAATTCCTTCTTGTTGGCCTGTACGCGATCGGCGGACGCCTGGACCGGCTTGATGAGACCCTGCACGCGCGGCATCACGTAACGCGCGAGTATCTCATAACTTCGCAACGCGTGTTCGCGCGTGGTCCAATCGTGCGCGAATGCGAGCAGAGTGCCGAAGCCGCCGGAAAGTTCCGCGAGCCTCGAAATCTTCTCGATTGCGTCGTCCGCCGTTCCAAAAATTCCGCCGCCCATCTCTGACATGCGTTTGGCGGCCTCGTAGCCGTCGTCAAAGGGCAAGCGCATCGGCGCGCCGATGATTCCCACGATGTACTCGTTTTGCCAGCGCTTGAGCCCCTCGGCGACCTCGCGCAGCGCCTGCTCTTTTGAATCGGAAAGGTGAATCGGCATGACGATGCGCCAGTTTGCCCGGTCGAGTTGCTGCCCGTGCTCGCGCGCGGCGGTTTCGCCGAATCCCCACTGGGTCGGCAGCGCCATCAGCCCCTCCTCGGAGTACGACGCGACCGAAAGCACGCCCACGCCGTATTTGCCGGCGGTCTTCATGCCCGAGGGCGAGATGGTTGATGCCACAGCGACTGGCAGCCGCTCCTGGAGCGGACGAATCTGCAATGCAGCGTCGTGCAACTCGAACCACGAACCCTTTATGGTGATCGGCTCCGCTTCGTTGAGCAGGCGCAGGATGACGCCGAGGCCCTCGTCCATCTTGTCGCGCTGCGTCATCGGATCGATGCCCAGCATCACCGCATCGGAGGGCAGCGCGCCCGGGCCGACGCCGAGCATCGCACGGCCGCGGCTCAAGTGATCGAGCATCACGATGCGCTGGGCGACCGTAAACGGGTGGTGATACGGAATCGAGACGACGCCGGTGCCGAGCCGGATGCGTTGAGTACGCATCGCGGCGGACGCGAGGAACATCTCGGGAGATGCGATCGTTTCCCAACCGGCTGAGTGATGCTCGCCGACCCAGAATTCGTCGTAGCCAAGCCGATCGAGCCATTCGGCAAGTTCGAGGTCGCGCTGCAGCTGCAGCGTCGGATGTTCGCCGATTGGGTGGTGGGGCGCTAGAAACGCGCCGAAGCCGAGCCGATGATTCATTAGAGGACTCCTTCGATCGCGCACCGGCCTGCTGCGCTGCGCAGCCGCGCGCGTTTGCTCACAGGACTACTCGCGAAGCTCCGCGGTCTTGGCGCAATCACGATACTCGTCGAGTCGGACTACCATGCCCTTCTCGATTTTGACGACGCTGCAGGCCGGGGGCGTGAACTCGCGTCCTGACTTCAGGCGACCGCGCAAGACGTGTTGCTGAACAAATTCGTCGTGCGTCGGTTCGCGCCGCACGCCGGCGTAGCGAAGGCTTTTGATGTTCGCTACCACCCTGCCGAGAGTTGCCAGATTCTGATCGGCCGTCTGCTCGACGCCGCCGGTGCTGTGCCAAATTCGCACGTCGGCGGAGTAGACGCTGCGGACGCCTTCGATGTCGCCGCTTTCGATCGATTTGAACCATCGATCGGCGATCGCTGGGTGTTCCTCGTTGGAACTCATGACTGGCGTTGAGTACGCCTTCCACAGGTGGTGATCAACCGCTCCGCACTGCGCGCGCGCGAAACCTACACGCCCGCTTCCGGCGGCGGGGTCGCGGTAGGCGACGCGCTCGGAGTTGTCTCCGCAGTCGGCGAAGATTCAGAAGAGCCCGCCGGTGGCGGCGATGGAGACGCGCCGGCCGTGGGGGTCTCGCCGGTGGTCTGCGTGGCGGCTGCGCTCGGAATCGGCGTGGGCTGCGCCGACGCTGTCGGTGCAGGCGGTGGGGCCCGTTCAGGGCTGGCTGGACCCGATGGTGTCATTCCGGGCGACGGAGCCGTGGGTGGCTTCAGAAGCTCGGTGCCAATACCGAACGTGTACACCAATTCGCCGCCCCAGTGGCCCTGCAAGAACAGCGCGATCACCGCGAGAACTGCAACGGCCAAATAGATCTGGCGAGTTCGCGCGACGAATTCAAACGCCTGTATTGCCAGCCGCCAAACCGCGATCGCGATGAACGTGTACAGAATCCAGTGACCGAAATCTTCATGCCACTCAAGCGCATCCTTCGCCGTGCCCGATAGAAATTTCTCAACGCGCTCCGCATCCCAGTGCCCGGTGTAGAACGATGCGGCGGCGGCAATTGCGCCGAGGATCATCAGCGTGAGCGCCGCGTAGCGCAGCCATATGCGCGAGGGTGCGAAGCTCGCCGCCAGGTCCAACAACACGCCGGTTGCGAGCAGCGCAATCGTGAAATGATCCGCCACCGGGTGGAGCTGCAGCGTCTTGAGCCACTCAATAATTGCTTCCATCGGAAGTGCGCTGCAGGTGCGCGATCAACGGAAATCACGCGCGCGAGTCCTGCACCGCCTTTTATCGCAGAGCCGCCGCGGCCGCGCAATTCACGCAGTCGCGGACCGCGCGCGAGGTTGCGCGGCGATCGACTTTGCCTCTGACTAAGGTTGCGGCGGTGGTGTCAGAATGATCGTGGGCGCGCCCGCAGCCGTGCGCGTGCGGATACTTATCGCAACTTCGCGAAGCTTCACCTCACTCCATGCGCGCGCGGTGAAAAAGAACTTGAACGCCGCGGCGAGATCGAGCGAGCCCAAGTCGGGTGTCCAACTTTCCTCCAGTCCGAACTCGTAGCGTTCCTCCAAGACCGTTGCCTGCGCCGCGGATGTCGCGCCAGGCGGCGCAACTGAAATGTTCGCGTCGTCGGGCTTGTCGGCGCGAGCCAGGCTCCGCAAATACCATCGCATCGCCGGCATGCCATCGGGCACGAATGCGCTCGCGTCCGTGTCGCGCATTGCGCGCAAGGCCTGCACGCATTCAGTGCGCGCGCGATCGGTGGTCGCGGGCACCCGCCAGAAGAGCAGGGCGTGACGCGCCCACGGCGCCGCACCCGCATCGGGCGCCGCATATACGAAGTTCGTCATTACCTGGACGTAAAGTCCGACCGCGCCGAGCACCGCTATCGCGACGCGTACGCTGGGCCACGCGCGCGTGCGTTCGAGATGGTCGACGCCCAGGGCCGCCACGAGCGCCATCGGCAACAGTATGAGGACCACCGACGACGGATGCCGCGCTGCGACCAGTGGATACACTGCGAGCGCAAGCAGCATCCATGCGACGCACGCGAAGGAGAACCGCGACCATCCACGACGCGCGATCATCGCGACCAGTCCGGCGACAGCGAGCAATGCGATTAGGAATTCATAGAACCCGAGCATCGGTGCGTAGAACCGCACCGCAGCTCCGTAGCCAGGATCGGCCAGACCCTCAAGGTTCGAACGCGCAGATTCAACCAAGACGAGGAAGATTGAATCCGAGAAAAAGGCGGTTGAAAGCGTCAACCACACCGCGACGGCAGTTACCGCAAAGAGCACCACCGTCGATCGCCGCCGCACCCACCAAACCTTCAACCGAAGCACGCCGTTTCCCCTGGCGACCGCGTCCCATATGCCGATCATCGCCAGTATCGCCGCGACGATCGCGACGATACTCAGAGCCGCCGGGTCCGCCGCAAGCGCAAGCCCTGCGACGCAACCTGGCGTCGCCGCCCTCACCGGAGTCGGGCGCCGCATCGTGCGAAACGTCAGCACGAACGCGATCATCACGAGGCCAAGCATCACGATGTGCCAGTCACCCGAGCGCGACAGATATGTGAATGTCGGCGAGATCACGAGTAGCGCGGCGAACGCGATGGCGCCCGCACGTCCTACGTATGGACGCAGCGTAAATGCACTACCGGCCAGCAGCAGGCCGCCCAACGCGGCGATGAGGCGAGCGGTGAAGTCGCTCGCGCCGAACACCGAAAATACCAGACTCCCGCCCAACGGCACCCACGAGAGCAGCGGCGCGGCGTGCTGCGCGGCCGACTCGAGTCCACGCGCGGCAAGTTCGAGTTCCAAAAGCGCCTCGCGCGCTTCGTCGGGTCCGAGGGGGCGCAGATCCAGGGCGACGAGGCGGGTCGCGAGCGCGAGTACCGCGAGCACCAACCAGGCTGCCCGCTCGACGGTGACGACGTAAACCGCGCGCTCGAGCCGCTCGAAAGGTTGCTCATCGGGCGACCTCGGCGGCGATTCAACAGGCGCTTCGGCGTGTTCGCCGAGTTCGATGCCGAGCCGCCATTCCTCGATGTCGCGCGGTTGCTGTCGAGCCACTTCGGGCAATCGCTATTTGGCGCGGCGCACAATGTCAACGCGCGGCGCCTGCCGCACTTCACACTCGAGCCGTCTCACTCTCCGGCGAAATCGTGCTAAAGCATACTCGGACCTTCTGTTGACTGACCCACCCGCGCGCAAAGGAGACCCATCCGATGGCAACCGAGAGCGAGAAAATCGTAAGCGACTTTTGCAACGCATGGCCGCGCAAGAACATCGACGAGCTGCTCGCCTTTTTCACCGACGACGCCGTTTATCACAACATTCCGACCGAACCGGCCAAGGGTAAGGACGCGATCCGCAAAGCGATCAACACGTTCCTGCCGATGGCAAAATCGGTTGAGTTCAAGGTGATACGCTGTGCGTCGGCCGGCAACGTCGTCATCAACGAGCGCATCGACATATTCGACATGGGCGGCAAGCACATCGAGCTGCCGGTCGCTGGCGTATTCGAGGTGACGGGCGGAAAGATTTGCCTGTGGCGCGACTACTTCGACATGGCCATGTGGCAGAAGCAGATGGCGTAGCGCGACGCCGCGCCTGCCGCGCGCAGCGCAACTGAGGTTTGCCGCTCGCGATGCCATCGCATGTAACCCACGCAATCGTCGGCACCGCGGGCCATATCGATCACGGCAAGACCGCGCTCATCAGGGCGCTCACCGGCCAGGACACTGACCGGCTCAAGGAAGAGAAAGAGCGCGGCATATCGATCGACCTCGGATTCGCCTACTTCACGCTGCCCGACGGCACGCGCGCGGGCGTTGTTGACGTGCCCGGCCACGAGCGCTTCATCCGAAACATGCTTGCCGGCGCGCACGGCATAGACCTGGTGCTGTTTACGGTCGCGGCCGATGACGGCGTGATGCCGCAAACCGAAGAGCACCTCGACATCATCCATCTGCTCGGCACGCAGCGCGGGATCTTCGTAATCACTAAGGCGGACCTCGCCGATGCGGCCCGCATTGCCGAGGTCCGCGATGAGATCGAACTGCTCGCCGAAGGCACCAAGCTCGCGGACGCGCGGGTGATTGCGGTGTCGTCGGTGAGCGGTGCCGGTCTCGATGATCTGCGCGCTGAGATGGTGCGGCAGCTTGCCGGATTCCAGGCGCGTCGCGCGACCGGGCTCTTCCGCCTTCCGCTGGACCGCGCGTTCACGATCAAAGGCCACGGCATCGTCGTGACCGGGACCGCGATGGGAGCTAAGGTCCGTGTCGGCCAGAAACTTCGCGTGCTTCCTGCCGGCGGCGAAGTGCGCGTTCGCTCGATCCAAGTACATTCCGAGAGCGTCGAGAGCGCTGGGCTTTGCCAGCGCGTCGCGCTCAATCTGACCGGCGCGGAGAAACTCGACCTCAAGCGCGGCGACGTGCTCGCCGACGAGCGGCTCGACTTCGCGACGACGCGGCTCGACGCGCGGCTCGAAATTCGGCCGGCCGCGAAGCGTCCACTCAAGAGCAACCAGCGCGTGCGCCTTTTCATCGGTACAAGCGACACGCTGGCACGTGCGATCGTACTCGATGATAAATCTGAGATAGCGCCCAAGTGTTCGGGTCTGGTGCAACTGGTCACCGACGAGCCGATCGTCGCGCTCGCCGCGGACCGCTTCGTCATCCGCGACGAGACCAATTTGCGTACCCTCGGCGGCGGCGTCGTTCTCAACCCGCTCGGACGGCGCTCGCGCAGGCCGCTCGATGCGTACCGGCGCAATCTTGCAGCGTTGAGCGACGGTGCCGGTCCCGACGCGATCGAGGCGCTACTGAATCTTCAGGATTCGCTGGCATTCACCGCGGAGCGCATCGCGACGTTGCTAAACCAGCCTGCCGCCGAACTGCGTTCGGCGCTCGGCGATGCGCGGTTCGTCAAGCTCTCGCTTGGCGACGAAGAGGACTACACGACGCGCAGCAAGTGGAACGAACTTAAGCGTATCGCGGCGGCGGCGCTCGAGGCGCACCACCGGGCGCAGCCGCTCTCGCCCGGATTCGAAATGGAGGCGCTCCGCACGCGTCTGCCGTATGACGTGAGCGCGCGGTCGTTTCGCGCGCTGGTCGATCGGCTTGCCCGCGAATCGGACTTCGTGCGCGAAGAAAGCATCCTGCGCCTCAAGTCGCATCGCGTGAAACTCGGCGGCGATGAGGAACGCCTCGGCGCTCAAATCGAAAAGACGCTCCGCGACGCCCGATTTCAGCCTCCCGACTTGAAGCAGCTCGCCGACGCGCTCCGACTGCCCGCGTCGGAGGTTGCCCGGCTGCGCACGCTGCTCGGTGCGATGGAACGTGAAGGGCGCGTGGTCAAAATCGCGACTGACCTTTATTTCTCCCGCGACGCGCTCGATGCCGCCAAGCAGCAACTGCTGGAACGGCTTGCGCGTGAGCCCGAAATAACCGCGGCGACCTACCGCGACCTGCTCGGCGCGTCGCGCAAGTTCGCGATCGCGCTGCTCGACTACTTCGACCATGCCGGCGTGACGACGCGGGTCGGCGACGCCCGCCGTCTCCGCGCAAAAGCCGGCTAATCGACCGGTTTTCTACCGGTTAGTGGATTCGGTACCCCTCGATTCGAGGGTTGAAGAGATTGGTCGACGGTTCATCCGCGTCGAGTATGTGCGGTTGCTCCTCCATATTGAGGGACAGGAAAAACAGCGGCCGATCGCCGGGTAGGTAGTAATCATCGGCGAGGAACATCCGAGTGTCGTTTGAATCCGAATTCTGCCGGCTCCACATTGGCACCAAAGCATCGGGAGATGCTTCTTCCCGATAAAACTCTGCCCCTAGACAGAGATAGGTTTCTTTATCGAGAAACAGCTTCGAATGGAGGATTCGTTCCGGAGCGGCTTTGGGCATCAATTCGAGAACATAGGCTGCGCGTACTTCGCAATCTACCGTGCCAAATCGTGCGGCGTTCTGAGACCGTTCGATTCCGCCGCGCCCGACTTTCGTATCCATACACGCGAGCAGCGGTTGCTCGCCAATCAGGCGGCAGGTATAGGCCTCTGTCTTCGGCGGCACGTACTCCCACCAAAACTGTGCGCACGCGTAAGTGCATCTCTGATGAGGGTAGCCGCCTCGCAGTTTCATCCGGCGCCATCGCCGCACCGCTTGGGGGAAAAACCAGGCGTCATTGCTGCGGTCCGGGTCCAGATATTGGATCATTATATACTCGTTCGGTTGGAGCCCGCAGTAGTCGCCGCGCTGCTTGAATTCGACCGGCGAATCGCGACGACGGAGATCGGCCAGCCAGCGCAGTGTATGCGTGTACCGCAGGATTACGATTTGTTCACAACTGCCTTCATTGCGAAAATCACGCTGGGCGTCGTCTTCGTTCAGCGTTGTCGGATGCTGGGGATCCAGCCTCCACGCCCGGGTCTTCTGCATCGCCGACAGACTAATTTGCGGCGGGATGAACGGCCCCCAGTGCCAGTTGTAGGCGATCTTCACCGCTTGCTTCGGGTCCGCAGGCTCGATCATAGGAAACGGCAGACCCGCGACATAGTTCTGCATCGTATCGCGGGCATCCAGATACACCTGAGATGAGTACTGCTCGGTCGCCCGCTGATACGCCAGTGGCCATCGGATGCTCCGCGTTTTCACCACACGAACGGTGAGGCCGTGCTGGATAGCAAAGCGCAGAGCCTGCGGTACTAGTGAAGCGAACTCCCCCAGATTGCTGCGATCGATCGTGGTACCCGGAAGCAACACCGTGCTCCGCGCGGCAAACTCGGCCGCATGCGAAGACCCGGGCCACGCGATGACTGCGCCGCAGAGCAGACAAATTACTAGCGTGAGTGCTAGCAGCGTTGATGCGCCCGCCATGGCGGCGTGGCTGACCTCTTCACGGGGCCGCACTGCTCAGGACTTATGAGACGGCTCACTCGCGTTCACGGTCGGGGCAGCGTATCGCAATCGCACTCGCTCTCACCCTTCGAGCGGGGCAGATGCGCCGTGGATGTTCGTCAGTGTACTCACCGGCCATCGAGCGATTGTGCACCAGGCCGGAACAGAAAGGGAAGGCTGCGTTTCGTCGTGTTCGCAATCCGCGGCCGTCTCCTGCTGCCAGACCGGTTTCGCCATAACCTTTACTTCGACCACGCCGGCGTGACCACGCGGGTCGGCGACGCCCGCCGTCTTCGCGCAAAAGCCGGCTGACGCCGCCAAGCTGACTTACCCGCCCGGATGCGCAACAATATCGGCGCGATGGCAAGCGGCAAGGATACCAACGCCTCGCGCCAGGAACTCGTGCGGCTGACCGCGCGATGCAAGGCGGCGGGTTGAGCCGGTAAGCTCGGTCCGGCGGACCTCGAGGCGGTTCTTTCGCGGCTCGATCTTCCGAGCCACCCCAATTTGCTGGTCGGAATCGCGACCGGCGACGACGCAGGGGTGTATCTTCTGCGCGACGACCTCGCGATCGTCAACACGGTGGATTTTTTCACGCCGGTCGTCGACGACCCGTTCACCTACGGACAAATCTCCGCCGCCAACGCGCTGTCGGACGTCTATGCGATGGGCGGACGCCCGCTGACCGCGCTCAACATTGTGTGCTGGCCGCAGTCGGGCCTGCCCGGCGAAATTCTCGGCGAAGTGCTGCGCGGCGGAACTGAGAAGGCGACCGAGGCGGGCGTAGTGATCGTCGGCGGGCACAGCGTCGCGGACGAGGAAGTGAAATATGGAATGGCGGTGACGGGCGTGGTCGATCCGCGCCGCATCATCCGCAACGTCGGCGCCCGCATCGGAGACGCATTGGTGCTGACCAAGGCGCTCGGCACCGGCGTATTGATGACGGCATTCAAGCGCGACCAACTGCCCTCCGTGCAGTATGCCGCCGCGGTCGCGTCGATGACGCAGCTGAACGCGTCAGCGTCCGACGCGATGCTTCGCTACGACGTTCACGCCGCCACTGACATCACCGGCTTCGGACTCGCCGGACACTCGATGAAGATGGCGCAGGGCAGCGATGTCACCATTGTGTTCGAGGAATCCGATCTCATTCTGCTGCCGGGAGCTCTCGACTGCTGCCTAGCGCGGATGATCCCCGGCGGCGGCACGCGCAACCGCGAGTACTTCGGCCCGAAGACCAGGATTAGCGACGAGGTCTCCGACGAAATGGCGGAGCTCGTGTTCGACCCGCAGACTTCGGGCGGGCTTCTGATCGCGCTGTCGGAGAACGACTCCATCAAGCTGCTCGCCGACCTGCAAAATGCCGACTGCCGCGACGCGTCAATCGTCGGCCGCGTCACCGCGCGCAAGCAATTCGCGATCGAAGTTGTGTAAGGCGGCCGATACGCAGGAGCATGACGATGGATTTCTTCGATGTCGCGACAACCACGCCGACAGTTCGGCATTTCTCCGACCGGCCCATCGATGATCACCTGCTGGCGAAGGTCTTTGAAACCGCCAACATGGCGCCGTCGGGATCCAACGCGCAGCCGTGGGAATTTGTGATCGTACGCTCGCCCCAAACGCGCCGTGCGATTCAGAAGCTCTACGAAGAGGTTTGGGGGCCCTACAAAGAGACCGCGATCATCCGCGGACGCACCACCCTCTCGGCACGCGCGCAAAAGGCGTTGCGAGTAGGCGATGAGTTCGCGGCGCAGCTTTCAATTGTTCCGGTGCATGTCGTCGTATTTCTCGACCGCCCCAAGATGCGCGTCGAGCGCGGCTCGCCCGAGGACCTCTCCAACTTCGGTGCGACCTACGGATCGATCTTTCCCGCGATCGAACTGCTGATGCTCAGTGCCCGCGCCGTCGGGCTCGGCGCCGCGATGACGACGATGCTCTCGAGCCGCGAGCCCGCGACGAAGACCTTGCTGGGAGTGCCGGAGCAGTATCAGCTAATCACGCTGATTCCGATCGGCTACCCCGCCGACGGATTCAAGCGCCCGTATCGAAAGCCGGTATGGCCTCGGCTCCACGCCGAGCGCTGGGACCGCCCGTTTCCGAAGCCGCAGTAGCAGGCCTTGCGGCCAGCTACTTTCTCAGTAGCGGGATCACTTCCTTCGCAAACTGCTCGAGTTGCGCGTCGCGATCCGCAAACGCGCAAATCAGATCGACGCCGATGTCTCGCGCACCGGCCTTAATGAACTCGCTGATGCGCTCGGCAACATCCGACGGCCGCCCCATCGCGCAGTAGCGCTTGGCCGGCTCGCGGAAGTCCATCGCATAACGGACGCTCAGGTGTTTCGCGGCGACTTCGAGTGCTTGCTCGACGCTGGATCCGAGCGTGACGAACAGATGCACCGCCGTGCCGAACTCATCGAACTTGCGCTTCGCCGCGTCGGCTTCCTTCGCGATGAACGCGAGCCCGTCGGCGAATCGTTTCGGCGTCACGACGTACGGCATCCAGCCGTCACCCAACCGCGCCGCACGCTTGAGCGCGCCCTCGGCGCGTCCACCGACCCAGATTGGCGGGCCGCCGGGCGTCAAAGGTTTGGGCTCCATCGTCACCGCGCCGAAGCTGAAGTATTTGCCGCGATGTTCGACCTTGTCCTCGGTCCACAGCCGCTTGATGAGCGCAATCGCCTCACTCGCGCGGCCGCCGCGCTGCTTCAACGGCACGCCGCACGCCTCGTACTCGGGTGGAAACTCGCCGCCTACGCCGACGCCGAATATGAAATGTCCGGCACCCATCAGCCGATCGACCGTCGCAATCATCTTCGCGACGGTCGTCGGGTTCCGGAGCGGCAGCAGATACACGCTGGTGCCGAACGTGAGTTCGGGCTTCAGCGCGGACAGATAAACAAGTTGCGTCAGCGGATCGTTGATGGGACCCGTGAATGCCACGTGATCGCCGGTCCACACCACGTCATATTTGAGCCGCGACGCGGTTTCGACCGCGCGGATCGCCTGCTCGCGATTTCCCGCGCCCGCCATCATCCCGAATCTGAGTGTCTTTCGAAGCGGCAGCACGTCACTCATGGCAAATCGTCCTTTCTGATATCTTCACGATGCGCCCTGCCAGACGCCCTCGACCTCTCAGCCATAGCGCGCACGCCGCCAATCTCAAAACCGCCGTGTCGCGCGCGTGCGCGAGTCACGCGCAACGGTTAAGCTCGGCGCGCTGACGATGCCACTCGACGAATACCGCCGCAAACGTCGCCGCAACCGCACGCCAGAGCCATTCGGTGACAAAGCTTCAACTGGTACTCGCGCGAGCGGGCTTTTCGCTGTTCAGAAGCACAAGGCGCGCGCGCTGCATTACGACTTCCGGCTCGAGATGGATGGCGTGCTGCGCTCATGGGCGGTCCCACGGGGACCGTCGATGAACCCGCGCGAGCGGAGGCTCGCCGTGATGGTCGAGGACCATCCGCTGGAATACGCGGACTTTGAGGGCTGCATTCCCAAGGGCGAGTACGGCGGCGGCGCAGTGATCGTATGGGACCGCGGTGAGTACCGAATGATCGATCCGCCCGATGATCCCGGCGAGGGTGTGCGCAGGGGCAGGTTCGAGTTCGAGCTTCGCGGCCACAAGCTCCGCGGCGCGTTTGTGCTGATTCGGACTCGCGGGATGCCTGGCGCCCGCTCCGACCGCCGCGAGCAGTGGCTTCTGATCAAACGCCGCGACCGGTTCGCATCCGAGCGCGACCTGCTTTCCTCGCGGCCGCGATCAGTAATTTCGCGGTTGACGCTCGATGAGATGCAGCGCGGCTCCCGCGCAAAGCGGCGCGCCCCTGCGCGGGCGCGCAACTAGAATTCCGCGCAGCGCGCGATGGGGCTCGCGCGCGCCGTCTATTGCCAAGCCGCCGCGGACCTAAGGCGCGTCCGCCGTCCGATGATCGCGCGGCCCGGATTTCAACTGCCGCGACTTACGTTGGCCGCCTGAAGCCCCTTGGGCCCCTGGGCGACTTCGAACAGGACCTTTTCGCCCTGTTCGAGCGATCGAAATCCGTTACCGTCGATCGCGGAGTAATGGACGAAGACCTCCTGGCCGTCCTCCATCGTGATGAAACCGTAACCCTTCTTGGGGCTGAACCACTTGACCGTGCCGTTCGCCATTTCCCCCGTACCTCCTGAATCGAAACCCGGGTGGAGCAAGCAGCCGACTCCCCCGCGGCCTACGCCACCTTCCCCTAGGCGGCGTGCGTACCGGCGCGCATATACCATAAGCCTGGTTCGCCGCCAAACGGGCCAAACACAGTCTGATCAGCGCGCCGAGAATGAATTTGGGTCGCCGTTTCGACGATTAGCGCCACAGAATCGGGCGCGCGTGGATGTGGCAGTGGTCCGGGATCTGGCGCATCGTGGCGTCGATCACGAACTTGTCGGCGCCGTACTTTGTGCGCGCGACCAGCGAGAGCGCCTCGACCATGAACGCGCGCTCCTCATCGCTCGGCGCAACGCGATGGTCGCCAAGCACGGCCATCGGCGTGTCGCACGAGTCGCAATCCAGAATCGTGAAGCGCAATGGATGAATGAATTCGCAGTAGCGCTGCGTGTAATCGCGTAGTTCGCAAAGCTCGCACTTCGCCATGAGATGAAACTCGACCCCCCGTGCGAGCCTGAGCTATCAGGAGACGTCGGCGCTCCGCAACTGCGCCCGCCCTGCGGAGCGCCAGATGCGCGCGCGTCACGGCTATTTCTTTACTTGCGGGGCGGCCTTCGCGGCCGCCGCAGCAGCAGGCGCTGGCGGCTTCACTGCTGAGGCGGCAGGTGATGGCTTCGCCGCCGGCGACGCCGCTGCCGATGCAGCCGCAGCCTGCTTAGCCTTGCTCTTGCAGCGATGCACACTCGAAATGGAAATGTCGAGTTCGAGCGCGACGGCCTTGGGCTTCGTGCCGCTTGCCAGCGCCGACATCACCTTGTCGCAATCGACCTTGGTCGCGGTGGCGGTGCCGTGGAGCGCGAGACTCAGCGCCGCGGCCAATACGAGGCCGAGCGCGTACACACTGATACGCCTCATCGAGTTTCCCCCTTTTCAGAGCCCTAAGTCGACTCTGGCGCGCGAAGTATCGCAAATCGGCGCGCGATTGCCAAAGGCTCCGCAACGCGGTGCGCCCGCCGCCTGGCGCACGCATCCTTTCGTGGCGCGTCCGTCAGTCGTGCGGTATTTTGAGCCCCGGAAAGTTTGGCGCGCGACGTTCCTTGATCGCTCTGGTTCCCTCCGCAACGTCCGGCGAGAAGAAGTTCAGCATCTCCATCGCCAGCGACGCATCGAACGCCGGCCCGGCCACGCGCAGCCAGTTGTTGAGCGCGCGCTTGGTGAACTTCAGCGCCTGCTGCGGTCCCTTCGCAAGCCGCCCCGCGATCTCCATCGCCTTGGGCATCAGTTGGTCCGGCGCGACGCACAGGCTGACGAGCCCGATCCGTTCCGCCTCGCGCCCGTCGATGAAGTCAGCGGTCAGCAGGTAGTACTTCGCCTTTGCCATGCCGCACAGGAGCGGCCAGATGATGACCGCGTGATCGCCCGCCGCGACGCCAAGCCTGGTGTGGCCGTCCGTGATGCGCATCGACTCCGACGCGATCGAGATGTCGGCCATCAATGCGACCGCCAGCCCCGCGCCGACCGCGACACCGTTGATCGCCGAGATGATTGGCTTGTCGAGGTTGAGCATGTTGTAAACGATGTCGCCGGCCTCCTGAAACGCCTTGGCGACGTAGGCGGGGTCGCGATGCATCTGCTCGATCATGTCGAGGTCGCCGCCCGCCGAAAATGCGCGGCCCGCGCCGGTGATCACCACAATGCGCGTCGCGTCGTCGTCACCGATGTCGCGCCACACCCGCGAGAGTTCCCAGTGCAAGCGGCTGTTGGTCGCGTTGAGAACGTCGGGCCGGTTGATGGTGATGAGCAGCACGCCGTCGGGCTTCGGCTCGAACACCAGGTATTCGTACTTGCTGTAATCCATTCAGCTCCCGCGTGTGTTGCGCCGCGAACGGTCGGGCGCGCTCAGCTCTTATAGATGTCCATCAGCTTGCCGAGCAGCGCGATCGCTTCGGCCTTGGGCCGCTGGAACGAGTTGCGGCCGATGATCGAGCCGTAGCCGCCGCCGGCGTGAATTGCGCGAATCTCGTTGATCAGTTGCTCGTCGCCGCCCTTGGGTCCGCCGGAGAAGATGACGATGCGCCGGCCGTCAAACGCACTCTGCACCACGTGACGCACGCGCTCTGCGAGCGGCTCGAGCGGAATGCGGTTGGATTCATACGCCTTCTTCGCATCGGCGAGTTCGATGTTCGCCGACGGGAGTTTCACTTTCACAACGTCAGCGCCCATCTGGCACGCGATCTGAGCCGCGTAGGCGACTACGTCGATTGCGGTCTCGCCCTGCTTGGACAGCCCCGACCCGCGCGGATACGACCACACCACTACCGCCAAGCCATGTTCCTTTGCTTCGCACGCAATCTCGCGCAGTTGCTCGTACATGATCTTGAACTTCTCGGAGCCCGGATAAATCGTGTAACCAACCGCAGCGCATCCGAGCCGCAGCGCATCCTTCACGGAGCCCGTCACCGACGGCGACGGATCCTTCTCGTCGAACAGCACGTCGTGACTGTTCAGCTTCAGGATGAGCGGAATGTCACCGGCGTATTCCGCCGCGCCGGCCTCGAGGAATCCGAGCGGCGCCGCATACGCATTGCAGCCCGCATCGAGCGCAAGCTGGAAATGGTAGAGCGGACTGTAGGCTGGCGGGTTTACCGCGAAGCTTCTCGCCGGCCCGTGTTCGAATCCCTGGTCCACCGGCAGGATGACGAACTTGCCGGTGCCGCCGAGCTTGCCGTGGTTCATTATGCGGGCAAGGTTGCTCAGCACGCCCGCATTCTCCGATGCGTAGTAGCTCAGAATTTCCCTGACTCGTTTCGTCATTGCTCTATCTCCATCCCTAGTAGGGTGTTGAGAAAAGCCAGGAATACCAAACTGGCATCGACCTTATTCTCAACACCCTGCGTTAAAACTGGCCGCCTTCCTTATCTTCTCCCCCAATGGGGGAGAGGAGAGAGAGGGAGCAGGATGTTGAAAAGCCCTTTTTCAACATCCTGCTAGGGGCTACGGCTGCATTCCCCCTTTTTTCATCAGATTAGCTCCGCCGCAAGACGCGCGGCGCCGACCAGTGCCGCGGCCGGATTGAGCGATACCTTGATGTCGATTTTCGCGAGCACCTCGCTCATGCGTCCCTTATCGCCAAAGCTCCGCAGAAAACGGCCGTCCTGAAGCGCCGGCAGAATTTTCGGCGCGATACCGCCGCCAAGATACACGCCGCCCCACGCTCCGACCTTGAGCGCCAGGTTGGACGCTTCCGCGCCATAGACATCGACGAAGACTTCGTGCGCATGCACGCAGACCGGATCGGTCATTTGCAGCGCGGCCTTGCTGATCGCCGCCGGTGCGGCATCGCCGGTTAGCTGCTCTGTCAGCCATGCGGGCTCGTTGACTCCGCCGGTTTCCCTCAAGAACCGGTAGATGTTGACCAGGCCCGGCCCCGAGCAAACCCGTTCGATCGCCACGTGCCCAAATTTGCGAGCCAGATAGCGCAGCAGCTCGACCTGCTCGTCTCCGCGTGGCGCGAAGTCCGCGTGGCCGCCCTCCGATGAAATCGGGATGAAGCGCCCGTCTGCCACCGCAATTAGCGCTGCTTCGCCAAGCCCAGTTCCCGCCGCAATCACCGCACGGTTGAACCCGGTGACCTCGATGGTGCCCCGCTGAAGCGTGGCGAGTTCCGATGGGTCGAGATGGATCATCCCATACGCGGTCGCGACCAGATCATTCACGATCCGCGTCGGCACACCGCCGAGCGACCGCGCGATCGACTCCCGATCGATCGCCATCGACGGCAGGTTGGTCGCGTGCGAACGGCCCCGGATGACAAGTCCGGGGACGCCGAAGCATGCCGCGCGTACACCATGATTCGTTCCGAGGAACCGTGCGGCGATTTCTTCGACGCTGCCAAATTCGTGCGTCGGATAGGTTTCATCGCGCACCAGCGCCAGTGCTCTACCATCGTACCGGTAGAGGCCGAGATGGCTCTTGGTCCCTCCGACGTCCCCTGCAAGGATCGTGTCGGCCATCGCGGGTCGCCTCAGGAACGCCGCTCAGCCCTCGGCGCCCAACTGCTCGGCGAGCGCGACTTCCGCCGCGCTGCCGATGTAGATGGGCTGGCGTTCGTGGATTGCTGTCGGCTTGACGTCGAGCAGCGGGCCTTTGCCGGTCGAGGCGCGCCCGCCGGCCTGCTCGGCGAGGAACGCCAACGGCGCAAGTTCGTACATCAGCCTTAGTTTGCCGCCGCCTTTGCCACCCGCGGAAACTTCACCGGGATACATAAAGATGCCGCCCTCCAGCAGGCAGCGGTGGAAATCGGCGGCGAATGCGCCGCAGTAGCGCAGCGAGTAGCTGGAGCGTTTGTCCTTGCGGCTGGTCAGTTGCGCAACCAGCTTCTGCGCGCCATCGTGCCACTTGCCGATGTTGCCCTGGTTGACGGCGTAGGTGCCGCCGTACTCCGGCATCTTTACCTTCTCGCGCCACAGAACGAACTCGCCGAGTTCGCGATCCAGCGTGAAGATGTCGACCCCGTCACCGGCCGTATAAATCAGCAGTGTGCTCGGACCGAACAGTACGTAACCCGACGCGACCTGCTCGCGCCCCGGCGTCAGTATGTCATCTACCCCCGCGCCGTGGCCCTTGCCGCGCCGCCGCACCGACCAAATCGCGCCCAGCGAGCCGTTGGTGTCGGTGTTCGACGATCCGTCGATCGGATCGTACAACACCATGTAGCTCCGCTCGCGGCAGTTGTCTTTGTAATGACGCGGCTCCTCCATCTCCTCCGAGATGAGGCTGCACACCGGATCGCCATGCTCGAACGCATCGACGAAAACGTCGTTGGCCCATTCATCGAGTTTCTTGACCTTCTCACCCTGAACGTTGGTAGAGCCCGTGTAGCCGAGTTCACCGGCGAGTGACGCGCGCCCAAGCTCATGCGAGATGCGCTTACCGATGAGCGCGATGCGCTCCATGATGAGCGCGAGATCACCGGTCGGCGCGGTCGCCTCGCGCTTGGTCAACACGTGGCGGTTGAGCGTGATGTACTGAGCGGCCATTTTTCATTCCTCCGCGCGACGGCGCTCGCGGCGCCGGTCAGAACGTCCGCCAGCTCCGTCCATCGCCGGCGATCATCAATGCCGCCTCCAGCGGCCCCCACGACCCCGACGCATATGGCGCGGGCTGAGAAGGAGATTCAGACCACGCGTTGAGAATCGGCTGGACGAACTGCCATGCCGCTTCGACCGTATCGCGCCGCATGAACAGAGTTGGGTCTCCTAGAATCGCGTCGCGCAGCAGCGTCTCGTACGCCTCGGGCGACGCGGTCGTATAGTGAAAATCGACCTGCACCTGTGTGAGCTTGCGCTGCGCGCCGGGCGCCTTGGACACGATGTGCACACCGAGGCCTTCGTCGGGCTGGATCCGCATGACGTACATATTGGCGGGCAGCGGCGCGCCGGGAAGCGCGTTGTAAAGAATGCGCGGCACCGGCTTGCAGACGATCGCAATCTCGCTGGCGCGCTTGGGCATCCGCTTACCGGTCCGAAGATAGAACGGCACCCCCGCCCAGCGCCAGTTGTCCACCCACGCGCGCAGCGCGACAAACGTCTCGGTGTTCGAGTCCGGCGCAATGTGATCCTCAGCGCAGTACGCCTTCGCGGGCCGGCCTCCAACCAGTCCCTCGGCGTACTGGCCGCGCACCACCCACTTCTCGATGTCATCGCGCGAGAACGGCCTCAGGCTCTTCAACAAGTCCAGTTTCGTATCGCGTACCGCGTCGGCATCGGTCGTTCGCGGCGGCTCGCTTGAGACCATGCACAGCACTTGCAACAGATGGCTCTGCACCATGTCGCGCAGCGCGCCGGCCTTGTCGTAGTAGCCCGCGCGCGTGCCGACGCCCTCTTCCTCGGCGACCGTGATCTGGACGTGGTCGATGTATTTGGAGTTCCAAGTTGGCTCGAAGATCGTGTTGGCGAACCGGAGCACCATCAGATTTTCGACCGTTTCCTTGCCGAGGTAGTGGTCGATGCGAAAGGTCTGCGATTCGTCGAAGTGGCGCGCGAGGCGCTGGTTGATCTCCGATGCGCTTTGCAAGTCGTGGCCGACCGGCTTCTCGACCACCACTCGCGTGAACGGCTTGACGCCGTCAATCGGCTGCACCATTCCTGCGCCGGACAGTCCCTCGCAAGCTGCGTCGATGAATTGCGGCGGTATCGCAAAGTAGAAAATGCGATTGCCGGAGCAACCCGCCTCGCGATCGAGATCCACCAGCCGCTTCGACAGCGTTGTAAAGTCCTTTTGCTCGCCGAAGTTGCCGCGCTGGTAGCGCAGCTTCGCCGCGAAGTTGCGCCAATGCTCGTCGTCAAGCTGGCGCCGGGAGAATTGCTTGATGCCCGATCGCGCGAACTCGCGGTAGCTATCTTCGGTCAGCTCCTCCATCGAGAAACCGACGATCGCCAGCTTGTCCGGCAGCTCGCCGTCGATCGACAGGTTGTATAGCGCGGGCAGAAGTTTGCGATGGCTCAAGTCGCCGGCCCCGCCGAAGATCACTACCGCGCACGGCGGGTATGTGATTCGCCCGGCGTCTGCGCGGACGATTTCTCGCGGCCGCGTCGCTGTGTCAGCCATGATGCGCCCGTGCGGCACGGGTGAGTCCGGCCACGTGCGCAACCCGCAGCGGCCCCTCAACCCCGTGGATTCTCATTTCTCCGATCCGGGAGGCTGATTTCTCATGTCGTGATGTCCGGTTTGACAGCATGACGCTGCGACGGCGCGAATGACCGGCTGATTGAAAGGCGCCCCGCCGCGATGTTCGGTGGCTCGAAACTTAATTTAACGTACCGCAAAGAGCGCGGCACGGGAAACGGACTGCGGCGCGAAGCTGGGCGAAGATATGCACGCGCATCATATGCATCGCGAAACGTTTACGACCGCGGACGCAGGCAAACCGCGGCGGTGTTACCGCGTCTTGATCGCGTCCTCGGTGATCAGCGTGCGCAAATCGTCACGATCTAAAATTCCCGCCACCGCGCGAGTCAGCGCGACCGACAGCACCTGGCCCGGATCCTCATAGATGCCGGTCTCATCCTCAGGCCCCAGCGCGAACGTGCCGACCGGCGGATCGTTGTACGTCGCGCTCGAGGTGCCCTCCCAAAACGGCAGCGTGAACGGCGGCTTGTAGATTTTCACTTCGACCGAGAAGTCCGCGACGGTCTTCCAAATCGGTCCGTAACGGCTGTCCGCGCCGCGCCGCTTCTGCACCCATGCGCGTTTGATCTTGCTTGCGAGCACGTAGTCTTCGCGCTGCTCTGAGCGCACCTTGAGGTAGTCGCTCTCCGCAACAGCATACGGCACCATTCCGGCTTCTAGCGCGGAATGGCCGATCGCCCGCTGCACGACGGTCGCGAGCGGGTCGGTGAAGATGCGTTGGATCATCTCATCCGATTTTCCGGTTGTCACACCTACCAGGACCTTGCCCGCGGGCGCGCCGGCGGCGGTTGCGGCGCCGCCTTTGCGCTCGCTCGCATCCAGCGGCATCAGCACGACGATCGATTTCTTTGGGTAAGTGTTCTGATAGCCCTTCACCTGGAACGGGTAGTATTCGACCTTCTGGATGTTGACCGGTTCCAGTGGCGCGCCGACCAGACCCATCGACGCGCAACCTGATGCGAGTCCCGCCGCCAGTGCCGCCATGATTGCGACGCTGGCCGTGCGGAACCGATCGGCGCGCATGCCGTCGCCCTCTAGCAGGGTGTTGAGCAAAGCTTGGAATACCAAATTGGCATCGATCTCTTTCTCAACACCCTGCGTGAAAGATGGCTTCTTTCCTAATCTTCTCCCCCATTGGGGGAGAGGAGAGAGAGGGAGCAGGCGGTTGAAAATGACTTTTTCAACCGCCTACTAGCCGCGCGCCGCCTGCGACCGTTCGCGGAAGACGAACAGCGTGCCGCCCACCTCGACGCGGTCGCCGCTCTTGAGCGCGCAGCGCCCTCCGACCGTCTGGCGGTTGACGTAGACCTGGCCGCCACCGGTGGGGCTCAGGACGAAGTCGCGTCCCTCGCGGCGGATGATCGCGTGATTGGCGAGCACCGACTGATCCCCGAATAGCCCGACGTCGCACTCCTCGGAGCGCCCGATGATCGTCACCGGTTTGACCAGCGGGTATTCGCGTCCCTCGCGGGCGTTGCGGCTTTCGCTCCTCACCACCATCAGCCACGCGCGCTTCAGAAGCTCGCTGACCAGCCCAATGAAAAATCCTATCAACGCGCCGAGCACGATGATCGCGATGGCGCGCCCGAACGCCTGCGGAAACGTCGCAGTGAGGCTCTGATAGAAAAATCCGCCCAGCGCACCGCCCAGGATGCCGCCGAGCGCGCCGTTGCGCCGGCGCGCGTTCGATCCGGTTGCCCAGCCCACACCCAGTCCCACCGCGACGCCCAGCACCGCCCAACCGAGGATGCGACCGATAAACCCGCCCAGAATGTCGAATGCGAGCTCACCGACTAGCAGCCCCACCGCGCCACCGACCGCGCCGATCGCGGCGCCGCTGCGGATGCTGCGGAAGGCGAGTCGCCACTGCCCGACGCTGAGCGCTTCAATCGAGGCGAGAAACGCGCCGATGAAAGCTCCTACGATTGCTCCCAAGAAGACGCCACGAACGAACACGGGTGGAACGCCCAGAATCCGCTGATTGAAATACTGGAACGGTTCCGCGGCCCCCCATGCGCCCAATCCGCCGAGCGCGCCCGCGGCCGCATAGAACAGGAGCTTTTCACGCGAGACGTTGGTGGCCATGCGAAGTCGAGGCAAAGCATTGCGCGCGCTGCGCTCACGTTCAAGCGCTATTTCGCGATCGCGCGCGGGACAGGGGTGCGAGGTCGATCGACTCGAGAACGAAGCTACTTGGCCTGCGCCGTCCAGGTTCCGCGCTCACCCGCCGGCGTGGACTCGAATGTGCCGTTTAGCTGCTCGCCGATACGGCGTCCCTCGAAGTAATAGGTCTCGGTCCCGAACGGCACTTGGAACTGCAACCGGTTGCCGCGCACGAATCCTTCTATCTGCGTGAGCCCGAAACCCTTTTGGTTGACGACCAGCTCACCGCGCAGAAAGCCGTTGGTTTCCGGCCGCAGGCGCAGTTCGAGAGTCGGTGTGACGCCGCCGCGAAGTCCGAAGATCCGTCCGGTCGCGAGCGTCGGGAAACCGAGACTCGCCATCGGAGACACCGCACCCGACGGCGCCGCAGCACCAGGACTGGATGCGTATGGGCTCGTCGTGTCGGGCACCACGCGGAATTTTTTTTCGGCCAGAAACTGGCCGTTGAGATAAAAGTTGACAGTGTAGGTGCCGGGCAGGAATGCACCGCCGCGTGAGTTGCCGACCCGCCCGGTAAAGGTCGCGCCCTTCTGGTTGGCGCTCACGATTTGAAAGTCATTGACGCTGCCCAGCGCGCGCCCGTCGGGAGCGATGTACGCCGCATCGATGCGGTACTGGTTGGGTTCGAGTTTGTAGAGCTTGTTGTTGAACGATACCTGCCAACCGACGAACAGGACCTTTGACATGTCGAATACGTCGGCAGGACCCGCGAGCGCCGTGCCGGTCTTGGTGGAGTTGAGGAACTCTATCTTGCGTAGCTCGAGCGGGTTGCGCCGGCGCTCATCGATCATCGCGAGGTTTCGCGCTTCCTCGCGTCTGCGTTCCTCCTCCCCCTTGGCCGCAACCCGCGCAGCCGCATCGGCCGCATCGGCGCGCGCCTTGCCGGCAAGATCCTGCCTGACGTCGAAGCTCTGCTCGGCGAGCTTGCTGTCGTCCAAATAGAGCGCAATCTTGTACTGACCCGCGGCGACATCCGGCGATTCGGAGATCAGCGCGACGCCTGTGAAGTCGGCGGTCTTTTGCGCCGGCCCGACGAACATGCTCGCCGCACTCGATGCAACCCGGTTGCCGCTGGGACTGAGGAAGCGCGCCTCGACGCGCTGCGTGCGCGAATCGAGACCCGCCAGCTCGTTGCGGAAGTTGGCGGTCCATTTCAGATAGCGCGCGCTCGCCAACTCGGAGTCGGTGAAGCTCGACTGCGGAGCGGCCAGCGGCGTGCCATCGCGCGTCGAAAGCATCAAGGTGAGATTCTCAAACGTCAGCGGATTCGCGCGCGCGCGCGCAAGCAGTTCCTCGCGCTTCCACGGGAGTTTGTCGATGTACTGCTTGATGCCCAGACGCCCCTGCAGTTCCGGATTCGAGTAAAGGTACGTTCCGCCGAAGGCGGCGCCCGCGAGCACGATTGAGAAGAGCGCGAGGACCACCGCACGCCGCACCGGACTCGACGGCCTGCGCGGGGCAAGCTCATCAACGTAGCCCGCCGCAATGGAAAGATCGTGGGTCCCGCTGCGCGCGCTGACGCGGGCGGCGCCACTCGCACCAAACCCGCGGCCATACAGCATCATGTCGCGGAATTCCTGCACCGATGACGGTCGCTGAGAAACTTCGTAGCCGAGCGCCGCATCGATCGCGCCGGCAAAGTTTCTCGACACCTCGGGCCGGATCTCGCGCACGGGCGGGAAGCTGAACGGCGGATGCTTCTCCGGGTCGCGTCCGGTCAGCACGTAATGGAGCGTCGCCCCGAGCGAATAGATGTCGCTGCGCGGATCGACCAGCCCCTGGTATTGCTCGGGCGGCGCGAAGCCGAGCGTCCCGATCATGGTGCCCTTGCGCGACGCCTTGAACAGCCGCGCGATGCCAAAATCCACCAGCACCGCGCGGCCCTTGGGCGTGAGCATCACGTTGGACGGCTTCATGTCGCGATAGATGATCGGCGGCGCGAAGCCGTGCAGGTATGCGAGCACGTCCGAGAGCTGGCGCGCGATGTCGATCACCAGCCCCTCGGGCAGCGGACCACCGCGCTGCGCGATCTCTTCCTCCAGGTTCCGGCCCTCGACGTACTCCATCACCAGGTAGTGACGGTTCTGATCGTCGAAGCGGTCGGAAACCGCGGGAATCGCGGGATGCTTCAGTTGCGCGAGTGTGTCGGCCTCGCGCGCGAAATAATCGTTGGCCTCGATGCGCTGCTGCTGGTCGATGAAATGATCGACCATTTCCTTGAGCGCGCACGGCCGGTTGGAGAGCCGCTTGTCGCGCGCAAGATAGACCATGCCCATCCCGCCGCCGCCGATCAGACGGTCGATGATGTAGCGGCCCTGCAGAGTCGTACCCGCCGCGAGCGGGCCCGTCTGTGCTGGCGTTGGCGTTTGAGCCTTGGGCATCGGCTTCAGTTTACGTACACAACCATCACCGAGATGTTGTCGGTTCCGCCCCCTGCATTCGCGGCCACCACCATCTCGCGCGCCGCATCGTACGGATGAGGATGCCGCGCGACGATCTCACCAATCGCGCCATCATCGACGTGCGCCGTGAGGCCGTCGCTGCACAGCACCAATCGATCGCCGCGCTTGAGGCGCAGCGGTTTCGCCTCGACGCCCGCCGCGCCGCTTTGGCGCGCACCGAGCGAGCGCGTGATCACGTTCTTGTGCTCGTGCGTGCGCGCCTCCTCGGCGGTGATCTGCCCGATCTCCACCAGCCGCTGCACCAGCGAATGGTCCTTGCTGACCTGGCGCAGCGCGCCATTCTCGTACAGATACGCGCGGCTGTCGCCCACCCAGGCGACGGCGGCGTTCGGCGGCCAGACGAGCAAGCTCACGGCTGTGGAACCCATGCCACGCGACTCTGGATGAGCCGCCTGGTACTCGATTATCTTGAGATTGGCCTCTTCGAGTCCGGCAGTCAGAAGCGCCGGCAAGTCTGCGCCGCTGCCGCTGCTCAAAAGCCTCGGCTCAACATAATCGCGTGCCGTTTGAACGGCAATTGCGGATGCGGTTTCGCCCGCCGCGGCGCCGCCCATCCCGTCCGCGACCACGTAGAGGTACGCGCGCACAGGCTCGACCGCGCAGTCGCGCAGATACTCGACGGACATTATCGAGTCCTCGTTGTGTTCGCGCACCATACCGACGTCCGTGTAGGCGCCCGACGATATCCGTATGTCCCCACTGAGTTTGACCAGTTCGGCCTTGAACTCGTCGATGGTCGCCCATCGATCCTTCGCATCGTACAGCAGCGCCCGGCGCACCACCTGTTCCAGCGCCGGCGTCACGACGTGCGGCGGAAAGAATCGGATCGGCCCCGCTTCGCCCCGCCAACTTTCACTCTCCAGCCGCTCGCCGGTTAGAAAAGTGTAGAGCAGCGCGCCAGCGGAGAATACGTCGGCGCGTTTGCCCACGCGCCCGGCCCGATACACTTCCGGCGCGGTAAATCCGTCATTAATCACCGGCTCGGCGGAGATCTCGTCATCGTTGGTCACATAGTCGAGCCCGGTCATGCGAACCCGCCCCTCGCGGTCAAAGGCGATCGACTCGGTGCAGATGTCGTTCAATCGAAGCCCGCGTCGATGCACGTATGAGATCGCCTGGCACACCTGCACCGACGCGTTTACCGCTTGATGTTCCTCGAGTTTCGCGCCGCTGCGGCGGCGCGCAATCGGCGTCAACTCTTCATCGCGATAGACCAGGTACACGCAGCCGTTCCCGGCGAAACCGTCGATCGCGCGCACGAACGCGGGGTGATTAAGCGTCATCGATAGCGCAAGCACGCGGCCGAACAATTCGCCCAGGTCGTCGCCGATCGGCGGCGCATCTTCTGCCTCGACAGATTGCAATTGCGGATGCGGCGATGCCTCAACAGCCGCGAGCCCCTCGACGTTGAACGCAGTCTCGCTAGACGGCGGTTCGCGAAGCTCCGCCGTCGCACCGGCGGACACGGATTCCTGCACCGGGCCGTTCGACGACGCGCTCGGCGGCCTCAGTTCCGCAGTCTTCGCTCGCGGCCCCGCCGGGTCCTCCTCCGGCGCGGCTGCCTCGGACGGCGGCGCGTTCGCAGCGTCGATTTCCGCCGCGCTGGATGCCTCCGGTCGTAACCGCTCGCGAAGCTGGAATGTCTCGGCGGCGCCGTCGCGATGCCGCGCGGCGCGGTAGCGATTCTCAAGCGAGGTCAACGAGATCAACTCGATGATCTCGAAGCCGCCTTTGAGCGCGGTGCCAGGCTTGAGCGGCTCAGGACGAAGTCTCGAAGCGCTCGGCGTCGCCGCGCGTGCGCCGAGACCCTGGCCGCAACGCTCACAGAACCTCGCGTCGTCAGGCGCGCTCTGTCCGCATTCGGGGCACGTCATCATGCGTTCGAGCTCTTTCGAAATTGAAGTATAGCACTGCCCAGCACGACCTGGTCCCGATCTTTCAATTTGTACAGTTGATCGCGGCCCAACCGTCCGCGTCCCGCGACAAAAGTGCCGTTGAGACTGCCCAGATCGCGGATGAAAAAGTCCTGCCCGCGCCGAACGATTTCAGCGTGACGGCGCGATACGCGATCCGCCGTCGCGCCGAGCACCGCCAAGTCGATATCGAGCACGTCGCTCGAGTCGACCGAACGTCCGACCACTGCGCGAATCCCGGTGATCGCGAATTCGGAGTTCTCACCGCGCACCAGCAACCTCGCCGTCGGACCTACGGTCGCGGCCGCCTTCTTCGGCGCGGTGTCAAACCATGGTGGCGGCGGGGGCGACGATGGCCGCCGCGCGCCGTCCGATGAACTCCGCGAACCCGCCGCTGATTCGCTTCGCGGTGACGGCGCGGCCGCCGCAGGCCACGGCGCCAGTTCCTGCGTCTTGGCTTTCGATGACGGCGATGATTCGATCGCCGGCGTCACCGATGCGACCGCCGATTTGATTCCCCGCTCCAAAAGTGCGCGTGCGCGCTCCGCGAGCGAGTACGAGATGCGGCGCGCGCGGTCGCCAGCGGCTTTACCCAAGCTGGCCGGCGAAGTCTTCTCCGGCGCGACGTCGGTGAGCACCACCGTCGGAGTGTTCGCCGACACAGACGGTCTCGGCCTTGCCGAACGCGAAGACGATCTCGCTGGTGCCGCTCGCGCGGCCGCAGGCGTCACGGCGCCCGGCTTTGGAAGCACCACCGTCTGCATCGTCGTAACAACCGATTGAATGGTCCGCTCGATTCCCGCGCCAAACGCGGCGTCGTCCGCCGTCTCGGCTGGCGGTTCGGGCAGAACTGCGAGCATCGCACGCGCACCCGTGGGGCGGCGCTCGATATCCTTGTCGAGCGCGCGCATCACTGCGTCGGCGGTCTTTGCGGATACCTCGCGCGCGAGTTCACGCAGCGGCGGAAAACTGAACGGCGGTTCCAGTTGTGGGTCGCGGCCGGTCAGCAAATGATGCATTGTCGCGGCGAGCGAGAACAGGTCGGAGCGCGCCTCGACCTTGCCCATGTATTGCTCTGGAGGCGCATAGCCCACCGAACCGATCTGCGTGCCGCGCCCGCCCGGCGGCAGGAAGCGCGCAATGCCGAAATCGATCAACATCGCGCGGCCGTCCTTGTCGATCATTATGTTTCCGGGCTTCAAGTCCCGGTAGATGATCGGCGGATTCTGGCCGTGCAGAAAATCAAGTACCTCCAGCATTTGCCGCGCCCAGCGCAGCACCTTCGCCTCCGGCAGCCTCGCGCCGGGGCCAAGTTTTTCGAGCAGGCCCTGCAGGTCGCCGCCCGCGACAAACTCCATCACCAGATAGTGACGGCCGTTCTCGAAAAAATAATCGATGAGACTGGGGATGCCCGGGTGTGAGAGCAGGGCCAGCACCCGCGCCTCGCGTGCGAAATCCTCGACCGCCTTTTTTTCCTTGACCCCGTCGCCGACGATCATCTCCTTGACCGCGACCGGCCGATTGGCGAGCCGCGTATCGTTGGACAGGTAAACGCGCCCCATGCCGCCGGCGCCGAGCGGCTTCTTGACGCGATAGCGGCCGTCCAGCAGATGGCCCTCGCGCAGCGCTTCACCCGGATTCATTGCTGCCCGTCAGCTGCCGGCTTGCAACCATTAAGTCGCCGGCCCCGGCAGGCGCGTGGCTGCCCGAGCCCGTGAAAAGTGAAAAATGAAAAGTGAATCCCTAGCAGGGTGTTGAGAAACCCAGAACATTGCGTGGCGCATGCGCAGGCGTGCTCAACACCCTGCGTCAAAGATGGCTTCTTTCCTAATCTTCTCCCCCACTGGGGGAGAGGAGAGAGAGGGAGCAGGCGGTTGAAAATAACTCTGTCAACCGCCTGCTACGAAATAGGATCGACAACCAACTTCAAAAATGTCTTGCCGATTATGATCTCATCGCCCGGCTTTAGCTCGACTGGACTGCCCGGTTGCAGGCGTGGCTGACGATTGACGTACGTGCCATTGAGGCTGCCGATGTCTTCAACCGTTATCTTGCCATTTTCAATTCTGACCAGCGCGTGCTTGCGCGAGATCTTGGCCTCGGTGTCGTCCTGCTCGAGATCAACTTCGGGGAATGCGCCGGTTTCCGGATCCCATCGGCCGACCAGGTTGTTGCCTTCCTCGAGCGCAAATTCCTGATCCTTGCGTCCGCCACGCACGATCTTGAGCTTCGCCTTGAACGTCGCGACCGCCGCGGGCGCCTCGGCCGGCTGGTCGGCCTTGATCTCACCGGTGGGTGCTTCGGACGGCGCCGCAGGCGCCGATTCGTCGGCCGGCTTCGCTTCGCCACTGCCGCCGTCCGCGGGAGCCGGCGCCGGCGAAGCCGCTGCCGCGCTGGCTTCGAGCTTCGCGCCGCATCCGTCGCAATAGTCCAGACCGTCAGTGTTTTCGTAGCCGCATTCGCCGCACTTGATCATGTTCGTTAGGCCCCTCGCCGGGCACGCACGCCCGGTTCAAGTATCCAATCCGTTCGCTTACTCGCCCTTCATCTCCTTGAGCGCTTCGGGATCGAGCATTTGCGTCTTTCGCACCACCGCCTGCGCCTGCAGCAGCGTGGTCTTCGCCGCGCGGCCCTGCAGGGTCTGGGTCTTCTTTACCTGGTCTAGCAATCCGACCAGCGCCTGCGTCGCCTTGACGTTGCCGAGCCGCTGCGTGCCTTGGATCGCGTTGCCGAGCAGCCGCGTCGCCTTGTCCACGTTCCCCGCGCGAAGCTCTTCTTCGGCCTTCGCCTGCAGCTTCGCGATCGAAACCTGATCTACCAGATTCATCACGCGCCCGTTGCGCTTGCTCGTGAGAGTTCGGTCGAGCGTGTATTCCACCGTCAGATCGGTATTCGCGGAACCTTCACCGCCACCGGGTATCTCGTAATGAATCGCGTTCTGTGAAATTCGCACGGCGCCGGGCTTGCGTGGCGGTAGCACCAGCGTGAGCAGCACCGAACCGGGCACGCCCGCTTCGAGATCGCCAATCTCGTAGCTCACCTTGCGATCATCGACCAGCGGCGATCCGAGTGCGTAGATCTCGGGACTCGCACGAAACGCCTCGCGCACCTGCACGCCCTGCGAGAGCGTCACATCGATTCTCGCGTTGCGCACGCTCACCGCGCGCAACCCATGCAGCTCGTCTTCGAAAATGTTGGGAATCTCGGCCGGGTCGCCGATGAAATGGTATTTGCCGTTGGAATCCTGCGCGATGCGTTGCAGCAGCTTCTCGTTGAACTCGATGCCCACGCCCATCGTCGAGAATGACATCTGGTCGCGGCTCTGCTCCGCAAGGTCGATGCACGCGGTCTCCTGGTAGGTCTGCCCGTCGGTAAGCACCAGCACTCGGTTCAATCGCTCGGGCGAGAGGTTCTTCTTGACCTCATCGATGCCCGCCTTCATGCCGAGCGCCATCTGCGTGCCGCCGCCGATCTCGAGCAGATCGATGTCGTCGATCGCGCGGCGCACCGCGTCCTTGCTGTGCACCTCCTCCGGCGAAACGATCACCCTTGCCTGATCGGCGAACGCGACCACCGCAACCTTGTCGTCGGGATGGAGATTGTCGGAGAGAAACTTGACCGCCTCGACCACGAATTCAAGGCGGCGCTCGTCGTACATCGAGCCTGAGCGGTCGATCACGACGCCCAGGTTGAGCGGCGAACGGCCTACGCCCACGCGACCTTTCGCGGTAGCCTCAAGCAGGACGTACAGCACGAAGTTCTCGGCGCTCGAAAGCACATACTCGCTGCTCGGCAGCGCCGCGAAGCTAACCGGGTCAGGCATTTATTCTTCTCCCAAAGGTCGATTCTAGGTTTAAGCTTCGACGCTTGGCAACCGACCGTCCAGACTACGCACTCGCACCAGCGCGCGCCAAGCGTCGAACTGGACTTGGTTTTCGCACCTTCCGCCCGTGGAGTATGCTTGAGTTTTGGCCGCGATGGTCCTAAGTGGACCTTCGGGAGGCGCTGCTGAAATGGACCTAAGGGCAAAGGGCGCAATCGTCGGCCTCGGGCAGACCCGCATGGGCAAGAACTTCGACCACCCGGGTCCGATGGGATTCGCCATCGAGGCGGTCAAGCTCGCGCTCGACGATGCGGGCCTGCAACGCGAAGACCTCGACGGCCTGCTCGTCAATCCGGGCCTGACCTGGACCGACGGCCAGATGGCGTCGTTCTCATTGCAGCAGGCGATGGGTCTCAAGAATTTGCGGCTCACCGCTACGATGAACCTCGGCGGCGCGACCGCGGGCGCGATGGTGATGCATGCGGTGCAGTCGATCGCCGCAGGCATGGCCAACGTGGTCGCGTGCGTGTTCTCCGACGCCCCGCTCAAGCCGCCATCACCCAGGGACGGCAAGGGCGCCGGTTCTGCGGCGGCCTACGGCTTCGCCCGCGGACTCAATGCCTCCTACGGGCTCTTCGGCGTCAACGCGCTCTATGCGTTCGTCGCCCAGCGCCACATGTATATTTACGGCACCACCCAGGATCAGTTCGGCGCGATTGCGGTCTCGCAGCGCCAGTGGGCGAACCTCAATCCCGACGCGCAGTTCCACGACGTCCCGATGACGCTCGAGGACTACCACGCGTCGCGATGGGTGGTTGAACCCTTTCATCTGTTCGACTGCTGCCTCGTCTCCAACGGCGGCCTCTGCGTGATTGTCACTTCGGCGCAGCGCGCGAAGGATTTGAAACGTCCGCCGGCGTACCTCCTCGGGATGGGTCAGGGACATCCCGGCGGCGACCCCGCCGAGACGCTCGTCTCCGGCGCGCCGCTCGCCAAGGAAACCGCCTTCCGCATGGCTGGCGTCACGCTCAAGGACGTCGACTTCTGCGAAATCTACGACTGCTACACGTTCACGGTGCTGGTCACGCTCGAGGACTACGGCTTTTGCAAAAAGGGCGAAGGCGGACCCTTCGTTGAGAACGGTACGATCGGCCCGCACGGCTCGATGCCGGTGAACACGGGCGGCGGCGAGCTTAGCGCGTACTATATGTGGGGCATGACGCCCATCAGCGAAGGTGTCATCCAGATTCGCGGCGACGGCGGCAAGCGCCAGGTCGCCAAGCACGACATCGGACTCGTCTCCGGCAACGGCGGAATCCTTTCAACCCATTCCACTCTCGTGCTGGGACGAAACCCCTAACAGGGTGTTGAAAAACGCGGAAAATATCGGCGCGGTCCCGGCGGTGCGTTCAACACCCTGCATGAAAGATGGCTTCTTTCCTAAGCTTCTCCCCCATTGGAGGAGACGAGAGAGAGGGAGCAGGCTGTTGAAAATGACTTTTTCGACAGCCTGCTGAGCTGAACCGATATGGCAGCAGTACCCAAGCCGATTCCCGCGGTTACGCCCGAAATGAAGGAGTTCTTCGAGGGCGCGCGGCAGGGTAGGCTGATGGTTCAGAAGTGCGAGGGTTGCGGGACGCTTCGCTTCCCCGCTTACGAGATCTGCACCAAGTGCCTCTCTAATCGCGCCAGCTGGGTCCCGCTCAGCGGACGGGGCACGATCTTCAGCTTCAACATCATGCACCAATTGTATCATCCCGGCTTTGCCTCGGAGGTGCCGTATGCGGTGGTGGTGGTGGAACTCGAGGAAGGACCGAAGTTCGTCTCCAATCTTACCGGTATCAAACCGCACGACATCAAATGCGGGATGCCGGTCGAGGTCGCGTTCGAAAAGGTCAGCGACGAGGTTTATCTTCCGAAGTTCCGTCCTCGCGCGGCGCGCTAGCGGCGCGCATCGCAACCGACGCGATACTTGGCGGATGCTCGTCTAACCCTGCGGACATCATGCGTTCACTCGACCCGAAATTCCTTCAACGTCTCGTCGAAAGTTCGACCGATATCGTCATCGCCATCGATCGTGACGGCACCATCATCTATTACAACGACGGCGCGCGAAAAAACCTGCACTGGTCGGCCGACGAAATTATCGGCGAAAAGTGCACCAAGGTTTACGCGTCGCTCGATGAAGCCCGCCGCGTGATGAAGGCGATGCGCGAGTCGTTAGACAAGGGACGCATCGCCAGCTTCGAAACCGTGCTGCGCAACAAGGATGGCGAGCTCATCCCCGCGCACATCTCCGGCTCGATCATCTACGACGACCAAGGCAACGAGATCGGTTCGATCGGCTTCGCCCGCGACATTCGCCTGATGCGCCAGCGCGAGCAGTTGGCGACTGCCGGCGAAATCGCCGTAAGCCTCGCGCACGAAATCAACAACCCGCTCGAGTCCATAACTAACAACCTCGACCTGCTCTCGCGTTCGGTCCGATCGCACCTGACCGACGCGGAGCAGGTGGTCGAAAACGAGCGCATGGATTCGATTCGTGGATCGCTCGACCGCGTACAGGCGATCGTTCGCCGTCTCGACGACATGGCGCGCAAGGGCGTCTACGAAACGCGCGACTACCTCAGCGGCAAGCGCATGGCCGATCTCGCTCCCCGCGAAGCCGCATCACACGCCGCGCGCAACCGTCAGTCCTCCGCGAAGCCCGCACCCAAGGAAGACTGGCCGCTTGCTGGAATGTCGGTCCTCGTGCTCGACGACGATCTCTCGATCGTCAATTCGCTCGCCGACGTGCTCCGCGCGGAACGCTGCACCGTCCATTGCGCAACCCTGCCCAGCAACGCGCTCGGCATCCTGCGCAACGTCAAGGTCGATGCGGTGATCTCTGACGTCGTGATGCCGGAGATGGATGGCTACGAGTTCTATCTCAAGGTCAAGGAAGAGCTGCCCGGGCTGCCCGTCATCCTGATGACCGCTTACTACTACGACAAGGATCACATCATTAAGCGCAGCCGCCTGCGCGGCCTCGAAGGCGCGCTCTTCAAAAAACCGATCAATCCGGCCAAGCTCCGCCAGTTGCTGATCCAGGCGCGCCACAAGCCCGAGCACGCCCCCGCGGCTGCTTCGACAAAGTCCTGACATGAAGCGGCGGCGTCCGCGCAAGCCCACGCGACCCTCTTCCACCTCTCCCCCCCGGAGAGAGCCTGCCCTGAGCTTGTCGAAGGGTCGCCGACCTCCGAGCACGGTGCGC
>CAYSCX010000002.1:0-186410 GCA_964429575.1 uncultured Binatia bacterium (SeqCode) | reverse complement strand
TCACGTTCTCGGGTTCGGGAATCTTGAATCGCTTTTGCAGGTAGGCGACCAGCCGCGCGTCGGCGGCTGGGTCGGTCGCGACTATTTGTGGCGTCGCCGCTGAGGTCGCAGGCGAGGCCGCGCCGGCAGACGCATCGCCGGCGCCAAACAGAAGTGGCGCCAGAAACGCCAGCGTGCCGGCAATCATCCTGAACAGTGTAAACCCGGATCGTGCGGTCGATTTGCGCATAACGGTCAAATCATACGGAGGAGCGTCGGCGCGTGCCAGCAAATGTCGCGTTGCGCCATGCCCGAGGTCGAGTAGGGCGGGTCGCAGATGGGCGGCTGAAAGCGGGAGCCTTTTCGAGTCGCGCGCCCAAGTCCTCGTCGCCATCAGCGGTTTTCGCCTCCCTGGTGTAGGTTCGCATAAGAACTATTATGTCAACTAGGCGGGCGCCAAGGACGCGCGGCGACGACCGCTTCTCAAGAGCGGATCGCAGGTGCCCGGGTCAAACGACGTGGTGCTCTTCCGCGATGAAGAAAGCGGTGCGGGAGTGATCGATGAAGTTGCGCTCGTCCTCGCCGGCCGCGCGAACCTCGGGGCTCGCCATTGCGCGTTCGAGCGATGCCCAATCGTCGAACCACAGCTCCGCTACGCCATCGAAGGACGGCTGCCTGCCATCGAGCGGGCGATGGATCGCGTGGCTCTGCACGTACTTACGGACGCCGGGAATCCGGCCTGCGATCGGCCCGTGGATTTCGCGCCAATAGCGATGAAACTCGTCGTTGCTGAGATTGGGAAGCTTGCTGATGCAGTAAACGATCTTGACCATGGAGGTGCCCCTCCGCGGGGCCGCGTCGCGACAGTTCTAGCACCGCTCAGGGTCGGGTGCGCAACGTGCGAGGTGGAGCAGGCGAGGCTGGCGCCCTCCCCTTTCGGTCGAGCGTCCGAAGCGCGCGGCGGGCGGAGAAGTTCTTCTGATCGATTTCGAGCGCCCGCTTCAGGTACGCGGCCGCTGTAGATTTCCGTGCCAGCTCCGACGCGCATCGCGCCATCGCGAGCAGAAGCTCGACGCTCTCGTCGCCCGCTTCGCGCGCGCGCCTCAAGTCCGCAAGAGCGTCTGAGTACTGCTTGCCGCCCAGCAGCGCCATGCCGACCTGTCGCAGCACCTCCGCATCGAATGGATCCAGCTCGAGCGCCTCGCGAAACATCGCGGTCGCGTTGCGCTTGGCGCCCTTTTGATAAAGCTCGGCCGCGGCGACCGCAAGCCTGTGCGCTTCGTCATGCCAGCCGCGGCTTTCGATTTGCACTTCGATGAGATCGCGCGAGATATCCACGCGCAACATTTTCGCCTTGGGACCCAAGTACTCGCCGACCCTCGCGAGCATGGCGTCGTTGTCGCCGTCAGCCATCTCGAGGAACGCGATGCCGAGCGGCTCTCCGATGTGGTCTTCGCGTCTGAGGACGATCTTCTGCTGCCGCCGCACCACCACCGCCCCGCGCCGCTAGCAGGCTGTCGAAAAGGGTATTTTCGACAGCCTGCTCCCTCTCTCGCGTCTCCCCCGGAGGGGGAGAAGATCAGGAAGACAGCCATTTTTCACGCAGGGTGTTGAGAGCCAGATTGCTGCCGTTGAGGAACTCGAAGCTTTTCTTAACACCCTGCTACGGTCCGCTACACGCGTTCGTCCGGGTCGAAGAGTTTTCGATATTCGTCGAGCGCGAAGCGATCGGTCATGCCGGCGATGTAATCCGCCACGACTCGCGACATCGGCTCACCGTCGCGCTCTGAGCGTGCGATCACGTGCTCGGGCATCTGACGCGGCTCGGCCATGTAGGTCTCGAACAGCCGCGCGAGCACCCTGCCCGCTTTCTCGGTCATCCGGCTGACGCGGTAATGCCGGTACAGACGATCGCGCATGATCGTCTTCAGCTCCGTCACCGACGCGGTCATTTGCGCTCCGAATCCCGCGAGCGGGCGGCCCGCCTCGCGCACCTGCGCGACACTCGAAATGGGCGGGCGCTCGAGTTGCGCCGCGATGTTGTTCATCAGGTCGGTGCTCATCGCGTCGATCATCCGGATGACGGTCTGGTAGCGGAGCACCTTGTCATCCGCGTCGGGGTTCCCGGCCCGCGCCGCCTCGGCAGACTGGCGATACAGGCGCGACTCGGCGAGCTGCTTCACCGTGAGCATCTGCGCCTTGAGACCGTCATCAACGTCGTGGCCCAAGTACGCGATCTCGTCGGCGAAATCGACGATTTGCGCTTCGAGGCACGGGTAGGTCGCAGGGTCGAACTCCTCAGCGGCGCCGCGATGCTTGAAGTCGGAGTGCTTCACGATGCCCTCGCGCACCTCGAAGGTGAGATTGAGGCCGCGAAATCCGGGGTAGCGCGTCTCGATCCAATCAACGGTGCGAAGGCTCTGCGCGTTATGGTCGAATCCGCCGTACGGCCGCATCAGTTCGTTCAACACGGTCTCGCCGGCATGGCCGAATGGGGTGTGGCCGAGGTCGTGCGCGAGCGCGACAGCCTCCGCGAGTTCCTCGTTGAGTCCGAGCGCCCGCGCGACGGTGCGGGTAATCTGCGCCGCCTCCATCGTGTGCGTCAGCCGCGTGCGGTAGTAGTCGCCCTCGTGATTGACGAAGACCTGGGTCTTGTATTCGAGGCGTCGAAACGCAGCGGAGTGAATCACGCGATCGCGATCGCGCTGAAAGGCAGTGCGAATCGGATGTTCCGGTTCCGCGACGCGGCGCCCGCGGCTGTCGCGCGAGAGCATCGCATACGGCGCAAGGGTCCTTGCTTCGATTTCTTCGAGGTCCTTGCGCGTTCTGAGCATCGGTGCGACGGCGAGACTGCCCGAATGCGCCGATACTACCACGGCCATCGGACCGCCCGAAGCCGGCGCCGAAGTTCTAGCAGGCTGTTGAAAAAGGCGATTTCAACAGCCTGCTCCCTCTCTCGCGTCTCCCCCAGAGGGGGAGAAGATTAGGAAGGCAGCCAGATCCTTCGCCCATGGCTCAGGACAAGGTTTTCACGCAGGGTGTTGAGAGCGCGCTCGATGTCATTGGGGAACTCAAAGCATTTCTCAACACCCTGCTAGGCACCGGTCTTTGCTCTTCTTGGGCCGTGCGCTGCACCATATAATTGCGCGGGGATGGCGATTGCAGGCGGAAGGTGGACGGCGCGTAGGATAGCGCTTGAGTGCGCGTTCGTCGCATTGAGCGTCAGTATCGCATCGTGCGCGATCTTCCGTGCGGCGCCGGTTGCGCCCCCTCCCCCGCCTCCGGCACCTGCGCCTGCGGCAAAGCCGCCTGAGGCGTCCATCGTCGGGATCGCATCGTGGTACGGACCGAGATTCGACGGCCGTCCGACGTCGAGCGGTGAAATCTACGACCAGCATGATCTCACCGCAGCATCGACCGTCATTCCGATCGGCAGCCGCGTGTTGGTTACCAACCTGAGCAATGGCCGCTCCGTCGAGGTGACCATCAATGACCACGGTCCATTCGTGAAGGGACGCACGCTCGATCTGTCCCAGAAGGCGGCGAAGATGATCGGGCTGATCAAGGAAGGCACGGCCGAGGTGCGGATGGACGTGCTGAGCAAGCCCGAGGGCAGCCGCGACGTGGGCACTCGGCCGCGGTATTTCGTGCAGGTGGGATCATTCGTGAACCGGGCAAACGCAGAGCATGTGCGCGCCGCGGTGGCCAGTCGATTCTCCGATGTCCGCATCACTACCGCCGATTCCAGCGGCCAGCAGCTCTACCGCGTGCGCATGGGCGCATTCGGTACGCGCGCCGATGCGCAACGGCGGGCCGCGGTCACAGCGCGGATGGGATTTCAATCGGTTCTGGTGGTGGAGTGATGACTCGTCGCGCTCGACCAGCATCGCGCGTGCGTGTTTTGCACCTCGGCATTGCGGTGGCGCTGCTAATTTCAGGCTGCGCATACGCGCTGGTTCGCGATGGCGCCGTCAACCACGCGCAGGCGGAGCAGATCACAAGCAAACTCGAGGCGATTCGCGAGCTTCGATTCACGAAGCCGGTGCCGGTGGTGGTGCGGAGCCGCGATCAAGCGCAGCAGATGATTGCCGCGGACATCGCGCGCGACTTCTCGGACGAGCAGCTATGGGTCGATGGCGTCGGAGGCTCGCTGGTCGGCCTCTATCCGGCGGGCATCGATCTCAAGGCGGAGTATTTGAAGCTGCTCAAGAATCAGGTCGCCGGCTTCTACGATCCACATGGCAAGCAGATGATACTGGTCGAAGGCGCAGTCGGCGCGGGGATCTTCGAACGCACCGCGTCATTTCTCGCCCGGCGCGACCTCATCGGTGAGATGTTGCTCGCGCATGAGTTGACGCACGCGCTTCAGGATCAGTACTTCGATCTCGAGAAGAAGTTCGACGTTATCAAAGGCGACTCCGACCGGACGCTTGCGATCAAGGCGGTCGCGGAGGGCGATGCGATGCTTTCCGGGTACGACGTGCTGGTGGGACAGGCAGACGCGAGCATGAGCGCAAATCTCGCGTCGCGCATGGGCGAATTGTCGAAAGAGTTTGCGAAGCAGTCGCCCGAGACGCCCGTGGCGCTCAGCGAGCCGCTGATCTTCCAATACGCGGAAGGAACGAAATTCGTGGTCGAGGCCTATCAACGTGGACGGTGGGGCGCCGTCAACGCGCTCTACGCCAACCCGCCGCTGTCGACTCAACAGATCATCACGCCGGCGCTCTACTTCGAGCGGCCGCGCCTGCCCGCAAAAATCACGGTAGCAGGTTACGAAGAAATTCTGCCCGGGTGGTCGAAGGCGGACGAGGACACCTATGGCGAATTGCTAATCAGGATCATTCTGAAGCGGCACTATGGCGACGATGCGACTGAACTACTTGCCGCCAGCAGCTGGGCCGGCGACCGCAACGTCATACTGCGGCGCGGAAATTCGGTCGGCGTCATTTGGCTGCTCGCCTTCGTAGACGGCGACGCGGCGGCGCGATTCGCGGGAGTTTATGCGAGTCTCTTCGATCGTTTGCACGGCGGCCGAACGCCGCACGACATCGAGTATCGCGACAACCTGGTTCTCATCGTGGCAGGCGAACCAGCATTGAGCTTCGGCGATCTGGCGCCGTCCGTCTTCAAGCAGAGCAAGGTCGCGACGCCTCGCTCCGAGGCGACGCGCGCTGGCGCGGCGACGACGTCCTCAATCGCATCGGCTGAGTCGCCGCTGTAACCACGAGCTCGAGATTTCCGCGAAGGGTCAGATCTTCGCGCCGCAGCACGCCGCCGGCACGCTGGCCGCTTCGGCCGCAGGCGTACAGCACGCACTCTGATCGATGATCGGCAAACTGCGTCCGGACGCCTTGTGCTCCGTGACCTCGTCGTCCTCGAGATCGTAGTTCAGGTGATAGACCTCCCATCGGACTCCGTCGGGGTCGGTCACCCAGAACTTGTCCTGGTTGGCGTGGCAGCAGTTGACGTTGCGCTCGACATCAACGGGCAAGCCCGCGGCCGTGACGCGCGAGAGGTGCTGCTCGACGAGCTCGCTGGATTCCAACTGGATTCCCAAGTGGCCGACCGTGCGTGGGTTGCCATCCGCTGGGGCGCCCGCCGTCAGCGCGAGATTCACCGGCGCAAGTTCCGGCAGAAACTTGAAATAGCCCGGCCGTTCCTTGACCGGAGGTGCGCCGAAAAACTGCTCATAGAAGCGGCGGCTCTTTTCGAGGTCGGATGGGTGAAGGTGAATGTGAACCCGGTTCGTCATGGCAATAGCCTCCAATTTCTCTGTTATGCCGATCGTTGATCAGACGTTCGCCGCCGACGCGCTGGCGCGCAGCCGCGGGCCCCACGGGTTCGCGTAGCGTCCCCGCTGCAGCAGTTCTCGGTTAGGTATCCGAGCAGGGTGTTCATGGCCGCGTAGTTGGCCGAATAGATGATCGACCTTCCCTCGCGCCGCGACGTCACCAGACCCGCGTGCGAGAGGTGCGCGAGGTGAAACGACAGGGTCGGCGCCGGCAGCTCGAGGCGCTCAGAGATATCGCCCGCCGCTGCACCGTCGCGCCCTTGGCGGACCAGCAACCGGAAGACTTCAAGCCGAGTCGCCTGCGCAAGCGCGGCAAGTGCTTCGATCGCAAGCGTCGCTTCCATAATTCCAGAACTATAGAAATGACTGGCGCAAGTCAAACGCTGTGCTGAGCGAGACCAACCGGCTTGCGGATCAACCCTGAAGGGAGCGCTTGGCGCCGGCGATGAGGCCGCGCTCGCTGGCGTAGCTTGCGCGGACCTGCGCTGAATCGATGTCGAACCAGGCAACCTCGTCGATTTCGTGGTCGTGTTTGGTGGTATCGCCGCCCGTCTGCCTCATGAGGAAGAAGTGGACGGTCTTGAAGATTCGGACCAGCGGTGCGTCGGAGCGCGCGCGCCTGGAATAGACGTAGGAGACGTCGCCGAGCGGTTTGACATCCGCAACCGTCAGTCCAGTTTCCTCGCCGACTTCGCGCATCGCCGCTTCGACGCGCGATTCGCCCGCTTCGATATTGCCCTTGGGCAGCACCCACGCGTCCTTGCCCGCCGGCCTCACCAGCGCGACTTCGATGCGGCCGTCGCCGCGGCGCCGCCACACCACTGCGCCCGCCGAAACTTCCTGCCGTCGCTCAACTGCGCCGTTGCGGCGCGGGCGGCGTTTCCTTCTGGTTGGCTCGCTCATACATTGCGACGTTTGTTGCTCACCCAACGTCGGCGAGGCTGAACCCATATGCGAGCATCCGTTGCACGCAGGCGCGAGCGCCTGCTGATTCCGGAGATTCCAAACGGGGATCGCGTCGCAGCCACTGCTCGGCGAGTCGGCGGGCGTCTTCGATCATGGACGCATCGCGGATGAAATCGCCGAAGCGCAGCGGCAACGCTCCCGTCTGCCGCGATCCAAGTAGATCGCCGGGGCCGCGAAGCCGTAAATCCTCTTCGGCGACCTCGCTGCCATTACGGCAGCGGACCATCACGTCCAGCCGTCCGCGAGCATTGGGGTCCGCCTCGCTCGATGCGATCAGGATACAGCGCGATGCGACCTCGCCGCGCCCTACCCTGCCCCGCAGCTGATGCAGCTGCGCGAGCCCGTAGCGCTCCGCCGCAAATACGACGATCAATGTTGCGGCCGCAACGTCAATTCCGACTTCGATCACGGTGGTGGCGACCAGCACGTCGATTGCGCCGTCGCGAAAATCTTTCATGACGCGGTGTTTTTCCTCGCCGCGCATGCGTCCATGCACTACGGCGATTCGCACTCCTTTGAGCGCGCCCTTGCGAAGCCGCGCGGCGGTTGCGTTGACGGAGCGCAGGTCTTCCTCGTCGCCGGCATCGATGCGCGGGAGCACATAGTAAACGCGATGCTTCGCGTCGATCTCGCGCTTGACGATCGCGTCAACCGCGCCGAGCTGTTCTTCGTCGAACAGTTCGGTCTCAACCGGGGTTCGTCCCACGGGCATCTCATCAAGCACGGAGACATCCAGGTTTGCGAACAGATTCATCGCAAGGCTTCGCGGGATCGGCGTCGCCGTCATCATCAGGAGATTCGCGGTAGGGCCGAGCGACTTCAATCGCGCACGGTCGAAAACGCCGAAGCGATGTTGCTCGTCGATGATGCCGAGACCAAGCTTTCGAACGCGGACGCGCTGCTGAATGAGCGCGTGGGTGCCAAATGCGATCGCAATGCGGCCCGTCTCGAGTCCGCGCAACGTCGCGCTGCGTTCGGCGGGGGTAATGCTTGCGGTGAGCAACGCCGCAGGAACGCCGAGCTTTCCGCAGATGTTCCGAAAACTCCTGAAATGCTGTTCGGCGAGAATCTCCGTCGGCGCCATCATGACGGCTTGAGTCTGCGACTCCACCGCTCGGAGCGCCGCCCAGAACGCAACCAGCGTCTTGCCGCTACCCACATCGCCCAACAGCATCCGGTTCATTTGTCCCGGCGCAGCGAGATCGACGCCGATCTCATCAATCGCGCGCCGTTGCGCATCGGTGAGTTCGAATGGGACCGCCGAAAGCATGCGGGCGGTCAGCGATTCGTCGCCGCACAACTTGAGCCCTGCGCGACGCCGCGAACGCTCGCGCTCGATTGCAAGCGCCAGTTCGAATGCGAACAGCTCATCGAAGGCGAGCGCGGCGTGTGCGTCGGAGGCGCCGGCCTGTAGCGTCGCGATGTCCGATTGAGCTGGCGGACTATGCAACTGTCCCAGCGCTTCGCCGACCGGCGCGTAGCTCGTCGCGCTCCGCATCTCGGGCGGTACAGCGGCGACGATCTTTCCGCCAACATCCTTAAGCGCACGCGCGACGATCGATGTGAACAGCCGCTGACCGATCTCGCGCGGCAATCGATACACCGGGCGAATGGGCGGCGGCTCTCCCGATGTCAGCGTCATGAGCTCGGGATGAGCGATTTCAAGTCCCCCCTCCGGCGCTTCCGTTACGCGGCCGTGCACGAGCACGCGCTGACCTGCGGGCAGGCGGCCACGCATGTACGCAGGCAAGTTGAACCACACCAAACGAATCGTCTCCGTGGAACTTACAATCAGTGACGCGATAACCAGGCGTCGCCAGAACGATCCACGCATCGGCTTCTCCGCCACCGAGGCGAGTTCGCCCTCGACGACGGCTGTCATGCCGGGCCGAAGATCGGCGGGCGCCGTACGACGCCGCCAGTCCTGGTAGCGCGATGGCAGATGGAAGAGCGCATCCTCGACCGTTCGGATGTTTTTCGCGGCGAGCGCAGCGGCACGCTTCGGCCCGATTCCGTCAATTGCCGAGAGCGGAGTGTCCGGCGAAAGGCGGGATGCCTTCGGCGGCGTCTGCGCGAGTTGCACATCGTCGTGCGGCGGCGGCGCCGGAACGCGCGATGGCCGGCTCAAGACAGTGCGCCTCGCCACGCGGACACCTCAGCTGCGGTGATAGTCCTGGAGCGCGCGGACTTCGAGCGGCCCCGCGCGCAGCGCCCGTACGGCGTCCACCGCCGCGCTCGCGCCAGCCATGGTCGTGAAGTACGGGAGCCGCAGTTCAAGCGCGGTGCGCCGAATGGAAAACGAGTCCGCGGTTCCGGCCGCGTCCGGAGTATTCACCACCATCGTGATTCGCCGCTGCTGCATCTCATCGACGACATGCGGGCTTCCTTCGAGCACCTTGTTGACGCGCTCGCATGGAATTCCGAGCGACTCGAGGTGGCGCGCGGTGCCGTTGGTCGCGATCAGAAGGTAGCCCATTTCGTGGAGACCTTTCGCGATTGGCGCGAGCTGTGGCTTGTCCTCGTCCCGCACGCTCAAGAACACACGTCCCGACAGTGGCAGGTCGGTAGATGCGGCTAGTTCGGCCTTCGCAAACGCCATCGCGAACGAGGTGTCGATTCCCATCACCTCGCCGGTAGATTTCATCTCCGGTCCCAGAATCGTGTCGACGCCGGGAAACCGCGCGAAAGGAAAGACCGATTCCTTGACCGACACGTGCGCCGGAATTCGCTCCGCGGTGAAGCCGAGCTCGTCAAGTGTTTTTCCGGCCATTACGAGCGCGGCGAACTTCGCGAGCGGCACTCCGATCGCTTTGCTGACGAAAGGTATCGTGCGTGACGCGCGCGGGTTCACTTCGAGGATGTAGATCTCGCCGCGGTAAATCGCATACTGGACATTCATTAGCCCGACGACGCCAAGCTCCCGCGCGAGCATGCGCGTCTGCTCCATCAAAGCGTCCTGAGTGCGGCGGTCGAGCGAACGAGGTGGAAGGACGCATGCGCTGTCGCCCGAATGGATGCCGGCATGCTCGACGTGCTCCATAATGCCGCCGATCACCACGCGCTCGCCGTCGGAGATCGCGTCCACGTCGACTTCAATCGCGCCCGCGAGGTATCGGTCGATGAGCAGCGGGTGACGCTCCGAAGCTTCCAGAGCATGCGTGACGTAGCGGCGCAGCGCGGCTTCGTCGGGAATCACTTCCATCGCCCGGCCGCCGAGCACGTACGACGGCCTGATGAGGACCGGATAGCCAACCTGCGCGGCACCTTTCACGGCTTCATCGAGGCTGCGCGCAAGCATCCCCGTAGGCTGCTTCAGGCCGAGCTTCTCGACCAGGTCATTGAAGCGCTCGCGGTCCTCTGCGCGATCGATTGCGTCTGGCGTCGTGCCAAGAATCGGCACGCCTGCGCGTTCGAGCGGTATCGCAAGCTTCAGCGGCGTCTGTCCGCCAAACTGGACGATCACCCCCAAAGGCTTCTCGCGTTCGGCGATCGCAATCACATCCTCGAAGGTGAGCGGCTCGAAGTACAGCCGGTCGGAGATGTCGTAATCGGTGGAGACCGTTTCCGGATTGCAGTTGACCATGATGGTCTCGAATCCGGCGGCCTTGAGCGCGAGACTTGCGTGGACACAGCAATAATCGAACTCGATACCCTGCCCTATCCGGTTTGGCCCGCCTCCGAGAATCATCACCTTCCTGCGGTTATCGGGTTCGGCTTCGTCTTCGCCCTCGTAGGTTGAGTAGAAGTACGGCGTAAACGCCTCGAATTCCGCAGCGCATGTATCAACGAGCTTATAGACGGGCGTGACGCCAAATCCCCGGCGTGCGCGCGCGACCGTGTCTTCGTCGGTGGCGCGAAGCTCGGCGATTCGCCGGTCGGAGAAGCCCATCGACTTGGCGCTTCGGAAAAACTGCTCATCGAGCGTCGCGCGTGAGATCCACTCTTCGGCCTCGACGATGCCCGCAACCGCGTCGATGAACCATGGGTCGATGCGGCTCAGTTCGAAGATCTCTTCGCGCGAAATGCCGAGCCGGAGCGCGTCTGCAAGATGGTAGAGGCGGTGCGAGTTTGGAATCGCGAGTCCAGCGCGCAGCTGCGCAAAACCTTCGTCGCGGCGCTGCTCGCCCAGGCGCGATTCCAGCCCGTAGGAGCCGATTTCGAGCGAGCGCAGCGCCTTCTGCAGCGATTCACGGAAGGTGCGGCCGATGGCCATCACCTCGCCCACCGACTTCATCTGCGGGCCCAGTTCGTCGGCGGCGCCCCGGAACTTCTCGAATGCGAAGCGCGGCAGTTTGGTGACTACGTAATCGATCGTGGGCTCGAAGCACGACGGCGTCTTCTTGGTGATGTCGTTGGGGATCTCATCGAGCCGGTAACCGATCGCGAGCTTCGCGGCGATCTTTGCAATCGGAAATCCGGTCGCTTTGGAAGCCAGCGCAGAGCTTCGGGACACGCGCGGGTTCATCTCGATTACGACCATCCGTCCGTTGTCCGGATGCACCGCGAACTGGATATTCGAGCCGCCCGTATCGACGCCAATTTCGCGGATGATGCGCACCGCCGCGTCGCGCATCAGCTGGTATTCCTTGTCGGTGAGAGTCTGCGCAGGCGCGACTGTAATCGAATCCCCGGTATGCACGCCCATCGGGTCGAGGTTTTCAATCGAGCAGATGATGACGACGTTGTCGGCCATGTCACGCATCACCTCGAGTTCGAACTCCTTCCATCCCTCGACCGACTGCTCGATCAACACTTCGTGACTCGGCGACATATCGAGTCCCCAGCGGACCTTGGTGCGAAAGTCGTCGATCGAGCGCGCGATTGACCCGCCAGTGCCACCCAGAGTGCGCGACGGACGAATGATGACCGGAAGGCCGAGACATCCACTGATTCGCTCCGCCTCATCAAGAGAATGTGCAATCGCCGATTCTGGTACATCCAGACCGATATTGAGCATCGCCTGCTTGAACAGGTCGCGATCCTCGGCCTTTTTGATCGCTGGAAGTTTCGCGCCAATGAGTTCGACGCGATAGCGGTCGAGAACGCCCGCTTCCGCAAGTTCGATTGCGAGGTTGAGCGCGGTTTGCCCGCCGACTGTCGGCAGCAGCGCGTCAGGTTTCTCCTTCGCGATGATCTTCGAGACCACGTCGAGGTTGATCGGCTCGATGTAGGTGCGGTCGGCGAGTTCCGGATCGGTCATAATGGTCGCGGGATTCGAATTGACCAGGATGAGGCGCAGCCCCTCCTCGCGCAGCGCCTTGAGCGCCTGCGTACCCGAGTAGTCGAATTCGCACGCCTGCCCGATCACGATCGGGCCGGAACCGATAATCAGAACCGACTTGAGATCCTTGCGAAGCGGCACCGGGTTACATCCTGGCTACGCGGCTCGTGTGGCTCGATGACGGGAGCAGGATCATTTGAGCGCGTGCGCCTCTTCGGCCATGACCCGGTCGAGCGCCTCTGCGCCGTAGCGCGGGAACGCCTCGATCAGTTTGCGGAAGCGGTCGAACAGATAGCGCGAGTCGTGCGGGCCCGGTGACGCCTCAGGGTGATACTGCACCGAGAAAAACGGCGAGCCGACACCGAGCAACCCCTCGACAGTGTGGTCGTTAAGATTGACGTGCGACAGCTCCGCGCGGCGCTTCACTGTGTCGGCGTCGACCGCGAAGCCGTGGTTCTGCGACGTGATCTCGACGCGTCGGGTTCTCAGGTCCATCACGGGATGGTTGGCGCCGTGGTGGCCAAAGCCGAGCTTGTACGTGGCCCCGCCGAGCGCGAGCCCGAGAATCTGATGGCCGAGGCAGATTCCGAAGACAGGTTTTTTGCCGAGCACGTCAGCGATCGCATTGTACGCATACGGCAGCGCGGCAGGATCGGCCGGACCGTTGGAGAGAAAGATGCCATCGGGATTGTACGCCAGAATTTCTCCGGCAGTGGAGGTCGCGGGCAGGACGCGCACGCGAAATCCGGTGTTGACGAGCAGGCGCAGGATGTTGTGCTTGATGCCGTAGTCGAGCGCAACGACCAGTGGCGCATCGCGAAGTTGCTGCGCGCCGGCGCGAGCATAACCTCGCGCGATATCCCAGTCGCCAATATCCCAGTCGTAGGGCGCCGCGCAGGTGACTACTTTGACGAGGTCCTGACCGGCCAGCCCCGGCGATGCCCTGGCCTTTGCGATCAACGAGTCGGGGTCGAGGTCGACGCTCGAAATCACGCCTTCCTGTGCGCCGTGGATTCGGATGTGTCGCACGAGCGCGCGCGTATCGATGCCATCGATCGCGACGACGTTTGCGCGCCGCAGATACTCATCCAGCGAGATCTCCGCGCGCCAGTTTGAGGGCCGCGGCCAGCATTCCTTGACGATGAAACCTTCCACGTAAACGCGGCGCGACTCGGTGTCATCGCCATTGGTACCGACGTTGCCGATCTCGGGGTAGGTCATGCAGACCAGCTGCCCCTTGTACGACGGGTCGGTGAGCACTTCCTGGTAGCCGGTCATCGCGGTGTTGAACACGACCTCGCCGTCGGCCTCGCCGTCGGCGCCGAAGGCGCGGCCACGAAATATGCGGCCATCTGCAAGCGCCAGCATCGCATCGCGGCGGTTTGCCGCGGCCATCAAACGTCCCCTCGCCTGCCGTCGTACACAACCACGCCGCCGACGACGGTGAGAATCGCTTTGCCGCGAAGCCGCGTGCCGGCGAACGGAGTGTTCCGGCTCTTCGAACGAAAGCGCGACGGATCCACGGTCCACTCGAGGTTCGGATCGACGATGGTGACGTCCGCAGCAGCTCCTGGAGCAAGTGTTCCGCGATCGACACGCAGCAGACGGGCTGGGTTGAGCGACATCAGCTCAACGAGCCGCGATGGGGAGATTGCACCATGGTGCACCAGCGTCATCGCAAGGCCGACCGCAGTCTCGAGACCGACGATGCCGTTGGCGGTGTGAACGAACGCCTCGGCCTGGCCGTGATCGAGCGTCGTGGCGTCGTGCGCGCCATCGAAACATCCGGCGAGGTCGGCAATATGCTTGGACACCGGATCGTGCGGCGCGTGGTCGGTCGCAATCATGTCGATGGTTCCGTCGGCGATCGCACCGCGCAGCGCGTCCACGTTGCCGCGGTCGCGAAGCGGCGGCGCCATCTTGGCATTCGGCCCCCAACGAAGCACGGCGGTATCGTCGAGCATGAAGTGGTGCGGCGTGACCTCGCACGTCACATGGGCGCCTCGTTGCCGCGCGGCGCGGATGAGATCCACCGACTCGCCGGTCGAGATATGCGCGACATGCACATGCGCGCCGGTACCTATCGCGAGTGCAAGGTCCCGGCGGACGCGAACGCCCTCGGATGCTGCAGGCACACCGGGCACGCCGAGGCGTCTGGCGACGGCGCCGTCATTGACGGCGCCGTTGCGCACAACAGAGCGGTCTTCCTCGTGAAGCGACACCGCAAGGTCAAGCCGTGACGCAGCTTCCAGAGCCCGCGTCAGTATCGCTTCGTCGTCAACCGGTATGCCGTCATCGGAAAACAGTCCGGCGCCTGCTTCGTCCATCGCATCAAAGTCCACCATGACGCGGCCTTGGAGTCCGCGCGTCACGGCGGACACCGGGATGAGGCGTGTAGCGTTAACGTCGCGAGCGCGGTCGAGCATGTACCTGCAAACCGCCGGCGAGTCATTGACCGGCTCTGTGTTGGCCATCGCGGCGACGGTCGTAAAGCCGCCCGCCGCGGCTGCACGCAGACCGGATGCGATCGTCTCCTTCTCGGGGAAGCCAGGGTCGCGCAAATGCACGTGCGGATCGATCAGACCCGGGAGCACCCACAGGCCCGACGCGTCGATCGCGAAGACATCGCGCGGCCACTCCCGCGCACCGGCGGGCTCGACCGCCGCGACCTCACCCGCGACCACCAAAACGTCATACGCGCCATCCATCCCGCGTGCCGGGTCGATGACCCTGCCGGACCTGAGCAAGAGCGAATTCACTCTGCCTGGTCCGCCTCCTTGAGCGAATCGACCATCGAGTAGATAGTCACGTGATCGTGGCTCTTGGAGCTACCGTCAGCGCGCGGGACGGCGAGCCGCACTTGGATGCGCTCCGATCGCGAAGTCGGAATGTTCTTGCCAACGTAATTGGGGCGGATAGGAACCGCGCGATGACCGCGGTCGATGAGCACCGCGAGTTTCGCCGCCGCGGGACGCCCGCGTTGCCACACGATGTCGAGCGCACGCTGGACGGTCCAGCCGCTGTTGATGACGTCATCCACCAGCACGATGGTGCGATCGCCGGAACTGAAGGATTCGGCGCCATCGAGCGGACGAACCGCGTCGTCGCCGCCGAAGATGTCGATCGAAGCGCATGGCAGCCGAACATTGGTTCGCGCCGCGACCAGATCACGCAGACGCATCGCGAGCAGCGCACCACGGCTTACCACGCCGGCGAGCGCGACCGAGGTGAGATCGGGCAGGTCGGCGATCAGTTGGTCCGCGAGCGTCTCGAGCGCGCGTGCAATCTCGTCAGCGTTCATGATCTCGCGCTGGGGGCCGCGCCGGTACGGCTCATAGCCGCGCTCGTCCGCCTCTTTTACGCTCTCGAATACTGCGAACGACGCCTCGTCGATCCATCCTCGGACATAGCCGTAAAGGTTCTCGTCGTAGCGGTAGTATCGATGCGAGCGGACGTGGCCCACGAACTCAACCGGAAGCTCACCGCCGCAAAAATCACAGCGCAGCCGCAGCGTCGCGCGATCGAGCGTGCGCGCCAGATTGAAGCGGGGCTTCAGATACGGACCCTCGAAGCGCGTAATGCAGTTCGCATTGGCGCAGCGCGGCGGAGCATCGGCGGTGAACTTCACCGCGACATCAGGCTGACTGCTCCAGGAGCGCTCGCGACCTACATTTTCGATAAGCCAGGCAACCAGCGCCATCCGGACCGGCACCCCGGCGCGCGCCTGTTCAAAGTAAATCGCGCGCGGATCGGTATCGAGTTCGTACGCAAGCTCGGTGGTGCGCGGCAGCGGATGCATCACCACCGCTTCGTGCGTGCGGCTGGTCTTGAGTGCGCGCGCGTCGAAGCGCACGTAGTCGTGGGGCTCGGGCCCGCCGCCGTCGATGCGCTCCGTTTGAAGCCTGGTGACGTAGAAGGCGTCGAGTGCCGCGGGAGGCTCGGCGGCGGGAGCATTGCCGGCCGTGATTCCGCCGGTGAATAGCGCCATCTGGTGCGGTGCGGTCGGCGTGAGATAGAGCGCATCCACCCGGCCGGCGAGAGATTTCAGTTCGTCGAGAGGCACCGTCGAGAAGCTGTAGTTGCGTTCGGCGGCGATTCGCTCGAGGACGTAGCTGGGAACGTCCATGCCGGCTTGGGGCACCGCAAGAATGTTCGCGCCGAAGCGCGCGAGCGCGTAGATGAGCGAATGCACCGTGCGGCCGAATTTCAGGTCGCCGCAAAGCGCGACCGTCAGACCCTTCAGACTGCCCTTCTTCTTGCGGAGGATATACAAGTCGCAGAGCGTTTGGGTCGGATGTTCGCGGCTGCCGTCACCCGCGTTGATCACCAGACACGGCGCGTACTCAGCGGCGACCCGCGCGGCGCCGTCATGCGGATGTCGCATCACGATCAGGTCAGCGTAGCCCGCCACGACGCGGACAGTGTCGGCGAGGCTTTCGCCTTTCGACGCCGAGCTCGCCTTCATGTCCGCAGCGCTGATGACCGCGCCGCCGAGGCGATGCATCGCGGATTCGAAGCTGAGGCGCGTTCGAGTTGACGGCTCGTAGAAGAGCGTCGCCATGATGCGGCCGTGCGCGATGTCGAGAGTGCCGCCTCGCTCGAGGCTTTGCGCGAACTCATCAGCCAGCGCGAAGATCCGCTCAATCTCGGCGGTCGAAAGGTCGTCGATGGAGACGATGTCGAATTTGGGAAGGCTTGTCACTTTGCCTCGCCTATGACGACCGCGTCGGAACCGTCGGTCTCCGCGAGTCTCACGTACACCCTCTGACCTTTCGGCGCTGTCACGTTCTTGCCGACGTAATCCGCGCGAATCGGAAGCTCGCGCTCGCCTCGATCGACCAGCACTGCGAGCTGCACCGATTCGGCCCGCCCGAGATTTGAGAGCGCCTCGAGCGCGGCGCGGACGGTCCTGCCGGTGTACAGCACGTCATCGACGAGGACGATGCGGCGGCCGTCGAGCGCGAACGGGATGTTGCGGCCCAGCAGCCGGGGGTCGCCGGGCGCACCCTTGCCGTCGTCGCGATATGATGAGATGTCGAGCGTGCCAACCGGAACGTCGCGGCCGAGGGTCTCCTTGAGGTCGCGTGCGATCCGCTCCGCGAGATTCGCGCCGCGCCTGACGATGCCAACCAGCACCAGGTTCTCGCCAGCGCCGTTGCGCTCAGAGATTTCGCGCGCGATGCGCTTTACCGAGCGCGCGACGGCGTCAGCGGCAAGTGCGATTTCAGGCTTACCGTGCATTTAGCGCCAAAAAAGAACCCGGCCGCGCACGCAGCCGGGATCAAGGTTGCAGTCTTCCATCTGACGACCTTTCCGCCCTCGCAGGAGCGGGTTAAAGGCGTGGGGTTATTATAGCGCGCGGCGGCGGCGAGGAAAGGCCCGCCGCTGCGCTTATCCGCGGGCGCGCCGCTCGAGCTTTTTGAGCCTCTGGTCCTGGTCCTTGGTCTCGATGGTGGCACGGTCGTCGAACCGATCGAATTTGCGATTTAGATTCGCAAGCGACTTGCCGGTCTGCTTGAGCTCCGCAACCAGCCGGCGGGACGCACCATCGCCGCTGGCCGCGATTTCCTTCTTGAGCGCCTTGGCGGTCTCAGCCAGCTCGCGGCGAAACTCCTCACTGGCGATCCGACCATCCCCGAGCGTCGCCACCCGGGCGATTTCGCCGCGAACCTCTGCACGCGCGGAAGCAACTTCTTCGCGGAACTCGACGCGAGTGCGGCCGATCGCCTCACCGAGGCGCACCATTTCCGCGCCAAGCTCCGAGCGGGTGGCCTGAATGCCGCGGCGGTTTTCCGCGATCTGATCCGTCAGGAACCTGATTTGCGCGCCGACCTCGGCAAATTGGCCGATAATTTCCTGCCGTAGCCCGTCGAATTTGCCGCCAAACCCAGAGATCGCCTCGATGACGAGCTCAAAGCGCGTGCGCAGCTCCTCCAGCATCGTACCGATCTTGTTCACAGTTTCATCGGCCACCGCAAAGTCTCCCTAGTTGACAGTCTTGCCGAAGCGATCCCATCGAATCGGGATCACGCCCGCTTCTTCGCCGTCCCAAGACCAGTAGATGAACATCGCCTTTCCTTCAATGTCATTGATGTCGACGTATCCCCAGAACCGGCTGTCGTGACTTTGGTCGCGGTTGTCGCCCATGACGAAGAACTTACCGTCCGGGACGGTGATTGGACCAAAATTGCGGCCGCGAAACATGAAGGCCTGCGGCATTTCGGATTGGGGGGTCAGGTGCTTGTGAGGATCTGAAATTGGCTTGCCGTTGATGAAGACGACTGCGTCGCGTACCTCGACCGTGTCGCCGGGAATTCCGATGATGCGCTTGATGAAATCCTTGGTGCGATCCTCCGGATACACGAACACGATCACGTCGCCGCGGCTCGGTTCGCCCAGACGCATGACATACCGGCCATGCGGCAAACCTGGCAGCTCGAATCCAAAAATCGAATCGGGCATCCGAAAGCCGTAATCGATCTTGTTGACAAGAATGTGATCGCCGATGAGCAGCGCCGGTTCCATCGAACCCGACGGAATCTTGTAGGCCTGCACAAGGAACGTGCGGATAACCAGTGCGAGTGCGAGCGCGATGCTCAGCGCCTCGGCGTACTCGCGGAGCGCAGATTTGCGGCGTTCTACGGTGGCCTCCGGTGGCGCTGGCTGAGACTTGGCGATGGTGCGGACTGGTTCGGCCACCTGCGCGCCTACTCGCCGACCTTGAGGAGGGCGAGAAACGCCTCCTGTGGTATCTCGACGCGGCCAACCTGTTTCATCCGTTTCTTGCCTTCCTTCTGCTTCTCGAGGAGTTTGCGTTTACGCGTGATGTCGCCACCGTAGCACTTCGCCGTAACGTTCTTTCGCAGCGCCTTTACGCTCTGGCGCGAAATGATCCGCGCGCCGATCGACGCCTGAATAGCCACGTCGAACATCTGGCGTGGTATCAGTTCCCGCATCTTCTCGCACAACGCCCGGCCCCGCTCATAGGCCTTGTCGCGGTGCACGATTACCGAAAGCGCGTCGACGACTTCGCCGTTGATGCGGATGTCCAATTTAACCAGAGGCCCGGCGCGGAAGTCCAGAAACTCGTAGTCGAGCGATGCGTAACCGCGGCTGACCGATTTGAGCCGGTCGTAGAAGTCAAACATCACTTCGGCCAGCGGCAACTCGTATTGCAAGATCACGCGCTTCTGCCCGACGTAACGCAGGTCGCGCTGGAAACCGCGGCGCTCCTCGCAGAGTTTCATCATCGGTCCGAGAAATTCGTCGGGCATATGAATCGACGCGAGAATGAAGGGCTCCTCGATTGCTTCGATCTCGCCCTCGTCGGGGAGCCGCGACGGGTTATCGACGTTCAACACCGCGCCGGCCATCGTCCGCACTCGATACACGACGGTCGGCGCGGTGACGATTAGACTGATTCCGAATTCGCGCTCGAGGCGCGCTTGCACGATTTCCATGTGGAGCAATCCCAGGAAACCGGTGCGAAAGCCGAAGCCGAGCGCCTGCGACGTCTCTGGCTCAAATGAGATGCTCGCATCATTAAGTGCCAGCTTTTCGATCGCGTCGCGAAGCGCCCCGTACTGGTTCGCCTCGATCGGATAAAGTCCCGCGAATACCATCGCCTTCAACTGGCGAAAGCCCGGCAATGGTTCCGCCGCCGGACGGTCGGCTTCGGTGATCGTGTCGCCGACCCGCATTTCCGCGACAGTCTTGATGCCCGCGACGACGAACCCCACCTCTCCCGAGCCAAGCGTCCCGGCGTTGCACTCGTGCGGCGTAAAGTGGCCGAGCCGCATCGCCTCGCCCGGTTTCGCCGTGCCCATCAAACGCAGCTTCATGCCGCGACGAAGCTCTCCGTCGAAAACTCGCACCAGCCCGATGACGCCTTCGTATGAGTCGTACCAACTGTCGAAAATCAGCGCCCGCAAGGGCGCGTCGGATGTGGATCTCGGCGGCGGCACGCGCGCGACGATCGCTTCGAGGACCTCGTCGATGCCGGTGCCCTCCTTGGCGCTGGTGAGAATCGCGTCCGACGCGGATAGTCCAATCCCCTCTTCGATTTGTTGCCGCGTTCGTTCGACGTCCGCACTTGGCAGATCGATCTTGTTGATGACGGGGATTATTTCGAGACCATGGTCGAGAGCGAGATACACGTTGGCGAGCGTTTGCGCCTCGACCCCTTGGCTCGCATCGACCACGAGCAGCGCGCCCTCGCACGCGGCGAGGCTGCGCGAAACTTCATAAGCGAAGTCCACGTGGCCGGGTGTGTCGATCAGGTTGAGCACGTAGCTGGCGCCGTCCTTCGCGGTGTAATTCAGACGCACCGATCGCGCCTTGATGGTAATGCCGCGTTCGCGCTCGAGATCCATCGAGTCGAGGAACTGGTCCTTCGACTCGCGCATCGAGATGGCACCGGTGCGCTCGAGCAGACGATCGGCCAGGGTCGATTTACCGTGGTCGATGTGCGCGATGATGCAGAAATTGCGGATGCGCGCGGGGTCGGTCATCTCATGGCGTGCGCGCACGCTCGGAAGCGAAGTATGCGTAAGTTTCGGCGAGACCGTGCGCCAGGCTGACCGCGGGTTGCCAGCCGAGGGTATCCGCCGCGCGCTGCGGTGAGATCACCGACCGGCGCTGTTCGCCGGGACGTTCGGCGCCGTATTCAGCCGGCGTCGCGAACTCCGCGATCGTTCTGAGGGCGTCGTAGAGCATGTTGACGCTGGTTTCGACGCCGGTGCCGACGTTGATCGCTCCGGTTACCGGTGAGCTTAGCGCCGCAACGTTCGCGCGAACGATGTCACCGACATAGACGTAGTCGCGCGTCTGTTCGCCGTCGCCGTAAATCGTCACGGGTTTGCCGTCCAGTATGCGCCCGCAAAAGATCGCGACCACGCCGGCTTCACCGTGCGGATCCTGACGTGGGCCATAAACATTGGCGTAACGCAGCGCGAGATAATCGATTCCGTATTGCGCGCGGTAAAAGAAGAGGTACGCCTCCGTAGCGAGCTTCGCGACGCCGTACGGACTCACGGGCCGCAGCGCATGATTCTCATCGCAGGGAAACTGCTCCTGCTCTCCGTAAATCGCCCCGCCGGTCGACGCGAAGATGATGCGCTTGAGTCCATGTTGCCGCGCGGACTCCATCAAATGAAGCATCCCAACCAGATTCACTTCGGCGTCTAATGACGGATCCGCGACCGAGCGACGCACGTCCATTTGCGCCGCAAAATGGTAGATGACCTCGGGTTTCTCGCGCTCAATTACCGCGCGCACCGAAGCTGCATCGCGCAGATCGACCTTGTGGAATCGTGCGGCCGGGTTGAGCCGGGTGCGCTTGCCGGCAGACAGATTGTCAATCGCGCAAACGTCGCCAGCCCGCTCAGCGATGAGCGCGTCCACTGTGTGCGAGCCGATGAAGCCCGCGCCGCCAGTTACCATAATCCGCATGTGGCGAGCCGCTGCTAAACCGAAGGCCGCCCGATCGAGAAATACCGGAAGTCGAGCGCCTTCATGAGATCGGGATCATACAGGTTCCGGCCGTCGAATATTACCGGCTGTTTCAACTCGGCATGGATGCGCGAAAAATTCGGATGACGGAACTCGTTCCACTCCGTCAGGATCAGCAGCGCGTCGGCGCCCGCCAACGCCTCGTAATTCGTGGTGTGATAGGTGACGCGATCCTTGAATATCTTCTTCGCGTTCACGAGCGCCTCGGGGTCGTGTAGTTGGACGCGCGCGCCGGCCTTGAGAAGCTCCTCGATTACGACCAATGAGGGCGCGTCGCGCATGTCGTCCGTGCGCGGCTTGAACGCGAGACCCCAGACCGCGAATGTGCGTCCCTTCAGGTCGTCGCCGAAGTGCTGCTTGACGCGCCGAACCAAAACTCTTTTCTGACGTTCATTGACCGCCTGCGCTTCGCGCAGCAGCGAGAAGTCGATCGCGTGGTCCGCAGCGGTGCGTATTAGCGCCTGCACGTCCTTGGGAAAGCACGACCCGCCGTAGCCGATGCCGGGGAAAAGAAACTGAGAGCCGATCCTGCGATCGGTGCCCATGCCCCGGCGTACTGAATTGATCTCGGCGCCGACCGCCTCGCACAGGTTTGCGATCTCGTTGATGAACGACACGCGCATCGCGAGCATCGCGTTGGACGCGTACTTGGTCAGCTCGGCCGAGCGCTGATCCATCACGATCACGGGGTTGTCGGTGCGGACGAACGGAGCGTGAAGTTCGCGCAAAATCGCGGTGGCGCGCTCGCTTGAACTGCCGATGATAACGCGATCGGGCCGCATGAAATCCTCGACCGCGGAGCCCTCCTTTAGAAATTCAGGAATAGAGCACACGTCGATGGCGTGTTTCGCGGCGCGCGACACGATCTCACGCACCTTGTCATTAGTGCCGACCGGCACGGTGCTCTTTACCGCTATGACGTGGTAGCCAGTGGTGGCGCGCGCGATCTTCGCGGCCTCGCCGAGCACCTGGCTAATGTCCGCAGCTCCGTCGGCGCTCATCGGCGTGCCAACCGCGATGAATGAGACCAGGGATTGCGAGACTGCTTTCGCGACGTCCGTGGTGAAGCGCAGCCGCCCTTCCTTGACATTGCGGCGCACCAGCTCGGTGAGCCCCGGCTCGTAGATTGGAATCTGCCCCGCCTCCAGCTCCGCGATGCGCGCGGGGTTGATGTCAACGCAGATGACCTCGTTGCCGCTCTCGGCGTAGCAAGTGCCGCTAACCAGACCGACATAACCGGTTCCGACAACCGCTAAGTTCATTGCGCAGCTCCCCGGCAGGGTCTTGAGAAAGGCCTCGAGTTCCAAGCTTGCATGGACTCTGCCCTCAACACCCTGCGTGAAAGCCGGTTGCCTTCCCAATCTTCTCTCCCTCTGGGGGAGAGGAGAGAGAGGGAGCAGGCGGTTGAAAATGACTTTTTCAACATCCTGCTAGAGTTCTTCTTTGATGACGTAAATCGGTTTGCCTTGGGACTCGTGGTAGGTGCGCGCCAGCATCTCGCCGATCAGGCCGAGGCTGACGAACTGCACCCCGACCACGATCAGAAGAACCGCAAGCAGCAGTGCTGGCCGATCTCCAAGCTGGGTGCCTAGTACCACCTTCTCGGTGACTAGAATCAGGGTCCACAACCCGCCCAGCGCTCCAAGTACGAATCCGATCGCGCCGAACATCTGGATGGGACGCGTCGAATAGCCGGTCAGGAAGTGCACGGTTAGCAGATCGAGCAGTGTTCGCAGTATGCGGCCGACGCCGTACTTGGAGCGGCCGCTCCGACGCGCACGAAAGTTCACCGGGATTTCAGTAATTCGCGCGCCCTGCTCCGCCGCGATCGCCGGTACGAAGCGATGCATCTCGCCATAAAGATTGAGCTTGCGCGCGAGGTCTCCCCGATACGCCTTGAGGGTGCACCCGAAGTCGTGTAGCTCGACGCCGGTTATTCGCGAGATCAATGCGTTTGCCGCCATCGACGGTATGCGGCGCGTCAGCACCGACTTCTGCCAACGCTCGCTGCGCCAACCGCTGACCAGATCGTACCCCTGTTCAAGCGTCGAGAGCAGACGCGGAATATCTGCCGGATCGTTTTCGCCGTCAGAGTCGATCGCGACCACGATGTCCCCGGCCGAATTTCGCAGTCCGCACGAAAGTGCCGCGGTCTGCCCGGAATTGCGCGCGAGCCGAAAGACGCGCACGTGTTGATCTCTGTTACGCAACTCGCGCAGCACGTCGAAGCTGCCGTCGGTGCTGCCGTCATCCACGAACACGAACTCGTACGAACGTCCGAGCGCGCCCACCACGCGGCTCAGCTCGTCGTGGAGCGGTGCAAGATTGTCCCGCTCGTTATAGAGCGGGATCACTACTGAGAGGTCCATCTGCCGTGGTGCGAGTCGGTAAGTTCGATGAATGCACGGTAGCGGCCCTCGATGTCCTCCCAAGTAAGAGCGGTAAGCCGGTCGAGTGAAAAGCGCTCGACGACGAACGACGCCATCACGGAGCCGTACACAACCGCGGTGCGCAGCGACGATTCGTCAAAGCGTCCGATGCGCGCCAGGTACCCCATCAGGCCCCCCGCGAACGTATCGCCCGCGCCGGTCGGATCGAGAACTTCCTCCAGCGGATAGGCAGGCACGGCGAACATCCGTTCACGGCTGAATTGCAGTACGCCGTACTCGCCACGTTTGATGAGCACCACCTTGGGGCCCATCTTGATGATTGCGCGGCCGGCCTTGACCAGATTGTGCTCGCCGGCGAGCAGGCGCGCCTCTTCGTCGTTGAGTGTGATGATGTCGAGGCGCGGCAGGATGCGGACCAAGTCCGCGCGGTGGTTTTCGATCCAGTAGTCCATCGTGTCGCCCGCGACCAGCTTCGGGCTCGTCACCTGCGAGAGAACGCGCTCCTGAAGCTCGGGGGCGATGTTGGCAAGAAACAAGTAGTCGCAGCGGCGCAGATCGGGCAGCAGGTCCGGCGCGAAACCGTCGAACACGTTCAGCGACAGCGTGATCGTGTCGCGCAAATTTATGTCTTCGTGATATCGCCCGTGCCAGCGAAACGTCTTGCCGGCGCGCTCCTCGAGTCCGCGCAAATCGATGTTGCGATCCTCGAACAATCGGCGGAACTCTCCTTTGAAGTCCGATCCGACCACCGCGACGATGCTCACCGGTGCGAAAAAGCGGGCGGCGACCGAAAAGAAACTCGCCGACCCGCCGAGCGCCTCGACCACACCGCCGTGCACCGTTTCAACGGTGTCGTACGCAACTGACCCCACCACTACGATGCTCATCGGCGTTGTCCCGGCGAAGCGGCCTCCCCGTTAGAGATACTTTCCAATGATGGGACCAAGGTCCGCCGCGACTTTGGGCGGAATCAGGCTGCGGTCGGTGATAATGCCGCCCTTGAGCGAGTGCGCGCATGCGCATTTTCGCACATGCCCGCTCAGCGTGCGCGCCAAATTCGCGACGATCGCCTGCGCGCGTTCGACGTTGAGGCGCATCACCCGCAGTATTTCCGAGATGTCCACCGCCGCGACGCTTTCGTGCCAGCAGTCGAAATCGGTGACCAGCGCCAACACCGCGTAGCAAAGCTCGGCTTCGCGGGCGAGCCGCGCCTCCTGCATCGCGGTCATGCTAATCACGTCAACGCCCCAGCTTCGGAAGATTCGCGATTCCGCACGGGTCGAGAATTGCGGTCCCTCGATGCATAAGTAAGTGCCGCCTTCGTGAATCGCCGCCTTGGCGTTTCGCCCCGCGTCCGCCAATGAGTGTGCGAGTTCGGCGCAGACCGGATCCGCGAGCGAAACGTGACCGACGATGCCGCCGCCAAAGAACGTCGCCGGTCGCTGGTAGGTCCGATCGAAGAATTGGTCAGGCACGACGATGTGGCCGGGCTCGATGTTCTCCTTCATGCTGCCGGCGGTCGAGACCGATACCAAGTACTCAACGCCAAGCTGCTTCATTCCGAATACGTTCGCGCGAAAGTTGATCTCGCTGGGCAAGATGCGATGGCCGCGTCCATGGCGCGCGAGAAAAACCACTTCGGTGTCGCCGATTCGTCCGCGCACGTAAGCGTCGGAGGGCTTGCCGAATGGCGTATTGAGTTCGAGCTGCTCTACCTGCTCGATCGCGGACATCTGGTAGAAGCCGCTGCCGCCAATTATGCCGAGAACTGGTTTCGCCATTCCCTCATCTCGCGCCGCCCGCGCTCGCGACGGCGCCCTTCCCTACCCCGCGAGATCCGCCCGCTCACGGTGAGGCTCGTTCTCGCGGTGGTCTTCGCTGCGCTCGGCAAATAGCTGTCCGCACGCCGCAGCAATATCCTGCCCGCGGCTCTCGCGAATGGTCGCCGTCAAATTACCTTCCTGCAGGATCGCTTGAAAGGCCTCTACGCGCGCGCGCGGTGAAACACCAAAACCTGAGCCGTCGAACGGGTTGAAAAAGATCAAATTCACTTTCGCGCGCAGCGGCGCGAGCAGCTTGACCAGCCGCCTCGCGTCGGCAGTGGTATCGTTCACGCCCGCAAGCATCACGTACTCGAACGTGATTCGGCGGCGCCGCGCCAGGGGCAGCTTGCGGCACGCATCGAGCAGCACTTCGAGCGGATAGCGCTTGTTGATCGGCGCGAGCCTATCCCGCATCTCGTCAGTGGTCGCATGAAGCGAGACCGCGAGCTGAACCGGCACATCGGCGAGCAACCGCTCCATCATCGGCACGATTCCGACGGTCGAAACCGTGATGCGCCGCGGCGAGATATCCATTCCCCATGCTTCGGTCATGATCTCGAGGGCGCGCACCAGCCTCGGGTAATTCGCGAGCGGTTCTCCCATCCCCATGAAAACGTAGTTGGTGAGCGTCTCGCCCGGCGCGAGTTCGCGGCGCGCGGCGTGGATCTGTCCGATGATTTCGGCCGTGGTCAGGTTGCGATGCAGCCCCATGCGCGCCGTCGCGCAGAACTCGCACGCCATCGCGCAGCCGGCTTGCGTCGAGAGGCACAGCGTTACGCGCCCCGATGCGGGAATGATTACCGTTTCGATTGCATTGCCGTCGCGAAGACGCAGCAAGAGCTTGCGCGTGCCGTCGGACGAACGCGCGACCGACGCGGTCTCGAGACTGCCGATTGTGAAATGCGCGGCGAGCCACCCGCGAAAGTCCGCCGGAAGTTCATGCATCGCGTCGAAGCTCTCGGCGTGCTTCGCATGCAGCCAGTGCATGACCTGGCGGGCGCGATACGGCGGCTGTCCCGCGGCGGTAATCTCAATGGCAAGTTCGTCGAGCGAGAGCCCGCGAACGTCAGGCCGCTCGGCCGACGAGGCGTCTTCCACTGGTCGATTGGCTGCACCAGGCACGGCCGTATATTCTAATCGAAATCCACGCCCCGATGCAGGACAGCTCCATCGCGTGCTGTACCCTGGTCATTCAGAGCGGAGTCTGCGAAGCGAAGAATCCCGACTCTGTGATCGGGATGCCATCTCGACTGTCAGCGGAGGTCTGCCGATCCCTCAGTCGAGAATCTCCAAATCCGCGAAGAAAAACGCGACCTCGCGCGCAGCCGTCCCGGGCGCGTCCGAGCCGTGCGTCGCGTTCTTCTCGATGTCGACGCCGAACAGCTTGCGAATCGTTCCCTCCGCCGCTTTCGCGGGATCGGTCGCTCCCATCAGTTCCCGCCATCGCGCGATCGCGCGGTCGCCGGCAAGCACGGCGATCACCACCGGCCCCGACGTCATGTAGTCGCACAGACTCTTGAAGAAGGGCCGCGCTTTGTGAACGTCGTAAAAGCGCTCGGCCTGCGCGCGCGTCAGATGCATCTTGCGAAGTCCGCGCACTCGGAGCCCGCTCGCCTCGATGCGTTTCAAGATGTCGCCGGTAAGCCCGCGCTCCACGGCGTCAGGCTTGATGATCGCGAGAGTTCGTTCCATCTGTGTCCGGTGACGGCGTGCGGCTCAGGCGTTGCCGTCGAGCGCCGTTTTCAGCGTAGTTCCGATGTCCGCCGGGCTCATCGCCACCGCGATGCCCGCCGCCTTGAGCGCGGCAATTTTGTCCGCCGCCATCCCGCGTCCGCCGGAAATGATCGCGCCTGCGTGCCCCATCCGACGGCCCTTCGGCGCCGTCTGTCCCGCGATGAACGCGACGACCGGCTTCTTCACGTTCTTCCTGATGTAATCCGCGGCCTCTTCTTCCGAGGTTCCACCGATCTCACCGATCATTACAATCGCGCGCGTTCCGGGATCGGCATTGAAGAGCGTTAGCGCGTCGACATGATTAGTGCCGATGATCGGGTCGCCGCCAATTCCGATACACGTCGATTGTCCGATGCCGAGTTTCGTCAACTGGTGGACCGCCTCATAGGTCAGCGTGCCCGAGCGCGACACCACGCCGACGTCACCCGGCTTGTGAATGTAGCCGGGCATGATTCCGATCTTGCATTCGCCGGGCGTGATGACGCCGGGGCAATTCGGCCCGACCAGCCGCGTGCCGGTGGACTTCAAGTAATGCTTGACCTTCACCATGTCGAGGACCGGGATGCCCTCGGTGATGCAGATCACCAGCTCGATTCCCGCCGCGGCAGCCTCGAGAATTGCGTCGGCCGCGAACGGCGGAGGCACATAGATGACGCTCGCATTTGCGCCGGTCTCGCGACGCGCCCTCTCGACCGTGTCGAATATCGGAATGCCCTCGAAGTCGGTGCTGCCCTTTCCGGGCACGACTCCGCCGACCATCTGCGTGCCGTACTCGCGGCACGCGCGCGTATGAAACTGGCCCGTCGCGCCGGTGATGCCCTGGGTCAGCACGCGGGTGCTCTTGTTGACCAGGATGCTCACCGGATCGCCTCGACCACCCGGCGCGCCGCGTCCGCCATGTCTGCCGCCGCGATCACCTTGATCCCCGAGTCCTTGAGAATCGCCTTGCCCTGCTCGACGTTGGTGCCTTCCAGTCGCACGACCAGCGGCACACTGAGCTTCACCTCGCGCGCCGCCTTGACCACGCCGTCGGCGAGCACGTCGCAACGCATGATGCCGCCGAAAATATTGATGAGCACGCCTTTCACGCGCTTGTCGCTCAACAGGATGCGAAACGCCGCCGCGACCTTCTCCGCACTCGCGCCGCCGCCCACGTCAAGAAAGTTCGCGGGCTCCGCGCCGTAGTACTTGACGATGTCCATCGTCGCCATAGCGAGTCCCGCGCCATTGACCATGCAGCCGATGTTCCCGTCCAAGTTGATGTAGCTAAGGTCGTACTTCGCGGCTTCGGTCTCGGCCGGGTCTTCCTCGTTCGCGTCGCGCAGCTCGCGAATCTCTGCGTGGCGGAACAGGCCGCTGTCATCGAACGACATCTTCGCGTCGAGGCACACCACGCGTCCGTCGGCGGTTACCACCAGCGGGTTGATTTCGATTAGCGATGCGTCCGTCTCCCAGAACGCGCGATACAGCGCCGCGAGCAAATTGGCGAACTGCCCGACCTGCTTGTCCTTGAGACCGAGCGCAAATGCGATCTTGCGCCCGATGAAACCTGAAACTCCGATGAGCAGGTTGATCGGCTCCGTGATGATCTTCTCCGGCGTCTTCTCCGCGACCTCTTCGATTTCCATGCCGCCTTCGGTGCTCGCGATGACCGACACGCCCGCCGTGCTCCGGTCGATCACCATGCCGAGATAAAGCTCTTGCGCGACCTGGCTCGCCTCCTCGACGTAGACGCGGCGCACGACGCGTCCCTGCGGCCCCGTCTGATGCGTTACGAGCGGCTTCCCAAGCATCTTCGCGGCGAACTCGCGCGCCTCGTCCGCGCTCTTCACCACCTTGACGCCGCCGGCTTTGCCGCGGCCGCCCGCATGAATCTGCACCTTGATAACCGCGGTGCCGCCACCGAGCGCCGTGAACGCCGCCGCCGCTTCGTCTGGTGCCGACGCCGCCTGCCCTTTCGGAACCGGCGCGCCAAACCGCGCGAGAATCTGCTTGGCTTGATACTCGTGAATGTTCATCGTGAGTTGGTTATCACCGTGCCGAGACCTTGCGACCCGCTGCTTCGCCGGCGCCTCGACGGCGCCAGCGCTCGCGCCCGGCGCGAACCTACTTCGCCCCGCGAATCGCCTTCCAGATGCTGCCGAGCGGATCGTAGAACTCGTCCACCAGCCGCTCCTTCAATGGAATGATCGCGTTGTCGGTGATGTGAATGTCCTCGGGGCAGACGTTGGTACAGCACTTGGTAATGTTGCAGAACCCCATTCCGTATTCATCCTTGAGTTCGCTCATCCGATTCTCGGTATCGAGCGGATGCATGTCCAATGCTGCGATGTGAACCAACAGGCGCGGCCCGATGTATTTGTCGTGCAGCTGATGGTCGCGCAGCACATGGCAAACGTCCTGGCAGAGGAAGCACTCGATGCACTTGCGGAATTCCTGGACCCGCTCGACGTCCGCCTGCGCCATCCGCCACGTTCCGTCCGCCGCATCGGGTGGGCGCGGCGTGAACTTCTTGATGCGTTTCTTGTTAACGAAGTTCCATGAAACGTCGGTCACCAGGTCCTTTAGCAGCGGAAAGGTATGCATCGGCTGTATCGTAATCGGCTTGTCCAGCGGCAGATCGGTGACCCGCGTCATGCACATCAACCGCGGACTCCCGTTCACTTCCGCGGAACACGAGCCGCACTTGCCAGCCTTGCAGTTCCATCGCACCGCCAGGTCGTTCGCCTGCGTCGCTTGAATCTGGTGGACCGCGTCGAGGACGACGATCCCTTCGCCGACCTCGGTGCGGTAATCGCGAAACTCGCCGCCCTTCGCGTCGCCGCGCCAGATTCGGAACGTCGCGCTGGTGGTCGTCATTTCATTTCCTCGATGATCTGCTTCAGCTCTGCCGTCATCTCGGGAATCGGCTCCTGATGCACACCCATGCCGCCGGCCCCTGCGCGCAACACCAGGTTGAATCGACTGCTCTCCTCCGAGCGTTGCGGATAGTCATCGCGGAAATGCGCGCCGCGGCTTTCCTTGCGCTCGATCGCGGCACGGCACACCGCCTCCGAGACCGTCAGCAGGTTGTCGAGATCGAGCGCCGTATGCCAGCCCGGGTTGTACATGCGATTCCCGTCCACCCGCACTCGCCGCGCGCGTTGCTTTAGCTGCGAGATCGCGGCGAGCGCCTCGCGCATGTCGGACTCAGTGCGCACGATCCCGACCTTGTCTTGCATCAGCTCCTGAAGCTCGCGCTGAATCTGGTACGGCGATTCAGCACCGTCGCTGCCCGCGGCCTCGAATGGCGCCAGCGCGCGACGCGTCGCAGCGTCGATCGGTTGCTCGTCGATATTTCCTGCACCGTGCTCCAACGCGTAACGCGCCGCGTATTCGCCTGCACGCTTTCCAAACACCAGCAAGTCCGACAACGAATTTCCGCCGAGACGGTTCGCGCCGTGCAGCCCCGCGCCGCATTCGCCCGCCGCGAACAGGCCCGGCACCGTTGACATCTGCGTGTCCGCATTCACCCGCACCCCGCCCATCATGTAGTGCGTCGTCGGTCCGACTTCCATCGGCTCCTTCGTGATGTCTATATTCGCGAGCTTGAGGAACTGGTGGTACATGCTCGGCAGCCTGCGCTTGATGTACTCCTCGCCGTTGGGGAGCCTGCGCTTCACCCACGAAATGTCGAGGAACACGCCTTTGTGCGGACTGCCGCGCCCCTCGCGAATCTCGCGAACGATGCAGCGGGCGACGTGGTCGCGCGTCAGCAGCTCCGGCGGACGCCGCGCATTTCTGTCGCCCTGTGTATAGCGCCAACCCTCCTCTTCGTTGTCCGCCGTCTGCGTGCGATAGAGTTCCGGGATGTCGTCGAACATGAAACGGCGGCCTTCCTTGTTCACCAGAATCCCGCCGTCGCCGCGCACCGCCTCGGTGACCAAAATTCCCGCCACGCTTGGCGGCCAGATCATTCCGGTCGGATGGAACTGGAGGAACTCCATGTCAATCAGATCGGCGCCCGCGTGATATGCGAGTGCGTGACCGTCGCCGGTGTATTCCCAACTGTTGCTCGTGATTTTGTACGCGCGGCCGATTCCGCCAGTCGCGAGTATCACCGCCTTCGCCTTGAACACGTAGAACATGCCGCGCTCGCGGTCGTAGCCGAACGCTCCGACCACGCGATCGCCGTCCTTCAACAGCGTGACGATCGTGAACTCCATATAGACGTCGATTCCTTCGTGAATCGCGTCGTCCTGGAGCGTACGAATCATCTCGAGACCGGTGCGGTCGCCGACGTGAACCAGCCGCGGATATTTGTGCCCGCCGAAATTTCGCTGAAGGATGCGGCCGTCAGAAGTGCGGTCGAACACCGCGCCCCACTTCTCCAGCTCGCTTACGCAGTCGGGAGCTTCCTTCGCGTGCAATTCCGCCATGCGCCAGTTGTTGAGGTACTGACCGCCGCGCATCGTGTCCGCGAAGTGGACGCGCCAGTTGTCGCGTTCATCGACGTTGGCCATCGCGGCCGCGATTCCGCCCTCGGCCATCACCGTGTGCGCCTTGCCGAGCAGCGACTTGCAGACGAGTCCGACGCGCGCGCCGACCGTCCGCGCTTGGATCGCGGCGCGAAGTCCCGCGCCGCCCGCCCCGATTACCAGCACGTCGTGTTCGCGCGTCTCGTACTGCGCGGCCATCAGAAAATTCTCCAGTCCGCAAACACGCCCATCGCGCACATCCGGACGTAGAAGTCAGTGAATCCGACCCAGAACAGACTCGGCCACGCCCAATTCATGTGGCGCGCGTTCAGCCGCGACACGCAGTTGTACATGCTGCACCGCAGGCGAAATTTCGAAAGTTCGTCCGTGCCCCCGCCGCACAAGTGGCGCAGCGAATGGCAGCCCAGCGTGTAACCGGCGAGCAGCACGACGTTGATCGCAAGCACCAGCGTGCCGATGCCGAGTCCCAAGTGCACTTGGCCGGTCATCGGGTCCTTGAACCACAGCGCCTGCCAGGTGTCGTAAGACAGAATCAGGATGAAGCCCAACGCGAGATACAGGAAGTACCGGTGGATGTTCTGGATGATCAGCGGGAATGAACTCTCGCCGCGGTAGTGCGCGCGCGGTTCGCCGACTGCGCACGCGGGCGGATCGCCCCAGAATGCCTTGTAGTAAGCGCCACGGTAGTAATAGCAAGTGACGCGAAATCCCAGCGGCGCCCACAGGATGAACCACGCTGGCGACCACGGCAGCAGCGCCGGCCACCATCCCGGCTGCGGGCCGAACCAAGTGTCGCCCGGCCCGAACAGCTCCGGCGAGTACATCGGCGACAGGTACGGGCCGAATCGATAGTTGTCGGCTTGCAGGATCGCCCAGAACGAATAGATGCCGAACGCGGTGAGGCCAAGGAAAACCGCGAGCGGCTGGACCCACCACCAGTCGGTCCGCGCCGTCTCACCGAATCCAAGTCGTCCTATCGAGGCTGGAGTGCTTGCCATTTCGTGACTCCGCTTTTCTCCGACGTCCGCGCCCTCATGTCACCGTGCGCCGCACGTCACCTGCCTACGATTCGGTCAGGCCGCAATCTCGTATGCGAAGCTCGCGGCGCGCGGACAGCCAATCGTTGTGCTTAGGCGCCAAGTACTTTGTCCATCGCCTCGACCAGCTCGCGCACGTGCGCGACCGAATTCGCAAACGCCTGCTTCTCGGCTGCCGTCAAGTCGATCTCGACAACCTTCTCCACGCCGCCCGCGCCAATCACAACCGGCACGCCCGCGTAGAGACCCTTCACTCCGTACTCACCTTCGAGGTACGCGGCGCACGGCAGCACTTCCTTGCGGTCCAGCATGTACGCCTCGACCATCTTGTAGGTCGCCGCGCCCGCCGCGTAGTACGACGAGGTCTTCATCAGGTTGACGATCTCGGCGCCGCCCTCGCGCGTGCGCTTTTCGATTTCGTCCAAGCGTTTGGGTGCGATCAGTTTCTCGATCGGCACGCCGCCGACCGTGGTGTAACTGCGCACCGGCACCATGTCGTCGCCGTGACCGCCTAGCACCATCGCCGCGACGCTTGCCATCGAGACCTTGAGTTCCAGCGCCAGGAACGTACGGTAGCGCGCGGAGTCGAGCACGCCAGCCTGACCGGCGACCAGATGCTTCGGAAATCCGGTCATGCGCTTCATCTGCGTGACCATCGCATCGAGCGGGTTGGTGACTACGATAACGAAGGCGTTCTGACAAAGCCGCTTGATCGCGCCGCCCACCGTGCTCATCACGCCCGCGTTGATCTTCAAGAGATCGTCGCGGCTCATGCCGGGCTTGCGCGGCGAACCGGATGTCACGACCACGCAGTCTGCCCCCGCGATGTCCTCGATATTGGTGGTGCCGATAACGTTGATGTCGGCGGCGAGTACCGGTGCGGACTGGAGCATGTCGAGCGCCTTGCCCTGCGCAAGTCCGTCGATAATGTCGTAGAGAATGATGTCGCCGAGTTGGCGGAGGAAGCAGAGGTGCGCACAAGTGGCGCCGACATTACCGGCGCCAACGAAGGCAATTTTTCTCCGGCTCACTCGGACGTTCTCGCCGTCGGCGGGGCCAATCGTCTGAAGGATAGCTTATATCCGAGGTTTCGAGAAAGAGGGATGCTTAAGCCAGGGTTGGCGCCGAACCGACCGCCCACCGCAGCGTCATCGCGCCTGTATCGCTACCGACTTGCAGCTTTGATCCTTCGCGCCGAAGCGGCTCTCAGGATGACTAGACCGGGGGGCCGCGTTGGTCTCCGCCGCGTATCCCGACTTCGTCATCCTGAGCGAAGCGAAGCATCGACGCGCACGTACGCTACATCGCCGACAGTCCGGCTGCTCCCACCGTCCTCCCCCTCAGTTCGGCCACACCAGCTTCGCGTCTTGCTCCCACGGATAGACATGCACCATCCAGCCGAACAACTGCGGGAAATACCTCCCGCCCGCCGCGTCACACTCCTGCTTCGTCGTAATCGACCCGTTGCCGAACTTCGTCCAATCCACCGTCTTTGGATCGGTCCCCTTCGGCGGGAAGCACATATTCACGTGACGATGCCATCGCGCCACCGACAGCGGCACGCGCTTGTCGAGCTGCTCCTCCGATGCGCGCTTGGGCGCTGTGTACATCGCGCCGACCAGTTTAAACTGGCCGTCCGGCGTTTTGTCGTAGAGCAGCGACGTCGGCTGCTCGGGGTTGAACGTGAATGACGCCTTCAGCGCGTACCACCACTTGGTGAAGTGGTACATCTTCTGCTCGTGCTCCGGCGCAAAGATCTTGTAGCCGTCGGCCTTCGCAACGTTCACGTCCTTGTATTTATCGAGCGACGCTTGAAGCTCCTTCACCAACTCCGACGCGCGCGCCTGGTCCTCGCCGGTCGCGGGACGCTTGGGCGTGAACCGCATGTGCGATGCCATGTTTGGCCCGCTGTGGTTGATATGCGGATCGTGAGCCATATCCGCCATCACCGCCTGACCCTCGGGCGTCTGTGCGGTGGCGGCGCCGGCGCCATGCTGATGCTCGCTCATGTCATGCGCAGGCGCCGGGCTCGCGAACCCGAACGCAATTCCCAGCAACACACGCACCAGAATCTTCATCGTCGAACCTCGGGCGGGGCGGCCTGGAGGCGGTTCCCGCTATTGATATGATACGCCCCGATGAGCGTCCCGGTTACCGTGGGCGCGCGTCAGTCCGCAACATCTGCGGATTTGCGGGATCGGTCGCAACCATCACGATCGCTCGTGACCATAGGTCGATGATCGCGTCGGTGAATGCGTAGGGCTTCAATAGCGCCGGCGTGGCGACCGGCACATCTGGCGCGCGCGCATCGGAAAGCACCGCCATGACCTCGCCGCTCGTGCCGTCACGAAATTCAGTTTGCATCTCGATCCAGCCGCGTCCGGGAAGCTTGGTCGCAGTCAAGGCGGCGGGGTCGCCCAGCACCGGACCGGCGTAAGCTGCCGCGCCGACGCCAATTCGATTGGGCGCAAGCGCGGTGATTGCCATTTGAACCAAGAGCGTGTGCGGACCCGGCCGATCAACGATCTTGTACTTATGGCTGGGAGACTGCTCGACCGCGTTCTTGAGTGATCGCTGCGCATACGCCGCTGCCTGCAACGCGCCATGCGACTGATCGAATGCGACCGGATTGACCTGCTGAATCGGTTTCAGTTGCGCGATCTGCCGCGTATCCACCGGCGCAATGAAGATCGCCGAGTACTTGCGTTCGTCGTACGACGGACTAACCCAGATGCGATCAAGCATCATGTCTTCAGTCAGAACCGTGGTAGCGGTCAAAACTCCGCCGTTTGGTGCGTTGGCTCCTGCGACGGGATTTGCGGCGGTCGTTGCGCGGGCGGTCGCCGAATTCCGCTCTACAGGACTTGCCGTGGGTGCGGCGGCGGTCGCGGTGGTGATCGTTGCAGCGGCGGTCGCGTGTGTTTCTCGGCTGGGTGGGCTCTCGGTGGTTTCGGCGCCGGCCATGTCGGTGGTCAGCGCAATCTCACCCTCGTCTTCCGCATCGAGTCCCCGCCCGGCCACACCGAGATTCTCTTGCGTGGAATCGTAACTGCGGAAAAAACAACCCGGGGCCGCGAGTGTGAGCAGCGCGGCTCCGGCGATGAGCGTCAATGCCGCCACGGCGTTTGAACGATGTGTCATGCGCCTTGAAACGCAGCCTCGCAGGTCGCCGTCAGCGCCATTACATGTTGTCGACGATCGCCTTCCCGAACTCGGAGCACTTGAGCAGCTTGGCGCCGGTCATCAGCCGCTCGAAATCGTAAGTAACCGTCCTATTAGCAATGGTTTTTTCGAGTCCGCGGACGATTCCGTCGGCCACTTCCGGCCATCCCAGGTGCTCGAACATCAGCACGCCCGACAAGATCACCGAGCCGGGATTCACTTTGTCCTGGTTTGCGTACTTGGGCGCGGTGCCGTGAGTCGCCTCGAAGATCGCGTGGCCGGTGATGTAGTTGATGTTGGCTCCTGGAGCAATTCCGATCCCCCCGACTTGCGCCGCAAGCGCGTCGGACAGGTAGTCGCCATTCAAGTTTGTGGTGGCTACAACATCGAACTCCTCCGGCCTCGTCAGCACCTGCTGCAGCGTGATGTCGGCGATGTTGTCCCTGACGAGGATTTGTCCGGCGGGCGGTTTGCCCCCGCAGTCGTCCCAGCCGATCGCCCTGCCCTTGTACTCGCGCTTGGTAAGCTCGTAGCCCCAATCGCGGAACGCGCCTTCGGTGAACTTTTGAATGTTGCCCTTGTGCACCAGCGTAACGCTTTTGCGCTTGTGGCTGATCGCATAGTCGAGCGCCGCACGGATCAGGCGCTCGGACCCTTCGCGTGACACGGGCTTGATTCCGATACCCGAAGTGTTGGGGAAACGGATCTTGGTGACGCCGAGCTCTTCCTGGAGAAATTTGATGAGCTTCCTGGCCTCGGGCGACTCAGCGGGCCACTCGATGCCCGCGTAGATGTCCTCGGTGTTCTCACGGAAGATCACGACATCGAGTTTCTCGGGATGCTTGACGGGGCTCGGTACACCGGCGAAATACCGAACCGGCCGGAGGCACACGTAGAGGTCGAGTAGCTGGCGCAGCGCGACGTTCAATGAGCTGATTCCGCCGCCCACCGGCGTCGTGAGCGGTCCCTTGATGCCGACCAAGAATTCGCGAAACGCTTCGACAGTGTCATCGGGCAACCAACTGTTGAACTTCTTGAACGAGGTATCGCCCGCATACACTTCCATCCATGCGATTTTGCGTTTGTCGCCGTAGATCTTCTGGACCGCGTGATCGAAAACGTACTGCGATGCGCGCCAGATGTCGGGGCCGGTGCCGTCGCCTTCGATGAATGGAATGATCGGACGGTCGGGAACGTGCAATTTCCTGTCCGACCCCATCGTGATCTTTTCGCCGTTCTTTGGAACGTGAGTCGTCGTGTACGCCATCGCTCTTGCCACTACTCCCGAGTTGTCGCGCCGCGCACTGCGGCAAAGTCATTCGAGAGCGTAATCATATAGGAACGGTCTCGCGATGCCAGTGTGGTGCGGAGCGACGCTGCACATCGTACAATGCGCACGATGATTCGAAGCGCATTTTCAGTATTCCTGGTACTACTCGCGCTCAATGGCGCGGCATACGCGCAGGAAATGCCCGAACTGACTATGCCATCGCAGCGCAACGAGCTTCCCGCCGCGCCGTCGCAGGGCGGCTCTGCGCAAGAACTTGTGATTCCGCCGGCAGCGCAGCCGCAGCCTGCCGCCATTGCGCCCGACCAGGTCTTGATAATTCCACAGGCGAGCCGCGACTTTGTGGGACGCTGGGGTGGCCGGCTTCGATTGCAGGGCGTTAGCGGGCGCGCCGTGAATCCTCCCGCCGACAGCATCGTCGGCCTCAAGTTCGGCGAGACCAATGGCAGCGTGTTCATGCGCACCACTGTCTTCGCTCCGCCCGGATCGAATGTTCTCAAGGCCGGCGCTGAAGCTCTTACGCCGCGCCAGATTAATCTTCGAATCGACGGATATGACATCGATGAGACGCCGCCTGTGCGCCACGTCGAGAAGCTCAACCTCGCGCTCGACGCCGGGTCGAACGTAATGAAGTGCACCAAGCGGGTAGAGCTGTACACGCGTGGAGCGCCGATGCCGTTTGCGACGGTAGTCTACGAAGGCCATCTCTCGCAGCTGTCGGATGGCAGCCAGCAAGATCTCGCACGCGAAGTGTTGGACAGCGGCAGCGTTCCGCAGGCGACCATCGATGAGAGTCGTCCGGCGTACGCTCCGCCATAACGCACCAGGTAGTTGCCGCCATTTTGCGCTAACTCTCCGATTACCGAGGCGCTATACTGCGCGGGAATCGCCAAGACACGGTCACGGAGTTTAAGCATGGATTTCAGCTACACCCCGGAACAGGAAGTGTTTCGCAAGGAGATTCGCGGATGGCTCGAGAAGAACTCGGCCGAGGCATTCGGCCACGGACGCGGCGGGCTTGGGCAATCGACCGCAGGTCTGCTCGACGTCCGCGATGACCAACGCTGGAATCAACTGCTCGAGTACCATCGGCGGCTCTACAAGTCCGGCTACATCGCACTGCACTGGCCCAAGGAATGGGGCGGCGCGGGCGCTAGCATGATCGATCAGTCGATCTACCAGGACGAGGTGCTGCGGCTCGGGCTGCCGCTCTACGGCGCGAATCAGCTCGCGATCGATCGCATCGGTGCGACCATCGCGTTCTGCGGCAACCAGGAGCAGCGCGAGCGATTTCTTCCGAAGATGCTGACCGCCCAGGAGATTTGGTGCCAGGGATATTCGGAGCCGAATGCCGGCTCGGACCTGGCGAGTGTCCAGACTCGCGCGGTCCTCGAGGGCGACTACTTTGTCGTAAACGGGCAGAAGGTCTGGACCAGCCTCGCGCATCGCGCCGACTGGCAGGTCCTGCTGGTACGCACCGATCCGCAGGCGCCCAAGCACAAGGGCATCTCGTACCTGCTGGCGGACATGAAGAGTCCCGGCATCACGGTTCGGCCGCTGGTGCAGATGACCGGCGAGGCCGGATTCAGCGAGGTCTTCTACGACAACGTGCGCGTCCCCAAGGAAAATCTGGTCGGCGAGATCAACCAGGGCTGGCAGGTGTCGATCGCGACGCTGATGTATGAGCGCGTGTCGGGCGGCACGCGCCATCCGGTCGAGCGAACGATCAATGAGCTGATCGAGCTGGCGAAGAAGCTCGAGTTCCACGGCATGCCCGCAACCGAGCATCCGTACGTCCGCCAGAAGCTTGCGCAATTCAGGATTGAGTCGCAGTGTCTGAGGCTCAGCCGCTACCGGTCGCTCACCGCACAGCTCAAGAGCAAGGTGCCCGGGCCGGAGAGTTCGTTCGGCAAACTGTTCGCAACCGAGCTGAACTTGAGAGTTGCAATGTTCGCCGATGAGCTGCTGGGCCCATGGGGCAAACTCGAGCATGGCTCGTATGGAGCGGTCGAGGGCGGGCGCTGGACGCACCGGACCCTCTCCGCACGCGCGCTGACGGTTGCGGCGGGCACCAGCGAGATTCAGCACAACATAATTGGAGAGCGCGTACTGCATTTGCCCAAGGGCTGACCGGCCGCGATCTCGGGCGCGCGGCCGGAGCGAACGGCTCGCTCACCGGCTACCGCTGGGGCCTTGAGCGCAAGCGCAAATTGCTCGATATCGAGGGCGCATGGCGCTGACCGGGCCGCCATTTTCGACCATTGGGCACAGCCGTGAAAATCCCCTAACATTGGGCGCGCCCGAGACCGGCACGGGAGGGTGAGTCATGAAAGTCGTCGTTAATTGGGACCTCTGCGAAAGCAACGCGCGCTGTATGGAAGTTGCGCCGGAGGTTTTCGAGGTGCGCGCCGACGATCGCCTCCACGTCCTCCAAGAACGACCGCCCGAAGCATTGCGCGCAAAAGTCCTGAACGCCGTGCGGCTCTGCCCCAAGCAGGCCCTAACGATCGTCGAGGACTAGGCGACGCCGAGAAGAGAAATGAAGCTCAACGACATTGATCTGACCGACCTCGATTTCTTCGTACGCAATGATCCACACGAAATGTGGACGGTGCTCAGGCGCGAGGCGCCAGTGTACTGGCACGAAAAGGGCAGCCGCCGGGGATTCTGGGCGGTTACCACTTACAACACCGCGATGGAGGTCTATCACGATCCGAGACAGTACAGCTCGGAGCGTGGAATCGCGCTGCAGTTCAACGACATCGCGACCACCGACAATGCCGGGTTCGGCATGATGATGATCACGACCGACCCGCCGCGTCATCAGAAAATCCGCAAGGTGATCAGCGATCGCTTCACGCCCCACGCAGTGATGCCTTATGAGCCGCACGTGAGGCGGATCGCGAGTGAGATAATCGACTCGGTGGTTGACCGCGGCGAGTGCGACTTCGTGGTCGATGTCGCCGCAAAATTACCCACTGCGGTCATCTGCGAGATGATGGGCATTCCGCGCGAGCATTGGGACACGATGTTCATGCTTGGCAACATGTCCATCGGCACGGAAGATCCCGAGTACCAGCAGTCGCGCACCGCGATGGAAACCGGCTCCTACGCGCAGGCGCAGTTCTTCAGCTACTTCTCGAAGCTCATCGATGAGCGGCGCAAACGCCCCGGCGATGACCTTATCAGCGCGCTCGCGCACGGGCTGGTTGACGGCGTGAACCTGAACGATCTCGAGATCCTGTTCAACGCTTTCCTGCTGATCATCGGCGGGCAAGAGACCACGCGCAACGCGACGTCTGGCGGGATGCTGGCGCTGATCCAGAATCCGGGTGAACGCGCGCGCCTCAAGCAGAGCCCCGCCTTGCTCGCATCAACCATCGAAGAGTTCCTGCGCTGGACGAGCCCCGTGACGCACATCCTGCGCACCGCACGACAAGATGCCGAGCTTCGCGGGCAGAAGATTCATGCGGGTGACAAGGTCGTGGTGTGGAACGCTTCGGCGAATCGCGACGAAGAAATCTTCAAGGATCCGTTCAAGTTCGACGCCGGGCGAACGCCGAACGACCACCTCGCATTCGGCCACGGCGAGCACTTCTGCATCGGAGCGCATCTGGCGCGACTCGAATTGCGCGTGATGATTGAGGAAGCGATGCGGCGGATGGGCGACCTCGAATTGGCGGGTCCGGTCGAGAAGCTGCGCTCGAACTTTGTCGCGGGAATCAAGCACATGCCGGTGCGCTTCAAGCCGACGCGCGCCGCCCGCGTCGCAGCGTAGTGGCGTAGTGGCGTGTCGATGACGCTCGCGCGGTGACCTACGGCCGCGCAACAAAGATTTGATGGAACGGATTTTCGATCGGTAGGCGTTCGAATTTCGAGAAGCCGGCCTCGTTCGCCATCTTGCGCGCACGCCGCTCTCCAACCACGACGCCCAACCCCTCGCCGCCCTGCGCGAGCGACACCGTCATGCAGTGCATCGTGCTTGCTGCATAGAAGGAACGTCCTCGCGGGTTGAGATTGTCTTCCAGCCGGTCCGACGCATCCGCCTCGGACCACATTAGCGCTCCGCTGGGCTTGAGCGCCCGCCGGATACCCGCCAGCGCGCCCCGCGGATTCGCCATGTCGTGGATGCAGTTGAATGCCATGACCAGGTCGAAGCGCCCATCCGCGGGCAGCGCCTCCGCGGCGACCTGCTGAAACGTGACGTGATCGGAGGCGCCCGCGCCTGCTGCCTTCTCGCGTGCACGTGTGATCGACGTGGTGTCAACGTCGTAGCCAACAAAGCGCGACTTGGGGTAGGCCAACGCGACGGGAATCAGACACTGGCCGGCGCCGCAGCCGACGTCAGCGGCGTCGCCTCCCGCGCGCAGACGTTCATCGATGTCCGGCAGTGCGGGAATCCATTGCTGCGCCACCCAGGTCTCATAGCCGCCCTGAAACATGCGCTCGATCGCCTCGACGATCTCGGGCGCGAAGTCCGCAAACGGTACGCCGCCGCCGTGCTTGAACGCCTCGGTCAGCTTGGGGAGCTGCCGGTAGCAGGCGACCGCGTATTGAAAGGTTCCCACCATCGAAACGACGTTGCGGTCCTCGACCAGCACCTGCACCTGCTCGCGACTCATGCTGAAGGTTTCGTTGCGCGGGTCGTATTCGATGTATCCGGCGGCGGCCATCGTCGACGCCCATTCGCGAAGGTAGCGCTCGTTGAGCGCGGTGCGCTCGGACAATTGCGTGGTCGTCAGCCGCATCCCCTGCGCCAGCGCTTTGAATATCCCGAGACGATCGCCGATATATGCCAGCGCGACAGTCAGCGCCGCGCCGAAGTCCACGCCCACCTGACGTGCCAGCGCTCCGGCCTTCTCTCGATCGGTCATGTTGCCTCCCGGCATGCGACTGAATGTGCGCCGCGATTTGGTTTTATCCTACGACCATTTCTGCCCAGCGCGCGAACACCAGCGCTCCGATTCGCTCGAGCTCCGGAAGTTGCCTCGCGCAATCGGCGAGCATCTGTGCGCCGTCGATCTTTTCCTTCTCGAGTTCTCGCGCGAACGCCTCGGCCATCGCAGCGACGTTGGTGCGCGTCGATTCGAGATGGAACTGCAGTGCGTACACGTTCTCGCGGAAGCGGTACGCTTGGCAGGGCGTCTTGTCCGACGATGACAACGAGACGGCGCCAGTCGGCACGTCGAAAATGTCGCCGTGCCAGTGAAACGGCGTGAATGTTCCCGGCAGGCCGTGAAAGAGTAGATCGTCGTGTGCGGCGGATTCGAGCCGCGAGGCGTGCCAGCCGATTTCCTTGCCCGCCGGATTCTTCGTCACCTTCGCGCCAAGCGCGTGCGCGACGATTTGAGCGCCGAGGCAGACACCGAGGATGGGCTTGTTGTCGCGCAGCGCGGCCTCGATTAGTGCGAGTTCGTCGCGCAGGGTCGGGAACCGATCTTCACGATAGACCGACTGCGGCCCGCCCATCACGATCAATCCACCCGCGCCCTTCATCTCCTTGGGCACGGGCTGGTTCTCGTAGGTGCGAACATACTGCCAGACATGCGCCGCGGTCTCCAGCGCCTCGGCGATCGTGCCGAGATTCTCGACGGGGTGGTGCTGGAGGACAGTAATCTTGGCCATCGTTCCTCGGAACGATCGATTACTCGTCCAGCGCGCGAAAGGGCTCGAAGAAACCGAGGTCGATTTCGTACGCTTTCTTGGGCCGCAATCCCAAATGAAGATTTTCGAACATTTCTATGAGTTTGGTTCCGTCGACGAGTTCGATCGGGGGAACGCCGTCCCTGCGCGCTTCTCGCAATGCGTCCACCGTAAATGCGCCGGTGGTTAGGATTATTCCTTTCTCTGCGCGGCCCATCATTGCGCCACGAAAGTCACGAACCTGCGACGCGCCGACAGATCCTCGGTATCGTTTGCACTGAAACATGACCTTGAACGTTACGAATGGGTTCAGTTGTAGGACACCGTGCCCGTCTATTCCGCCGTCGCCCGAACGGCCGGTCACGATCACTTGCTCGAAGCCAGCTTCGCGGAGCACTCGCTGGCAGAGACGTTCAAAGCCGCTAGGCGGCAGCTCTAGGAGCAGGCTCAAGAGGCTCGCTCTGTGATCGGGCGTCGGTCCTACCGACGGTGATTCCTCGTCGGATGGTTCAACGGATCGATCTTCGCTTGTTCGAATTTCGCGCAGACGGTCGATCTCATCGTGGACCTCCTTAAAGAGCTTCAAAACCTGATCATCGGAGAGGTCTGATTTCGTGCCCTTATCCGAAAGGGTCCAGACCCCACGCTCCGAGGAATCGATGTAGCCTCCCCGCACCAAATAGAACCGCGCCCACGCGACTTGATTTGCGAGGCGAGATGTTCCGTTTTTCAGCGTCGCCTTCTGCTCTGTCTCCGGAATTTTGAGCCGCTCGATTACTGCGTCAATTACTTCGCTGGCAGTGCCTGAACCTCCACGCCCTCGCAACTCGTCGATGATCGGTCTGCAGAAGCGTAAAAACTCTGGGCCCTTCCCCTTTTTTGATGATCTGACCCCCTGGATCGCGATGACCAAGATGATAGGCGCGTGTGTTAGCCACGCCAACGTCACCGAGCAGCAGGGTTCCGTCGAGCTCGCAGCCTACAGCAGCCTGCCGCGGCGGGAGCGGCCGGGGTGCGCATAGGCGCGCTGCGTCACGACGCTAGGTCTCGCCAGCATCAGTGTCGATCCGGAGGACACTAGCTGCGACTCCCCTCCGAAGTCTTGATTCCGGTCCACTCGAAATCCTCGAAACTCGCGTCGAGTTTGAGAGGATACTTGGCAAAAACGCTCGCGCTAATGTCACCGGTGGTGAAGTATCGGTTGTCGCGAAGGAACGACTCATGGAGCGACCGCGGCACGTAAAGGCGGACGTCCTCCGCTCCGATGATACGCAAGTATACTTCTCGCAGGTCGTGCATCACTTCATCAACACGCGGCAGAACGACTCCGGTGGAGATTTCGGCTACGCTCTCCCCGTACCGGTGGAAGTCGTATGCGCGCGACAGGTGCTCCAGAAACTCCCGCATTCCTTCTCTCTCTAGAAATGGATTCATCGCGGGCACAAACGCTGCCAGCCGCTTGATCAAACCGACAAGATGGTGCTTCTTCAGGGGCTTGCCATGCTCCGGGAATAATCGCCAAGTGGCCTTGAGAATGGCCTCTATCGCTTGGTGGCTAAGCAACAGTCCGGAGTCAACAAGTCCTTCTACGAGCGATACACGTGCGGCTACATAGTGTTGCAGGGCAGTACCGTAGAGCACAAAGAACACAACGGGGTGCGCGGCTTTCTCGACTCGGAAGCGACCACCGGTGTTGCTCATGGCAAAGCGCCAAGTCATCACGCATTGTAGGAGCCTAAGTGCCCGAGAGCTATCACCTACCTACAGCAGCGCGCCGCGGCGGGAGCGGCCGAGGTGTGTGTAGGCGCGCTGCGTCGCGACGCGGCCTCGAGAAGTTCGCGCGAGGAAGCCTTCCTGCAACATGAAGGGTTCGTAAACTTCCTCGATGGTGTCGGATTCCTCGCCCACCGCGGCAGCGAGGCTCTCCACGCCGACCGGGCCGCCGTCAAACTTGTCAATAATCGCCGCGAGGATGGCGCGATCCATCTTGTCGAAACCGGCCGCGTCGATCTCGAGAAGTTCGAGGGCGCCCAATGCTACATCGCGGCCGACCACCGCGGCCTCGTTGACTTGCGCAAAGTCGCGCACACGGCGGAGCAGCCGGTTCGCGATGCGCGGCGTGCCGCGCGCGCGCGAGGAAATCTCGGCCGCGCCATCGCCATCGATATGCACGCCCAACAATTTCGCCGAGCGGCGCACGATCTCCTGCAACTCCGGGTGTTCGTAGAAGTCGAGATGGAAGTGCTGGCCAAATCGATCGCGCAGCGGTGAACTCAGCAAGCCCGAGCGGGTGGTCGCGCCGACCATCGTGAACGGCTTGACGGCGAGCTTCATCGTGCGCGCGCCGATGCCCTTGCCGACAACGATGTTGAGTTCGAAATCTTCCATCGCGGGATACAGGATCTCTTCAACCGCCCGCTGGAGCCGGTGGATCTCATCGATGAAAAGCACGTCGCCTTCGGCGAGGTCCGCGACGATCGCGGCCAGGTCCGCGGCGCGTTCGACCGCGGGTCCGGAGGTCGAGCGCAGGTTCACGCCGAGCTCGCGCGCGATGATGTGGGCGAGTGAAGTCTTGCCGAGCCCGGGCGGCCCCGAGAAGAGAACGTGGTCGAGCACCTCGCCGCGTTTTCGTGCAGCCTCTATCGACATGCCGAGGATTTTCTTGACGCGCTCCTGCCCGACGAATTCACCGAGTGTCTTGGGGCGCAGCGATAGATCGAAGGTGCGCTCCTCCTCGACCGGCAACGGCGTTGCGGCACGAACCTGGGCCGGCGCGCGGCGCGTGCGCTTGGCGACCTCAGTCAAATTTTCGCGGTCCTTCACTTCTCACTGAAGATCATCGCGAGCGACTTTCGAATGGTCGCTTCGAGATCGTCCGCTGACGAGGATTCATCGGCAAGCACGGAATCCACAGCCCGGCGCGCTTCGGCCGGTTTGATGCCAAGGTTGATGAGCGCCGAGACGGCATCATCAGGCGGCCCGCCATTCGCAGTCACGCCATCGGCAGCGGCGCCCTTGCCATTTCCGATTTGCGCGCCCGCAGTTCGAAGTTCGCCGACCTTTTCTCTCATCTCGCGCACCACGCGCTCCGCGAGTTTGGTGCCGACGCCCGGGACGGCATCGAGCCGATGCACGTCCGCGCGTGCGATCGCGGCCGCGAGATCGTCGGGCGACATGACCGAAAGAATCGACAGCGCGTGCTTCGGCCCGACGTGCTGCACCTGAATCAACAGGTCGAACGCGTGCTTCTCGGCGGGGTCGGCGAATCCATAGAGCAGTATCGCGTCTTCGCGGACCACCTGGCGCGTGTAGAGCATCGCTGCGGACCCGACCGACGGCACTCGATAGAAGGTCGCCAGCGAGATGAAGACTTCGTAACCGACGCCCGCGACATCGAGCACGACTTTGCCCGCCTCACGCGCGATTACCGTACCCGAGAGAGTCGCGATCATCGTACACGCGTCCTGGGCGCGGCGGCGCGCCGGCGATCGATCGCTGCGATCGGTGCTGCGGCGCGGGCACGGCCGGCATGGCAGATCGCGAGGGCCAGCGCGTCGGTCGCGTCGGCGGCGAATTCGCTTGCCGGATGGAGATGAAGCGTGCGCAGCACCATCAGGCGGACCTGCGCCTTGTCAGCGTGACCATGCGCCGCGACCGAGAGCTTCACTTCCGCCGGCGGGTATTCGAACAGCGGGACGCCCCGCTCCGCCGCCGCAAGCATCGCGACCGCGCGCGCCTCGCCAATGCGAAACGCGCTTTGCACGTTCTGCGCGACGAAGTGGCGCTCGAGGCTCAGCGCCTCGGGGTGGAACTCATCGATGATGCCGAGCAGATCGTCGTGGATTTGCTTGAGACGAAACGGCGCCGGCTCGCGTGAGTCGGTACGAATCGCTCCGGCCGACACGTAGCGAAACCCGCCTCCTGCGCCATCCACCACACCGAACCCGGTCACGGCGCTCCCCGGGTCAACCCCGAGCACCCGCATACCCCACCTCCACTTCCCCGCCGCGCGCGTCGCGTATGTTCGTTACGCAGCGGAGTACTGAGCCATATCTTGGTCGCTGATGTCGAAGTTCGCCGCGACGTTTTGAACGTCGTCTTGATCCTCGAGTTCTTCCATCAGCTTGAGCAACTGCGATGCGGCGGAGCCCGCCACCTGCACCGTGTTATCCGGGATCATCGTGACTTCGGCGTGCGCGATTGGAATCGAGGCGCGGTCGATCGCGTCGCGCACCGCCGCGAACTTATCCAGCGGCGTGAGCACCTGGTAGGAATCGTCGCTTGACGACACGTCGTCCGCACCGGCCTCGAGGGCGACCTCGATGAGACGATCCTCATCGGTCGCGCCCTTCTCAACCGTGATGATGCCGCGCTTCTTGAACATCCACGCTACGCAATTGGTCTCGCCCAAATTTCCACTGTGGCGCGTGAACAGGTTGCGCAGTTCGGCGACGAGGCGATTGCGGTTGTCGGTCAGCGCCTCGACTATGATTGCGGCGCCGCCAGGTCCGTAACCTTCGTACACGACTTCTTCCAATCGGTCGCCGCCAAGTTCGCCGGTTCCCTTCTTGACGGCGCGGTCGATGTTGTCATTGGGCATCGACTGCCCCTTGGCGGTCGCAATCGCGGTGCGCAGGCGAGGATTTGCGTTCGGGTCGCCGCCGCCGAGCCGCGCGGCGATGGTGATTTCCTTGATCAGCTTGGTGAAGACTTTTCCGCGCTTGGCATCGCGCGCAGCCTTCTTATGCTTGATCGAGCTCCACTTGGAATGGCCGGACATTCGCAGGGCCTCAGATGGGCATTTTCACAACGCCCGCTACCGCGCGACTTTATCACAAACTCGCGCCGAAGTGGGAACAAGTTGAAGCCCAAACGGCGCACGGCAGGTGATCGCGGCCGAGGGTTGGAAATGGTTCTGATCGGGATGTGCTGCTATGATTCGCCGGGCTCGCCGTGAAATCCGATATCGCACGCCTCACCTCTATTGCATTGCTCGCACTCGGCCTGGCCGGGTGTTTCTATCCGCCCGAGACGCAGCCGCCTGCGCCCGGCAAGATAAGTGTCGTCGTTCAACTTCCCTACGACCTCACCTGGAACGCGGTTAACGCAATCGTCAAGGAAAATGACCTCAAGGTAAACGCGAGCAATCCGAACCACGGCATCATCGAGGCCGCTGGGCGGCGCTTTACCTTGCACGACGCCGACTGCGGCAAGATCTCGAGCATCGCCGGGTCGTATCCGGTTGAACCGGAGCTCGACGCCTCTACGGTGTACAACTTCAAAGTCGAGCCGCACGGCAACGATGCGACTCTAGTGGCGGTGCGTGCGACTTTCAGCTCCTCGCTGCGCGTGCCGCTCCAACCCTACGGAGACGTCGAATGTGTTTCGCGCGGCACATCCGAGTCGCGACTGCTGAGGGAAGTACTTGCGGCGGTGCAAAGCGTGCGAACGCCCGAGGCGGAGGCCAAGACGCAGCTCGTGCCGAAGGCGCCGGACAAACCGCTGACGCCCGGACGCCCCACCCTGCTCAAGGACCTTCCGCAGTCTCCGATAGACTGACCCCAGCGGCGCCGCCCCAGCAGTCGCGCGCTTGACATTTGACCGCTTTGGTACCAAACCGAGGCCAGTGTCTTCGCCGTTTCACTACGGCCAATCTGAATTCGCATCGCGAGGAGTTCGACATGAAGGGTAAGATCGCGTTCATCCCCGAAGCGCACAAAATCGAATTCCACGAGTACGACGTGCCCGATCCGCTCGCCGGCGGCGTCGTTGCGGAAGTCACTCAGACCAACGTTTGCGGCTCCGAAGTTCACATGTGGAAGGGCGAGTTCGGGCGGCGCGGCATCATGCCGGGACACGAGATGAGCGGACGCGTCGTCGCGCTCGGCAAGGGGGTCGCCACCGATACCGCCGGCGCAGCCGTGAAAACCGGCGATCGGATTGCGCCGGTGTATTACTCGGTGTGCAACAAATGCGTCAACTGCGTGGCAGGCAATCAAGCGGCCTGCACCGCGAAGATCTTAGGCGCGCGCCATCCCGATGAACCGCCGCACTTCACCGCCACCTTCGCGACGCATTACTTCGTCCGGCCCGAGCAACACTTCTACCGCGTGCCGGACAACGTTCCCGATCTGATCGCGTCGTCGGCCAACTGCGCGATGTCACAAGTCTATTGGAGTCTTGATCGGGGGAGGTTGTCCTACGGCGAGACGCTGGTCGTGCTCGGCGCGGGCGGACTCGGCCTGCACGCGATGGCAATCGCAAAGGAGCGCGGCGCGCGTGTGATAGCGATCGATGGCGTCGGGCTAAGGCTCGAGCAGGCGAACCGGTTCGGCGCCGACGAAGTGGTGGATATGCGCAGGTACACGGACCTCGAAGCGCGCGACAAACGCGTGCGCGAGCTGTGCCACGGGTGGCCCGACGTGGTGCTGGAGGTCGCCGGCGTGCCCGACGCGTTCGTCGAGGCAATGCGCATGGTCCGAAACGGCGGACGCCTGATCGAGGTGGGTAATATCTCGCCCGGCCAGACGGTGCCGATTGCGCCGTCCCAGGTGACCTTCAAGTCGCTCGAGATTATCGGCGTCGCAACCTATCCGCCCCACTATCTCAAGAAATCACTCGATTTCCTGACGTTACACATCAAGAAGTACCCCTACCATGAGCTGTGCGACGCGACGTTTCCGCTCATGCGTGCGGCGGAGGCGCTCGACAAGAGCGAGCGGCGCGAAATCACGCGCGCGGGATTGCTGCCGCAGCAAGCCTAGTCGGGTGTTGAGAAAAGCCTCGAGTTCCAAGCTGGCAGCGACTTTGCCCTCAACGCCCTGCGTGAAAAGCTTGTCCTGAGCCATGGGCGAAGGATCGGGCTGCCTTCCTAATCTTCTCCTCCACTGGGGGAAAGGAGAGAGAGGGAGCACGCTGTTGAAAATGACTTTTTCAACAGCCTGCTAGTCGGGCGAGCTCGGCTTCATCACGGGCGCAAGCAGAGCGCCGGCCGACGCGGTCTGAAGTCATCGACGGCGCTTCTTGCGGTCTGCGCGACGATTCTGCCTCGCGCGTTTCGTGGCCTCGTCAGCAACCTCACGCGTCGTTCTCAAAAAAGTGCGCCAGCCCCACACCGCCACCGCGGCAAGCAATGCGAACGTCAGTACCAACGACCACGGCGATCCCAGCGGCTTCGGCGCGTGCCGCATGCGAATAGTTGTGAGGTCGTAAACGGGCGTCGCGCCTGCGGGCGGCGTTGACACGCGTGCTACGCTCGGACTGCGAAAAAACGCGCGTCCAGTGTTCAGACTCCCGTAGCCTCCGAGCCTCAACGCCACATCGACGTTCGCGCCCGAGTCGCCGACGTGAAGGTAGAAGCCAACGGATGTCCAGTCCGAGTTGCTCGTCACATCAGCCGACATGATCGAATCTTCGAGGATTGAGATCGTTGCGCCAATTTGCGCCGTGCCGACCTGTTCAGTTCGAATGTCCGCCGTCACGTGATACCAGCCGGGGTTCAGCACGAGCGATTGAATGAGCCTCGCGTCGTTTGGTTTGTGGTTGGCGACCTGGACTTCGCCGTGCCGGCCCTCGCTGCCGCGAGTCCACCCGTGAGCGAATGCCTCCGGGCTGTTTACCCAGGCCTCGGAGCGCCAATGTTCAGGTCGATTCGCCGCACCGCGCGTTAGATCGGCATTGAGCAGAAGATTCGGTGCGTCGCTGGCATGAGCGAACGCGGCTGCCAGAGCACAGAACGGTACGATGAGGGCGATGTACCCGATTCGCCTGAACATACGCGCACCAGGCGCCATCATCAGATCCAATTTCTGAGGCCCGGACCCTTGAGCCACATCCGTTGATAGTAGCCGGCACGATCGATCGGCCACGCGAGCCAAAGTGGAAGGAAGTAGAAGAACGCCGCAGCCGCCGTCCCAACGAACACCGCGCACGCCATTCGGCCCGCGTGTTGTTGCGACTTCAGCAGCAGAGCGGCGTACGTAATCAGGATCGCGGCGAGACAACCAAGCGCGACTGGAACGCCCAAGGCCAGAATTGCTGGAGGCGCAAGCGTCAAGATGATGGCGAGATGTTCCCACGGCTCCGCGCGCCCTTGCCAGCAATCGGCGAGTACCGCGCCGAGCGCGAGGTATCCGAGATAGAGGCACGGCAGGTAGTGATATAGGAACAACGTCCTGCCGACCCATACCCACAGACCGAGGTAGCCGAGATATCCGATCACCATAAATGATCGCGCGAGCGACGGCCGCTCGAACGCCTGCACGGCGGTGATCGTCACCGCGGTCAGCGCGCCCCACCACAGTACGGGATTGCCGCCGCCCCAGATGGTCGCGACGTCGCCAGCCTTCGGGAAGTTCTGCCAGTAGGCGATTGGCCGCAGCATCAGCGGCCAACTCCACCATGGGGATGAGTACGGGTGCGTTGCCTGGGCGACGCTCTGCTCGTACCAGATTACTTCCCGGTAATAGTGAAGGAGGTCCGAAATGCCGCCCCACCAACCGAGCAGGAAATGCGGGATAAACACGGCGAGATAGGCCGCGAACGCGACAGATGCGGTCAGCGCGAACGCTGAAAGCGCGCGACGATTTCGCGGACTGTCGATCTTGCGCAACTGAACTTCTGATGCCGGCGGCTGGCGCAGCAGTACCCAAACCAGAAACCCAGCGACGAACAATGACGCGAATACCGGCACATAGAGCTTCGCACCGACGCAGAGGCCCAATGCGCCGCCAAGTGCGAGCAGCGTACGCCGTTGCGCGCGTCCGTCGGTTTCGTCAACGAATCGAAACAGCAAAAGGTACGAAAGCGCGGCGAGCGTGATGTACACGATGTCGATCACCGCGATCCGCGAGTCGACCAGAAACATTCCGTCACACAAGACGAACGCTCCGGCGAGGCCACCGGCCAAGCGCGACCGCGTGATTCGCCTGCCGAGAAGATAAGTGATCGCAACGAGCGCGATTCCGATCACTGCATTGCCGATGCGCCAGCTCCACGGTTCATCGCCGAACAGACAGATGCCCGACGCAATCACGAGCTTCGCGAGCGGCGGATGCGGATCGAGGAACGCCTCACCGCTCAGGTAATGCCGCGCCTGCGTCACGAAGTGAACCTCGTCGAACACGATCTCGCCGGGGTGGCCCAGGCTCCAGAGCCGCGTCACCGCGGCGGCGGAAATCAGTAGCGCGACGATGACCGTATCGATTCGTAGCCAGGCAAGCGGCGCCGTTGTTACCGTGTCAGACGATGCGGCCGCCGGCGCTGCCAGACGCTCCACGAGCTGTTTCCAGAGCGCACCCGCTCTCGTGGGCGAATCTTGAGGGAGCCCGACCGCGCCCCAGCGCACCATCAGCGCGAGCGCGCCGAGATTGATTATCGCTGTGAGCATCGCGAGTGAGTCGCGAGGTTCGAGAAACACAACGGTATTCAGCGTGTGAAGGACGTAGGCAAGATTGAAGAAACACGTGACGGTGAGTAACGCGAACACCGAAAGCATCGTGAGAGAACCCGCCGCGAGAGGCGCAGCAAACACCAGCGCCGCATAGAGGTAGCGCTCGTGCATCCGCGGCGCGAGCATGAAGAATCCGAAGACCGTCAGGCATGCCGCGAACCACATCGCTGTCGCGTCGCGCCGTTTCCACAATAGCCACCCCACAAACGCGTAGAGCGGCGCCAGCATTGCCATCCCGATCACGAAGTAGGAGACGCCCAGGAGCTCGGCGGAGTCGGGTTGGCGCAGCCCGCCGATTAGCGCAATGAAGTTGAATGCGTTAACCGAGGTTTCGGCGTAATAGCCCGCCGTTGCTGAATAAAGTGTGAAAATCCAGTTCCAGCTTTTTCCGAGCTGGAAAGGGGCGATTCCGACCAGAAATGTGGCTATGGCGGCGAGAGCCGACCCAGCCCAGACGCGCGGGTTCGCTTCGAGCAAAGTAAGCCATGCGAAAACCGGCAACAGCATCAGGCCTTGCGGCTTCACCAGCACGGCGATTGCGGCGAGCGCCCAGCCGAGCGCGAAGCGGCGATCGATGAATGCGAGGACGGCGAGAAGCAACACGAGCGCAAGTACGGAATCGCTTTGACCCCATACGACTGTGTCGAAGAGCAGCGCGGGGTTGAGCGCGACCAGCAGCATCGCCGCCCATGCCATCCGCACCGACGCGGCGCGGCGAACCGCCGCGAAGACGGTCGCGCCGAGAATCAGGTCGGCAAGCATCGCCGGCGTCTCGACCAGGACGCGAAGCGCGGTGCCTGCGGCGCCCACAGCACTCGCGAGCGCGCCGACCGCCCACAGCGCGTAAAGGTAGCCAGGCGGATAGTCGAGGAAGTAGCCGCTGCGGTAGATCTCAGCCGGGCCGCGCGCGGCCATATCGAGCGCCCACGCGGTGTAGCTGGAGACGTCGGCGCCGAAGCCGGGGAAGAACGGAAGCAGCGCGGTCTTGACGATCCAGAGTGCAACGAGTACCAGAAGCGCGCGGCGAAAATCAGAATCGCGATCGCGCCACAGCGGCAACATCACCCGTCGAAGCGCAAGCGCGACGATTCCGAGCAACAGCGCGCCGCAGACGACGCCGAGCAGTTTGCTGGTCACGTGAGGCGCGCGCGATGCCGCATGCGGCTAAGATACCGGACGGTCGTGCGTGAACAACAGCCGTCGGCCGAATTGCTGGCGGCGCTGAATCGCGCAGTCTATGATGCGCCATTCATGCGCCGCGCGGAGACTCCAAGATGAACTTGATACACGCTGCGTACGAGCCCGCGGGCGACGGGCCACATCCCGCAATGATCGCCTTTCACGGCTGGGGCGCGAACGCGATGGACTTGCTGGGCCTCGCGCCGTACGTCGCAGAAGGACGATTCCTGGTCGTGTGCCCGCAGGGCCCAATGGAAGTTCCGATTGGCGCGATTCGCGGTTTCGGCTGGTTCCCGATGCGAATGGGATCGCAGCCGGACGAGTCGGAGATCGAGCGGGCGGCGGAGACGGCGTCGAAGTTTGTCGATGAAGCGCTGAGGCGCTATCCGATCGATCCGCGCAAGATCGTCATCGCGGGCTTCAGCCAGGGGGGAGGAATGGCGTACCGCCTCGCGATTGCGAATCCGGAGCGGTTCGCCGCGTTGGTCGCGATGTCCACCTGGTTCCCGCCCGGGCTTGCGGAGCGGGCGAAAAATCGCGAGGCGCTCGCGCTAATGCCCACGCTGGTGCAGCACGGCCGCGCCGACGACATGATCGAGATCGGACGCGCGCGGCAATCGATCGAGGCGCTGCGCGAGCTTGGGATTCCGGTTCAGCTTCGCGAGTACGACTGTGGCCACGAGATCACGGCCGAGAGCCTGCAAGATCTTTCGAAGTTCCTGACGGAAAAGGTAATGTCGCCGATATTGTCGGTGTAGCGCCGTGCGGTCGACGTGTGGCGTCCCGCAAATGCGTTGAATGATTCACACCTAGCAGGGTCGCGTCGGTAAAGTCGTACATTACCTGCTCGACCGCTTCTTCTCCTTTCAACCGACTCCTGCTATCGCTCTCCCTAGCGTCATCCTCCGGCACCTGCCTCACAGCGGGCGCGAGTTGTGGCTCAACTCGCAGGATCATGCGGCTTTTCACATTTTGCACCAACTTCGAAACACTACCGAGCCATATCAGGTCAGGGTGACAACGTCATGTTGGTATGCGAGCATACTCGTGCCGCCTCTAGGGCTAATTAAGGCTCTCGAACCCAGACCGGTACGGCGCCGCAGGGGGTAATTTTGAGTTGCCCGCGGCTGATCCCCGAAAAGGGAATTCCTCTCATTCTCGACTCAAGACCCCTTTGCTTTACCCTGAGTCAAAAACCGGGGGACTAGCCTTCGAAAAGCCGCTTGCCTTCTACATCTAGGCCGCATTCGCGAAGAGTAGGGGCCGCTTTGATATATTGTTTCGCGTCCTTTGCAGCCATCTCTTCAGCGACGTCGGTTAAAGCAGCCCGAATCTCTCCTACTCCCTGCGACCTAATCAGAGCCCTTAACTCCTGTGCGTCGTCAGGGGAAAGCGTCCTCGTCACGAGATCCACAAGGCCGTCTGTACCAAGAGAATCTATTTTCTTGACGAATTCGCTTTTTAGGCGATCGATAAGTGCCGCTTCTGAAAGGTCCCACAGATTGTCTGACACCACCCAGATGGCGATCTGTCGTTCGTGCTTTGACAGACTCTTGCCCTCGAGACAGCTCGCGAGCTTTCGCAGTGGATGGGACGGAGCCGGCTGGTCGTCGTCTATCACTAGAATCGACTCCGTTCCGGGTAAGTCCAAGAAGCGGTTGATGCAGTAAGTCTCGAGCTTGATCGTTTGGGTATTTGCGCCCTCTGGAAAAGTCACCGTTACACTGCGTGCCACCATCATGCTCTGGGTCCCGGGTCCGCCTCGAAAGACGGTCCCTACGGGAATTGTGACGCTCCCCGCACCGGTGACCCGTATTATTGTCGCCGTGACGCTGTCCACCGATCCTTCGCCGCGAACCTCTACTTCCACGTCACCCTTCTTCGCGGCTTGGTCTATTGGTGACGGACCGCTCGGGCCACAAGCCGCAATTAACACGGCGCTGCCGATAACGCCGATAAGCGTGAGCAATTTCATATTAATTCCTCTGGCGAAGCGCTTGGTCTAAGCCGCTCAGAATTGCGAGGAAATTGCGATTTGAGTCGAGCAGGTAGAGCTTGCCGTCCCGCATCCTTAGCGTGCCCCCGGCGTTAGTGACGATTGGAATCCCAACTAAGCCGCTGAACGCGGTTACGCGGTCAGCGGAAGAGAAGTAGATGGTCCTGTCGTCAGCGCCTGCTGCTATAGATACGATGCTTCGTTCGCTGTCGGAGAGCCGGAGAACCAAACTAACCTCGTGCAGCTTTACACGCACGATTTCACGAGCGGTAGCAACATAGATAGCGTGCCGATTATCGGCGACCCCGACTATCGGTACGGGAAGCTCCAGCAGTACGTCCAGGACTCCGTCTTCATAAAAGGTGTAAAGCCGGTGACTGTTGTCCCCCACGGATCCAAACAGATATACGGTGCCGGGATTGCTGGATGAGGCCAAACGCATGCCATCCGCCGGAAGCGGAATCGCCTGCGAATAGCCCGTTTCTTGTAGCAATCCAAAGAATCGATCTTTGACGACCAGCATCGTCGGCCCCCGGTCGACAGCGAAGCTATCGGGAGGAGGAGTAGTTGATTCAAGCGTTGTAGCTTCCATGAATCCGCCGCGGGAATCGAGGGCGACAAGCGCATCTGAGCCGCGAACGATGATCGTTCCGGCATCCATAACTTCCAAATCAAATCCTATGCGATCCGATACGGCACTGGCCACTGCCGGTGTAATGACATACTGCACGTCGACCCCATCCAGCACATGGAGCGCCGGCTCCGAGGATCGGCAACCGGGCATTAGTACGGCTATCGCAAGAGCATGAACAAGGTATCTTAATACCTGCCCCATAAGCTGCCTCCGCTTGAGTCGAATCCACCTCGGAAGTGGCTGCTCGGGTCAAAGCTCGATACTCTTTGGGTCTCGCGCATCGGATGGCTCACCGGAGCTTCACGAACAGTTTCGCGTGAAGTTTCCACGGTGAAGTTCTGGCGGTCGATTACCTGCCGTTCAACGGCGATGCTATTAACTACAGGTTCACGGTAGACTTCCAGACGTTCGGGCATTACGAGCACACGATCGGAGGCTACCGCCGCCGCTGGCGCCGCTGCCAGCACGGGCAAGACAAATTGCGGCACTCTAACCATTTCAAGGCGAAGGCGATGAGCATACCCACGCCGGCCCCCTCCTGACGGGGAATAATTCGCGATATTCCTCTCGATCTCTCTTATCTTTTCGGCAAGGACCTCGTCGAACACCGCTCTTGCGACCTTTTTTAGAAAAGCTTTGGTGAGTTCGTCACTGAGGCTTTGGGTCAAGCGGGAGATTTTCTTGAGTCGGCCCCATCTGCTGCCCCGAATCGAATCGGCAGTGAAGGGGCCAACCCCCAGGGTCTTGGTGATGGATTTGCCCAGCCTATCCGTCACCCAATATCGCCCAGCGACCGTCGCAGTTGCGTACAAGCCGTGGCGGGAGAACAGCGCGCGGGCAGCGAAAGTATATTCACTGTCGTCTGGTGCCGTTACGCGCCCCCGAAGCCGCTCAAGCACGTCCTGCGCGTCGGGATCCGTTCTGAGGTTTTTTCCTTGCGCCCACAGCTCCGTGAGGCGCTTTGCGTCTTCATCGATCAGAAGCAGGTCACCCTCGAGTTTGGTGGTCCGGCCTGCGACGGACTGCTGGAGCACTTCAAGTGCTTCCTTCTCGATTGTGATGGCGGTCGCCATTGCTCGTGCCTGTGGAACGGTAGTCCCTGCAACGTTGAGACCGACTTGGACTGCGTCCACCCAGCCGACGCTGAGCCGATGAAGCGGCTCTGCTTGGTGCTCGGCCTCCACCACCTCGAGAGCGAACGTCGGCGAAGCAGATCCGCTAACGACGAGGATGCAGAGCGTGGCGACAGCGAACGCACTCGCCGCCGCAACCGAGTTGCGAGGTGACACCATGGCGTCCCCCTGTGAGGCGCCGCGGCGCTCCTCCACTCAACCGAGGCGCAGAATGGCAACCAGCGCGAATCGCTACTCCAGCGTCAGCGTTATGTCAAATGAACCGAATGACAGTCGGTAACACTAATCTTGACAGTTGGTTGAGCCCGTCTCTCGGTACTGTTGGTACTTTGATTATGCAGTTGCGCCGCTCACGCATCCTCCACAATCGCGACGGGGCGCACCCAACCGGCGCTGCCGCCGGTTATCTTGATCGGTAGCGCGGAAACCTTGAAGCCGAACGGGCGCGGAATCGCGCCGAGGTTCGCCAGCTTCTCCATGTGCAAATGTTCGCGCTCGCGCCCGACGAAATGCGCGGGGAAAAACGGATTCGGGTGGCCCTCCTTGAACATCCGCTGCATGGTCTGAAACGACACGTCCATCGCGATCGCATCGATGCCGATTAGCTTCACGCCCTGATCGAGCAGATAGTTCTGCCCCTCCATCGAAAGGCCCGCCTGTCGGCGCACGTAGTCATCGACGTTGTCGAGGTACTCGTCCGTGCCGCTCCATAGCAGCACGATGTCGAGCGGCTTGATGCGATAATCGATGCGCGCGAGTTCCGCGGTGATGTCGTCAACGGTGATGTCCTCGCCCTGGCGGTGGCGGAAGTCGAGGCGGATCGCGTCGCTGAAACACCACTCGAGCGGAATCTGATCGATGGTGCGCGCGGGTTTGCCTTCGCACAGCGGGCCGAAGTGCCAGGGCGCGTCGATGTGATTGCCGGCGTGGCCGGTGAGCGTGATGGTTTCCCAGCCGAGCGCGAGACCGTCGGGGTAGTCGCCGACGTCGGAACCCTTGAACAAGCGCAGCATCGCGCGCGCGCCTTCTTCGTGCGAGACGCGCTTGAAGCGATAGGTCCACGGCGGATACGGGGCCGCGTCGAGCGGCACGCCGATGTCGATGATTTTCATAGGCGAATGCCTCGTGGGTGTCTCGCGCAGATTGTAGCGTTGAGGGGGAAGGCAGCGCCACGCGGGGCGATGCGGAGTGAGAAGGCAGCATGGACCCTCACCCGCACCCTCTCCCAGTCAACACAGGGAGAGGGTCGCGAGTCGCGACGGCCAATAACATGAAGTGAGGCATCGGCGGGGAAATGCTCCCGTTGGTCGGGTTGGTGGAGAAGAGAGGCATATCGGGAGGCGCCCTCTCGCGCTCGCAGGGCTTCGCCTGCGAGCGGCCTCTCCCAAGTCAGGGAGAGGCGGAGAAAGAAGGGCGCACTGCCGTGCGCCCTTACGAGCACGGGGGGAGGGAGGATGGGCGGTTCACGAACCGCCCCTACGGAAAGAGGGACGGCGGATGGTCGTGTGGTAGGGTCGCGTCATATGAGTGAAAGCGACGCAGAAGCGGCGGTACGGGCGTTTGCAAAGCTCGCGGAAGTCGTCCGGGAGCTGCGAAAAAAGTGCCCGTGGGATCGCGAGCAGAAGCTCGCCGATACCGGGAAGCATCTGATCGAGGAAGCATACGAGGCGGCGGATGCGATCGCGCGCGGTGATAGCGCGGAGATCGCGGACGAGCTGGGCGACGTGTTCGCGGCCTCGATGCTTGCGGCGGTGATCGGGAAGGACGAGGGACGGTTCACGGTCGAGTCTTTGCTGGACGGTGCGGCAGAAAAACTCATCCGCAGACATCCGCACGTCTATGGCGACGCGACGGCAAATACCGCGTCCGAGGTGCTCGCGAATTGGGACGAAATCAAGCAGAAGGAACGCGGCGCGAAGGCGTCGAGGGACGGTCTCGCCGGGGTCGGGGGCGCCCTGCCCGCCTTGATGCGCGCGGAAAGGCTCGGAGAGCACGCGCGGCGCGAAGGGATGGATTGGGCGCACGCCGCGGAGGTGCTGAATAAGGTGCGCGAGGAACTTGACGAAGCCGAACGCGCGCTCGCGCGCGGCGATCGGGAGGGAGCGGTCGAGGAGATCGGCGACATGCTGCTTGCGCTCGCGAACGCGCCGCGGTTTCTGGGAGGCAACGCCGAAGAGACGCTACGGCGCGCGTGTGACAAGTTTGTCGCGCGGTTCGACGGGGTCGCGAGGCTCGCGGCGTCGCGCGGCGTGGATCTGAAGAAGCTTTCACCCGCCGACGTTGAAGCGCTGTGGCAGGAAGCGAAGCGAAAACGGCCAGCTCGCTAGTGCGTCGGTGTATTGACCCGCTCGGGGGGCGCTGTTAGCTAACACTGGTTATGCCGCATATTCCGGTTCACCCATCGGCGGAAAAGCGCCGCCGACAGAATGAGAAACGCCGCGAGCGCAATCGCACGATCGTGACGCGCACGCGCACCGCGGTGAAGCTCGCGGTCGAAGCGATCGAGAGTGGAGATCGCACCAAGGCCGAGACGCAGGTGCACGCGGCTACCCGGGCGCTCGACAAGGCGCGGACCTCGGGCGTGATCCATCGCAATACCGCGAGCCGGCAAGTCGCCCGGCTGTCGGCAAGGCTCAACAAAATCGCGAAGGCTTAGAGGCGGGAACCCTAACCTGCCGGTCGCGAGCGAACGCGGCGGAAAGATGCGCCCTCTCCCTCACCCTCTCCCAAGACAGGGAGAGGCGACGGAAGCGGAGGTCAGTATTAGACCGCGAGGAGTTCCAGCAGGAGGGCGGAGATCGCTTGTTGGCGTTCGCGGATGGCGCCGTTCTTGAGACCCTGATCGAGCTGCGTGGCGCGGGCGAGCGCCCGCTCGAGACGAGCCGCACCGAGGCGCCGGGCGCCATCGATGGCGCGCATCGCGAGCGAGCTTTGCGGCGACATTCCGAGCGCGGCGGCGATTTCGCCGGCCGACTTGCGCCGCGAGAGCATCGCCGCCGCCGTCATCATCCGCCGCAGCACCGGAATTATCTCGACGCCGAACAGCTCCATCGGATCGCGCCCGAGCGCGACCGCGCGATCGTATTGCGCGAGCGCAGCGGCGCCGCGGCCACGTGAAATGCTCTCCGACAGTTCGAAGAGCGCGGGAGTTCGCGCGCCAGCCGGCTCTCGGAGCGACTTGGCGTCAAGTTTATCGGGAGTATCAGCGGTGATCGCGGACTTTGAGATCGCATTCGCGGCGGCCGCAAGATCCGAACCGAAGCGAATGAGGAGTTCGTCGGCGGCATCAGCGGCGAGATCGAATCCCTCGGCGCGCGCGAATGCGCGATGGTACTGCTCGAGTTGATTGTCGAATGGACGCTGGCAGTTGACGAGCAGGGCCGATTTCTCGGCCGCGCGCTTCACGGGGGCGGGCGCGCTGTCCCGCTCGAAGAGCAGCGCGAGCGCAATCGGCGGGCGGACGCTCTCGATTGCCTCGGCAAGGGCGGCGTCTGCGCCGCGCGAGCGTCCAGCCTTCGAGCCGCCTTCATCGTCGTCATCGGAGGCGGATTCACGCCTCGACTTCAGCACCCTGCATGCGACAAGTTTTTTCGGCGCGAACAGGTCGGCGCCGGAGAGTTCGTCGAGGACTGCGCCGATGCCGTCCGCCGCGCCAAGTTGGACGGGACGGTACAGATAGCCCTGCGCGACCAGCATCCGCGCGAGGGCCCTCAGAGCGAACTCACGGAGAAACGCGTGCGGGCCCGCGATGACGACTGCGGCAGGCAAGCGCCGCGAACCATCGAGCGATCGAATGAACTGGAGTGCGCTCTCGGCCGACATCCGCTGCCCTTCGACGATGCGTGCAGGCTAGAAGCCGGAAGCCATCGACGCGTAGAGCGACTGTGCAATCTGCGTCATCATGTTGTTGCGCCCAGCCTGCGTTTGGGTTTGCGCGACCTGGAGATCGGGCAATCTTCCGATATCCGGAGAGCGAAGGTTCTGTTGAAGAAACGTGGGCGAGGTCGGGACCACGGCCTGCGATACGACCGGAGTATTCTGCACGTTGCTCAGGCCGTGAGTGCTCCAGATGATTTTCTTTGAACGCAGATCGGTAAGCGTTGCGTAGACGGTCATGTTCTGGTGGTAGATGGTTGGTTCCAGTACCGAGTTGAATGCGGTTGGGGTGGTCTCGAAATAGGTAATCGCACCGCTCAGTTGAAGGTCTGCGCGGGTGGGATCGTCAGCTAGAACCAGGCGCTGGTGCATCGCGATTTCGTTCTTCAAGTGCCGCATGAATTCGTCGTTGGCGCCGGTGTAGCGGGTCTGGTTGTCGAAATTCTTTACATAGATGGTCTTCGCGTCGTCGGGAAGATTGGTACCGGACGCGGCGAATTGGTAGCCGCACGACGATGCGAACAGAAGCAACGCCGCGACGAGCAGGCTAGTGCCGTTCCAACTATCTACCCCGAAAGGGGCGTGGCCAATTCGTTCACTAATCGGTGGTCTGGGTTCGCGGGAAGTTTCGCACCGAAAAACTGGAACGGCACTAGCTGGTCTTTTCAGCTCTCGTTTCGTCGCCCTTTTCCTTGACGCCGAGGCGGCCTGCGAGATGATCGAGGACCCCGTTTACGAAGCGGCCGGAATTTTGGTCGCCGTAACGCTTGGCCAGTTCGATGGCTTCATCGAAGGTTACACGCGCCGGCACGTCGGCCACGAACAGCAGTTCATAGAGGGCGAGCCGCAGGATGTTGTGGTCCACCCGCGAGAGACGACGGATGGTCCAATTTTCGAGCGTGTCGGCAATGTGGGAATCGAGCACTTTCTCCTCGCGAGTCACGCCGATAACCAGCGAACGGGCGAAGGCGCGCGCGTCGGCGTCGGCGGGAAATCTATCGAAGAGCAGCGCGAGGTCGCCGTCGGAGGCGCCGCCGCAGATGTCGATTTGGTAAAGCGCCTTAAGCGCGAGCTCCCGCCCGAGGTGTCTCATTCCCATGATTCGACCGCGCGTGTGCCCGAGAAATCGCCGGGAAGCTCAGGTAATCAGCTTGAGCTCCGAGAAAAGGTGCCCGAGCTTTTCCTTCTTCGTCTTCAGATAGCCGATGTTACCGCGATGCGGCGGAACTTCCAGCGGAACGCGCGTCACGTTGACGCCGTAACCCCGCAGGCTCTCGATCTTGTGCGGATTGTTGGTCAGCAGGCGCACTTCACCGACGCCAAGGTCGCGCAGGATTTGAGCGCCGATGCCGTAATCGCGAAGGTCTTTTTCGAAGCCGAGTTCGAGGTTTGCCTCGACGGTGTCGAGTCCAGTGTCCTGTAATGCATAGGCGCGCATCTTGTTTCCCAACCCGATGCCGCGCCCTTCCTGGTGCAGATAGATGACCACGCCCGCGTCGGACGCAAGGATTCGCTCAACGGATTGCGCGAGTTGCTCGCCGCAGTCGCAGCGGGTGGAGCCGAACACATCGCCGGTAAGACATTCCGAGTGAAGCCGGACGAGCGCCGGCCGTCCGCCGCCGACGTTGCCCTTGACGAGCGTGAGGTGCTCGCGTCCGTCAACGATATTGCGGAACACGACCGCGCGAAGTTCACCGTCGGGCAGGCGGAACGGAGCGTCGGAAACGCGCTGAACCAAGACCTCGTTGGCGACGCGGAACGAAATGAGGTCCTTGATGAAGACCAGCGGCATCGAATGGCGTCCGGCAAACTCGCGAAGCTCGTCCAGCTGCGCTTCCTCGCCGCTTTCGCTCAGGATGGTGCACATCGCGGCAGCGGGCGTCAGTGCCGAGAGCCTGACGAGATCGACAGCGCCCTCCGCGCGGCCAACCCGCATCATTACTCCGCCGCCAAGCGCCATGAGCGGAAGAACGTGGCCGGGCATCACGATATCTTCGGGCCCGGACTCCTCGTAGGCGACAACCTGAATGGTGCGGGCACGATCGGCGGCGGAGATTCCGGTCGTGACGCCCTCGCGCGCCTCAACCAATGCGCCGGCCTGTTCCAGCGCGGCGCCGCTGTCCGCCGAGCGCTCGAGAGGAATGCCAAGCTCGCGCATGCGCTGCTCGGTAATCGCGATGGTGACGATGCCGCGCGCCTCGCGGACCATGAAATTGACGTGGTCGGGCGTGACCATTTGCGCGGCCATCACGACGTCGCCCTGCGCGTCGCCGCGGTCGTCGGTGACCAGGACGACCATCGCGCCGGCCTTGAGGCGGTTGAAAACTTCGTCGAGAGAATCGATTGCCATCTGTAGCGGTCGTCCGCACCGGAATAGTACCACCGCTACAAATGCCTAACCAGCACGGTGGACGACGCAGATTGCAGGTGGGCCGCGCGCAGGTCAGGAGCGTCGCGAGCGGAATGGCCGGTAAATTGGGCGAGCTTCGAGAAGCCAATCGCGGCCGACCGGTCGCGCGGTCAGGTCCGCCAACGCGACGGCGTCGCGCACGCGGCGGAACCTGAGACCGTCCACGGCCGGTAGGCCGGAGCCAAGAATCAGCGGCGCGACAAACAGTGCGACGCGATCGACGATGCGTGCGCGCAGAGCTGAGGCGGCGACGTGAGCGCCACCTTCGATCAGCACTTTCGAGATGCCGCGCCGGGCGAGATCGCGCATCAGAGCGTCCAGGGCGATGCCATCCTGGTTGGCGGGCGCGGTGACGATCTCAACGCCGGGGCGTTGGTAGCGGCGGCGTGCGGCGGCGAGGCGCGATGCGACGGTAACCAGGATGGTCGGTGCGCCCGAACGTTGACGAAAGATGCGCGCGCCGGGCGGCACCCGGAGGCGCGCGTCGAGGACGATGCGCACCGGATCGCGACCGCGCGGCGCGCGACATGTGAGGCGCGGATCGTCGGCGATAACGGTGCCAGCGCCGACGAGGACCGCATCGCATTCACGCCGCCAGCGGTGGACGAGGCGTCGAGAGTCGTTGGAACTGATCCAGCGCGAGTCGCCGCTTGCCGCGGCGATGCGGCCGTCGAGTGATGCGGCAAGCTTCAAGATGACGAAGGGGCGGCGGCGCGCCATGCGGGTGATGAAGCCCTCGTTGAGCCGGCGGCACTCCGACTCGAGCACGCCGGTGGTTACGGGGACGCCGGCGCGCCGCAGGATTGCGACGCCGCGGCCTCGGACGGGCGGATAGGGGTCGAGGCAGCCGATGACCACGCGCGAGACTCCGGCGCGCACCAGCGCCTCGGCGCACGGGGGCGTCGCGCCGTGATGGGCGCACGGCTCGAAGGTGACGTAGGCGGTGGCGCCGCGGGCGCGGCTACCGGCGGCCGCGAGGGCGCGCGTCTCCGCATGCGGTCGGCCACCGCGCGCGGTCGCGCCGCGGCCGACGATGCGGCCGTTGCGGACGATCACACAGCCGACAGCGGGGTTCGGCGCGGTGAGTCCGAGCATCGGCGCGGCGAGCGCGAGCGCGCCAGCCATGAAGCGGCGGCCGGTTTGGGAGTTGGTGCGGCGAGCCATGCGCGATTCGCGAGCGCAACGCAATCGCACTAATCGGACTTGCGGTCGCGCGAGCGGCCCTCGTGGTGCGCAGGTTCCTGGCGCTTGCGAATCAGATCCTGAAGCTCGTGCATGAATTCGTCAATGTCTTTGAAGGAACGATAGACGGAAGCGAAGCGCACGTATGCGACCTGATCGATCTTGTGGAGCTCGTTCATCACGAAATTGCCGATGACCGAACTTGGGACTTCCTTGGCGCCGAGGTCGAGCACGGCGCGCTCGACGCGGTCTGCGACGTCCTCGACGGTCTCAGTCGGGACGGGACGTTTCTCGCACGCGCGGCGCAGTCCCGCGATGATTTTCTGGCGTTCGAAGGGTTCGCGGCGGTTGTCCTTCTTGACGACCATCGGGAGCGCTTCTTCGAGACGCTCATAGGTAGTGAAGCGGCGCTTGCAGGAGGTGCACATGCGGCGGCGGCGGATGTTGCGGCCATCGGCGGACATGCGCGTGTCGGTCACGCGGTTGTTTTTGTGGCGGCAGAACGGGCAGCGCATGGTCAACGCCGGCGCGCGTCGCGCGCCCACGGAGAGCCCACCCTAGCAGGGTGTTGAGAAACGCGGAACATATTGGCGCGGTCTCGCCGGTGCGCTCAACACCCTGCGTCAAAGATGGCTTCCTTCCTCATCTTCTCCCCCTCTGGGGGAGACGCGAGAGAGGGAGCAGGCTGTTGAAAATGGCTTTTTCAACAGCCTGCCAATGATAAAGCGGGCGGCGGTGAGCCGCCGCCCGTTGGTGCGAGCAGGAAGAAAGAGAATTGAGGGCGAGCGCTTCAGCTCTTGTGAGCCTCGATGAATGTGACGACGTCTTTGACGGTGCGGATTTTCTCGGCGTCCTCGTCCGAGATTTCGATGCCGAACTCTTCCTCCAACGCCATAACCATCTCAACGATGTCGAGCGAGTCCGCGCCGAGATCCTCGATAAATGACGAATCCGGCGTGACCTCGTCCGCGGAGACGCCGAGCTGTTCAGCAATCTTTTCGCGAATCTTGGTTGCGATCAGGTCGTTTGCCATCGTGGCCTAGCTCCTCCTGGCGGTGCGGCGCATACGGCCGCGCGAATGTTTCAATCTCTAACGTGCACCGCCAGCGTCAGTCGCAGTCCGGCGGAGCGGTCATCGGCGCACAGACGCCCGGAACGCGACCTGCGCCCGTCAAATCACTCGGCAGCATAAGGAGTTGAGCGCGACTAGGCAAGTTACCCTGCGCGAGCAGCGAGCCGGCGCGGCTGGCGCGCGGTGGATCACTTGTTCGCGCCGGCGACCAGCTCGCCCAGCGCCTTCAGCGATGCAAGGTCTTCGAGCGGCGCAACCTTGACTTTGCGGTCGATGCGCCGCATAAGGCCTGCGAGCACGCGGCCACATCCGAACTCGATCGCTGCGCCGACACCGGACTTCGCCATCGTGGACATCGATTCCTCCCAGCGCACCGGGGCAGTGATCTGCTCGAGCAGCAACGCTACGACGCGGGCGGGGTCGCGATTCATTTCGGCGGTTACGTTCGCGACGATTGCAAACTTGAGCGGCGCTATTTCGAGTTTTTCCAGGACGGGCTTCATTCCGTCGCGTGCCGGCTGCATCAGCGGGCAATGGAACGGTGCGCTGACCTTGAGTTCCGTCGCCATGGTTGCGCCGCGTTCCTTGGCGAGGCCGATCGCCCGGTTGACCGCGTCAGCGTGACCCGCGACGACGATTTGCCCGGGTGCGTTGAGGTTGGCGGGAACTACCAGACGCCCGCCGGTCGATGCCTCGGCGCAGACTTCCTTGACCGCAGCCGTCTCGAGGCCGATTAACACAGCCATGCTGCCCTGCCCCGCCGGCACCGCTTCCTGCATCAGGCGCCCGCGCTCGCGTACCGCGCGAACCGCGTCCTCAAACTTGAGGGCACCAGCGGCGACCAGCGCGCTGTATTCGCCCAGACTGTGACCGGCAGCTACTTCCGGGGTGACGCCGTACTCGGCTTCAAAGACGCGATATGCGGCAATCGAAGTTGTGACGATTGCGGGCTGAGTATTGACGGTGAGGCGAAGATCATCCTCGGGGCCGTCGAAGCAGAGCTTCGAGATCGCAAATCCCAACGCCTCGTCAGCCTCCGCAAAGGCGTCGCGCGCGATCGAGAAATTTTCGGAAAGCTCCGCGCCCATTCCGACGCGTTGTGATCCCTGCCCGGGAAACAGGAAGGCAAGCTTCATATGTTCGGAAACTCCGCGCGCTCAGGAGGGGTTATTCTTGTCGGGTGCGTTAGGATCGTGCGACGCCTGATGTTCGCCCGGATTGTCGGTCGCTTGTGCACGATTATCGTCTTGAGCTGCCTGCGAGAGATCTCCGGTTGAAGGCTTTCCGTTGGGCGACAGGACCGCCTCGACCTCCAGGAGCTGTGGCGCAGGTTTCGGCGCTTCGAGCGCTGGAGCAGGTGTCTCGGGCTCCTTGTCCTTGTGACGGGCCAGGCGCTCGCGCATCCGGCTGAAGAGCGCCTTCAGACCCTTGCCCGCGGGTTTTGCGGAGGCGCCGATCGCAGGCTGGATGCGTCCGAGGACATCGGCGATCTCCGCGTTGACGTGCCGCACGAGCGCTTCGTTGGCGGCCGCGCGCAATGCGTTCTTGATTGCAACAGCGGTGGACGACCCGTGCGAAATGATCGTCACACCGTTGACGCCGAGCAGCGGAGCACCACCGTACTCGTGTGGATCGAGTTTCTCGCGCAGGCCGCGAAGATTCTTGCGCACGAGCAGATAGCCGATGCGGCCGCGCCAGTTGCCTCCGAACGCCTCGAAGATGTTGAGCATCATGAACGAGGCGAATCCTTCCATGGTCTTGAGCGCGACGTTGCCCGTGAAGCCATCGGTTACGACGACATCAACTTTGCCGCGGTTGATATCGCGGCCCTCGACGTAGCCGATGTAATTCACGAAGGCACCCATCTCGCGGAGCATCGATGCGGCGGCACGGGTCAGATCGGTGCCCTTGGAGTCCTCTTCACCGTTGCTCAGGATGCCGACGCGCGGGCGTGTGATGTTGCGGACGCGGCGCGAGTAGATCTCACCCATCACGGCGAACTGCGCGAGGTGAATGGGTTTGACGTCGGTGTTCGCGCCGGCGTCGATGAGCAGCGCGAAGCCGCCAGTCATCGGCACGGGCGACGCGATCGCAGGACGATCGACGTGTGGCAGGTTGCCGAGGATGGCCATCGCGGCCGCCATCACCGCGCCGGAGTTTCCGGCGCTGACGAAGCCGTCGACGCTGCCGGCTTTGAGGAGACCGAAGCCGACGTGAATCGACGAACGCGGTTTCGAGAGGATGGATTCGAGCGGCGAATCGCCCATGCCCACGACTTCGGGCGCGTGCTCGATGGTGATCTTCAGGCCGGTGGCCTGGTGATCGGCGAGTTCGCGGGTGAGCAGCGCGCGGTCGCCGACCAGAACGACCTCGATCGCCGACTCGCGAGCGGCAAGGACCGCACCTTCGACGGGCGCCTTGGGAGCGAGATCGCCTCCCATCGCGTCGAGCGCGATTTTCAACAGTGCACCTCCGCCAGAACTACTCGGAGACCTCGGCCATTTGACGTCCGCGATAGGAGCCGCACTTGCGGCACACGCGATGCGGCATCACCGGCTCGCCGCACGACGGGCAGACTCCGGGGTTGACGGCGCGCAGGTGGTCGTGGGCGCGTCGCTTGTTGCGCTTGGAACTGGAGGTGCGGCGTTTGGGTGCTTGCATGGTTCCTTCTCTCGGTTTGGTTGCGCGGGCAGCCTAGGACGTGCGGCGAGCGGCGATTGATTTCAGGGCCGCGAGGCGCGAGTCGCGTATCTCGACGCGGCATTCGCATTGACGCAGGTTGAGGTTCTGGCCGCAGTGCGGACAGAGCCCGCGGCAATTCTCATCGCAAAGCGCGCGGCTGGAGAGCGCGAGGATTATCTGTTCGCGGACCAACGGGCTCAAGTCTATCTCGTCGCGGTCGTATGATGACAGTTCGACGTCTTCCTCCCGGGCGTCCTTGTCGTCGTGCAGTCGCATCACGCGCGGCGTGAGTACGTAGCGAAATTCACGCTCACGGGTAGTGACGAAATCCTCGACGCAGCGCGCGCACGCCGCACGCGCCTTAGCGGCGACGCGACCGGCCACGAACACGTCGGTGCCGGCACGATAATAGGAGACGGTGACCGCGATCGGCGCGGCGACGCGAAACTCCCGCGCGGGACCAAGTTCGAGCAGACGATTAAGTTCCGTCTCCGGCTCCGCGAAGGTCAAATCCTTCGCGTCCGCGGCTATGTCCTCAATCCGCAGCTTCAAGGGACACGTACCCCCGGAAAACCCGAGGCGGGATGCCAGTAATTATGACACGCGTGGGGCGCGCGTGAAAACAAGGTCGCCCGGGGGAGCGGGAGGAGCAGGCGTGCGATCTGCCAGCTTTGTTCGGATCCGTATCGCGGGTGGCAGCGCGATTCTTCGCTGAGCTTAGAATGACTTGCGCCTGATGTCGCGAACGCCGCGCGGCTTCGGCGGCGATACGCCGATCTGCGGACAGTCCGGGCGGAGCGCGCAGCCTTCGCACATCGGCCGGCGAGCCTGACAGACGCGGCGGCCGTGAAGAATGAGACTCATCGAGAAGCGAGTCCATTCGGTCGGAGGCAGCAAGGCCGAGAGGTCGCGCTCAATCTTGTCGGGGTCACGATTGCGCGAGAGACCGAGCCGCCGTGAGAGGCGCCGCACGTGCGTGTCCACCACCATGCCCGGCCGGCCGAACACATGGCCGCGCACGACATTTGCTGTCTTGCGACCAACGCCGGGAAGCGTAACGAGATCTTCCATCCAGGGCGGTACTTCGCCGTCAAACCGTTCGACGAGTGTGCGTGCCGTCTCGATCAATGAGCGCGTCTTCTGGCGGAAAAAGCCGGTCGTGACGATGATGCGCTGGAGATGTCGCGCGTCGGCGCGGGCGGTTGCGCGCGCATCGGGGTAGGCGCGGAACAGCGCGGGCGTGACCTTGTTTACGCGCTCATCGGTGCATTGCGCGGAGAGAATCGTCGCGGCGAGACATTGCCACGGCGTTTCAAAATCGAGGCTGATGCGCGCATCAGGATAGCGGCGTGAGAGCGTCGCGGCGATGCGCTCGGCGCGTGCTCGCAGATCGGGCTCGCGCTCGGGAGCAGCCATCGGACGTCACGCGATGCGACGCCGGGCGAGGTCTTCGCGAAAGTTTGCCACTTCGGCGCCGGCGCGCGCGTTGGACCAGCCGAGTTCGGCCGCCATCAGCCGCGCGACTTCAGGAGCGGCGGCTTCGGCTTCGTTTGGGTATTGCCAGACAAGCGCAGTGCGGCGCGCGATGAAATCCGCAAGCGACTGCGCCATTTCATGGCGGACGGCGTAAACGACCTCGGCGCCAATCGCAGGACATCCCTGTGCAAGCGGACGTGAGAGATCGGGACGCTCGGCGATTAGTGATGCAATCAGCGCCGCACGCGTACCGTAACGAGCGGTCAGGATAGCGCGGACACTCGGAGGAAGTTCGAACCGCGATGCGACAGATACGTTGGCGCCGTTGCCAGCGATCGGTCGAGCGCCGGGGAGCGGAGTGTCGAGCGTCGGACAGCGGCCGGGCGTCCGGCCGATATGTCGCATCACCCGAACCGCAAGTTTCGCGGCGATCTCGCGGTGCGTGGTGAGCTTTCCCCCGGCAATGGTGATCAGACCCGACGAGCCTTCGAGAATAACTTCTTCCCGCGACACTGAAGACGGTGCGCCAGCACCAGTGTCGGTAACGAGTGCGCGCAGACCCGCGAAGCTCGAGAGCACGTCGTGAGCGGCAAGGCGGACGCTCGGGAGATTTTCGCGCAGGACGCCGAGGAGGTAGTCGATGTCCGCGGCGTCAGGCGCGACCGTCGCGGGATCGTCATGAAAGTCGGTGTCAGTTGTACCGACCAAGACGTAGCGATCGCCGGGCATGACGAACACGACCCGGCCCGAGTGATCTGAAAGCACCAGTGACTCACGCACCGGCAAAACCGCGCGGCTCAGGACCAGATGGACTCCCTTGGTGAGGCGCACGCATGGACGCGCGCCGGGTTCGTCGAGGCGCCGAATCGCATCGACCCACGGACCCGTCGCGTTTACGAAGACGCGAGCGCGCAACTCGAAGGAGCCATCGCCGAGCAGGTCGCGCACTTGCGCGGCAGCGAGACGGCCGCCGCTGCGCGAAAAGCCGGTGAGCTCAAGGTAGTTCGCCACCGCGGCGCCGTGCAGCGAAGCGTCGAGGACGTTTTCAATGGTGAGGCGGGCGTCGTCGCCGTGCGCATCGTAATAGACCGCGCCGCCGGTCAGAGCGTCGCGCGAAAGCAGCGGCTCGATCTCGATCACACCGGTGGCGCCGAGGTTTCGATGGTGCTCGCCGCGCTGGTTGCGCGCGAAGAGATCGTAGAGGGTGAGTCCGAGCGCCATCGTAAAACGGCCGAAGCCGCGTCCGCGATAAATGGGTAACAGAAATCGAATCGGATGGACCAGATGCGGTGCGGTGATGCGCCGAAGCCGTTCGCGTTCGCGCAGCGCAGCGTGCACCAGACGGAACTGCCACTGCGGAAGATAGCGGAACCCGCCGTGAATCAGCTTGGAGGAACGCGACGATGTCTCGCCGGCGAAATCGCCCTTGTCGATCAGCGCGACGCGAAGGCCGCGCATCGATGCGTCGCGGGCGAGCGCGGCGCCGTTGATACCCGCGCCGACTATCGCGAGGTCGAATTCCTCGTCACGCAGCCGCGCGAGATTCGATTGTCTGTCCAGCGTCGCGTCCGCAACCGTGCAGGTCAGTCTTCGGGCTCTTCCTGAAACGAGTAGCGCTCTTCAGTCCAAGGATCTGCGTGATTATGGTAGCCGCGCACTTCCCAAAATCCGCGGCGGTCTTCGGCGCTGAATTCGATCGCGCGGACCCACTTTGCGCTTTTCCACCCGTAGAGCTTGGGGACGACCAGGCGAAGCGGCCAACCGTGGTCGGCAGTGAGGTCGCGGCCGTCGTGGCGATGCGCGAGCATCACGTCGTCATCGAGGAATTCTTGGATGGGCAGGTTGGCCGTGTAACCGCCGTCGCAGTGGGCGATGACAAAGCGCGCCTCGGGACCCAAGCGTACGCGCTTCATGAGGTCATTTACGAGCACGCCTTCCCAAGTGTTGTCCAGGCGCGACCAGGTAGTGACGCAGTGGAAGTCGGCGACCCGTTTTGATTGCGGGAGCGCGCGGAACTGTTCGTAGCTGAGGCGCAACTGCTCCTCGACCAGTCCGATCACGCGGAACTCCCAGTGCTTGGGGTCGAAGCGCGGCGCCGGGCCGTAGCTCAGGACCGGGAATTTCTCGGTGAGAAATTGGCCGGGAGGAATGCGCCGCTCGTACTCCTCCCGTGTCAATGGCTTTCTCATATGGGGATTAAATAGTCGAGCCAAGATCGCCATGAAAGACCTTGCTTGCTGTTGAGAAACGCGTCGAGTTCCCCGATCGCATCGGCTGCGCGCTCAATCCCCTGCGTGAAAACCTTGTCCTGAGCCATGGGCGAAGGATCTCGCTGCCTTCATTATCTTCTCCCCCTCCGCATTATCAGTTCGCCGAATTACCAGTTTATCAGTCCGACAAAGATGTCCGCGACGTTGGTGCCGGTCGGACCGGTCACGAGCAGATCGTCGATCGAACGAAAGAAGGTGTACGCGTCGTGGCGGGCCAGCGAGTCGGAGGCGGACACACCAGCAGCCGCGGCTCGCGCGACCGAGTGCGGGAAGGCGAACGCACCGGCGGCGTCTGTCGGGCCGTCGATGCCGTCGGTGCCGGCGAAGAGCGCGGCGATGCGCCGGCGGGGAGCAATGCGCGCGAGTTCGATGGCGGTCGCGAGTGCGCACTGTTGGGCGCGTCCGCCCTTCCCGGATCCGCGCACGGCTGCGACGGGTTCGCCGCCCGCGATCACGCACGTGCGTTCGGTCTGGATCGAAGCGAGATGCGCCGCGAGCGCACGGCCGAGGTCGTCAGCCTCGCCGTAGAGTTCGCGCCAGCGATCGACGGAGTAGCCGAGGCCGCGCGCGGCGCGTTCGAGGCCATCGAGGGCGGTCGAATTGTCACCGATGATGAAGTTGGTCACGCGCGCGAGCTCTGGCGCACCCTGCTTCAATGTCTCCGCGATCTCACCAGCAACGCCGCGCTCAAGATAGTCACGGACGGATTCAGGAGCACGTCCCCAGAGCGAGCGGCGTTTCAGCACGCCAACCGCATCGGCGAAGGTTGTCGGGTCGGGCGCGGTGAGACCCGAACCGACGGTCGCGAGATCGTTGCCGGGAACGTCGGAAAGAACCAGCGTCAGTACGGCGGCGCCGCCGGTTTCGCGAAGCAGGCGACCGCCTTTCACGGCGGATAGATGCTTGCGCACCGTGTTGAATTCGCGGATTAACGCGCCAGCACGCAGCAGCGCGGCGTTGATTGCAATCTTGTCGGCGAGCGAGACGCCTTCGGCGGGCAGCGTGAACATCGCAGAAGCGCCGCCGCTCAGCGCGACGATCACGAGGTCCGACGGCGTCGCGCGGTGAAGCATTTCGAGGGCGCGGCGGGCTGCCCGCTCGGAGGATTCGTCGGGCAGTGGATGCGCGGACGTGCAGACGGTCAGACGTTCGGACGGCTCCGCAGTGGTGCCGGGCGGTACGACGACGAGCGTGTCGGCGAGCCGCGGTCCCAGGTGGGATTCGATTGAGCGCGCCATCGCGAGCGACGCCTTGCCGACCGCGAGGAGGAAGACTCGCGATGCGCGGGCGATGAGCTGCGGAACGTCGCGGGTGGCGGGCGTGCGGCCTTCGAGCGCAGCGGTGACGAGGTATTGCGGATCCGCGGCGGCGATCGCTGCGCGGTAGAGATGGGTGAGGTCGCGCTCGATGCGGTCGCGGTCGGCGAGCGAGTCGGGTTCGGTGGGCATGATCGTCGCGATACGACGAAGCGTCAGCGGCGGCGGAGGGTACGGATGGCGCCATCGGCATTGGCGACCAAAACGAGGTCCGCCATGCCGATAAACAGGCCCGTCCCGACGACACCGGGAATCGAGAGCAACTCTCGCTCCAGCCGCGCTGGGCGGTTGATCCGCTTCGTCGCGCAGTCGAGGATCAGGTTTCCGTTTTCGGTAACGTAGTCATCGCCGTCGGACGCGCGGACGCGCGGCTTGAGCCCCAGCTTCGCGATTGCGCGGGCGGCGAATCCCGCAGCGAACGGAACCACCTCGACCGGGATGCTGCCGCGCGCGCCGAGCTTCGTCACCAGTTTCTCAGCGCCGACCAGGACGATGAAGCGCCGCGATGACGCTGCGACGATCTTCTCGCGCACCAATGCCCCGCCGTAGCCCTTGACGAGGTTGAGCCGCGGGTCGACCTCGTCGGCGCCGTCGAAGCCGGCGTCGAGTTTCGGGGCGTCGGCGAGCGAAACCACCTCGATGCCGACGGCGCGCGCGAGCTGATCACTTGCGTTTGAGGTCGGCACTGCGCGCACCGCGATGCGGCTTTGGCCGAGCGCGCGGATGAATGCGCTTGCGGCGCGGCCGGTGCCGAGGCCGAGGGTCTGCCCGGTTTTGACGTAGCGCAGCGCTTCACGGCCGAGCTTATCGAGCGAGGAGTCGGCGTCGGAGGCCAAGGTAGAATCGCGCGGCCGGGAACGCCGCGTTCGAGCTACTTTCCATTGCGCAGGAGATTCATGAACTCCTGTCTGGTTTCAAACTGGGTACGGAACACGCCGAGCATCGCAGAAGTTGTGACCCAGGAGTTCTGCTTCTCGACTCCGCGCATCCGCATGCACAGGTGCTCCGCCTCGAGGACGACAGCAACTCCGAGCGGTTCGATCTCTTCCATGATGGTTTGCGCGATCTGGGTCGTGAGCCGCTCCTGGACTTGCAGGCGGCGCGCGAAGATTTCAACCAGCCGCGCGAGCTTGGAGAGGCCGACGATGCGGCGATTGGGGAGATACGCAACGTGCGCCTTGCCCATGAAGGGCAGCATGTGATGTTCGCACAGTGAGTAGAAGTCGAGATCCTTGCAGAGGATCATCTCCTGGTACTCTGACTCGACGAACAAAGCGCCGTTGATCTCCTGCTTGGGGTCTTTCTGATATCCGGAGGTAAGAAACTCGAACGCCCTCACCACGCGCAGCGGAGTGCGCTTGAGACCGGGGCGATCCGAATCCTCGCCGATGTAGCGCAGGATGGTGCGCACGGCCTCTTCGACTTCGGCACGTTCGGGCCTTGGTTCTGCTGCGCGCACTTCGCGCAGCGCGCGGGTTAGAGATCGCCGTCCTTGCGCCATTTGCTGAACTCCAACGCGAGTTCGATTGCGAGCGAGGGGCCTCCGCCGCTCATGATGTTAAACGCTGCGGCCTCTCGCGCCAACGTCTTCATCAGCGCGAGATTTTCGGCGAGCGAGCGCGCGCGCACTGAAGCCTCGTCCATGCCGGCAAACCGATCAAGATGCGAGCTTGCGCCCTTGAGGTCGGTCACGCGATCCTTCAGGTATTGCGCCATCGACTCGCGTTTGACCGGCAGAATGCCGAGCACCGTCTTTAGCTTGAGCGCGTCGGCGCGTTTGAGGAAACGCCGCGCGACCGTTGGGTCAAAAACCGGTTGCGTGATGACGAATCGTGCGCCCGCTTGTGCCTTGTGGGCAAGTAATTCGAACTCACGATCGATGTTAATTCGGTTGGGGTTTGCAACCCCACCAGCGATTAGGTTCGGCAACGTCTTCAGCGGCGCCCTGCCCTCGCCGGTGTCGCCGCGATTCAGTTCCGCGATCATACCGAGCAATCCGAGCGCGTCGACATCGTGTACGGCCTGAGCGCCGCTGCTGTCAGCGGGCGGTATCTTGTCACCGGTTACCGCGACGACCGCGTCGATGCCGAGGGCGGCCGCCCCCAACAAATCGGACTTCAGCGCGAAGCGGTTGCGATCGCGACATGAGAAGTTAAGGACCACCGGGATGCCAAGGCGCGCGCGGATCAACGAGCCGAACACCAGCCCCGACATCTTTACCCTCGCGAGCGCATTGTCGGTGAGATTGATAGCATCGACGTGCCCTTTGAGCGCCGCGAGGCGGTTAAGGAGCGGCTCGGGATTGACGCCGCGCGGCGGTGAGACTTCGACCCACAGCGCGGGCGCGCTTTGCGCCAGGCGTTCCAGCAGGGCAGACACTTAATCTCCCGGTTGCCGGTGCGGGTTGTCCGGACGCGCCGGTTCGCGTCGGGCTGTGCGGTCCGAATGCGCGGCGCGCCTTAGCGTCAAGCGTGGCGACGCTCCGTCGCCTTGACCTTCTGATACTTGCGGTAGTCGTAACCGGTGGCCATCGCCATCAGCAGCGGTTCCATGCCGCCCTCGCGTTCGCGCCTGAGCACACGCAGGCGATCCAAAAACTCCCGGAAGTCCTTGTGCACGCGCTGGCGGCCGTCGATCGGTTGCAGGAAGAAGTCGTGGAGGCGCGTGACTGTAAAGCGCAGCGACGAGAAGCGCAATTCGTTGGGAAACGCGTCCCATTCCGCCAGCGATAGGGTGCGGACGCCCTCGTAGCCCTGAAGGATGTAGCGAAAACGATCGAGCGAATATTCGCCCTTGATGAAGCAGAGCGCGTTCACGGCGGTGGCGATGTCGAAGATGAACTTGCCACGGCAGGCCGCCTCAAAGTCCAACACTGCCGTCAGCCGGTCGCCTCGAAAGAGCACGTTGTCGGCGAACAGGTCGCCGTGAATGACGCCCTTGGGCAGCTTGCCTTCGAGATAGCGCGTCAAATACTCGACCTCGTCGTCGAGGGTGCGGCAGATTTTTCGGAAGTAATTTGGCAGACGCGCGCGCACGGAAAGATAGAGGTCGGCGATGCGCTCAAAACTGAAGCGGTTGTCGATGCCTTTCTTGTACGCCTTGCCGATCACGTGAAGCTCGCTGAGCGCGCGCCCGATCGCCTCGAGCTGCGCCGGTTTCATGCGCTCGGGCGCGAGCACCCGGCCGTCGATGTAGCGGAACAGCGAAACGCACTTTCCATCCAACGCGCGATGGAGCCGTCCCATTCGGTCCTGAAGCGGATGCGGGCACGGAAAGGAGTGCTTGCGCAGGAAGCTCAGCAGGTCGAGTTCGCGCTTGAGTTCGTTTTCGGTCTTGACCTCATCGATGCGCAGCAGAAAGCGGCCCTTTGCGCTTTCGAGAACATAGTTCGAATTGACTGACCCTTGCGGGATCGCCGAGAGCGCGGAAAGACGCCCCAGACCGTAGTCGTCTGCGAGTTCCTTGAGGAACGCCTTGCTCAGTTCGGTGTATACAGCCATCTAGAAGCGGGCGGCAGGAAAGTTATCGCGGCAAGTCTAGGGCGAGATCCATTCGTCGTCAACTGGATGCCGGGAAAGTCGAATCATTTGCGCGATCTTTTGACGCTCGCGAGATGCGATTGCGATCAGATCGGGAGATGACCTAATACACATCGGATGGCAAAGACGAAACCTACCGCCTCAAAATCGACGACCAAGAAACCGGTGTCGCGTAAGCCGGCCGCAGGCGGATCGCATCCGCTGCAAGGGAAAAAAGCGCCCGCCTTCGAACTTCCCCAAGCAGGCGCCAAGACGGCTTCGCTGCCGGATCTGACCCGGCGGCGCAACCTGGTGCTCTACTTCTATCCCAAGGATATGACGCCCGGTTGCACGATCGAGGCGTGCGACTTTCGCGACAACCTCGCGCGCGTACGGTCGGCGGGTGCGGAGGTTGTCGGCGTAAGCGGCGATTCCGCCGATTCGCATCGCAAGTTTGCTGACAAGCATTCGCTCAACTTCACGCTCTTGAGCGACGTGGGCAACGCGGTTGCGAAGCGTTACGGCGTGTACAAGGAAAAGTCGCTCTACGGGCGCAAATTCATGGGAATCGAGCGCACCACCTTCCTGATCGACAAGGCTGGCAATGTGCGCAAGGTGTTTCCCAGGGTGAAGGTCGCCGGTCACGCCGACGAAGTAATCGCCGCGCTGAAGGAGATGCGGTGAAGGACGTCAGGACGACGCGCGCGCGCCGGCGCCGAGCAGCGATTCGCGTATGAATCGGCGCGCTGGGCCCGTAGTGCGCGCGCCCAGATCGTGGCGACCGTTGGGAAAGTACCGAGCTTCGACCCGCGCGCCTCGCGCCTTCAAGGCGGCCTCCAGGCGGCGCGCCTGATCGACCGGCATCCGCGTATCGAGAGCGCCGTGGAGAATCAGGACGTCCAAGTCGAGGCGCTTCGGTAGATTCTCGATCACGCTGCGCTCGCGCAATACGCGCCGGCTCGGCCAAACTTCGCGCAAGATCGCAAGTTTGGTCGCCAGAGGAGCTGCGGGCCACAGATTGAGCAAATCGTAGGCGCCGGACTGAAGGATAACGGCACGCGGACGCGCGTCGGAATCCATGAGCAGCCCTGCTGCTACCGCACCGTCGGAGACTCCCCACACCGCCAGGCGCTTCGCATCGACGTCGGGGCGCTGCTCCAGCAGATCGAGCGCTCGCCGCGCTGTCGCTACCGCCTGCGCGCCGACAAAGCGGCTCGGGCCGGTCGATCTGCCAAAGCCCGGGATGTTCACGCACGCGACGTGGACACCGCTCACGGCGAGCAAGCGGCCCTGCTCAACGCATTTCGCCGCATTCGTGTCACGGCCGAGCAGCACCAGCAGCGCGGGGCTTCGTCCGCCGGTGGCGGCGCTCACGAAATAGCCCTCGATATTGAAATCGCTGGGCCCGACCGAGACGCGAAAACTGAACGGCTCCGCGTTTCGCGGGCGCGGCGCCCGGATTGCCGAGGCGACTTCGCATGCGCCGAGAATGCAGACGGCGGCGAGAAGCGCGACGCCGGTGGCGATACGCCTAACCATCAGCGCGACAATCTACACCGCCGGACTTCCGCGGGGAAACGCGCGCGCCCCGCCCTGCTTGTGCACGATGCGGGGTACTGTCTGAATTATGCCACTGAGGCCGGGAAATTGAGACACTGCAAGAAACGGAGAGCGAGCGATGGCGAACGAGAGACTTCTCAAAATCCCGATGGATGGAGGCTGTCAGTGCGGCAGCGTGAGCTATCGTGTGGAGGGAGAGCCGCTCGGGCTTGCTGTTTGCCATTGCACCGAGTGCCAACGCCAATCGGGGAGCGCGTTCGGTATGAGCTTGGCCGTTCCGAGCGGCGCATTTAAGTTACGTTCAGGCGTGCTGAAGACCTTTGAAGTGATATGCGCGAGCGGGCGTATAAAGACTTGCGCGTTCTGCCCGGAATGCGGCACTCGCATCTATCATCAAACCGAGAACGGCATGAGCGTCAAAGCAGGCACGCTCGACGATACGTCTTGGCTGAAACCTGATAGCCACTATTGGACAATGAGGAAACAGTCATGGGTGGTGGTACCCGATGGTGCTCCTCAATTTACCGACGACGATTGATGCGCCATGGACCAGCCGCACTGACCGAGGTCAGCAACACACAATCAGCCCAGTACTCATCCCGGTGTATCGTGCCTGACCCCGCAAACTAAGATTCTCGCGCTTTCAAATTCAGACACTCAACCCCGAATTAAGCCAGTATCCGATGCGGCTGAGGCGTTGATTCATGCAGGGGCGCGGCGAACCCTGTTGGATTCGCAACTTCGCGTGGCAACCTAATGGGCGATATGGCCAGCCAAACAGGGGCCGACGATCTGCGGCTGCTCCACTTCGATATCGAGACAATTTTTGTGCTCTCCGGCTCGGAGCGCATAGAGCGGCAGAACGACCCCGATCGTTCATCCGGGCCACGCCTATTCTTCACGGGGTGCCCGCAAGGCAACATCGCACGCGTCCGCCACGACGTTGAGGATCAGATCGCTCTGAGCTTACTTGCCATCGCCGCTGAGGAGCCCCCGTGGCGCGATCCTGATGTCCTGCCTCAATGCCTGGGAAAAGTCATCGATCTGTTGTCGCGTGTCCAACCGGTCGTGACCATCGGCCCGGGCGTCACTTACAGACTTCCGAACGGTCTGAGCTATGAGCACCCCGCGCTGATCGTGCGAGGCGATTCGGTGGAGGGCGAGCAGATGCTGGCTCGCCTCGCTGAGCGGGGATTTCCCCAGTACATGCTTGACGCAGGCTTTAAGGGGGTCGGCGACTTCTGGGAGCCTTGGTGCGTCGCGCTCGATGGCGACGAGATCGCATCCATCGCCTTCGCAGCTCGCATCGGCGACGTCGGCGCGGAAATCGGCGTCGTGACGTTTCCCAAATTCCGTGGTCAAGGATTTGCGGCCGCGGTTACCGCCAGTTGGTCCTCGCTGCCGTGCTTTAATGGCCGCGCGCTCTTCTACAGCACGCAAAGGTCCAACCGATCATCCCAGCGCGTCGCCGCACGGATTGGTCTGCGTCTGATTGGCGCGAGAGTTGGCATCAGCTGATGCCCAACCTAACAGGTTTCTATGTGCGGCAAATTTCAAACTGCGTCACTACCCACAGGCAGGGGGGCGTTGAATCATGCTGGGGCGTGGCAAATACTGTTGGATTCGCAATTTCGCGTGACAACCTAATAGGCGCTATGGCCAACCAAACAGCGGCGGCAATCGACTTCGAGAAGAACGGCGGCGTGATACCGGTGATCGCGCAGGAGCATGCCAGCGGCCGTGTGCTGATGCTCGCCTACATGAACCGCGACGCGTTTGTCGAGACGGTCGCGACGGGAAAGGCGTGTTATTTTTCACGCTCGCGCAACAAGCTCTGGCGCAAGGGCGAAGAGTCCGGCAACTTCCAGACGGTGCGCGAGATCAGAATCGACTGCGACAACGACACGCTGCTCCTGATGGTTGAGCAGGGCGGCGACGGCGCGGCGTGCCACAAGGGATACGCGTCGTGCTTCCACACCGAGGCGACCGCTGGTGAGTGGAAGGTGGTCGAACAGCCTCTGGTGGATCCATCGAAATATGGCGCCGGCTACGGACATCAGAAATGACGGCGAGGCAACGCAAGCTGGAGCGCCGGCCGGAAATCAGTTGATGGCCCAGTCACCCAAAGTGTTGAAGTTCGGGCTGCCGAAAGGAAGCCTCGAGAATCAAACCCTCGAGCTGATGCGCAAGTCGGGCTGGCGCATCTCGGTGGGATCCCGGGCATACGTGCCAAGCGTCGATGATGCCGCGCTGAGCTGCCGGTTGCTGCGGCCGCAGGAGATGCCGCGTTACATCGCGGACGGATCGCTCGACGCAGGAATCACCGGGAGTGATTGGATTGTCGAAAACAATGTCGAATTGGTTGAGGTCGCGCGATTCGTGTATTCGAGCGTCTCTCTCGTTCCCACCCGTTGGGTGGTCGTTGTACCGGACAACTCGCCGATCAAGAGGCTTGAAGATCTCAAAGGCAAACGGGTCGCGACCGAGATGGTTAACTTTACGCGCCGTGTGTTTGCCGAACGCAAGATCGATGTGACGGTTGAGTTTTCGTGGGGAGCGACCGAGGCGAAGGCTGCCGACGGCCTGGTGGATGCGATCGTCGAGGTGACCGAGACCGGGTCGTCGCTGCGCGCCAACGGGTTGCGAATCGTCGAGGAGCTGCTTACGTCGAGCCCGGTGCTGGTCGCAAACAAGCTCGCGTGGGCCGATGAGTGGAAGCAGGCGAAGATTCGACAGGTTGCGGTGCTGATGCGGGGCGCGCTGGATGCTGAGGGGCGCGTCGGCATCAAGATGAACGTCGCGCGAGAGAACCTGGAGAAGGTGATCGCGCTGCTGCCCTCGATCACAGCGCCGACGGTTTCGCAGCTCTATCCGTCGCCTACGCTCAAGGGCAAGGAATGGGTCGCGGTCGAGACGGTGATTGCGGAGACGACGGTGCGCGAGTTGTTTCCCAAGCTGCTCGAGGCGGGTGCGGTCGGGATCGTCGAGTACCCGCTGAACAAAATCATCTGAGCGGCCGGTCGGGCCGGCGCTGTTCGCCCTAGGCCGCGCGGTGCTATACGCCGAGCGCCAGGGGGTAAAGCATGCTGACGCGTGACCTGACGTTTCCGGCGGCTGATGGACATCCGATGCGAGCAGCCTACGCCGCTCCGCAAGACGGCGCCAAGCATCCCGGTGTCATCGTGATTCACGAAATCTTCGGACTGAACGACGACATCCGCCGCATCACCGCCAAGTTCGCAGACCTTGGATATGCCGCGCTTGCGCCCGACCTGTACGACGGACCGGGGATGCGCATCGTTTGCATCGTGCGGACAGTTGCCACGCTGCGGCGCGGCGAGGGTACGGCTTTCGCGGACCTCGCTGCGGCGCGCGCGTTTGTGCAGCGCCAACCGGAGGTCGATGCGGCGCGTATCGGCATCATCGGATTCTGCATGGGTGGCGGCTTCGCACTGATGTACGCGATGAAGGCGCCGCTCGGCGTCGCGGCGACTTTCTATGGCGACGTGCCCAAGACCGCCGACAAGCTCAAGGGCGTCTGTCCGGTTCTTGGCGGCTATGGCGCAAAGGACCGGATGTTCGCCGACCAGGGAACTCGACTCGAAACTCTATTGACCGAGCTGGGCGTGGAGCACGATGTAAAGATTTACGAAGACGCCGGGCACAGCTACATGAGCAAGCATACCGGCGTGCTTGCAACGGTCGCGGCATGGGGTCCGATGAAGATCGGATATAATCCGGCAGCAGCAGATGATAGCTGGAAGCGAATCGAGACGTTCTTCGGCCGCCACCTCGGGCGCTAGATAAGATTCTTGCGCTGCTCGCGAGTCGCGTAGATAACGTCGATGCCGGGAGTGCCGCGCACCGCTTCGTCATCGAAGAACACCGAGACCAACCCGTACACACTGGCGAGCAGCCAGAATGCGCCGGTGGTGACCGGCGGCCAGCCGAAGCTGGTCGCGGCAGCGAACAGCAGCATCAACGCCCGTTCGGCAGTCTGGAACTCGTTTACCAGTTTGCGCCCTACTCACCCGTCCAATTGGGCTTGCGTTTTTGCGAGAAGGCGAGCGGCCCCTCGACTGCATCCTTCGATCGGAACAGCCGCGACTGAAGCTCGTAGCTCTTTTCGAGTGCCTGTACGACCGGCACGCCGAGTCCGTCCATCGCAGCCTGCTTGGACGCCTGCACCGACAGCGGCGAGCATTCCATTATTTCGTTGGCCCAGCGCTCGGCGGTGGGAATCAGGTCCTTCAGCGCCACCACCTCATTGGCGATGCCCCAGCGGTGCGCCTCCGCGGCGCTGATGTGTTTGGCGGTGAGCATCATGCCCATCGCAATTTTGAGCGGGATGTGGCGCGGAAGCCGATGCACGCCGCCAGCCCCAGCCATCAAGCCCACCCGCGGTTCCGGCAACCCGAATCGCGCATGCTCCGCCGCGATGATTATGTCGCAGGCGAGCGCGATTTCGAACCCGCCGCCGAGCGCATAGCCGTTCACGGCGGCGATGATGGGCTTGTAGATATCGTATCGGGAGGTGATGCCGGCGAAGCCGCCCTTGGACCGCATCATCGTTTCGCCACGATGTTCGGCGGTCCAGCGCAGATCGTTGCCCGCGGAGAACGCCTTGTCGCCCGCGCCGGTGACGATCGCGACCCACATCGCCTTGTCAGCCACGAAGTCGTCCCACACTTGGTCCAGCTCGGGGTGGCAGGCCGGATGGAGCGCGTTCATCACTTCGGGCCGGTTGAAGGTGATGTACGCAATGTGGTCGCGCTTGTCGTATTTGACGAACTTGAGATCCATGTCGTGCAATTCCTCCCCGGGCAGTTACCCTTGGTTGAAAAGTTCAAAGAACGCGTCGATGCTTTGCAGGAGCTGGCGGCGGATCTGGGCGCGAGTGCCCTCGATGAAGTGCATGGTGATGCGCCCGGCGCTGCCATCAGCGAGTTTGACGCGGGCGTCCTCGACCGTGGCGACCGAGCCAGGCTCGAAGATCCGCATCCCGTACACCAGCGCTCCCCTGGGCGATGCGCCCTTGACGAGCTTGAGCTTGCGAGCCATCGCACCTCCGCCGCGGCCGAGATCAAATTGCTCTATAGCATAGAAGGACGCGCAGGTGCCTCGTCCGAAAGGCGGCGCGTTGACAGTTCGAGCGGCGCAACAGAGAATCCGGTTGATGCTGAACGGTTCGTTGAAGATTGTCGCGACGCTGCTGGTAGTTTCGGCGCTCGCATCGGGATGCGGACTTTTCTACCACGCAGGTACGCGCATCCGCGCGAGCTATCTGACCGACTCCTTGAAGGCCGGTCAGAGCACCGTGGAGGTGCGCAACAAGTGGGGCGAGCCCGACATCCGGCAATACCCCGATGATCGCCAGCAGATCTGGAGCTACGCCTACAAGCCGAACAGCGACGACGTAATGGGGGTGTTCTATACGTCGGCGATCAGCGGGGATCGGGGAACGTTTGTCGATTTGGAGTTCGTCGATAACAAGCTGGTCACTTGGCGGGAAGCGGAGCACGTCGTGCCTGAAAAGGAAGGCGGAAGCTTGTCCTACGGGATTGCGGGGAGCAGCGGATCACAGGGATCAGCCAAGTATTAGGCGAGTATCAGCCGCGCTTCGGGGTCCACACTTGAACACGGGCGCGGCCATAATGTCTAATTGGTCAGCCTGGTAACACGGGGTGGCCTTCGCGCTGGTGGACGCATCTTGCAGCTTTCAGGGCGCTCAACCGCCGCCGAGGTCACGGGCAAACTGACCGATGGCCACCGCGCGCAGCAACTTCGAAACGATACTGCTCGATCGGTCCTGGGTAACTCCCCAGGACTTGGATCGCGCACGTCAGCGCCGCAAGCCCGGACAGGAGATCGCGGACGTTCTGGTCGAGATGGGGGCGCTCGAGCCGCAGCGGCTCGCCCGCGCGCTCGCCCAGGAGTATCGGCTTCCATTCCAGGCGCACATCGATGAGCACGCGCTCGACTCCACGTTGGTCGCAAAGGTCCCGATCAATTACGCGAAGAAGAACAAGCTGCTGCCAATCGGCACTGACAACGGTTCCATCACAGTAGCGATCGCCGACCCCGCCAATTACGAACCGCTCGACGATCTGCGGGTGCTGTTCGGCATGCCGGTCAGCGCGGTGGTCTCGCCCTCCGAAGTGATCACAGAGGCTATCAACCGCGCATACGATCGTGCGTCCACGACGTCGGCGCAGGACTTGATGATCGACCTCGAGGAAGATCGGTTGGACGTGGTCGCGACGGAGCTGGCGCAGGAGCCGCGCGACCTCCTCGAATCCGACGACGCGGCGCCGATCATCAAATTGGTGAACGGGCTTCTGTCGCAGGCGGTCAAGGACCGCGCGAGCGATATTCACATCGAGCCTTTCGAGCGCGAACTGATGGTGCGGTTTCGCGTGGACGGCATGATGTACGACGTGCTGTCGCCGCCCCAGCGAATCCAGCCCGCGGTTACGTCGCGAGTGAAGATCATGGCGGGGCTCAACATCGCGGAGAAGCGCCTCCCGCAGGACGGACGCATCCGGCTGCGCGTCGCGGGCCGCGATATCGACATCCGCGTATCGAGCATCCCGACCGCATTCGGCGAGCGAATCGTGCTGCGCCTTCTCGATCGCGCACAGGCGCTGGTAGACGTGACCTTGGATCGGCTGGGTTTCGCAGGCGATACGCTTCGCAAGCTCGACCGTCTCATCCGGCAAAGCCACGGAATCATTCTCGCGACCGGGCCTACTGGGTCAGGCAAATCGACGACGCTCTACGCGTGCCTCACCCGCATCAATTCGCCCGAAAAAAACATCATCACGATCGAAGATCCGATCGAGTATCAGCTGCACGGCGTCGGCCAGATGCAGGTCAATCCAAAGATTGAATTGACGTTCGCGACCGGGCTGCGCTCGATTCTTCGCCAGGATCCCGACGTGATCATGGTCGGAGAGATCCGTGACGGCGAAACCGCGGAGATTGCGATCCAAGCGGCGCTAACCGGCCACTTGGTGTTCTCAACGCTGCACACCAACGACTCGTTCGGCGCGGTGACGCGGCTGGTCGAGATGGAAATCGAACCATTTCTGGTTTCGTCGTCGATCCTTGCGACGCTCGCGCAGCGATTGATTCGAAAGCTCTGTCCCGAGTGCCGCGAAGCGTACACGCCGTCCGAGGCGGAGTTGGCGCGAATCGGTCTCAAGCCCGGCGACGTCAGTTCGGAAATTTATCGCCCGCGCGGCTGCAAGAGTTGCCGCAACAGCGGGTACAAGGGACGCACGGCGATTTCAGAATTGATGATGATGGATGACGACGTGCGCGCGCTCGTGATGCAGCGCGCGGACGCATCGATGTTGCGGCGCGCTTGCGTCGCCAAGGGCATGAAGCTGCTCCGCCAGGACGGAACCGACCGGGTGCTCGACGGCACCACTTCGATCGAAGAGCTCCTGCGCGTCACCCAGGAAGACATCGATTAGACCCTCGGCGCGGGTTTTTCGCGGACGATGCCGGTTTTTGCATATCGGGGTCTTGCGGGGGATGGCCGCTCGGTGGCGGGCGTGGTCGATGCGGATAATGCGCGGACCGCCCGCGGCAAGCTTCGCACGCAGGGAATCTTCCCGACCGATCTGACCGAAGAGAGCCGCGCCGCGCCGACGACCTCGCTGCGCGAGCGGCTGCCGTTTCGACGCCGTGGCATGCCCGCGTCGGACCTGTCGCTGATGAGCCGGCAGCTGAGTTCGCTGCTCGGCGCGGGCGTTCAGTTGGTCGATGCGCTGGGCGCGCTGGGCGAGCAGACGACTCGTCCGGCGATCAAGCAGATGCTCTCGAAGATTCGCGAGCGCGTGCGCGAAGGATCATCGCTGGCCGATGCGCTTGCGGCCCACAAGGAGGTATTTTCGGAGCTCTACATCGGAATGGTGCGGGCGGGCGAGCATGCCGGCGCGCTCGAGACGGTGCTCGACCGGCTCGCCGAATACAGCGAGCGGCAGGCGGAGTTCATGGCCAAGGTCCGCGGCGCGCTCACCTACCCCGCGATCATGATGGTGTTGGGCGCGGCGATCATGTCGTTCCTGGTGGGATACGTGGTGCCGCAGGTTGCGACCATCTTTGAATCGACGCGCGTAGCGCTGCCGCTGGCGACACGGATTCTGATCGCGCTCGCCGCTTTCGTCACGGGGTACTGGCTGGTGCTTTTGATTCTCGGCGTCGGCGGTGTCGCGGCGCTACTGTTCGGGTTCTCGACTCCGCGCGGACGCCACTTCTACGACCGCATGGTACTGCGCGCGCCGTACCTCGGCACGACGATTACACGGATAATCTGCGCGCGCTTCGCACGCACGCTCGCGACGCTGCTGTCGAGCGGCGTTCAATTGCTTCCCGCGCTCGATTCGGTGAAGGGCGTTGTCAATAACTCTCTCCTGGCCGAAGCAGTTCAGAAGAGCCGCGAGAGCATTCGCGAAGGCCACGGTATGGGGCAAACCCTGCAACAAAGCGGCCTTTTCCCGCCGCTCCTGATCGAAATGATCAAGGTGGGCGAGCGCTCTGGCGAACTTGAGCATATGCTGGAGCGGGTCGCGGACAACTATGAGCGCGAGGTTGCCCTTTCGCTCAGCCAGGTGACCACCCTGCTGGAACCCGCAATGACGATTATGATGGCGGTGGTTATCATCTTCATGATGCTCGCCGTGCTGCTCCCGATCTTCCAGCTGAACCAGCTCATGAAGTAGCGCGACGCGTGGAGGTTTCACCGATGAATCGACGATATGCGGCCGGCTTCACGCTCATCGAGCTGATGGTGGTTATCCTGATCCTCGGCTTGCTGGCGCTGCTCATCGTGCCAAACGTCACCGGCGTCAGCGATCGCGCGCGCGCAACCAAGGCACAGGCAGACATTAGTGCGCTCAAGCAGGCAGTGAGTGCTTTCTACATCGACAACGGTTACTTTCCGGCGACTGATCAAGGGTTGCGCTCATTGATGGTCCCGCCGCAGGGCGGCCGCGTCCCGGCAAACTATCCGCGCGGCGGATACCTTCAGAGCATTCCGCCGGACCCATGGGGCAACGAGTACGTGTACCAGAGCGACGGAAACACTTACGTGCTCAAGTCGTACGGCGCTGACGGGCAGGAAGGCGGCGAGGGCAAGAACGCCGACATCGACGGGAGCCAGTTCTAGCGCGCCATGAACCTCGCGCCGGCCCCGCTGCACCCTGGCGTGCGCCCCACGACGCGATTTCCGGCACGCCGCCTCGAGCGCGGTTTCACGTTGCTGGAGCTGGTCATCGTGATGTTCATCATGGGTCTGATCATGACGATCGCGCTGCCGAACATTACCGCGATTTCGGGCGCGCGGATTCGCAGCGAGGCGCGCCGGCTGTCCGGGCGCGCGAGGTTCCTGTACGAGAAGGCGGCGGTCGAAAAGGCCGTCTATCGGCTCATCTTTCACCTCGATTCAAAGCGCAATGGATACGAAGTCGCCCGCCTCGACCCCTACGATCCGGAGCCCAAGTTCGTTCCGGTCAACAGCCCAGCGACCGAACCGGTGTTGATGCCGGCGGGCGTAAAAGTACGCGATGTGACGGTCGAAGGAATCGGGACTGTGGCGCGGGGCATGGCTGCGACGCAGTTCTACCCGGGCGGCTACGTTGACGCGACCCTCGTACACCTGAGCGACGCCGGCGGGAACGTGTACACGCTGTTCTTCGATCCTCTTACCGGACGCGTATCGATCGCGGAGGGCGACATTCGCGACGCGGGAGAGATGAAATAGTCATGCGCGTGCGCCGCGGATTCACGCTCCTGGAGGTGATGCTCGCGATCGCCGTGCTGGGCATCGCGCTGGCGGGCCTGCTCGGCCTTCAGAATCAAAGCCTCCAGACCGTGCTGCTTGGCCAGGAAACAACTCAGGCATCGCTGCTCGCCGAAGCGCTGATGACGGAAGTTGAGCTGGAGCAATTTCCGCCAGTCGGGGTAACGCGCGGCGATTTCGAGCGGCTGTTTCCCGGCCAATACCGAAACTACAAATGGCACAAGACGGTCGTGCCATCTGAACTTTTCCCGGACGTGCGCAAGGTCGAGGTGCACGTCGTGTATGGTCCGGGGCTCCGCCGCAATTTCACGCTCGTCGAATTCGTACACAATCCGACGCCGCGTGGCGACGACAGCGATAACGCTGCCGACGAGGGCGACGAGTGACGCGCACCTCGAAATCTCCGCGTAGCAATCCGGCCGGCTTCACGTTGATCGAACTGATGCTCGCGGTGGGCATCCTCGCGATGATTCTCGCGATGCTCGCCGGATCATTCGGAGCGGTGGCGCAAAGCAAGACCAACGGCGAGAGCCGCATGTACGCGAATTGGGAAGGACGCGCGGTTTTGTCCCGAATGAGCAACGAATTGCGCGGTGCGGTCCAGACCGCACCGGTTGACAGCCACGTCTTGCTCAACGGCACCGCCCGCAAGGAAACCGGCGTCCCGCTCGACGAACTTTCAATCTCTACTTTGAGCCCCGGCGGGCGCCGCGCCATCGAGGTCATGGGGGCGGAAGAACTGGTCACCTACTCGGCTGTCGCGAATCCTCGGCGGCGGGGGTGGTTTCTGCTGCGGCGCAGCCAGGGAAGCGCGTTGAGTTCCATGGGCGGTTCGTTCGGCTCGAGCGAGTCGGCGGTGATCGCGGACAACGTCGTATCGATTCACTTGCGCTACTTCGATGGACGGGCGTGGCATGAGAGCTGGAGCTCCGACCAATATGCCGCCGGCGATCAGTTGCCGCGCGCCGTATCCATCGACCTCAGGCTCGGTGCGTCGGGCGGCCGGGTGCTCAACTTCGGGACCGTGGTGAACCTGCCCATGTCGATCGGTGACTGGTGATGAGGCGCGCAACCAGAGGCGAACGCGGGATCGCGCTGCTCGCCGCGATGATGGGCATCGCGCTGATGACAATCATCGTGATGGACTTCGCAACTTCCGCCGCGATGGGGCATCTGACCGCGGCGAACGTAGCGAACGATCTGCGCGCGCACTATCTGGCGCGGTCGGGCGTCAACGTCGGCGTTGCAATCCTGGCGCAGGACGGCCGCAACGATTCGGACACGGATGAGCCCATCGATAGTCTTGGCGATCAGTGGGCAATGCCATTTCCACCGATTCCAGTGGACGGCGGTTCGATCGCGATGTCGATCGTCGATGACGCACGCAAGCTCTGCATCAATCGCGTGATCAATCCGTCGGATGGATCGATCGACCTGTCGTTCGTAGCGACCTTGGAGAGGCTGTTCGCGATATTAGACGTTCCACCGGAGGTACTGCCGTCGATCATCGATTGGATCGATCCAAACGGCGACGAATCCCCCGGTGGCGCGGAGATGGTTTACTACCTAGCTCTGCAGCCGCCGTACGCGCCGCGCAACGGCCCGATGCCGACCATAGGCGACCTGCGGATGGTGCGCGGCGTGAATGAGGCCACGTTCTTCAAGCTGCGACAGTTCCTCACTGCCGCCCCGGAACTGCGCGTCAACGCCAACACTGCGCCGCCGGAGGTGCTCGCCTCGTTGCTGCCCGAGTTGACGTCGAACCAAGCGATGGTCAAGGACATTATCGCGGCGCGCCAACTCCGGCCGTTCGCGAAGGTTACCGACGTGGCCAATCTGCCCGGCCTGGCGGGCGTCGGAACCAAGCTAACGTCGCTATTAACCACGCGCAGCGATTACTTTACGATAGCAGCGATGGGGAACTTCGCAGGTGCGCGCAAGATGGTGTACGCGACTTTTCACCGGCAGGACAACGGCTCGGCTGCGCTTGCCTCGTGGCAAGAGAACTAGCGACCGGTACGACAGATGCCGCAGCGGATACTTGCGCTTGAGACGGCGGGCGACCGCGTGCGCGCGGCCGCGGCGGAGCGCTCGTGGAACTCCTTTCAGCTCGCGGGAGTCTTCGAGGAGCGGCGCGCCGCCGGCGAGCCCGATCTGTCAGGCGCGATTCGCCGGATCATCGACCGCGCGGGTGAACCGGACATAACGCTTTCGTCGCTGCCGGCGAACCTGGTCGCGAAGCGCCTGCTCGAGCTTCCATTCAAGGACGTTCGACGGCTGCGGCAGGTCGTACCATTCGCGCTCGAAGAGCACCTGCCTTTTCCGGTCGATGGCGCGGCCGTGGCGTTCACTCGTCTTGGACGGTCGGGCGACGGCACGCTCGTGTTGGCAGCGGTGGTCCGCAAGCAGGAGCTGAAACATCATCTGGAGGTGCTCGCTGCAGCGGGGCTCGATCCAAAGACGGTGACGCTGGCGCCGCTGGCGCTGGTCGCATTGTTCGGGCGCCCACAGAACGGAGCGAACCGGCCGCATCTGATACTCGACATCGATGAAGAGTGTGCGTCGGCGCTGTTGCTCGATGCGGATGGAAGGCCAGTGGCGGTTCGCTCGGTCGGAGTGGGGCTGGATGTCAACGGCGGCGATCCGCTGGCTGGTCCGGCGGCCGACGCGATCCTGAGCCTTGCGCGCAATACGTTGCTCGCGCATGCGTCCGAGGTCGAACGTCCCGATTTGATCATGACGGGAGCGGCCGCAGATTCGGCGCAGCTCCGCGCGCGCGTCGGACAGGCTCTTTCGCTCGAAGTCCGCGATGCCGGCGATCTGAATTACGCAGCGCTGGACGGTGGAATGCGGCCGACCACACTTCGATTTGCTCCGTGTGTGGCGATGCTGCTCGGCGAGCGTCCGCAACGCCCCGTGGAACTGCTGAATTTCCGTGAGGGCGAATTCGCGTTCCGCGGTCGAATCCGCGGAGACATCGCGCCATTTCGTACCACGATCATCCTGGCAGCAGCAGTCGTTGGCCTCGCTGTGCTCAACTACCTGCTGGGGGTAGGCGTCGAGGTCTACAGGCTCATGCACGTGAATTCGCAAATCGTGACGGCTGCGTCGACGGTGTTGGGCGACGTCAGCGCCGGCGACGCGGCGCCGAAGCTGCGCGCGAGCATCGTGACGATGCGCAAGCGGCTGGGCGAGTTGGGCGGTAATGTGGATCGCAACTCGGCGCTCGATACGATTCTTGCGGTCTCGCGCGCCGTGCCTCCGCATCTGCCGGCGCAGCTTACCGACGTCGAGATCGACGGCGCCGGTACTCGCGCGGCCGGGACCGCGGATACATTCGCGACCGTTGAACAGATCAAGAAGGCGCTGTCGCAGAGTGCGTATTTCGACCAAATCCAAGTGGAGAACGCGCGCTCGAGCACGAGTGCGGGTACCGTCGAGTTCAAACTCAACGCGACTCTAGGCGATGGAGCGATACCGCCAAAGTGAGTAATGCTGAAAAACTACCTTAATCAAGTGCTCGATCGGATTCGCAAGGCGGCTGCACCGTATGTCGCGCGCGTGCGTTCGTGGGCGGATCCACTCTACGCGCAGGGCAGAGCGCGCTACGAGCGGCTCGAACCGCGCGAGCGGGTGCTGGTGCAAATCGCTGCAGGATTCGTAGGGTTGCTGGTCCTCTACAATTTCTTCTATCTTCCAGTAATTAGCCTTCGCAAATCGCTCAATGAGACAGTCGAATCGCGCCGCCAGGACCTGCGCGAAGCGCACCGTCTGACCGTGACCTATCGGCAGTTGAAAATCGACCTGGCCGCCGCCGAGCGCAGGACTGTCCCGCGCAACAAGAACTTCTCCCTGTTCTCGGTGGTTGAATCGACGCTAACCAAGAATCTCGAGCGCGACCGGATAGCATCGATCACGCCAGGCGCCGAGAAAAAGATCGGGGGCGGACTCACCCAACTGAGCGTGGAGCTGAAGCTGACCAATGTGTCGCTCAAGCAGCTGGTGGATGTGCTTTACGACATCAAAACGCTCTCCACGCCAATCGGAATCTCGACCGTGCATATCGCGCGCCGCTCGCAGGACTCACATTCGTACGACGTGGACATGACCTGCGTCGCGTTGACGCGAAGTGGCTGACGGTCGCGGCCGCCGGCGCGCGCTTGTCGCGTTCGCGTACGCCGTCTGCGGAGTCGCCGCCTTCCTGGCCGTTTTTACCGCGACGTTCCCTTACGCTGAGACTCTCAACCGAATGTTGAATCCGGCTGGGCTTCGGCTCGCCAGCGCCGAGCAAAAGTGGAATCCGCCGTTTGGCGCGCGTTTCAGCGGCGTAAACATCGTCGCACCTGGTAGAGCGGCGATGCCGCCGCTGCTGCAGAGCGAACGAGTCACGGTGGTCCCGTCGATCGTAGCCTCGCTGCTGGGCTCACGCGGAGTTCGTGTCACCGCGGATGCCTACGGCGGCGTGTTGCGTGTGCGCGCCCGCGAAAGGGGCAGCGCGACGGACCTCGATTTCGACGCTGACGCGCTGCATCTCGACAGATACCCGCTGCTCAACATGAACGGAGGACGAGTCTCGGGCCTGGTGACCGCCGCGGGCCGCGCAGATCTCTCTCCGCACGATTTGTATGCGAACACCGCGGACGTCCACACGGAGATCGACGGCTTCGAGGTGACGGTAATTTACGGAATGCCGGCGATCGGATTCGGACGCATCGCGGCGACGGCGAGTCTCAAGGATGGCGTGCTCACGCTAATCGAACTCAACAACGCGGGCGGTGAGGTCGCGCTCAGCGCCGAAGGAACTGTCAGCCTGTCGCCCGAAATTGCCCAGAGCGAGATCAACATCCGATTCACCCTCGTCGCGCAGCCCGGCGCGCCCGAGCACATCAAACTATTGGAATCGCTGCTGCCTCCCAAGCGCGGGCTCGAGCCGCACGTAATCACCGGCACGCTTGGAGCGCCGCTGCTCGGATAAGCTCCTGGCAGCCTCGTGAAAATGCCTTTTTCAACAGCCTGCTAGAGCTATGCCGGGGCGGCAGCGAAGAACTCCAGCACCGGCTGCGAAGAGTCACAGATTCGCCTTGCGGGATGTGGATTGCCGAGTGAGAATCGCTGGACGTTGATCGCGAACGGGAATCGATAATGGCTGATGCAAAGAAGCTTGGGCTGCACACTTCGATTTCGGGCGGAAGCCTGACCGAGCGATTCGCGCTCGCCAAGGAAGCGGAGGAACTCGGTTACACGTCGCTGTGGGTAGCCGAGGTTTCCGGCCCCGACGCGTTCGTGAGCCTCGCGGCCCTCGCGCTGAACACGTCGCAGGTGGAACTGGCGACCGGCGTCGTTCCGATTCAGATTCGCACGCCCGGCGCGATGGCGATGGGCTATCTGACGATCAATGAACTATCGAACGGACGCGCGATCGCTGGGCTCGGAGTATCAAGCCCCATAATCGTCGAGCGCTGGCACGGCGCGGCGTATCGCAAGCCACTGGTTGCGATGCGCGAATGCGTAACCATCATGCGCCAGTTATTCACTGACGGTCGCGCGAAATTTGCAGGCGAAGTGTACAAATCCGACTTCCGGCTCGGCATGCGCGCAACCGCCAAGCAGCCGCCACGCATCTACCTAGGCGCGCTGAATGCGCCGATGCTGCGTTTGGCGGGCGAACTGGCGGACGGTGTGCTGATGAACTATTCGCCGCCCGAAGCGATTGCACCGATGGTGCAGGAGATTCACGCGGGCGCGAAGGCGGCTGGCCGCGATCCGGCTTCAATCGATATCGGAATCTACATCCGCATGTGCATTACGCCCGACGAGGATAAGGCGGTCGATGCGTTCCGGCGCGAGTTGGCGGGCTACATGTTCGTTGACACGTACCAGAAGATGTTCGCGCGCTATGGGCTTGCCGACGAATTCAAGGAAGTGCGGCGGCTCTGGCAGGCAGGCAAGCGCGACGAGGCGCCGCGCGCGATCAGCGATGAGTCGGCGCGCAAGATTGCCGCGTTCGGACCGCCGGAGGTCGGACGCAACTTCGTCACGCGCTGCCGTCAGGCGGGTATCACGCACCCGGTGGTGTTTCCGATCGGCCCCGCGGCGACCGCGGCGCGCGACTATCCTAAGACGATGCGCTCACTGGCCGGGGCGTAACGCCGGTCGCGATGTGCGTCAGCGACCCTTGTAGACAGGCTTGCGCTTCTCCATGAACGCGCGCGGTCCTTCTTTCGCGTCCTCGGTCTGCATCACGAATCGCGCGCACTCATTTTCGATCTTGTAAGCCTCGTCGAGCGGCCGCCCGGAGCAGCGCCGGACGGCTTCCTTGATTTTCCGCACCGCGAGCGGACCATTCGCTGCAATCGTCTCCGCCAATTCGATTGCCTTGGGCATCACGTCTTCCTGCGGCACGACGTAATTGACGAGTCCGACGCGATACGCCTCCTGCGCGTCGATGCGATTGCCAGTGAGCAGAATCTCCATCGCCTTGCAGTAAGGAATTTGCCGCTGCAAGCGCGCGAGCGAACCGGCGGCAGGAATGATCGCCCACTTTACCTCCTGCAAGCCGAAGCTGGCCGTTTCGGAAGCGACGCGCAGGTCGCACGCCTGAATCAACTCCATTCCACCCGCGATGCAGAATCCGTTGATCGCCGCGATGACCGGCTTGTCGAGGTCGTAGCCGCGGAGCAACGCGATGTCGCCGAGACGGCGGTTGGCCAGCAGTTTGTTGTCCCAGTCATCCTCGGGCTTGCGCGCGCGCGTAAAGAGCGGAATCAAACGGCCAAGATCCGCGCCGGCGGAAAACGCAACTTTGCCCGAACCGGTGATGATCGCTGCGCGGATTCCGTCGTCGCGTTCGATCTCCTGCCACGCCTCGGCCAGGCGCACGAGTGTTTCGGGGTTGTAAGAGTTGTGAACTTCGGGACGGTTGAAAGTGAGGTAGGCGATGTAATCGCGCTTCTCGAACAGTACGGCTGGCATCCAATTCACCTCCTGGCTGAATTCGCGGCCGTGGCCGGTCGGCAAAGCTAGCACTTGCTAACTTTACCGGCCACTTCCGAAGCCGATATCATCATCCACAGTTGCATTTCGAATTTAACCGCCCGGACTCAGCGTGAGGCTGTTGACCGTCAATAGGCCGCCTGCTGAGGCGTACGGCAAGAACGCCGGCTACGTTTCGGTGCGCGCGGAGCTGCGCGGAACGTATGGCCTCGGGTCAGAGAGCACCACGATTGGGTGCATCTCGCACGGCGTGGCCAGCAAAAAGATTCTGACCGCGGCGGGCGCACAGCCGTCGGGCGCAGCGAATTGACCGAAGCAGCACACGACCGCGCGGACCATCTCCGTCAGATCGCGCTGAAGCAATCGTTTCCGCAGCCGTCCGCGCTCCGGTCGCGCGACGTCTTTCGACTGTTCACCCGCGCATGGCCGTTTATCCGGCCCTACCGCCGCGATCTTTTCTTCCTTCTTCTACTCCTGATGCCGAGCATCCCGGTTGGCCTGGTGATGCTTGTGTTGATCCGAGTGTTGTTCGACGTGGTCGGCCAGGGCGGGGCGCTGTCGGCGCTCGATGCGCGCCTGCTGATGCTGCCGATGGATGCAAGCCGGGAGGCAGTGCTTCAGAGATGGTGCATCGTAACGGGCGTGCTCGCGGCGATTGTCACGCCAATCAGCCTGCTGGGATTCGGCTACGCCATCTGGATTCTTCAGAAAATCAGCAATCTGTTTCGCGTCAATCTCTACATGCGGCTCCAGGAGCTGAGTCTGCGTTTTCACACGGAGGAGAAGATCGGCGATGCGATCTTCCGGATGTTCCAGGACTCCGCCGCGATCCCTCAAGTGATCAACGGCCTGGTCATCCAGCCGCTCGTATGGTTTCCGCTGGCGATCGCGGATGTGTTCTGGCTGGCGAGCATCAACTACCCGATGGCGCTCATCGCGGCGGGACTCCTGCCGGCACAGTTTCTCCTCGCGGCGGTCTTTGGCGGGCCGTTGCGCCGCGCGTTCGTCGGTGAACGTGAGGCGGCCGCACTCGCGACGACGCGCATCGAGGAGACGCTCGCATCGATCAAGGCGGTCAAGGCATTCGGTTGCGAGGCGTTCGAGAGCGCGCGCTATGCCGACGACAACTGGAATGCGTTTCTTGCGGCACGCCACGCGCGCTTGCGTCTCGCCGCCTATCGCGTGATGGCGACAATGCTCAGCGCCAGCGCGTATGTAGCCGCCATTTATTTCGGCGTCCGCCAGGTTCTCGATGGCGGCACAAGCGGCTTTGCCGCCGCGGCAGTTTCACTCGGGCTTTTCCAAGGCGCGCTCGCGTTGCTGGGCCGCATCAGCCGGCGCACTCAGCGATTCTCGGATCTGTGGGGCAGCTTGCAGGACGTTGCCGTCGCAATCTCCCGTGTGCTCGAGATGCTCGCGTTGCAGCCCGAGGAGCGCGTCAGAAGCGGTGACCGGCTGCCACCGCGCACCGTCAGCTCACTTCGCTTCGACGGCGTGACATTCGGGTACGACCCGCGCGCGCCTGTGCTGGAGAATGTGAACTTCGAAGCGCGAGCCGGCGAAGTCACCGCGATTGCCGGTGCGAGCGGCTCCGGAAAGAGCACGATTATCGGACTGGTCGTACGGTTCTTCGATCCCCAGCGCGGGAGCATTCTTCTCGATGGCGAGCGGGTGAGCGAGTTTGAGCTCGAAGCATATCGCGGTTTGCTCGCCGTCGCGCTGCAAGAGAATCCGCTCTTCACCGCCTCGCTGCGCGACAACGTCGCTTACGGGCGTCCTGATGCCAGCGACGCCGAAATCGCCAAGGCGGTAGCGCGTGCGGGATTGGCGGACTTCGTCCGCACGCAGCCTGCCGGGCTGGACACCGTCCTGGGCGAGAAAGGCGCCAAGCTTTCGACCGGGCAGGCACAGCGCGTCGGAATCGCCCGTGCGCTGCTGCGCGATGCTCCCATCGTGCTCCTCGACGAACCGACATCGGCGCTTGATGCGGCAACTGAGGAACACCTGATGCGCGGCATCACTGACTGGGTCCGCGAACAACCACAGAGGCGCATGGCGATCATCGCGACGCATCGGCGCACGACCGCAGTGCATGCAGATCGCGTTTATCGAATCGCCGCGGGACGGGTGGCCGAGGCGGACCATTCGGCCTTCGACGCGCCAGTGGCCGGCGAGGTGCGCGATGGCTGACGCGAGTGGCGCTGCTGCGATGATTCATGACGGAGCGTCAGCTCGCGGAGCGAATGCCGCGCCCGATCCACGCCTCAGCGTTCTTTACGCCGATGAGCAGCGCCAACTTCGCCCACGCGATGTCTGGAAGCTATTGCGCAAGAGCTGGCCGTTCATCGGAGCGCAGCGGCGTCTGCTCGCGATCAAGACCGCGCTTGCGCTCACCTCGCTCACCTTCTTTCTCCTGGTGCCGTGGCCGCTCAAGATCATTATCGACAACATCATCAACGGGCGTCCGCTCGACGGTGCACCCGCGATCGTTCTCGGTCCGTTCGTCGGAGACGATCGGGCGCTGCTGCTGGCAGTGGTCACCGGCTTTCTGCTAATCGCGGCGATCATGAGCGGCATGACTGGCGATCAGCCGGTCGCGCTCAGCACCGACGTGCAGAGCGGCGGGCTCGACCAGGCAGGCATCACCGCGAACGACGCGAACGAAGGCTGGAGCCTGTGGAACGGCGTGTTCGGCTACCTCGAGACGCGCGTCACGATTCAACTCACGCAGCGCATCAACCAGACGGTGCGGACCGCGGTGTACGAACGGTTCCTGCGTTCGCCGCTCGGAATCTACGCCGACCAGAAGATCGGCGACGCGGTGTTTCGCACGATGTACGACAGCGCTTCGATCGGTGCAGTGTTCTATCGCGGTGTGCTCGCGCCGATCATGTCGGTCGTGATGTACGTGCTGGTGATGGTGATTCTCGCCGCTCAGTTCCCGAACGAACCCGTGATACCAATAGCCGGCTTGCTCGTGCTGCCGATCGTCTTCTTCGGTTCGATGCTGTTCGGACGCGTCATCCGCTCCCAGAGCCAACGGATGCGGGAGCGTGGCAGCGACGTGATGGCGGCGTTCGAGGAACGCATCGCGCAGGTACAGCTGATCAAGGCGATGGGTCAGGAACGGCGCGAAAGCGCGCACATCGACCGCGCGAGCTGGGAGTCGTTCAGCGCGACGCTCAGGATGGTCATCATCCTGATGGGCCTGTTCATCGCGCTTGCGCCACCCATCATGCTGCTCACGTACTACGCCCTCTACTACTTGATGATGCAGGTGATTGAAGGGCGTATGACCTTGGGCGACGTCGTACTGCTTTCGATTTACGGCGGGATGTTGGCACGGCCGATGGGTACGATCGGCTCCACGTGGGTATCGCTGCAGGCGCCCGCCGCCGGACTTCGGCGCGTGCAGAGCGTCCTGGAGAACTTGAATGAGACGCCCGGCGAGTTCAACGGACGTCAGCTGGACGCGCGGATTTCGACGCTGGAGTTCCGCGACCTCGCCGTTGGCTACGCGCATTCTACGCCGGTGCTGCAACACGTCACGTTGACTCTGCGCGGCGGACAGCTGGTCGCACTCGCTGGCGCCAGCGGCGCGGGCAAAACCACGCTCATCAACACGATTCCGCGATTCACGGAACCGCTCGGCGGAAAGATACTGATTGACGGGATCGACGCCCGCACGTTGGCGCCCTCGGCGCTGCGCGATCGCATCGGCTTTGTCTTCCAGCAAGAGGCGCTTTTCTCGGCGACTATCGCAGAAAACATCCGCTATGGCAGCCCGGATGCTTCATTCGACGAGATCCGGCGCGCGGCGGTTCGCGCAGGTGCGGCGGAGTTCATCGAGGCGCTTCCAGACGGCTACCAGACCATGCTCGGACGCCGCGGCGCGAGGATCTCCGTCGGGCAGAAGCAATGGATTGCAATCGCGCGCGCATTGCTGCGCGAGCCCGACATGATGATCCTCGACGAGCCGATGGCGCCGCTCGATCCCGGATCGGAGGCGGCACTCCTTGCGACGCTTCGCGAAATCGCACGCGAAAGGATCGTGCTGATTGTCGCGCATCGCGCCAATACCCTGGCCGCTTGCGATCAAGTGTTCTTTCTCCACGATGGCACGCTCGCGGCGTCGGGCAGCCACGGTGAGCTGCTCGCGTCCAACGCTGCATATCGAAGCTACCTGGCCGTAAGCGAGTCCCAAATTCGCGCTTAGAGCCGCAGCCGGCCGCGGCTTTGGCGCGCCACGCGCCGCGAACCGAGGGGGCGTTGAAGTGTGGCAACCCCGGCGCGTGCGCGAGCGTTTTGATGAGCCGCTCGTGACCGGTAAAATTGCTATTGCGCCAGCGCGCGACCCGATTCCACACGCACCCAACGAGGATTAGAGCCACTTGCCGAGCGACGATTCATCCGACGAAAGAACCGACGGCCAGCGGCGGGTGCTGGTCGATTTCGACCTGCTTCGAAAGTTTGCTACGCGCAACTTCCGCGACCTCGGTGGCCATCCAACCGTTCACGGCCGCAAGGTGCGGAGCGGCCGCGTCTATCGGTCGTCGCACATCGCAGAGGTCCCCGCGGAAAGCCCGCTTCGCGCAGTGCAACTCAAGACGTTGGTGACGCTGCAGAGCCGCGTCGAGGTAAGGGTGCTCGGACGGCCGGAGCAGAGTGTGCTCGCGTCGGTGCGATGGGAACACATTCCCATGGGTGACCAGTGGTTCTCTGACAAGGGCTACATCGCGATGACGCGCGAGCCCGGCAAGCAGCACCTGGAACTGGTGACGGTCTTTCGCAAGGACTGGCAGCGGTTTTTCAAGCTGCTCGCCGAGCGCGATGTCTATCCGCTGCTCTTTCACTGCTCGGCGGGGCGCGATCGCACGGGCGTCGGTGCGGCGATGTTGCTCGAGCTGCTCGGAGTCAGCCGCGAGAGAATCGTTGGGGATTTTCTCCGAAGCAATTTGGTATTCCCGAAAGCGCCGCTAAGCGCAGAGCAAATGACGCCGGTGTTTGAGTTGATCGATGAGGCCGGCGGCATCGAGCTGTTCATGGGCGAGGTGATCGGGCTCGCTCGCTCAGAGATTGAATCGATTCGCGAAGACTTGCTCGAAAAGTAGCGGCCATCAGGCCGGCAGGTAGCCGTCGCGGAGGAGAGACTTCGCGATGATCATGCGCTGGACCTCGCTGGTGCCTTCGCCGATGGTCGTGAGCTTCGCGTCACGCATGTATCGTTCGACCGGAAAGTCAGTCATGTAGCCATAGCCGCCGTGGATTTGGACGGCCTTGGTGGCCGCCCACATCGCAGTCTCCGACGCGAACAGTTTCGCCATGGCGGCTTCACGAGCGAACGGGCGCCCCTGGTCCTTCAGCTCGGCGGCGCGGCAGATGAGCACCCACGATGCGTCGATGCGCGTCGCCATGTCAGCGAGCATCCATTGAATCGCCTGGAAATCGGCGATGCGCTTGCCGAACTGGTTGCGGCCGAGGGCGTAGTCGCGCGACTCCTCGAATGCGCCACGCGCGATTCCGGCCGCGAAGCCGGCGATTCCTACGCGCCCCGCCTCGAGCACCTGAATTGATTGGTGGTAGCCTGCGCCCAAGTCACCGATCAGGTTGCGGACCGGCACGCTTACGTTGTCGAAGATCACTTCGGCGGTATCCGACGCACGAAGTCCAAGCTTTTCGATCTTGCGGCCGTTGGAGAGACCGGGTGCGCCTCGGTCGACGATGAACGCAGAGATACCGTCGCGGCCCTTGGCCGCGTCGGTGACCGCCATCACGACGTACACGTCGCCGACGGTTCCGTTGGTGATGAACATCTTGTTGCCGGTGATCGAATAGTTGTCGCCGACCCGAGTCGCGCGAGTTTTCATCGCGGCGGCATCGGAGCCGGAACCGGGTTCAGTCAAGCACCACGCGCCGAGCTTTTTCGCCGCGAGCATCGAGGGAACATAGTGCTGCCGATGCTCTTCGGACGCGAACATCGCGATGTGTCCTGTGCCGAGCGACATCTGCGCTGCCGCGGTGAGTCCGATGGAGCCGTCGTAGCGCGAGAGAACCTCGACCACGAGAACCTGCGCGAGTGTCTCTGCGCCTTGCCCGCCGTATTTTTCGGGGAATGAAACGCCGAGAAAGCCGAGGTCACCGAGCCTTTCAAAGATGTGGCGCGGGAAGGTCTCTTCCTTGTCCCACTTCGAGGAAAACGGCTTGATCTCGCGCTCAGCGAATTCGGCGAGCGTCGCGCGGATGCGCTGCTGTTCCTCGGTGAGATCGAAATTCATCGCCGACGACTACTGGCGGGGCGCGACGTTGTCGCGGACCCACTTGACGATGTCTTCGGTCGATGCGCCCGGCGTGAAGATCTGCTTGACCCCGAGCTGTTTGAGCTTGGCTGCGTCCTCATCCGGGATGATGCCACCGCCGAAAACTGCAATGTCGCCGGCGCCCTTGTCCTTCAGAAGGCGGATCACTTCGGGAAACAGCGTCATGTGCGCGCCCGATAGAATGGATAGCCCGACCGCGTCGACATCCTCTTGCGCAGCAGCCTCGGCGATCATCTCGGGGGTTTGGTGCAAGCCGGTATAGATGACTTCGAAGCCGCCGTCGCGCAACGCACGCGCGATGATTTTGGCGCCGCGGTCGTGACCGTCGAGTCCGGGTTTCGCAACCAGAATTCTGAGCCGCTTGTCAGCCATGCCTCAAATCCAACCTGGGTCGGTGTACACGCCGAATTCGGTTCGAAAGATGTCGCAGATTTCGCCCACGGTCGCATCGCGGCGAACCGCCTCGCAAATCGGATTCATGAGGTTTTCGCCCGAGCGGCACGCTTCACTGACGTGCCTGAGCGCGCCCTTCACCGCGACGGAGTTGCGCTCGCGCTTGATTTTGCGCACGCGCTGAATCTGGCGTTCCTCGATCGCGGGATCGATCTTCAGCGTCGGGATCGGGATTTCCTCGGGCAGGTCGTACTTGTTCACGCCTACGACCGCCTTGATGCCCTGCTCGAGCTGGCGTTGGTACTGGAAGGCCGCCTCGGCGATTTCACGTTGCGGGAAGCCGATATCGATCGCATGCACCATGCCGCCCATCTCGTCGATCTGACGGATGTACTGCATCGCCTCGCGTTCCATTCGATCGGTGAGCGCTTCGACCGCGTAGCTTCCGCCGAGTGGATCGACGGTGTTGGTCACGCCGGTCTCCTCGGCGATGACCTGCTGCGTGCGGAGAGCGACCATCACGGCCTGCTCGGTCGGCAGCGCGAGCGTTTCGTCCATCGAGTTGGTGTGCAGCGACTGCACTCCGCCGAGCACGCCCGCGAACGCCTGAAGCGCAACGCGCACGACGTTGTTGAGCGGCTGCTGCGCGGTGAGCGAGGCGCCGGAGGTCTGCGCGTGCGCGCGCAGCATCATGGAGCGCGGATTTTTCGCGCCAAAGCGGTCGCGCATGATGCGCGCCCACATTCGCCGCGCCGCGCGGAGCTTGGCGACCTCCTCGAGAAAGTCGTTGTGCAGATTCCAGAAGAACGAAAGGCGCGGCGCGAATTCGTCCACCTTGAGGCCGCGCTTGACGGCTTCGTCCACGTAACAGATTCCGTCCGCGATCGTGAATGCGAGTTCCTGGACCGCGGTCGAGCCGGCCTCGCGGATGTGGTAGCCGGAAATCGAAACCGGATGGAAGCGCGGCGCCTTGCGCGCGCAGAACTCGATCATGTCAGTGACGATGCGCAGCGACGGCCGCGGCGGGCAGATCCATTCCTTTTGCGCGATGAACTCCTTGAGCATGTCGTTTTGGATCGTGCCGCCGACCTTGTCCCACGAAACGCCCTGGCGCTCGGCAACGACGAGGTACATCGCGAGCAAGATCGACGCGGAACAGTTGACCGTCATCGAGGTGGTGATGCGATCGAGCGGGATGCGGTCGTAGAGACGCAGCATGTCGTGAATCGACGTGACCGCGACGCCCTCGCGTCCGACTTCGCCCTGCGCGCGTTCGTGGTCAGCGTCGTAGCCCATCAGCGTCGGCATGTCGAAGGCGGTGGAGAGGCCGTCCTGTCCCTGACCGAGCAGGAAGTGGAAGCGCGCGTTGGTGTCTTCGGCGAGGCCGAAGCCGGCAAACTGGCGCATCGTCCAGAGCCGCCCGCGGTACATCGAGCCGTACACGCCGCGCGTGTATGGAAACTCACCGGGATAGCCGAGCGCTTCGTCGTATGAACCGGCGACGTCCTCGGGCGTGTAGAGCGGCTCGAGTTCCATATCGGAGATGGTCGAGAAACGCGACGAGCGTTCGGCGGACTGTCGATAGGACGTCTCAAGCCATTTCTTCTTGTCGCTCACGCGCCCCTCACTGCCCCGAAAGAACGTGGTTGGCGATCACGAGCCGCTGAATTTCGGAGGTGCCTTCATAAATTTCGGTGATCTTCGCGTCGCGGAAGTAACGCTCGACCTTGAACTCCTTGGTATAGCCGTAACCGCCATGGACTTGAATGGCCTCGGTCGCGGCGCGCATGGCAGCCTCGGCGGCGAACAGCTTTGCCATCGCGGATTCCTTCGCACACGGCCTGCCCGCATCCTTTAGAACAGCGGCGCGATAGGTGAGCAGGCGGGCGGCGTCGAGTTCGACGGCCATGTCGGCGAGCTTCCACTGGATGGCCTGATATTTGGAGATCGACTTTCCGAATGCCTGGCGCTGCTGCGAGTATTTCAGCGACTGCTCGAGAGCGGCGCGGCCGATGCCGACGGCCTGCGCTGCGATGCCGATGCGACCGCCGTCGAGCGTCTTCATCGCGACGTTGAAACCGTCGCCCTCGTTCATAAGAAGATTCGCGCGCGGAACCCGCATGTCGGTGAAGCTCAACTGCGCGCTGTGCGCGCCGTGGATACCCATTTTGTCTTCGACGCGAACTACCTGCCAGCCCGGCGTGTCGGTTTCGACCGCAAACGCGCTGATGCCGCGATGGTCATTGTGCGGATCGGTCACCGCGAACACGATCGCGACGTGTGATTGCGGTGAGTTGGTGATGAAGTTTTTGGTACCGTTGATGACGTAGCAGTCGCCGTCGCGAATCGCGCGAGTCTTCTGGTTGGCGGCATCGGAACCGGCCTGCGGTTCGGTCAGAGCGAAGCAGCCGAGCCATTCGCCGGTCGCCATCTTGGGCAGGAAGTGGGCGCGTTGTTGCTCATCGCCAAGCCCGAGAATCGGCCAAGAGGCGAGCGAGCAATGCGCCGAGACGATGGCGGCGGTCGATGCGCACTCGACGGCGAGTTCCTCGACGACTAATGCGTAGGAAAGGTGGTCGAGGCCCGCGCCGCCGTACTGCTGGGGAATGAACACGCCGAGGATGCCGAGTTTGCCGAGGTCGGCGATCGTCTCGGCGGGGAAGCGATGTTGACGGTCGGTCTCGATGCCGGCGCGCTCGAGTTTGTCGCGCGAAAACCGCCGCGCGGTATCGCGGGCCTGGCGTTGTGCATCGGTAAGTTCGAGATCCATCGATGAAATCAAGCGGAAACAGGTGATCCTCGATACCTACTACCGGTAGTAGGTACCGGCGCCGGGGCATACTAAAGCTGGGTTCGTTTTGTCTATTTTTTTGTTTTTTTCTGCGGACCCTTCGGCGCGCAGGTTCCCTCACTGCCCTCCATCTTAACAGCGGCGGGTGGAGTCGCCTACAGTCGAGAAAGAAGGGCGCACAGCCGTGCGCCCCTACGCAGAGAGGGAGAGGGGACCGAAAGAGTGCGGGATTCCTCGCTTCGAAGACTGCGCTCGGAATGACGAGGGCTGGCGCTCCGCGCCACCCTCGTCACTTGTGCTTCCAGTTGGGCGGGCGCTTCTCGACGAATGCGGTGGTGCCTTCGACGCGATCTTCGCTTGCGAAGACGACGCCGAATGCCTCCTGTTCGTAGCGAAGACCTGCATCCTCGACCATGTTCGATGCGGCCTGCAAGGCGGCCTTGGCCTGGCGGAGCGCGATCGCGGACTTCGACGCGAGTTTTTCGGCGAGCTTGCGCGTGACCGTCATCAGATCCGCAGCGGGAACCACCTGATTGACGAGTCCCCACTCAAGCGCCTTCTGCGCATCCAGCATGTCGCCAGTCATTATCAATTCGCGCGCGCGGGCGTGGCCGATGCGGTGCGGGAGGCGTTGGGTACCGCCGAAGCCGGGGATCAGCGCGAGGTTGATTTCGGGCTGGCCGAAACGCGCCTTGTCGCTCGCGAGGATCAGATCGCAAGCCATCGCGAGTTCCAGACCGCCGCCGAGCGCGAAGCCATTGACCGCAGCTATGACGGGAATCGGAAGCTCCTCGAGACTTGCGAGCACGCGGTGACCGAGGCGGCCGAACTCCAATCCGTCGACGGCGGACATCTTGGACATCGCGGCGATGTCCGCACCCGCAACGAATGCGCGATCGCCGCCGCCGGTAATAATTAGCACGCGCACCGACGGATCGTGGCGAACGTCGCGAATGGCGCGCGCGATATCCTGCACGACTCCCGGGTTGAGCGCATTTAGCGCCGCGGGGCGATTGATCGTGAGCGTCGCGATCGGCGCCTTGTCGAGAACGACTTCGTTCGATGCCACGGGCGTGTCACCTCCTCAATTCGCGGCCAGAACTACCAGAGGCTGACGATAGCATCTAGAGTGTTCAATGAAGGAGCGGACACCTGAATGCGACGCTCGCCTCATGCGATGGATCGCCGACTACTTCCGCCGTGCAGAATAGGATCACATGCCGCCTCCTAGATGATTGGCGCGCCGCTTTCGCGCGATTGCTAGGAGGGAGAATACCTCTTCAGATGGGAAACAAGCTGTCTAAATTTGCGATCGAGATGCCCGACGATTTTCAGGTGGGCGCCTATGAAGCGGTTGTTGTACGGTTAAAGGATCGCCGGGATCAAAATCCGGTCTGCTGGGGCGAGTACGCCGATGCTTGGAAATCGATTGCCTGGAGATTCCGAGCGTGTGCGGAGCACGACGAATCCTTCCGTGATCTGCTCAGGAAGTTCGGAGTGAGCCCTCAATCCCAACAGCGCTTCAACCAAGAACGAGAGTTGTTCGAATTCTTCGTCAGCGGGCAATCAGCCGTTGAATCATTCTGCTACGGCGCCTACGCGATAGGAGCATTGCTGGACAGCGCGATGGAAAAGCTGCTGCGTGGTAGTCCTCGCGACGTCACGCCCAAACGGACGGCAGCCGATTTTCAATCAAAGTTTTCGGGTACCACCCTTGCTAATTCGCTGTCTCAGTTGGTGTTAGACCAGTCCTTCTCAGAATGGAGCGAGATTCGCAACGTGCTTGCGCACCGGGGCCATCCGGGCCGAACATTCAATGTGGGTGGTCCCGGACCAGAGGCTGTTTGGAACATTCCGAAACTTGAGCTTAATGAGGACCTGACTCGCAAGCGACGCAAATGGCTGGCCGACACGCTGGCGGACCTGCTGAACGGTTCACGCGCGTTCGCCGATACTAAGTTCTAGTGAGGCCGATTACTGAGAGCGTTCCAAATAAACAGCCGATGGTAGTTGGCGTGTTCAATACTCGGGCTTGAAGTCGAAGTGGTGGTAGGCCTCGATGAACCGGATGGTGCGGGTTTTTGAGCGCATCACGACGCTGTTGGTGAGCGCGCCGCCCGAGAAGAAGCGGACGCCGTGCAGATAATCGCCGGTGGTTACACCGGTCGCGGCGAACATCACGTTGTCGCCGGCAAGATCGTCGAGTGTGTATTTGCGCTTGAGATCGAGGATGCCCATCGCGTGGCAGGCTTCGGACTCCGAAGGGTTGCGCGGCGCAAACCGCACTTGCATCTCGCCTCCCGACGATCGAATCGCGGCCGCCGCAATCACGCCCTGATGCGAGCCGCCGATACCGAGGAGCAGGTCGATCTCGCTCTCGACGCGGGTGGTGGCAATCGCTGCCGAGAGGTCGCCGGCGGAAAGCAACTTGATGCCCGCACCGGCGCGCCGCACCTCGGCGATCAATTTTTCATGGCGAGGGCGGTCGAGAATCGCGACGCGAAGATCCTCAACGTAAACGTTTTTTGCTTCCGCAAGCGCGCGGAGGTTGTCGGTCGGCGAGCGGTCGATGTCGATCACGCCCTTGCCGGCGGGGCCGGCCGCGATCTTGTCCATGTAGGTATCGGGGCAGCGCAGGATTTTGCCGCGTTCCGCAAGCGCGACGCACGACATCGCATTGGGACTGCCGGTGGCGGCGACCAGCGCTCCCTCGAGCGCGTCGAGCCCAACGTCCACTTCGGTGCCCGAGCCGGTGCCGACGATCTCGCCTTCGTAGAGCAGGTCGGTGTCGTCGGCGGATCCTTCACCGATGACGATCTTGCCGTCCATCGCGATGGAGTTGAGCGTCTTGCGCATCGCGTCGCAGGCGGCGCGGTCGGCAGCACGTTCGTCGCCCTTGCCGATGAAACGCGCGCAGGCGAGCGCCGCGGCCTCGGTCGCGCGAACCACTTCGAGTGCGAGGTTGCGTTCCATTATTGCTCCCCTTACTGCCCTGCAACTGAGCCGAGGTCACGGCCGAAAAGAGACTCGATAAGGCGATAGCCATTGCGGACCAGCAGTCCGGTTCGCGACGCTTCGGCTTCGGTGTAGCTACGGCTTTTGGCTTCGGTCGCGCGAAGTTCGTTTGAAGTCATCAGCACGAATGGCACCGGCTCGCTCGAATGGGTCATCAACTTCGATGGCGTCGCATGATCGGGCATCAGCAGCAGCGCAAAATCGCCGATCGCGGACAGCCCATCGAGCATGGGGCCCAAGATTAGTTCGTCGATTCGCTCGATCGCTTCGGTCTTGAGATCCGCGCGGCCCATGTGACCGGCCTCGTCGGGCGCCTCGATATGAAGCAGGAGGAAATCGCGGCGCCCCAGCGCGTCGAGACCGTAGCGGCCTTTTGCGGCATAGTCGGTGTCGAGGAAGCCGGTCGCGCCGGGCACCGAAATCGCTTCGAGTCCCGCGAGGCGGCCGAGGCCGTTGACGAGATCGACGGCGGAAATCACGCAGCCATCGACGTTGAACCGCTCCTTTAGAGTCGGGAGCGCGGGGCGAGTGCCCTGCCCCCAGAACCAGATTGCAGTCGCCTCTGATTTTCCGTCCGCGCGGCGCGCCTTGTTCACCGGATGCTCACGCAGGATGTCGGCGGCGCGACTCATCAGATCGCGGAGGCGATCGGAACCATCGCCTGCGGGAAGATTTCCCTCAACAGGCTTGCCGGTGATGTCGTGCGGCGGGGTGAGATGAGTGGTCGCGACGCCGTCGCGCCACACCATCAGGTGGCGGTAGCTGACGCCGTTGTAAAACTCGACGCCCTGCCCTTCGAGCGCCGCCTTGAGATCGGCGACGATCTTTGCGGACTCATCGCTGGTGATGTGGCCCGACGTGAAGTCATGCATCACCAGCCCATCGCCGCCGGAGCGGCGCAACGAAACGAGATTCATGCGGAACACTACGTCGCGCGGGCCCATGGGGATGCCGCGGCTCGCGGCTTCGATTGGCGCACGCCCGGTGTGGTAGCGCAGCGGGTCGTAGCCGAGCATCGTCATGGTGCCGACGTCGCTGCCGGAGGGCATGCCGTCGGGGATGGTCGCGACGAGGCCGAGCCGGCCGCGCGTCGCGATCAGATCCATGTTGGGCTTGCGCGCGGCCTCGAGCGGCGTGCGGCCGCCGAGCGAGTCCACCGGCCAGTCGGCCATTCCGTCGCCGTGAATGATTACGTACTTCACGCCTCAGTCGCTCTCCAGGATCTTGAGCACTTTGTCGAGGTCCGGCTCGACTACGATCGTGTTGCTAAGGTTTTTCAGCGCGGTATCGGGATCCTTGAGGCCGTGGCCGGTGAGCGTGCACACGACCGTCGAGCCGGGCCGCAACTGGCCGTTGGCGCCGAACTTCACCAGTCCCGCGACCGATGCTGCCGAGGCCGGTTCCGCAAAGATACCGCGCGCGGCCAGTTCACGGTAAGCGGCGAGGATCTCGGCGTCGGTCACCTTGGCGATGGTACCGCCGGATTCGTCGCGCGCGGCGACCGCGCCCTTCCAACTTGCCGGATTTCCGATCCTGATGGCCGTAGCGACCGTCTTGGGATCATCTATGGGATGGCCATCGACGATCGGCGCCGCGCCGGCCGCCTGATAGCCCATCATCCTGGGGAGCCGCGTTGAGAATCCCGCGTCGCGATATTCCTGGTAACCCGCCCAGTAGGCAGTGATGTTGCCCGCGTTGCCGACCGGCAGGAACTGATGGGTCGGCGCGTCGCCGAGCTGGTCACAGACCTCGAACGCGCCGGTCTTCTGGCCTGCGATGCGATCGGGATTGACGCTATTGACGAGCCGGATGCGCACGGGGTCGCGCTCGGCAAGGTTGCGAACGACTTTCAGGCAGATGTCGAAGTTGCCGATGATCTCGATCACGCGTGCGCCGTGCATCACGCTTTGCGAAAGCTTGCCGAGCGCGACGGCGCCCTTTGGAATGAGGACGAATGCCTTGAGGCCGGCGCGTGCGGCGTAGGCGGCCGCCGATGCGGCGGTGTTGCCGGTCGATGCGCAGATTACGGCGCTGGCACCCTCGCCCAACGCCTTGGAGACCGCGACGGTCATCCCGCGGTCCTTGAATGAACCGGTCGGGTTGACGCCATCAAACTTCAAGTAAACCTTGACGTCCGGGCCGAGCCGCTCTGCAAGCCAGCCGGCTTCGATGAGCGGCGTATTGCCTTCGTTCAGCGTCACGACCGGCGTGGAATCGGAAACGGGCAGGAAGCGGCGATAGTGCTCGATGAGGCCGGGCCAGCGCGTGAGGCGGAGTGGTGGGGAAGGTGGCACGACGATGAACCTAACCCGTGACCCCTTCGCTAAAGGGAAGGGGAACCGAAGGTCGTTGCTTTTGGCCGGGCACGGGGATCACAGCCGCTCCTCGATGCGAATGAACGCGGGCGAGCCGTCGATCAAACGGTGACGGCTGATGGCGGCGAGAGCGCGGCGCAAATTGCGCTCACGCGACTCGTGGGTTCGCATTATCACGGGCACCGTTTTCGCAGCTCCGCGCCCCTTTTGAATAACCGACGCGATCGATATCCCGTTGCGCCCAAGCATCGACGCGATCACGCCGAGCACGCCGGGCCGATCCTGCGCCATGAAGCGCAGGTAGTATTCGCATACCACTTCATCCATGGGCTTGACACTCGCACGCTTGATCGAGGCCATCGGATAGCCGAGCGGGTGGCTGCGGGCGCCGGCGATACGCTGTCGCGCAATCTCGAGAATGTCCGCCATCACCGCGGTCGCGGTGGGCATCTCGCCGGCGCCGAGCCCGAAATACATGGTCGGACCAAGCGCCTCGCCGTGGATGTAGATTGCGTTGAATGCGCCGCCCACGCCTGACAGGAGGTGGCGCGCAGGAATCATGGTCGGATGCACGCGCGCCTCGAACGCGCCATTATCGTCTTTGGCAATCGCGAGCAGTTTGATCGCGTAGCCGAGCTCGCGCGCATAGATGATATCAGACTGCGTCAGCCGCGTGATCCCCTCCGTGTAGACTTGCGACGGCTTCACCAGCACTCCGAACGCGAGCGTCATCAACAGGCAGAGTTTGTGGGCGGCATCGTGGCCCTCGACGTCGAGCGCGGGATTCGCCTCGGCCAGACCGAGCCGCTGCGCTTGGGCGAGAGCCGTTTTGAACTCGACGCCGGTCTCGCTCATCGTGGTGAGGATCGAGTTGCAGGTTCCGTTGACGATTCCATAAACGGCGCGCTGACGGTCGCCCGCGAGCGCCTCGCGAAGCGTCCTGATAATGGGCACGCCGCCGCCGACGCTCGCCTCGAAGCCGATTCCAAGTCCGGCGGCGCCGGCCGCGCGGAAAATTGTGTCGCCGTGCTGCGCGAGGAGCGCTTTGTTGGCGGTGACTACGTCCTTGCCGGAACGCAGCGCCTTCAAAATGAGCGACCGCGCCGGCTCTACTCCGCCGAACAGCTCGACGACGATATCAACGTCGGGCCGCGCGACGAGTGCGGCGGCGTTGCGCGTGATCAGCCGCGCGTCCAGACCCAGCTTACGGTCGGGCTTGAGGCTCCGGTCAGCAACGCCGGCAAGCTCGAGTCGAGCGCCGAGCTTGCGCGCGAGCATCGCGGCGTTTTGCCGGAGCAGCCTGACCACTCCGGTACCGACCGTTCCGCATCCGAGCAGGGCTATGCGTACGGGTTTCAATCGACTTGAGAGTGCGCTCGAGCGCTGAATCAGGATGCTCCGCCTGCGGCGGCGCGGCGCAGCGCGGCCGGCGTCGCGCGGGCGATTGCGTGCCGGATGCCGCGGATGGCCTGACGGGTGCGGTGCTCGTTTTCGATGAGCGCGAAGCGGACGAAGCCATCGCCATCGGCGCCGAAGCCGACGCCCGGCGATACTGCGACTTTGGCTTCGCTCAGCAAGAACTTCGCGAACTCAAGCGATCCCAGGTGGCGAAGCGGCTCGGGAATCGGCGCCCACACGAACATGGTCGCCTTGGGCTTTTCGACCGGCCACCCCGCGCGGCCCAGCCCGTTCACGAGCACGTCGCGACGGCGCCTGTAGGTCTCTACGATTTGTGCGACGCAATCTTGAGGGCCGTTGAGCGCGGCGATCGCGGCGACTTGTACGGGGGTGAACATGCCGTAGTCGAAGTACGACTTGAGGCGCCCCAGCGCCGCGATCATCTCGCGGTTGCCGACCGCGAATCCGACGCGCCAACCCGGCATGTTGTAACTCTTGGAGAGCGTGAAGAATTCGACGCCGACGTCTTTCGCACCCGCGACCTGCATCATGGACGGCGCCTGGTAGCCGTCAAAGCAGAGATCGGCGTAGGCGAAATCGTGCACGACCATCAGTTCGTTTTCGCGCGCGAAATCGACCACGCGCTTGAAGAACTTGATATCGACGGTCGCGGTGGTCGGATTGTGCGGAAAGTTCATCACCAGCATCTTGGGCCGCGGCCAGGTGCGGCTTACGACTGCGATCAGCTGATCGAAAAACTCCTCGCCACGGCGCAACGGAACGCCTTGCACCTGCGCGCCCGCGATCACGCATCCGTACTGATGAATTGGATAGGTGGGCGTCGGCGCGAGAACGACGTCGCCCTGGTCGAGCACCGCGAGCGCGAGATGCGCGATGCCCTCCTTGGAGCCGATCGTAACGATCGCCTCGGTATCGGGGTCGAGCTCGACGCCGAAACGCCGCTTGTACCAGTCGGTAATCGCAAGGCGCAGCTTGTAGACACCGCGCGAAACCGAGTAGCGATGGTTGGGCGCCTTCGAGGCCGCCTCGATCAGTTTCTGGACGATGTGCGGCGGCGTGGGTTCGTCGGGGTTGCCCATGCCGAAATCAATGATGTCCTCGCCCGCGCGCCGGGCCTTCAGGCAAAGATCGCCGATCGCGTTGAAGACGTAAGGCGGCAACCGCTTTATCCGTGGAAATTCCATTCCTTTCGCCACCCCTGACCTTGTCCGAGCCCGCACAGAGCAGGCCTATATTTTGTAACGGAGACCCGCCGACGCCGCCAGTGGCCCTCGCGAGGTGCCAGCTAGTCGGCGACGCTCTCGACCGCGGTCGCCGCGGGCGCATACGCTCTCAGAGCCAGATAGAACGGGATCGCGCCGAGCGCGATGACGCCGCCAAGCTGCCAGGCGGCCGGAATGCTCGCGCGGTCCACGACATAGCCGCTGATGAGCAGGCCGATCGAGCCGCCGGACATCGCGAGGCTGCTGTTGAACGAGAGCAACGTCGCGCGCCGCGCCGAGTCGATGTGTTCGTTGAGCCAGCTCATCGTCAGCGGCTGCATCGCGCCGTTCAAAACATTCATCGCGACCAGCAGCGAGAACGTGACGACGGGATACGCGCCGAACAGACCCGCGACGAAGAACATCGCCGCAGCGCCAGCAACGAGCATCGACACGCGAGCGGGACGCGCTTCACGGCTTTGCGGCAGCCGCATCACGATCTCCGAGCCCGCGACACGTGCGACGGTGAGCAACGCGAAGACCCAGCCGACCACCCACACGGCCTGACCATATTCACCGGTGAGAAGAATCGGCCACTCGAGCCAGTACGGCGCCCATGCGGCCATCGTCATCGCGCTCGCGAGGCTCAGGAACAGCACCGGGCGGCTGGCGAGTCCGTAGCGCAGGCTCACGTTCATTTGGTTTGCGAGCAACGCCGGAATGCTGCGGAGCTTGAAGCCGCCCTGCGGACCCTTGCCTTCGCGCATCAGGCGCGCGCCGACGAAGGCGGTCACCATGTAACCGACCGCGCCCAGCATCCACGGATACGAGATGTCGATGACCGCGACGTATGCGCCGATGATTGCGGCCGCGGTAAAGCCGACGTTCATGAATTGCATGACGCGCGAGAAGAGCCGGTCTTTGACTTCTGCGTATCCGGCCTCATCGAGCGCATCGACGCCCCACGCATCGATCGAGCCGCTGATGAAGGTGGTGCCGATCGCGTCGATGGATTCCGCCACGATGAAGCCGACGTAGGTGTACGAGAAGAAGTAGAGGCCGAAGGCGATCGATCGCAACACCATCCCGACCACGAAGGAGAGACGGCGTCCGAACGCGTCGGCGAACGCGCCGGTGGGCACCTCGGTCAGGAGGATTACAACGAAGTAGGTCGTGAGGATGCTGTTGACCTGCAGCTGCGAAAGGCCCCGCGAGTGCAGAAAGACCGGATACACGCCGTTGAGGAAGCCGCCGGCGAACGCATACATCCACCACACCGTGTAGAAACGGCGGACGATGTCCCGAATGGTCGGGCTGTGCGTTGTTTTGTCTGCATGTACCATCGGCGAATTCCGTCAACCGAAAAAAAGAAAGGGCCCCGGGCTTCGAGCGCCCAGGGCCCCTAAAGCCACGTATTAAAATTGTTCTATGTCGTGCCGGCTCGAGTCATTTTTCTGGTGACGAATCCCTTGCTGGTTGTGACCACGGTGCGACGACGGTACCCGCGCGTTAATCGTCAGTCAAGCCAGAACGGCATCGCGCCCGGTCGATTGCGGTTCTCTGACTCTCTTAGGTCCATTAGAATGCCTTCGGCAGCGCCGCGAAGTCCCGTTCTCCGATGACACAAATCACCCCAGAGCTTCGGCTCGAATTCTCCGCCGACGCGCCCGAGCCGGGTCTCGCCACGCGCGCGTGGCGTTTCGGCAACGTGGTGTGGCTCGCGGCGCGCGTGTACGCCGGGTACAAGGCGGTACAGATCGCGAAGCGCGTGACGGGCCGCGAATTGCGCGAGTCGTTTCGCCGGCAGGATCTGCGCGCGGCTCGCGCTCTGTACGCCACGGCGATCAGGCTCGAAGGTCTTCTGATCAAAGCGTCGCAATTCATCGCGACGCGCGCCGACGTGCTGCCCGACGAATGGGTATCGACGCTCAAGGGGCTGCACGACCGTGTCCCGCCGCGTCCATATGCGATGATTCGCGAACAAATCGAGCGGGAGCTGGGTCGTCCGCTCGAAACGGTGTTCGCGGAGTTTGATCCGGCGCCGCTCGCATCGGCGTCGCTTGCGCAGGTGCATCGCGCGCGCCTTCACGACGGACGGCGCGCGGCAGTCAAGGTGCAGTACCCCGGCATCGAGGGAATTGTCCGCTCGGACTTGCGCAACCTGGTCTTCGTACTCACCTGGCTGGCGCGATTTGAGCGCGACTTCGATTTCCGCGTGCTCACGCGCGAGGCGCTCAAGTACATCCCGATGGAGCTCGACTTTGAGCACGAAGCCGACAACTGTGAAGCGATTCGGCGCAACTTCGCCGCAAGCTCCGATGTGCTGGTGCCGAGGGTCTATCGCGAGTACACGACGCGGCGCGTGCTCACGATGGAACTCATGGACGGCATCAAGATCACTGATGTCGAGGGTCTTGAGCGCGCGGGCATTTCGAAGCAGGCGGTCGCGCAGAAGCTGACCGAGACGTTTTGCGCGCAGATTTTGCGCGACGGCTTCTTTCACGCGGATCCGCATCCCGGAAATATTCTGGTTCAGCCGGGTCCGCGGCTGGTGCTGCTCGATTTTGGGCTCGCGAAAGATTTCCCGCCGGCGTTTCGCGACGGACTCGTGCGTCTGACGTTCGCAATCCTGACGTCAAACCGCGATGCGATCGTACAATCGCTGCTCGACCTTGGGTTCCGAACGCGCAACGGCTCGACCGACACTCTCATCTCTCTCTCCGACCTATTCCTGGGCAACACGATCCGCCGCAACAAGGCGTATGCGGACCGTGAGCTGATCGAACAATTCTCGCAGGAACTGCCGCGCAAGCTGCGCGATAACCCGGTCGTCGAAGTTCCCGGCGACGTGCTGCTGGTGAGCCGCGTGATGGGACTGCTGAGCGGTCTAGGCAAGACGCTGGATTCAGAAGTGGACCTGTTCGCGACTATTATGCCGTATGCGCAGCACCTGATGACGCAGCCTGCCGCATCGGCGGGGCGGTAGCGCGCACCTCGCGGCGCCCGGCCAAATCGACAGTCTATTGCCAATGATTGAGCGCGCGGATGTTTCGGTGACAGCGTTCGCAGGTGCCTCGGGGAAACAGGCGAAATGTCTGAAAAACAGCAACAGCTCGTAGCGCTTGCGGCGGAGCTAGCCTCGGATTTCGCGACGCGCGCGGGCGATCACGATCGCGACAACTCATTCCCGGCCGAGAACGTCCAGAAGATGAAAGACACCGGGTACACTGCGCTGCTGATACCGGAGAAGCACGGCGGCCTCGGGGCGGACCTGCTCGACTTCGTACTTTGCCAGGAACAGCTTTCACAGGGCTGCGCAGCGACCGCGCTCGCGATCAACATGCACCTGTTCGGGATCGGCTCGATGATCGAGCTTTCGACCGGCCAGCCGCGGGATGCGCTCTTCTATGATGCGATCGGCCGTGCGAAACAGATCCTCGGCGGCGGAATCAGCGAGCCGGAGACGGGCGGTGATTGGGGGTTTTTCGCGACGCGCGCGCGGCGGGTGGGCGATGAATACATCCTCAATGGCCGCAAGACGTTCACGAGCCTCGCGCCGGTGATCGATCTCTTCATGGTGATGGCGACGGTCGAGGATTCGACGCCGCTCGCGTCGGCCACGTTCGTGATTGCGCGCGGGACGCCCGGACTTGAGTTGATCGAAACGTGGAACGCGATGGGAATGCGCGCGACGGCGAGCCACGATCTGGTGATAAAAGAGGTTCGCGTGCCGGCGATCGCAGCGAGCGAGACGCGCCCGGCCGGGCCGGTCGATGAGAACGCGATCTCGCTGTTCGCGTGGTTCAGCCTCTCGGTCGCTGCGGTGTACAGCGGAATCGCGATCGCCGCGCTCAAGTTCGCAAAGGAGTTTGCCAACCGCCACAAGCCGATCACCCTGCCCCGCGCGATCAGTTATCTCCCGGGAATTCAGTTCGCGATGGCGGAGGCCGAGATGCTGATCGCGCAATCGCGCGCGCTCTATCTCAGCGCCGCGCAAGAGTATCTGCGCGACAAGAGTCAGTTCCGCGGAGAAGGGGGACTGGCGCAACTCGTCGCCGCAAAATACGTCGCGACCAACAACGCGATCCGTGCCGTGGACTACGGCATGGAGATCGTCGGAGCGCACGGGATGCTCAAGAAGTTCCCCATGGAGCGCTACTACCGCGACGTTCGCGCGGGCGTGAACCATCCGCTCTCGAATGCGCGCGCGCGCGAACTCATCGGCAAGACGGCGCTCGGCATCAGTCTCGGCGAATTGCCGCGTTGGTAGCACCCGCACGATTCGCGCTGGACCGCGCGCGGACGCTCCAATATCGTCACTAGCAGGCTGCGGAAAAAAGCTTCGCAGCCTGCTCCCTCTCTCTTATCTCCCCCTGGTCAGGGGGAGAAGATTGAGGAAGGAAGCCATCTTTCACGCAGGGTGCCGGTGTGGTTGCTGAACGGATCGTACCTTGAATAGCTTTTCCCGCACCCTGCCAGGCCGTGCTCGAGAAGATTGAACGAGTGGCGCTTCGCGCCGCACGCGCCGCCGGGCGCGTGCACCTGAGCCGGCTGAGCCGCATCAGCATCACGCGCAAGACCAATGCGTTGGACCTGGTCACCGAGGCGGACCGTGAATCCGAGGCGGCTGCGATCGGCGTGATTCGCCGTGCGTTCCCCGCTCACGAGATACTCGCTGAGGAAGGAGGCGCGACCGGCGCGGCAAGCGAGCATCGTTGGATCATCGATCCGCTCGACGGCACCACCAACTTTGCGCACGCGTTTCCGCAGTTCTGTGTGTCGATAGCGTATGAACATCGCGGCAGGATTTCGGTCGGCGTCGTGTATGACGCGCTCAAGCGCGAGCTGTTCGCGGCGCGGCGCGGCAAGGGCGCGAAGCTAAACGGCAAGCCGATTCGCGTGAGCCTGACGCCGACCCTGGAGCAATCGTTGCTGCTGACCGGCTTTCCGTACGACCGTCGCGAGCGGCGGCGCTTTTACCTGTACTTTTGGGAACACTTCATGTTGCGCGTGCAAGGTGTACGGCGCACGGGCGCCGCGGCGCTCGACCTCGCGTACGTCGCGTGCGGGCGCAACGATGGATTCTGGGAGTTTGGCCTGAAGGCGTGGGATGTAGCAGCGGGATCGCTAATCGTCAAAGAAGCCGGCGGGCGCGTCACGAACATGGACGGCACGCCGCTCGACCTGAGCGGCGCACAGATTCTCGCGACGAATGGCCGCATCCATGCGGAGATGCTGCGCGTGATAGCGGAGGCGATGCCCGAGGCGAAGCGGCGTCACGCGGAGATGCTGCGCGAGGAGCAGAGGTCGCGGCACGCGGCGAAGGCGTGAGGCTTCGCTTGGTCGCGGTGGTATATTGTCTGGCGGTTCCTGCCTGTCCGCCCCGGTAGTGAAAAGGACATCACGGAGGTCTCCGGAACCTCAAGTCCGGGTTCGATTCCCGGCCGGGGCATGACTTCTTTGGAATCGACTCCCCGGCAAGCGTGATCGGTTGATGCTCGATTGCCGTAGGAGCTTCTTCTCGCTCATCCGGCTTTCTCGACCGGGTGATCATGAGTGCCTGCACGGCCGCGGATACGGGCAGGAACATCGGCTTGGGCGTCGGACGCTCCTCAAGAGTTCCCTCGATGACTTTGAGCTCCACGAATCCGTAACGCGAATAGTAGCTCTGGCGCGACGGCGGAGTGAGTCATCTACCTGTACGCCGGCGGTGAGTGCAGCGACGCGCCTGCGTTGCTCCGCGCGAGGTCATCTGATCCATTTAGGGGTCGAGAGCGCATTGGTTCGGTTCATGCGCTGACGAAGGTATCCACCGTGCTTCGTGAACACAATCTTGCGTCCGAAACTCCGACGCGGAGTCGGAGTTCTGGCGGTTCAACTCGAACCCGCGCGATGATCATCCGCCGGATCGCCCTGGTGGCAGGAGTACTTGCGTGCGCCTCGCTGATCCTCGGATTCACCTCGTGCGCATCGCTGAAGAGATTTGCGTATGAAGGATTCGACCGCGATAGCGATCAGCAGCCCGCGCGCGTGGTCGAAGAGCTTCATCTCACAACTGGCGAGCGCGTCGCGGATCTAGGCGCTGGCGGCGGCTACTTCACGTGGAGATTGGCCGATGCTGTAGGCCCGACCGGCAAGGTCTACGCGGTCGATATCGACCCCGACATGACGGGTTATCTCAAGGCGACCGCACAGCAGCGCGGGTACGCTAATGTCGAAACGATCGTCGCGGCGCCGGACGATCCGAAGCTTCCCGAGCACGGAATCGATCTGCTGTTTACCTGCAACACCTACCATCACATCGAAAATCGAACCGCCTACTTCGCGCGCGTCAAGCAGAATCTCGCGCCGGATGGACGCGTGGCGATCATCGATTATCGGCCCGAGGGTTTCTTCCAATCGATTTTCCCGCACGCGACCGCCGCCGAGCTGATTCAGCGCGAGATGAGCGAGGCCGGCTACCGGCTCGAGCATGAGTACGACTTTCTGCCGAGTCAGAGTTTTCAGGTGTTCGTTCCCGCCGCCAGGCGCGCTTCGTGAAGCAATCGACCGCGCTGTAAGTCGAAGCGGCGACGGTGGTAGAGTCGCGCGGGCGAATTGCCATGGCAACCGAATATCGCACCACGCCGCAGCGGCTTCAGATCGGCAAGTTCTCGCTTTACTACGAACGAACCGGCGCGGGGCGGCCGCTTTTCTTCCTGCACGGACTCGGTGGCAACCATCTCTCCTGGTGGCAGCAAGTGCCCTACTTTATGCGCTGGTACGAGTGCGTCACCGTCGATCAGCGAAGCTTCGGACTCTCTCCCGATCCCGACGATCTGTTCAATCGCGCGCATGCAAGCGACCTCGCGCGCCTGCTCGATCATCTCAAGATCGACAAGGCCGTGCTTATCGGGCAATCGATGGGCGGCTGGACGATTGTCGGATGCGCGCTGGAGCATCCGGACCGCGTTGCGGCACTGGTGATGTGCGACACTCCCGGCGGCATCTTTCCACCGGGCGTGGTTCTCGAGCGCCCGCGCGCGACGGAACTGGCGGAGCCAAATCCCCCGATCGGTTCGATGCCGACGTACGCGTCGGATTACTTTGCGCGGCGGCCGGAGCTTGCATTTCTTTACGATGAACTGCGGATTCTTGGCGCGCGGCCGCCGGCGGACGCGCTCGAGCGCATCCGCACCATGCGTTACGAGCTCGATGCGGTCCGTGAACGGCTGCGGATGCCAGTGTTGTGCCTGGTCGGCGAGCAGGACGCGCTGATCCCCCCTCGGATGGTGAAGGCCATCGCCGATCTGCTCCCCAACGCTCGCATGGCGACGGTGCCTGACTGCGGCCACTCGATCTACTTCGAGCAGCCCGCGATTTTCAATCAGGTGGTTCGAGACTTTCTAAGCGAGATCGGTTACTCGGGCGGCGCGTTCTGAGCGGCGGAGCCGCGTGCAATCCCGGGAGACGGGCGCCGAGGACATTCAGCACGCGATTTCGCTCGTGTCGGCTCGAAGAAAGCGCGCACATTCGACGTCTATTTAGTGGCAGGGACGGCGGATATAATTGACGTCTATGCGGCGCACAAAGTCGCGCGGCCTGTGCCTGTTTCTGGCGGCCTCGATCGCGATGCTGCCTGCGTGCACTCCGACCTACCCCAAGCAGATTGGAGCATCCGGCGCGACCGGAGCCGGTACATCGACCTCAGCAGCTTCCGCTCCGGCCTACGGCAGTCCGTCGAGTTCACCGGGCATCGCTGCCGGCGGGCCGGTCAACGGCGGGGTGCTGACGGATTATCTCAAGAGCCAGCGGCTTCCGTTGGTGCGGGCGCAGGTGGTGGACACTGACCACGGCAAGCGTCAGGTGATTCTCTCGGGCTTCGTTGCGACCGACAACGGCAAGTTGAACGCGGAGAAGTACACGCGCCGATATCTGAACGATTCAACGATCGACGTCGACAACCGCATCAAGGTGACGCCGGAACTCGCGAAGGCCGCACCGCCACCGGCGCCTGCGGCTGACCCGTACGCGACAACCGATCCGTACGGATCGACCATGGCCGGTCCCAGCGCGTATCAGCAGCAGTACTCGAACGACCCGAACCAATACGCGAATCAATACCAGTATCAAGCTCAGAACCAGAGCTTGCTGATGACGCTGGGTCTGCTTTTCGGATTGATGGGCGGATTTGGGACGAGTAGCGCAGGGTCGAGCTTCGGCTACTCCGGCGGCTTCGGAAGCGGCTACGGATATCCAAACTACGGCCCGCCTCCTCCTCCGCCGGGTTTCAGTCCGTACGCACCCGGCACCCCGTAGCGCGCGACGGGAGCGGATTGCGCGAGCGCGACCATCGTTCACTGATAATTTTTCGCGCGCGGCCAGATTTGGCGCACCGGCAGTTTCAATCCGCGGCACAGGTAGATTGGCAGGTTGTCCTCGAACGGCATGCAAAGACTACAGTGCACCACCGCCGCGACAGTGGCCTCGGTGCAGAACTGGTCAAGGTCTTTGCGGTCGCCGCCGATCACGATGAGGTTGCGCGCCGGTAATTCGCCCGGTCCCCACAGCCAGTAGCTGTTGTGCCCTGAGATTGCGCGCGGCAGGCCGTAGCGCGGCCCAAAGAAATCGATTGCGCCAGCCTCTCCATAGTTCTGGGCATAGATCGCGGTCACCGCGCGGTCCTGTGGTGAGAGGCTCTGATACACGCGCGCGACGGCTTCGACCTTTTCCGTCCATCCAAACATGTCCGCAAAGTGCTGCGGCAGCACGCCGACTTTGCCGCGTTCCATACGGACGCCTTCGGAGGCGCCGAGCGCGGCGGCGTATCGAATCAATAAAGGGACGGGAAGTATCGGCATCGCCATCGGCGCGACGGCCGCGCCGGCGATTGCGATAACGCCGACGGTGGCGGGAACGAGCCAGTTCCACGCGCGCTCGCGACCCCAGCGTTCGATCGTAGCGGCACCGGGCGCAAACAGCATCGGATAGGCAGGTACGAGGTAGTACGCCTTGGCGCCCTGCAGGATGAATACGGCGAGAATCGCGACGAAGGTCCAGCCGAGGACGCGAAATCGCCGGCCATCGTCAGTCGCGAAGTAATACCAGAGTCCCGCCAGCCAAACCGGCGCCGTCAACGGATGCATGATGAGCAGTTGCTGTGCGAGAAACTCGGGCAGAGCCGCGTGGTAGTTCTTGGTCGCCTGCGCATTGGCGATGAACTCAAGCGTTGGAAATCCGTTCATCGCCTGCCAGATGACATGCGGCAGGTAGATTGCGGCCGCGATCGCTGCGCCGAGCCACAGCCACCTGCTGAGCAGATATTTGCGGTTCTCCGTCAGCAGCAATCCCACCGCAATTCCGAAGCACAAGAACGCCATCGACAACTTGTTCTCGAGACCGAGGCCGGCGAGCACGCCGAACCACAGCCACAAGCGTTCGCGTCCGGTCTTGATGATCGTCACGACGATCCAAGCAGCGCCGATGAAAAACAGCGGTTCGATCGCGTTCATCGAATAAAAGCCGTTAATTCCCAGCATGCCGGGGCCGACAAAGACGGAAACTGCGGCGAGAATCTGCGCCCAGCGTCCACCGCCAAATTCGCGCGCGAACGCACCCGTCAGGAACACGAGCGCGCCGCCCGCCAGCGCGGGAACCAGTCGCAGCGCCGGAAGAGAAGTTCCGAACAGTGCGGTCTCAAGCCAAAGGATCAGGATCGAAAGCGGCGGATGGTCGACGTAACCGAAGTCCAAGTGGTTGGCGCAGGCGAGGTAGTAAAGTTCGTCGCGAAAGTAACCGTAGCGGGTACTCAGCAGGAGATGCAGCGCTACATCAGCCAGCGCGACAACGATGACGGCGCGTGAGAGCGGAGGACCGAGCGTCGCGGTGGCCGCCTCAGCGAAAATCGGCTCGGTGCGTTCCTCCATCTCGAAACAAACCAAGCATGCGGCCCTTACGCTGTCGAGCGTGCACCGCAGCGTTGTGGCTGAGCTGAGCCGTCGCGCGCATGCGCGAACCGCGTGATGCTTCGGCAGTTCCAAAGGATGTAGAGTGGATTTTTCGAGCGGAATAGAGGTTCGCGCCGACCAACATGACGCGCTCCAAGCCCATCACCCTGCATAGCGGATTGAACGCGGTACTGTCGATCGTCGCGACCATCCTGCTGCTCGTCGTTCCAAGCGACGCGCGTGCCGAGGCACCTGCGAGCGCTCTTAAGAAGGCGACTTTTGCCGGCGGATGCTTCTGGTGCATGCAACCGGCGTACGACGAAGTTCCCGGAGTCGTAGCAACGCGGGTTGGTTATACCGGCGGCAAGACGGTGAACCCGGCTTACGAGGCAGTCTCCGCAGGCGGCACCGGGCACGCCGAGTCGATCGAAGTCACGTACGACCCGAAGAAGATCAGCTATCGCAAACTGCTCGACATCTTCTGGCATAACGTCGATCCGACCACCGCCGAGCGGGAATTCTGCGACGTCGGACGCCAGTACCGGACCGCGATTTTCTTCGATGACGCGGAGCAGGAGCGTGAGGCGAAACAGTCGCGCGCCGAACTGGAGAAGACGAAGCCGTTCAAGGCGCCGATTGTGACCGAGATCGTCCCGGCTTCGACGTTTTATCCTGCGGAGGACTATCACCAGGAATATTACAAGAAGAATCCGATTCGCTATCGCTTCTACCGCTACAACTGTGGCCGCGATCAGCGTCTTCACGAACTGTGGGGAGCCGCGAGCGGGGCGCACTAGCGCGGCGCGATCGAGGCGCGCGAGGTTGGTACCGCGTCAACGTCCGCCATGGCGTCAGCCGCGTCCCCCGCGGTACGCGCGTGACACTCGGGATCAACTTCCACGACGCGAAATGAACTGCGCGCGCTTGCCTCTGGAGCGTCGCAATCGCTAACTAACCGCAGGAGGTCGCATCAATGGCGCTGTTCAAACAAGGTGAGGTTTCAATCCACTACGAGGAATACGGCTCAGGCTTCCCGCTGCTTCTATTCGCACCGGGCGGGATGCGCTCGAGCATCGAGTTCTGGCCGAAGAGTCCGTTCGACCCGACCGTCGAGCTGGCGTCGAGTTTTCGCGTGATCGCGATGGACCAGCGCAATGCGGGCACCTCGCACGCACCGATTCGCGCGTCGGACTCATGGGACGTCTATACCCGCGACCACATCGCGCTGCTCGATCATCTGAAGATACCGCGCTGTCATGTGATGGGCGGATGCATCGGGTCGTCATATTGCCTCTCGCTCATCAAGCTGGCGCCGGGGCGGGTGAGCGCCGCGGTGTTGCAGAATCCGATCGGGCTGTCAGCGGAAAATCGCAGCGCGTTCAACGAAATGTTCGACGGATGGGCGAAGGCGCTGAAGCGCGAACGAAGCGATTTTGATGATGCGATGCTCGCGTCGTTTCGCGAGAATATGTACGCGGGCGATTTCGTGTTCAGCGTCTCGCGGGACTTCGTGCGCGCGTGCACGCATCCGCTGCTGATTCTCGCTGGCAACGACCTCTACCATCCGACACCAATCGCGAAGGAAATTGCGGAACTCGCGCCGAATGCGGAGCCGGTGATGAACTGGAAGGAGCCGGAGGTGGTGAGGGAAACGGTCTCGAAGGTGCGCGCGTTTCTGGAGAAGCACACGCCGAAGAAATGAATACGCCGGCGGATGCCTGTGCGCGCCGGTACGCAGCGGAGCGGGCTAGGCGGCGGATCAGATCTGATAATCGCCCTTGCGCTTGGGCTTGGGCTTTGCATCGCGAGCGGCCTCGCGTTCAAGCTCTTCCAGCTCCTCGCGCACCTGCTGAAGCCGCTGCCGAAATTCGTTCGCCTCGATCTTCACGCCGACTTTGCATGCCTCGCAAACGAAATGGCCCTCGGCGCTCTGCTCGAAATCACGGATGAGAATCGAATTCTTGTGGCTACAGTTGGGACACGCGACATCGACGGTCTGGTCTTCGAACATTCCTGAATTCCCCGACGGGAGATCCGCAGCTCGAGCGCGAATCCAAGGTTACACGGATCGAGCCAAACGTCGATAAGCCGACGGACGTGTTGTTCGACCGCCCGAAGATCCGGCGCTCAGGATGACTACGCAACAGAACGCCGACGGGGCGGGCGAGTCATTGTGAGGACTTCGATGTACGCTTGGCGGGCATTGCGCGCCGAGTACTGTTGGCGCGCCCGAAGGGAGTCGAACCCCCAACCCTCGGATCCGAAGTCCGATGCTCTGTCCAGTTGAGCTACGGGCGCGCTCGGAAAACTTGAACCACGCCGCACCTCGCGTGTCCATCTCGCCAAGTCGTTCTACGGATCTTCTTACTCCTGGGCCGCGACTCCGGTCGCACGAGCGGCCACCTGCACCCTGCGAAGAGTGGACCTTACGAACTCGACAAGCTCGCGTTGGCTCCGGTTCTCCGAAGCGATGCCGATGAACCCGGCACACATCGCGACGACTCCGAGCAACGCCTGCCATGGCGCCGATTCCGGCCACCGGGGAAGCACATAGAAGGAAAGCAAGATGAAGACGCCAAGCCACGCGAATCCATTCACTACTAGGATCTTTCGCCGCAGACGCATCATGCGCAGATAGAACTCGACAAATGAGCGCATCATTGGCGCCAACTCGGCCCTGTTCGCCCTCTCCAGGATCGCCGAAAAGACAAGTACCGTGATGGTCGCATGGACTGCGAGTACCGCGAACCAGTAGTGCAACATCGGGAGCGAGCCACCGACGGGCGCGAGCACCGAGAACAACAGAAACTCCGCCATCGTCTGCGCCAACGGATACGCACTGTCACGCCAGTCCGGGTCGAACACGATCATCCGACTCCCCATGGACATGCCCATGAAATTGACCGTCACGATTTCTGCGCTCGCGATCCAAAACGGGAGCCATAGCCAGGGCGAGACGCTGCTCGCGAGCAGCAGGGCAAGCGTGTAAGCAGCATTCGCTACCGTGACCGACTTCATCACCGCGTTGTGGAAGGCGTAATTCTCGCGCGTCTGTTCACGCAGCCTCTCTGCGAGGCGCAAGCTCTCAACGTCGACCGTCTCTACCGTCGCAACTGTGACCTCTACGTCCGTCATTTCTCGCGTCACTCCTTCCCTTCCGGGACCAAATTTGGCCGATTGCCGCAGCCTAACACCCGTTTGACTCGCTTCACTCTGCGCCGGAATAATATGACTGACTGGTCAGTTTATGAAGCGTTTTGCAGAAACCTTGCGCGCGCAGCGATCGGAGCCGTCGGCAAGCAGCGAGGTTGAAACAGGCCGACCAACGCGGCCTCGCAATCGAGAGGCGCAGGCCCCGAAGCGCGAGCGGATTGTCGCAGCCGGGTTGTCGCTGTTCTCCAACGGCCCCTACCAAGCCATCACGATGGACCGAGTCGCCGAGGCCGCCGGCGTCGCCAAGGGCACTCTCTACCTCTATTTCGAATCGAAAGAAGCGCTGTACGTCGGCATCGTGCGAGAGGGTCTCGAGAGCGTCGTCAGCAGCTACGAGGCGACGGTCGATTCCGGCACCGATGTCACCGAGCGGATGCGGCGCGCGATCGAGGCGAGCATCGAGTTCTACGGCCGCCGCCGCGAGCTATTGCGCCTCCTGATGACCGAAGAACCGCGCATGGCCGAGGCGCGCAACCGGCTGGTCGAGGAGTGGCGGGAACTGGGCCTGCGTTTCTTCTCGTCGCTCATCGATGAAGGCATCAAGCAGGGAAAATTCACACCGGTCGATTCGCGCCTCGCGACCCTCGCGATACTCGGCGGCATCCGCTCGGTGCTCCTCCACTACCGCGAGCAACGTCCGCTCGATGGATTAAGCCACGACCTTTCCGCATTTTTACTTCGCGGCCTGGGCTGCGCGCCTGCCCATTCGGCGCAAACAAAGTGATTCGCAGGATTCTTCGACTCGCACTCAGGCTCTCCATCCTGAGTGCGCTCGCGGCCGGCGGGTATTTTTTTGGCGGGCGCTACCTGTGGCCGCCGCCGGACACCAGCACGATTCGCGTGGTCGGGATGATCGAGGCGCCCGAGGTCAACATCACGAGCCGCCTCGCCGGCCGCATCGACGATTTGAACCTTTTGGAAGGCGACGTGGTGCGCCGCAACCAGATCGTATGCCGAATTGAGGACGTCGATCTGAAGAACCAGCTGCGTCGCGCTGCGGCCGACGTGGCGCAGGCGCGCGCGAAAGTTTCCGAGACGCGCCGCGAGTTCAGCCGCATGCGCCAGCTGATCGCGGAGAAAGTCATCTCAGTGCGAGAGCGCGACAACGCCGAGACCGCCTATGACCAGGCGCGCGCCGGTCTCACGAGCGCCGAGGCGAATGTGCGGTTCTATAAAGATCAGCTCGCCGACACCGCGATTCGTTCGCCCATCGATGGAGTGGTCGTGCACAAGGCGCTCGAGGTCGGCGAATGGGTGACGCCCGGCACACCGATTCTCACCGTCGATGACCTCTCGACAATCTGGGCGCGGGTGGACGTGCCCGAAACCGAACTGCGCACGATCCATGTCGGCAAGGCCGCGGAAGTGACCCTGCCCGGACGCCCGCCACTCACCTTCAGAGGCCGCGTGATGGCGATCGGGCAGGAGGCGCAGTTCGCATCCGAGCGCGACGTTCGCCGCGGGCGTCAGGATATCCGCACGTTCTACGTGAAGGTCCGGTTGCTGCAGGCCGACGGGCAGGCCAAGCCCGGAATGACCGCCGAGGTCGCGTTTTCGCGAAGCCGCGATGGAAGCCAACTCGCTGGCAATAGTAGCGAAGGGCCTCACTAAGCGCTTCGGAAGCTTCACGGCCGTTGATGCGGTCGGCTTCGAAGTTCAGCGTGGCGAGGTCTTCGGCGTGCTCGGGCCCAACGGCGCGGGCAAGACCACGCTGACGCGAATGCTGACGACATTGATCGTCCCGACCGCGGGACGCGCGACGGTCGCGGGTTGCGATGTCATCCGCAATCCGCACAGCGTGCGCGAGCGAATCGGCGTAATCCCGCAGGCGCTGACCTCCGACCTCGACCTCACTGGCTGGGAGAACATCGACATCTACGGCGAGTTCTACGGCATGCCGCGCCGCAAGCGGCGCGAGCGCGGCGAGCGGCTGCTCGAGATGGTCGGGCTGAGCGAGCGTGCGGGCGACCTGGTCGCGACCTATTCGGGCGGTATGCGCCGGCGTCTGGAGATCGCGCGCGGTCTGATCCACTCGCCTGAGGTGCTGTTCCTCGACGAACCAACCATCGGACTCGACCCGCAGAGCCGCCGCGCGGTGTGGGACTTTCTTGAGGTGCTTCGCGGCGAGACTGGTCTGACCATCTCGCTAACCACGCATTACATGGACGAGGCCGACGTGTTGTGCGACCGAATCGCGATCGTCGATCATGGGAAGATCATCGCGCTCGACACTCCGGCAGGGCTGCGTGCCTCGGTGGAAGGCGCCGATCGAATCGAGGTCGAGGTCACAGGAAATTCCGCGCGCATCGCGGAGCATCTTCGCACGCAGCCCTTCCTGCGTGGCGTGACGCTCAACGACAACGGCACGCTTACGATTTCCGCCGACGACGGCGCTCACATCATTCCGCGCGTCATCGACGAGATCGAGGCGTCGGGCGGCAGCGTCGCATCGATCAGCGTCCACAAGCTTTCGCTCGAGGACGTCTTCATCCAGTTCACCGGCCACAGCCTGCGCGACGAGCCCGCGCAGAAAGTCTCATTCCTGGTGGGCGCGGGGATGCCGCAGCGACGCATGTGAGCGCGCAGGCAACGCGATGAGAATGCAGGCGATCATGCGGCGGGAGTTGAAGCGCCTCTCGCGTAATCCCGTCACGCTGCTTACCACCGTGCTGATGCCAATCATCTACCTCATGATTCTGGGCAACTCGTTCCAGGGGCAGCTTAAGCATCTGCCGCTCGCGGTCGTGGTCAGCGACCACGGCGAGCCCGCCCGCCGCGTGGTGCAGAACCTGCAGGCGCTTGAGACCGGTCCCAAGAGCATCGATATCACCTTCTTCGAGGACCCCGGCGAGGCGATTACCGAGGTGCGCAACGGCCGCTTCAAGGCCGCGTTGATCATACCGGCGACCTTCAGCCGCGACGTCGCGACTAGGCGTGTCGCCGAGCTCGGTCTCTTCACCGATAACGTCGATGCGATCAGCTCAGGGACGCTTGAGGGTGTGCTGCAACAGGCAACCGCGACCATCAAAACGAAGTTCATTTCAGCGCGCGAGCCGAAGCTGAACCAGATCGTGCTGCGCTCGGCCGGCCTGTTCGCCAACGTCGATTACGACCGCTCGCTGATTCCGGGCGTCATCGTGATGGCGATCTTCATGGGCTCGCTGATGTCGGGGGTCTTCAGCTGGGTGATGGACAAGTTCATGGGCGTGACGGAATCCTTCCTGGTGACGCCGCTATCGCGCTGGGACATAGCGGGCGGAATCCTCGCGAGCGGCGTGCTGGTCACCAGCATCGGCGCGGTGTTGGTGCTGTGCCTGGGGCTGCTCATCACCGGCGGAACCATCGAGGGCGGCCTGCCCGCGTTTCTGATGTTGATCGCCGTAATCGTGATCACCTCGACTGGCCTGTTGGCGATGTCGTTCTCGGTGCTCGGCCGCGCCGGCCATCCGCGCCTGGTCGGCACGTTCTCTGGATTCCTGAACGTGATCCTGTTTTTCCCGAGCGGCGCAATCTATCCGGTCGAGAGTTTCCCACCGTGGCTGAAGTCGTTCGCCAGGTTTAATCCCGAGACTCACGCGGTGCGCGCGCTCAAGTCCGTGCTCTTCAAAGGCGCCGACTTCTCTGCCGTCGCCGACGACCTCGGCTTTCTGGTCCTGTTCATGGCCGCGATGCTGGTGCTCGCCAGCGTCTCGTTCAAGCGGACGCTGTAGTTTCCCCTGGCGCCCCGCTGGGCCTCGCCGCAGTTGGGTTACATCGCGGTCGCCTAGGTTGATAGCGGACGTGCCCTCGGCATGAACTTTACGGCCTCGGGCCGGGCAGGCGCGCCTGCATCGAATCCGGGTACGACGGCGCGAGCGCGCTCGCCGCGTCCAGCGCGTCCAGTTCCGACTTCTCCAGCTTGAACCCGATCGCCGCGAGATTCTCATCGTTCTGCTGCGTCGTACGCGCCCCATAGATCACGGAGCTGATGCCGCGCTGCTGATTCACCCACGCGAGCGCGACTTGCGCGATGCTCCTCGCGCGCTCCTTCGCCACCTGCTCGACCGCTTCGAGCACCCGGTAATTCCGCTCCTGCGCGAGCCTGCCCCACAGGTCCTGCTTGGTGAGGCGCGCGTCCTCGGGCGGCTTCTGTCCCGAGCGGTATTTGCCGGTCAGGAATCCGCCTCCGAGCGGGCTCCACGGAATCACGCCGATCCCCTCGTTGCGACAAAGCGGCAGAATCTCGCGCTCGATGTCGCGGCAGATGAGACTGTACTGCGGCTGCAGGCAATCGAAACGTCCGAGGCCGCGCTTGTCGCTCACCCACAGGCTCTTCATCAGCTGCCATGCGGTGAAATTCGACGCGCCAACGTATCGGACCTTTCCCTGATGCACCAAGTCGTCGAGCGCGCGCATGGTTTCATCGATGGGCGTTTCAAAGTCCCACGAGTGCACTTGATAAAGGTCGATGTAATCGGTCTTAAGCCTGCGTAGGCTTCGTTCGACTTCGGCCATTATGTGTCCGCGTGAAAGTCCCCACTCGTTTGGCCCAATTGGTTTTCCAACAAAGATATTCGCGTTAAAGCGCACCTTGGTCGCCAGAATGAGCGAATTACGGCGCTCGCCGATAATGCGGCCGAGGATTTCCTCGGACGCGCCGGCGGCGTACACGTTGGCAGTGTCGATGAAGTTGCCGCCAACTTCGACGAAGCGGTCCAGAATGCGGCGTGACTCGGCCTCGGCGGTCTCGCGGCCAAAGGTCATCGCGCCCAAACAAAGTTCCGATACTTTCAGCCCCGTCGCGCCCAGTCGGCGGTACTCCATGACTTCGAATTGCCTCCAACGCGCCAGTTTAGTCGCATCTTACGCCGGCGCAATCGAATCTTTCCGACGCTTTTCGTTTTTTCGTGGTCATGAATATCGCGAACGTCACCACGTCTATAAGAATCGGGTGCGACCAAGTCCGGCACCCAACCCGGATGGATGTTCCTCCCACCAGCCGGGTACGCCGTCCGCAGCGTACGCGGACGGCATCTACGATCGGGCGGGCGTTGGGGTGTCCCCCCTCCCTAATGGCCCGCCCATCTTTTTCGGGGATTCCCGTGGTTACCTGGTGGTGCGTGGGTGCTCAGCGCAATCGCGCGGCGAGATTCCTCTCCTCGCTCGGAAGCCGCACTTCATGCGGTTCTTCACTCGGCTCGGAACGACGGAAGAGACGGCAACGCGTTCTGGAATCGCTAGCAGGCAATTGAAAAAAGCATTTTCAACTGCCTGCGGCCTCGCGCGCGAGTTCGAGTCTGCGCGTCCGCAGTGATCACATCCGCGCCACAATCGTCAAGCGAGTTCTGATTCGCGCTTTGCCTTGACACCCCGCCAAGGCGCCGTCATAGGTCAAAGTTCTATGCGCTGGCAGAGCCGCATTCTGATCACGGCGCCGTTCCTGTCGCTCGCACTGTGCGCGCTGGTGGCGAGTTGCAACAGCGGTGGCGATGAGTGCGCGGGCAGTTTCGATTCGCAGGGTAGCTTCGTCGAAGGCCGCTGCCCTCAGCCGGGACCGGGCGTTGGTTTCACGATTCAGGAAATCACGCTTTGCGACGGTCCGCCCGAGAGTCCGAGCGTCACGCCGACCCCCTGCCCCGGCGCGACCAGCACATCGGTCGCCGTCAGTAGTCAGCTCCAGCTCCATGCCCAGGCGTTGCTCGAGAAAAAGAAGAACAACCAGACCCGGCTCGACGACATCACACTGGGACCCACGACGCTGTGGACGTCGACCGAGGATTCGATCCTGCGTCCGCCGTCGGCGGGGAACGGAGGCCTGTACACCGCGCTTGCCGATGGGTGCGCATGCGTCAAGGCGACTTCCGGCGGCATCGCGAGCCTTCCGATCGACGTAGGCGTGTTCACGCCGCCCGCATCGCCGCCAGCATGCGTGCCCTGCCCCACGCCTCTGGCGACCACCGGTGCAGCGTCATCGCCCGGCGCGGAGCCGGCGTCCAACGAATCCGCGACCGGCGTGCTCGAATGGAGCTACAACGCCAAGTCTCCGCTCAACGGACCGATCGTTTCCGGTCCCGACGGCCGCGCCTACTTCATTACCGCGCAGCATTTGCTTTTCGGGCTCGACAATACCGGCCGTGCGGTCTTGGTTCGGCCCGCCACCGGGCGCGCCCCCGCGGTCGCCGCAGACGGTACGATCTACGCCGCACAAGGCGGCGCGCGGCTATCCGCCTTCGCGCCTGACGGTGCGCGACTGTGGCACATCGTCGTTGGAGGTGATGCGCAGCACTTGGTCGCCGCAGATAACGGACTCTACGCGGCGGTCGGCGACGAGATTGTGCGCGTCGGCAACGGCGGAACTTTCCAATGGAGCACCGCGGTCGAGCAGCCCGTCACCGCCGCATCGATACCTTCCGGCGGCATCGCGATCGGATCGTCGTCGGGCGCCGTTACGACGCTATCGAGTTCCGGCGCGGTGGTGTGGACCGCGAACGTCCCCTCCGGCATCGCCGGTGAAATCGCAGCAACCGGCGACTCTGTTTACGCCGCATCAAGGTCGGGGGCTGTCCATGCGTTCGATGCGCGCACCGGCGCGCAGCTCTGGCGCATCGACGCCGCAAGCGCCATTACGAGCGGCCCGTTGTCCGGCGGCGCCGGCCGCGTCGTGTTTACCGCGGACGCGGTTTACTCGGTGAGTCGGGACGCCACCGCGATGTTGAGGTTCGACGCCGCTGACGCGCGGCTCGCTACACCGCTGGCCGATGGAAGTGGCCGGGTGTTCGTTGCCGGCGATGGCGGCTACGCGGCAATGCTCTCGAGCGACGGCATCGAACTATGGACGACGCGCAGTTTCGGCGAAGTTGAATCAGCGGTGGCGGCCGGGGGCGGTTTGCTCTTCATCGCCAACACTGACGGCCGCGTCTTCGCAGTCCGATAGTCCAGCGCGCCGCTCTCCCATCCCCCGCCTCGCGCGTGTCACAATCTGATTATGAGTTCTGCGATCGATCTAATCCGCCGCCGTCTCAAGGAAGACCGCGTCCCGGAGACGCCCGACGAAGTTGGGCGCAAGAAGAAGCGTCCGCGCGAAGTCGCATTCATGGACGTCAACCTGTGCTTCCCGTGCGGCAAATGCCCGGAGTTCTGCCCGGTGCAATGCATCGAGTATCTGCAGCCCGGCGCGCTCCCGGGCCGGGGCGTGCAACCGGTTCAGGATCGATTCCAGGAGTGCATCGGCTGCTACATCTGCGTCGAGGTTTGCGCGCTTCTGACTGATTACGACGCGGTGCGCATGTACGACGTTGAGCTGGTGGAGAAGGTGCTTGGCGTGAAGATCACCGACGACCCGGGCGGCGAGCCGATTCCCGCCGAGCCGTACGAGGAGTTCTTTTCGGAAGGCGGGCTTTACCGCCACTTGGGTCACGGCTCGCGGATTCGCGAGAAGATGAACGCGGAGGAGCGCGCGATTTTCGCGCGCGAACGCGTCCGCGGCTAGTTGCGGGTCACGGTCCCCAACGCCCCAGGCATGCCGGTGAAGCTCTTCGCGGGCGACGACATTATCCCCATGACGTTCTGAGTGGTAGTCGAGGACCCGCTCGCGCCCGAACCGAACTTCACAGTGAGTTTGAAGTTGAGCCCTTTTCCGTTGCTGACCGCGACGCTCTTGTTGAGCACGAATTCGCTCGAACTCGACGGCGTCAGCACCGTCGCGCTCGCGACTACGATGCCCGCCTTGATCGCGACCAGTCGTGCACTTGCGATGATGTCGGTGTTGGAGAATCCAATCGTCGCGCGCTGAATCGACTCGGTCGCGCCGGAGGTGTTGGTCAGCCTGAATTTCCCCGCGAAGACGTTTCGACCCGCGTGCGCGCTGCCATTTCCCTGTTGAATCACCGCGACGCTGCCGCCCGGCGTCGGCGTGGGGGTTGGGGTCGGAGTGGGCGTTGCGGTCGGCGTGGGTGTCGCGGTTGGCGATGCGGTCGCATTTACCGACGCTATCCACGTCCGCCAGTTGGTGCCTGAGGGCGACGGGCCGTATTCGCCAGCGGTCCACACGAGCGATCCATCGCTAGGATCTACAGCCGCGCCTGAGTAGTCCCCCCACCGCGATCCCGTGTAGCTTCCTTCCCCGCTTTTCACGAGAACCGGACCGCGCATCGTCCCAGCCGCATCGGTAGAAAGCTGAGTCGAGGCTTGAACCGACGCGAACTCGCTCGCTGACGAGCGCGAAAAGACCGAGACCAAGTTGCCGCCGCCGTCAACCTGGATTGCGGGGTAGAAGAGATATGCACCGGCGACGCCAAGGTTGAAGTCCTGGGTGACAGTAGGGCCGCTGGTGTCCACTTCGATGAAGCGCGCGCAGGAGCGCGTGATACCGTCGCCGCTTGGCACACACGCGGCGGTCGCGCCGAGCCACAACGAGCCGTCTCGCCAGACCGCATCGACCAGGCGATGGTCGTTAGTCGCAATCAGATTGGAAGTGCCGCTTTGCGGCGCGTCGGGTGGGACAGAAAGCGTACTTACCGTGCGCGCCACGGTGGAAACGGTCACTCCGCCGCCGCCCGGGGTGCCGGTCAGTTGCCAAAGAAGCAGCGAAGTCGTGGAAGAGGATGCTGAAGACGCCATGAAGAGCGGAGCCGTAGATGAAAGCGAATGCGCGGGCTGGATGGTAAACGTCGATGCGTCCGCAGGCGGCCCGAAGAAGTTCGAATCCGGAGACGGGCTCGCGGCGAGCAAGTCAGCCTTGTCCACTACAAGGAACTCGTTGCCTTGAAAGCCGGTGTCGGCGCAGTTCGGCGCTAGCCCAAATGCGTTAGCCGTCAGGACGAGTTTGTCATTGCTGACCCCGATCGCAGGAAAATCCGGCAGGCTGTTCGCGAACGACGCGATGTACGTCGTCCAGTTAGCGGTGGGATCATTCGTATCGGAGACCGCAAGATGCCAGCTTCCCGTGCACGTAGACACGTCAGTCGGCACCAGAGACGCCATTGCGACGAACCAGCGCCCTGAAAGCGCGTCATAACGAATCTTCGGATCAAAGGAAAAAGTAGATGATGACAGCCCGAAGAAGTCGTTGAGAGTGCGCGTCGTGAGAATGGCGCCGCTCTTGTTGAAGATGCGTACACTTACGTTGACCGCCTCCAAGATATGCGATGGACCCGCCCCAACCTGCGTGTCGGGCGGCTCGCAGGAAGGACCGCACGCCTCCAACCCAGTCAGCCCCGCGAATCCGGTGATGACGCCGGGGTTTGCGAGCGGAAGTAATGGTGGCGTCAACGGCGCGGCAAACTCTCGCGGCGTGGCCTTCCTTAGCTCTTCCTTTGTCGAGCGAAACAACTCGGGGTTCGGCACGAGAAACGGCTTGATACGCATTGGCCCCGCCGTCGGGACCGCCGCCGGGAGCGCGCTGACGTTAACCCTGCCAACGCGGCGGACGACAACCTCCGAAGATTCATTCGCAGGCGTTGGCGCGTCGCCAGCGCGCGCGGCCGTCCACGCCGCTGCGAGGGCGGCCACGAGTATGGCTAAAGCGCCGAACCGCACCGCGTGAAAGCGCCGACGATGCTTACCGCGTTCGGCGTTCACTGGCTGGTCGAGACGCACCTACTGAGTGTGATGTACAACGTTCGCACGTTCAAGGAGAGACTCGTCGCGGCATCACGCGACAATTCGTAGAATGCTGCAAGCCACTCAAGCATGCTTGACGCCGCGCTTCCAAACCTGGGGCTTGGCGCCCTGCGACACCTCGCCCAGCGACGTCAGCTCGACTCGAGTCGGCTCGATGAGCAGCAAGCCGAACTCCTTCGATGCCGGCCCCTCGGGCCAGAACTGAGCGAGTTCGTAATCGAATACTTTTCCGTCCCAGATGCGTTTCTTTTCGGTCACGTCATCGATGAATTTCGCGGTACCCGTGACGGTGAGATGCAGAAAATCTGTGCCGACTTGATAGAACAACTCGACCTTCGGGTTCTTCGCGATCTGCGCTGCCTTGGCCGAGGCTCGTCCGGTCGCGACCCACACGCGCTCGCCCTCGAATGCGGGATGCACGACGCGCACCTTTGGCTGGTTGTCTTTCGCAGTCGCCAAGTATGCCCAAGTCGCTTTGGCCGCGACCTCATGAACCTTGCTCCAGAATTCCTTGTCGTTCATTTGAGTACCTCCATAAGCCGATTGATGTGTGGATTTCGCGGATAAAACTCCGCCGGAGAGTTCAAAACTCACCGCAAATCGTCTAATCGCGCGAGATTACCCGCATCCTCGCCAAAATTGCCATCGGACTGGGGATACATCGCCGCGATTCAATTTGACAGTTTTAGCCTCGCTCGATAGCCTCGACGGGTCTCAGCAGGTGCCCGCCTCTATGGAACGATCTGAACGACGAGCGCAAGTGCTGCGCCATGCCAAGCGCATTTTCGCGCGCAAGGGCTACCATCGCACCAACGTCGCGGACATCATCGCCCGCGCCGGCATCGCTCGGGGAACCTTCTATCTGTATTTCCAGAACAAGCGGGATCTCTTCCAGGTACTCCTCGAGCAGGTCGTGTCCGAGATCACCCGCCGCATTCTTCGGCTCAAGGTCGCTGCAGGCGAGCCAGATCCGGTCGAGCAACTTCGCGCCAATCTCAAGCGCGTAGTTGACTACGTCCTCGCCGAACGCGAACTGGTGGACATCCTGCTGAACCATTCGGTCGGCTTCGACCGCGAACTCGACGTTCGCATTACCGAGTTCTACGACCGCATCGCGGCCGCGATTAAGCGCTCGCTCGACTTGGGAATCGAGATGCAACTGGTGCGCGATTGCGACACGAGAATCGTTGCATATTCGATCCTCGGCGGTATCAAAGAAGTTGTCGGACTGATTTCGCGGGAGGACGCCGCGGACACCTACGCGCTGGTCGAGCAAATGCTGAACTTTGGCCTGCGCGGTGTCGCGAGGCCCGAACTTCTCGAGGCGGCAGCTGAAACCCGTGGCAATGGCGCGGCGGAGGCGGCTCCTTTTTTTGGCAACAAACTAGACTGATATGTCAGTTTATAGGTCAAATGGCTCGAAGCACGCGCGCAAAGCCTCACGGCGCGTTGCCTTCTACGACGTCGACGGAACGCTGTGCGGCTTGAACCTCGTGCACGCGACGTTGTTTGTGTTCGCAAATCTGGGCGAGTGGTCCGGCCGCATTTCCTACCTGCTTCGATTTGCCGCACGCGCGCCAGCGCTGTACTTCGCGGAGAAAAACGACCGGCGGCTGCTCAATGCGGTCCTGTTCGAATCGTATCGCGGCGTCTCGCGCGATCGGCTCACCGCGCTCGGCGATGAGTACTGCGAGCGCGTGCTATTCGGCCGTCTCTATCCGGGCGCCGTGGAACTCCTTGATGCAAATCGACGCGCGGGTATCGAGCCGGTGCTCGTGACGGGCTCGCCGGAGTTCATCGTTGCGCCGCTCGCGCGCCACCTCGGCGTCTCCGAGTTCGCAGCAAACCGGCTTCAGATGAGCGGCGGATGCGCGACCGGCCGGCTTGCGGAACCAATCATGGCCGGCGCCGAAAAGGCCCAGTGGTGCAGAGAGTACGCGGCCGAGCGGCGCATCAATCTTGCCGATTGTTGGGGGTACGCGGATTCCTACTACGACCTGCCTTTCCTGACCGCGCTCGGCCATCCGGTGGTCGTGAATCCCGACCGCCGCCTCTATGCGGCTGCACGCAACCGCCAGTGGCCGGTGGTGCGCTTCGAACCGAAGCGCGTCGAACCCGCCGGCGACGGCGAATTGGAGATAAACGGCGATGGCGCGGCCTGAGGCAAAACTCAAGGAGCTCAAACCCAGGGAGCTCCGCCGCGAGATCGGCGCGCGCCGCGAACTCGTGGTGACTGTCAACCGGCGCTCCGAGCGCAGGCTCATCGCTTATGGCGACGACTTTCTGTTCGAGAAGTTGCCGGTCGGTACGCGCGTCATCAATCCGCCGCCGCCGCTCGACGCACTGGCAGATCCCGATGAAGCGATTCGTTACGCACTACTGCGCCCCGAGAACAGTGACCCGCTGTTCGCGCGTCTCGATCCCAACATGCGCGTGACTATCGCCATCGACGACCTCAGTCTGCCGCTCCCGCCGATGCGCCGGCCCGACATTCGCGAGCGGCTGCTCAACCAGACATTGCAGACACTCTCCGACTACGGCGTCGACGACGTCCATCTCATCATCGCGAACTCGCTGCATCGCCGCATGACCGAGTCCGAAATCCGCCGCATGGTCGGCGAGCGTGCGTTCAAGCAATTCTGGCCGGAGCGGCTTTACAATTTCGATGCGGAAAATCGCGCCGAGTTGGTGAATCTCGGCAAGACCGATCACAACGAAGATGTCTGGATCTCAAGGCGAGCAGCCGAATCCGATCTCGTCGTCTATCTCAATCTGAATCTCGTTCCGATGGACGGCGGTCACAAGTCGGTCGCGGTCGGCCTTGCGCCCTACCAGAGCCTTCGCCACCACCACAACGCGGCCACGCTGCGTGACTCCCATTCATATATGGACCCCACGCGGTCGGCGCTGCATCGCTCCGCCGATCGAATGGGCCGGCTCATCAACCGCAGCCTCAACGTTTTTTCGATCGAAACCGCCGTCAACAACCGGATGTACGGCGGAATGCTGGATTTCCTGCACAAGAACGAGGACCAGTTCTCCGATTGGGATCGCGCGCGGCTCAAGACCTTCAAGTGGACGCTCCGCAACCTCTCAAATGATATGCGCCGCCAGATGCTTCATCAGTACACGTCGCCCTACGGCATGACGGGAGTGTGGGCGGGTGAGACCGAGTCGGTGCATCTAAAGGCGCTCGACCGCGTCTATCAGCAATACTGCGTGCCGGTGCAGGGACAGTCGGACATTGCGATTTTCGGGGTGCCGTACGTCAGCCCCTACAACGTCAATTCGATCATGAATCCCGTTCTCGCGCAGTGCATGGGGCTTGGCTACCAGTTCAATATGTACCGGGGAAAACCGATCGTGCGCGAAGGCGGCACCGTGATCATCTGCCATCCGCTGCGCGATGAGTTCCATCCCGAACATCATCCGAGCTACATCGAATTCTTCCACCGCTGTCTCGCCGAGACGCGCGATGCAATCGAACTGGAGAAGACCTTCGAGCAGGAGTTCGCGCGCAACCCGACCTACATTCACATGTATCGCTACGGCCACGCGTACCACGGCGTTCATCCGTTCTACATGTGGTATTGGGGCGAGCCCGGCCGCCAGCACGCCGGTCGAATAATCGCGGCGGGATGTGAGGAGCCTGAAGTCGCGGCGCGGCTCGGGTGGGAATCCGCCGACACGCTGGATGAAGCAATCGCGATGGCGACCTCGGAGCTCGGGCGCTCCGCAACCATCACCTATCTGCATCTGCCGCCGATAGTGATCGCCGATGTCGAGTAGCAACGGCATACGGCCGGCGCCGGCGGCGCGAGGCGCGATGCCGCCGCTCGAGCAGGTGCTGCGCAAGCGCCGCATACTGCTCACCGGATCCACCGGCTTCCTCGGCAAGGTCTTCCTGCTCCAGCTGCTCCGTTGGCATCCGGAAATCGGGCGCATTTACCTGCTGATTCGCGGCGACCGCCGTTCAAGTCAGAACCGCTTCCGCCGCGAAATTCTGGATTCGCCCGTGATGGCGCCGCTGCGCGAACACCTGGGTTCGCGCGTTGACCGCTACGTCGAGGATCGTATCGCGATCGTCCCGGGCGACATCACTGTGCCGGGCCTGTTGAACGGCGGAGCTGAGCCACTCAAGCGCGGCGCCCTCGATGCGGTCGTTCACTGTGCGGGGCTGGTGAACTTCGAGGCGTCGCTCGAAAAAGCAATCTCGAGCAATACCACCGCAGTGAGGAACGTTATCGAGTTTTGCCGCGCACACGACGCATCGCTGCTCCACGTTTCGACCTGTTACGTCGCCGGCAGCGCCGACGGCCATCGCTACGAAGACGACCTTCCGGAGAACTGGTGTCCCAACGGGCGCAAGAACTTCAACACTGAACGGGAGATTCGCGACGCCCTCGCAGCCGTCGCGCGTATTGAGGTCGAGTCTCGCGAGCAGCTCCGCCAGGCGGAGATTCGCGACGAACTTGACGAAACCGGCGGCGCCGACGGGCGCGAACACGTGGTCGAGCAACGCCGCAAGCAGTGGGTCGACGAGCGGCTAAAGGACGTTGGCCGCGCGCGCGCGCGCAGTTGGGGCTGGCCAAATACCTACAGCTACACCAAGAGCCTCGGCGAACAGTTGGTGCTCGCAGAGCGCGGCAAATTGAACGTCACCGTCGCGCGGCCCGCCGTCATCGAGGGCTCGCTCCACGATCCGTTCCCCGGCTGGAATCAGGGCGTCAACACCAGCGCGCCGCTCACCTACATGGCGGGGCGCGGCTATCGATTCTATCCGGCCAAGGCCGAGTTGGTGCTCGACGTCATTCCGGTCGATCTCGCCGCGAATGCGATGGTTCCAATTCTCGCCGCGCTGCTCCTGAAGCGCCAAAAGCCCGTCTATCAATTGTGCACCTCGGATCGTAACCCGCTGCCGATGCGCCGCCTGGTGGAGCTCACCGCGCTCAGCAATCGCCGCGAACACCGGAATACCAACGGTTCGATGCGCCGATTGTCGCGCCACCTCGAGGCGGTCGTCGTGTCACAGGGAACCTACGATTTCGCAAGTCTAACTTTGCCGCAGCTCCTGCGGCGCACCGCCGATGCCGCCAAGACACTGCTTGGCGAAAAGGCCGAGCGCCTGAAGCGGGTGGAAGATCAGATCGACCGCTTCAAGGAGAACACCGACCTCGCCCGCACGCTCGTCGAGGTTTATCGCCCCTACATTCAGGAGCTCGCTTACACTTTCCACGGCCAGAACATCCGCACGCTGTACTCGTCGCTGCGGCCCGCTGACGCCGCACGCCATCCGTATGAACCGCACAAGATCGACTGGTACGACTATTGGCTTAACGTCAATGTGCCGGGCCTGCGCAAGCACATTTTCCCGCAGCTCGAACTCCACACCAGGGGACGCGCGCGGCCGCTGCCGCGGTTCCGCAACCTGCTCGACATGCTCGACCGCGCGGCGGAGCGCTATGGGGCACGCCCCGCGTTGGTCGCGCAAAAGCAGTCCGGCGAGAAGACTACGATTACCTACCGCGAGCTTCGCGACCGAGTGCGCCGCGCCGCACTCGCGCTCCTGAAGCGAGGTGTCAAGCACGGCGACCGGGTCCTCTTAATCAGCGAGAACTCGCCGGATTGGGTCGTCGCATACTTCGGCATTCTCAGCGCCGGCGCGATCGCGGCGCCGCTCGACCATCTGATCACCGCCGACGAACTCGCGCCCATCTGCAAGATCGCAGAGCCGAGCACCGCGCTCGTCTCGGCTGCGGTGCGCGAGCGGCTCGGCCGCGGGATGACGGATGCCGCGGGCAAGCTGCTCGAAATTGAACTCGGCGAGCTTGCCCGCCCGTTCGTCGTCGGCCGCGATGTGCCCGAGTTGGCTGCGGCCGAGCGCAAGGCGCTCGCATCGATCGTGTTCACCTCCGGTACAACCGGTGCGCCCAAGGGCGTGATGCTCTCGCACGGGAACTTCTGCGCGGAGGTCGGAATGCTCGCGCGGGTGTTCGCGCTCGACGGCGACGACATCGTGCTGTCGCTGCTACCGCTCCACCACACGTTTGAGTTCACCTGCGGAATGCTGCTTCCGCTCGCGAGCGGAGCGACTCTGGTGTATCCGCACAGCGTCGATGCGCGCACGCTTGGCCGCACGCTCGCCGACACACGCCCAACCGCGCTGATCGGCGTGCCCGCCGTATGGGAAGCGATCCACCGGCGCATCATCGACGAGGTCGAATCGCGCGGACCGTTTTTCTCTGCCGCCTTCGATCAACTGCGCGAACTCAACCGCCGCCTCGACCGAAATTCCGGCATAAACCTGGGCTCGACGCTCTTTAGCCAGGCACACAGTGCGCTCGGCGGACGCCTCAAGCTGGCGGTCAGCGGTGGCGCTGCGCTACCGCATCGCGTTGCGGAGTTTTTCAACGACATCGGGATAAGGCTGATCGAGGGTTACGGACTCACCGAGGCCGCACCGGTGCTGAGCGCCGCGCATCCCGATGAGCCGGTGATGCCCGGCTCCGTCGGAAAACCGCTCTCGGGCGTGGAAGTCCGCCTTGACGGTGCGGTCGAAGACGTTGGCGAGATCGTCGCGCGCGGTCCCAACGTCATGTCAGGTTACTACCGAAACCATGCCGCGACTGACGAAGTCTTGAAGGACGGCTGGCTTCACACCGGCGATCTCGGCCGCTTCGACGCCGACGGCCGCCTGTTCATCGTCGGCCGGGCCAAGGAAGTCATCGTCGATTCCGGCGGCAACAATGTTTACATCGAGGAACTCGAGGAAGCCTACGGCCGTTCGCAGTACCTCAAAGAACTCGCGGTGGTCGGCATCAAGGTTGGACAGGGCGAGCAGGTCGCCGCGCTCGCCGTCCCTGCCTACGCGCGCGGCGAGAGCCGGCGATCGGTCGAGGACCAGCTGCGCGCTCATTTCGACAAGGCCGCCGCTGGCTTAAGCCCTCACAAACGAATCCGCATTTTGCGCTTCACCGACTCGGAGCTTCCTCGGACGCGCACGCGCAAGGTGAAGCGTGGCGAGGTCGCCGGGCTGATCCGCCGGATGCTCGATGCCGACGCGGCCGCGACGCCGGCGGTCGGTGCGGAGGTCGAGGGATGGCTCGCGGAGGCGCTCGCGCAGGTTGCGAGCGAGCCGATCGAAATCACTCCGGCGACCCGGCTCATCGAGGACCTCGGCCTCGATTCGCTGGCGCTTGCTGAACTCGGTGAGCGTATCGGCGAGCGGGCGGGCCGCGAGATTGGCTCCGAAGAGATGGCGGACCTGCGCACGGTCGCTGACCTCCAGCAGGTCGCGCGAGCCTCCAATGGCGCGGCAAGGGTGAAGCTGCCGTCGTATGCGCGCTTCGCGGACCCGTTTACACCGTCGCTTCCAGCCCCGCTCCGCAACCTCGCGCGTGCGGCGCTGCGGCGTACGCAGCGCACGCTGTTCGACGCCTGGCTCAAGCCGCGCATACTCGGTCGCGGCAACGTTCCGGCCAACCGCAACGTGCTGGTGGTGGCGAACCACGCCAGCCATCTCGATTTCGGATTGGCCGGCCATGCTCTCGGCCGCCACGGCGACGACCTGATCGTGCTTGCCGCAAAGGACTACTTCTTCAATACGCCCGCGCGCCGCATCCTCGCCGCAAACCTGACGACCATGATCCCGTTTGACCGCGAGCGGGCGCAGATGGAATCGCTCGACGAAGCCATCGCGCAACTCGCCGCCGGCAAAAGCGTCCTGATGTTCCCCGAGGGGACTCGCTCGCCCGATGGCGCGGTGCACGAGTTCAAGAGCGGCGCGGGCTATCTCGCGCTGCGCAGCGGTGTCGACGTCCTGCCGTTGCTCATCAGCGGTACCCACGACGTGCTTGGCAAGGGCGCGCTTATTCCGCGACGCCGCCCGGTTGAGGTGCGCATCGGCCGCGTGATCACTGCCGCGCAATTGCAGTCGATCGCCGACAATGCCGAAGGCGCCGGCGCGTATCGCACGGTTTCCGGCCATCTTCGCAATGCCGTGCTTGCGCTCGCGGGTTCACCGCGAGCTGCCCGCCCCGCTCCTGAAACGGCAGTCGCGATTGTCCGAGAGTCACGCAATCACAAAACCCCCGCCCGCGCCGCTACCGGCATCGCCAACGGTCGCGGCCGCAAGCACGCCAAAGGCTGACCATCGCGGCGCGTCGTGTGGCGCACCCCGCCCGCGTAACGCTAAACTTGTCCCGGTGGTCAACTGGTTCGAAAAAGGTCCTGAGGGCGAAGGACGGTCTGGGCGCCATGACGGCCGCCCCTCCGTCAGCGAAATCCTCCCCGAACTGCTCATCGGCGAGTATCCGCGCGATCGCGACGTCGAATGGCTGCGCGACACCTACCAAGTCACCGCGGTTCACAACCTTCAGGATGACCACGACCTCAGCGCTCACGCGCTCGACATCCGGAAACTCGCGCGCGTCTACACGGAATACGGAATCACTCTCGTGCGCACGCCGATTCCCGATGGCAGCGCCGATGCGATGCGCGAACATCTAGCGCGCGCGCTGGGCGACTTGCACGCGTTGATCGATTCGCGCGAGCGCGTGTATCTGCATTGCAATGGCGGCGTCAATCGCGCCCCTACCCTGGCGATCGGCTATCTGCGGGCGCACCGAGGCATGTCGCTCGATGAGGCAATGGCGCACGTCAAGAAACGACGCGCGTGCGGACCCTTCATGACGGTGCTGGAGGATTATTTCGGGCCCCGCGACCATAAGCCGGGGCGCTAGTTTGGCATCAACTCCGCGCGCCCGGTCCGCTGCTCTGCCCAAGGAGCGGATGCTCCGCGTATTCGCATGGGGCGTGCATCTGTACACCGCGCTCGGCGCGGCGCTCGGCCTGCTCGCCATCCATTTCGCCGCGGCCGGCGGCTTCCGTTCGTCGTTCATCGCCATGGCGATCGCGACCGTCATCGACGCGAGTGACGGTCCGCTCGCGCGTGCATTCCAGGTCAAGCTACGCGTTCCGGCCTTCGACGGAACGTTGCTCGACAACATCGTCGATTACCTGACCTACACTATCGCGCCCGTGTTCCTGTTGCTCGAAGCGGGCATCGTAGGCACCGGCTTTGCGGGCCTCACGCTCGCGAGCTTCGTCGCGGTCGCAAGCGCCTACGGCTTCTGCCAAACCAATGCAAAGACCGACGACCACTACTTCCTCGGCTTCCCGTCATACTGGAATCTGGTCGCCTTCTACCTCTACTGCCTCGATATGAACCTGCTCGCGAATTACGCAATCTTGTTTCTGTTCGCCGTGATGACCTTCATCCCGATCAAATTCATCTATCCAAATCGCACCGTGCCGCTGCGGCCAATCACGATCACACTCGGGATTATCTGGGGCTTCGCGACCGTCGCGCTGCTCATTGGCCTGCCGGTAGTGAATCCGGTTCTACTTTTCATCTCGCTCGCGTACATCGCGTATTACCTGCTCGCGTCGTTCGCGCTCCAAGCGTACTCCATCGTTTCCCGCAACCGGCTTGTTTCCGCGCGCAGCGGCGGATGAGCGAGCCGCGGGCCGGCCGATGAACCGCATCGAACCCTGGATCGAAACGATCGACGGCCGCGCGCCAATCCTGCTGATTGCGCCCCACGGTGGCAGGGCAGGTTCCGCGTCGCGCGCGCGGCTGAATCCCAAGGTCAACGATCTCCACACCGCGGAGATTACCCGCGAGCTCGCGCGTCGGCTCGATGCACCCGCGATCATCAATGCCGCGATGGACCGCAACCAGCTCGACTGCAATCGCCTGCCGCAGCTTATCGCTGACGCGCCCTGGCTGCTCGAGTTGATCGCGCAGAAACTTGAATCACTCGTCAGCGCCAACCGCCGTGTGGCCGTCCTGCTGATTCATGGCTGGAACATCATCGAGCCGCGCATCGACTTTGGTCTCGGGCTTCGCCGATTCGGGATGGAATTGCGCCCACCCGGCGGCGCGCGAGTTTCCGCGAGCGACGAATTCATCAACGGCACTCTTGCCGCGCTCGCTGAGCGTCTTCGCGTCTGCGGCATCAGCGCAAGCCATGGCATGCGCTACCCGGCAGGCGGCGCGCACAACCTGTTGCAGGCCTTCACGGCGCGCCACCGCGAAAGTCCGAACCCGGCTCTTTCCAAAATCGCCTCTATCTCGGCGCACGGCGCCGTTGACGCCGCGCAACTTGAGCTCTCAGTGGCCGTGAGAATGCCGGGCGATCTGCGCAAGCACTCCATCGACGCAATTGCGCATGCGTTCTCAAATCATCGCCCTGCCGCACCAGCCGCACGCGCGCGCGAGACGCTCACGGTCGTTCGCACGCATGCGCCCCGCCCCGTCGCGCCGCGGGCGGCGCCCGTCGCGCCGCCATCGCGCGTAGGCATCGAATTTTTCGATCCGGTCGTGCGCATCGGCGCGATGGCGAGTTTCGATCTCGGCCCCGGCGGATTCGGCGCGCGCATCATGATGCTGCTCGGCCGCCGCCGCGTTGCGCTTTTCACCGGCGAGGGCGCGGTCGGCCGCTCGAATGGAACCCTCTCGCTGGGACCGCTTTCGCTCGCCGCGCGCGACGGTGGACTCGACCTGCGCTTTGCGGGCCCCGCGGTGATCGTCCCCGACGGCGCCGCCTACCTGAGCATCGAACGCGCACTCTCGGACGGCCAACTCGATCCATCGATGGACGTGCGCGCGCATCTCGCGCTCGCACCGGGCTCGGTTGATTTCGCCGAAGCGTTCGCGACGCTGGGCGGTGCTGAACAACCCGCCTCACCGCCCTCATCGTTCGGCGCGGCCCAGGGCGCCGTGAAACTCGCGGGTGCGACAACCGCGATCAACGCGGTTGCGCGCGCAGGTCTTTCATTCACCGGCATCGGACCGCAGCAATTCGAGTCTCGCCGCATGATGTGGGCGTGCTTCGCTGGTGGCGCAGGGGCGCACGCGTTGGAATTGCGTTCAGTGACAGTTGACGGTGGCGGCGAGCAGCGCAGCGGCCGCGTCCTCGGAACGAGCGGTTGGTCCGATTGCGAGGTATCCCGGGTGGAGATCGATGCGCCCGCAATCGACGCGCCGCCGGTGTCCGTGGCCGCGCGAGTCACTCACCCGCAGGACGGTCGAGTTGCATCACTCATCGGACACGTCGAGAGCTTCATTCCGCTCTCGCGTCCGGGCCCCGGCCAAACGCGCATCTACACCGCGCTTGGATTCGCGACGTTCATACTCGGCGAGCAGCGCGGTGCTGGAATGTTCGAGTTCTCGCGGCGCTCCGACACCCTCATTGGTGCGAGCGACGCCAACGACGATTCCCCGGGCGATGAGGACTAATCAGTACTCGCGAACCGCGGCGGAGATGCTCGAATCCTCCGCCCTGCGCGCGCCGGCCAGCGTCTCGATCTGGCGGGCAACTTCTCCAACCTGCTTCGCCAGCGGAGTGTCCGCGTAATCGCGTACGAACAGCGTGCCGCGCGATGCAGTCTCGGCGAGCCGCGGGTCAAACGCCAAACGCGCCAGCACCGGCAGGCCGAATTCCCTGACCAGCGCGGGCAGGTCGCCCGAGGGCAACAGCGGACGTACCGAACGGCAGTTGTCGCAGTTGAATCCGACCATGTTCTCGACGACCGCCGCCACCGGCGTGTGCGATTCCGCCGCGAGGCGCAGAAATCTCCGCGCCGCCTCGACGGCGTGGTGGTCCGGATGACTCACAAGTACTGTCGCGAACCGCTCGCACGCGCGTGAGAGCCGATGCAGCTCCTCGACGCCGGGCGCGAGATCAATGATGACGAGATCAAGCTCGCCGAACCGCGCCTGCGCCAATATCTGGCGCAGCGTCTTGGCCGCGCCCAACTCGGCGAGCGCCAGCCCGTTGCTCTCCGGCTCCGGCGATTCCGTCTCGACAAAGCTTGGCGGCGGCGGTTCGCCGCCCGGAATCAGGTCGCTCGCGATGACGCGAATCCCCAGCGGACCCTGCGCCGGCTCGATTCCCTCGGTCATCGGATAGCGGCGCGGCATCTTGATGCCGAGCATGGTCGGCACGCTTGGTGAATTCAGGTCGGCATCGACGATCGCGACCTTACGCCCCGCCAGCGCGAGCGTCGCGCCAATGTTCACCGCAAGTATGCTCTTGCCCACGCCGCCTTTCGCGCTCGCCAAGGCAACGATCGCCTTCACGCCGGATAGGTTCGCGCGCACGCGCGCGAGTTCATCGGCTAGCTGCGATTCGCCGGCTGGAGATGATTCTGTGTCGCTGAAGATGCGCATCAAAGCGTCTTGAACTGCGCGACTCGCCCCACCTGCGCAACTCGACGCCCGACCTAAGATGCTACGTTTCGACTGTCTGGTAAAGGACCGTCGCGCGTATCGATCTCGTACGGCGAATTAACCGGCGAGTCGAAGCCAACCGCAGCTTCGCGCTGACCACCTCGCTCGTAACCCTCTCCCCGCCTTACGTAGGGGCGCATCGCGATGCGCCCGTGAACGCTGGGTAGCTATCGCGACCAACGGGAGCGGTTGCTCGCCGACGCCTCACTTCCTGTTATTGCCAGTCGCGACCGGTGGAGCGGCCGCACGCTCCCTCGGCTACGGACTCTCCTCGTCGCTGTCGGATGAGCCGATCTTGCGATAGGTGCCGCGGTCCTCGTCGAAGCGGCGCTGTGTGCGCGCCTCGCGCTCCTGCTCCTGCTGGCAATCGCGGCATAGACGGGTAAACGGCAGCGCATCGAGGCGCGCCTCCGCTATTTCCAGACCGCATGATTCGCACTCGCCGTAGCTGCCGTCGTCGAGCCGCTCGAGCGCCTCGTCAATTTCCTTGATCTTCTGGCGCTCCCGGTCCGAGAGGATGAATGAGATCTCGCGGTCGCGCTCCTCGGAGGCGAGATCGTATGTGTCCATGCCCTCGTCCTTGTTGCCCTCGCGCTCGGCGCGCAACTCGGAGTCGATTTCATCCATCAGTTTCTGCTTCATTTCCGCGAGGCACTCGCGGACCTTGAGCAGAAACTTCTTGCGGTTTGCTGCTGCTGCTTTCTTGGTTGGCATGGTTCGCACCCGCCTCCTTTAATCGATCGCCGCCGTCACCTCACCATGCAAGTCGTAGGTCTGGGCGCGGTGGATTCGGGCGCTCACAAATTCCCCCGCTTCCGCGTCGCCGGTCAGAAACACTGCTCCATCAATCTCGGGCGCCTGCGACGCGAGCCGTCCGCGCAGCTTTTGCGCGCGGCCCGGTGCGGGCCCCTCGATCAAAACCTCGACTTCCTGGCCCACCAGCTCGCGGTTCTTGCGGTGTGAGATGGCGGACTGCACTTCCATCAGCTCGGCGCGACGCGCGCGCTTGACGCGCTCCGCGACTTGCCCGTCCATGTCGTGGGCGTCGGTATTCTCCTCGCGCGAGTATGTGAAGACGCCGACCCGGTCAAATTGCTCCGCGCGCACAAAGCCGACCAAATTTCGAAACGCGGCGTCGGTCTCGCCCGGAAATCCCACGATGAACGACGTGCGCAGCGCGACCTGCGGAACGCGCGCTCGCACCTTGTCCAGCAGACGCACGAGCGATGCCGCCGAACGCTCACGCCGCATCGCGCGCAGCATCGCGTCGTCGCCGTGCTGCAGCGGCATGTCGATGTATTTGACGACTTTGGGCAGCTCCGCGATCGCGTCGAGCAACTCGTCGGTAACGAAGTTCGGATAACAATACAGAAGCCTGATCCATCGAATGCCATCGACCGCCGACAGGGCGCGCAGCAGGGCCGCGAGGGTGCTCGGCGGATTGAGGTCACGTCCATACGCGGTCAGGTCCTGCGCGATGAGATTCAGTTCCCGCACTCCGCCTTCCGCGAGCGATCGCGCCTGCACGACTACGTCGTCGAGCGCGCGGCTTTCATGCAGCCCGCGAATCTTCGGGATGATGCAGAACGCGCATCGATGGTTGCAGCCCTCCGAGACCTTCAGATACGACGTGTAGAAATCGCCCAGCCGCATCCGCGGCGCATCGGCGCGCGGCAGCAGGTGCCCCGCTCCCCTGTACGGAACCGGCACGCTCTCGGCGGGCGTGGTCCGCCGCAACAGATCGGGAAGGTCCAGGAAATTCGCCGTGCCGACGAAAATATCAACCTCCGGCAGTTGCTCACGAAGCTGCTCGCCGTAACGCTGCGCAAGGCAACCCGCGACCACCAGCCGCGTCGCGCCGCCCTGCTTCTTGAGTTCCGCAGCCTCGATAATCGCGTCCAGCGATTCCTTGCGCGCGGCCTCGATGAACGCGCAGGTGTTCACCACCACCACCTGTGCCTCACTCGGATCGAGCGTCACCTCATAGCCCGCCGCGCCCAGCGCGCCGAGCATCAGTTCACTGTCCATCAGGTTCTTCGGACAGCCTAATGAGATGAAATGAACCCTTTCCATGAGCCGCTCAGAATTCTGAGGGCATATATTTCTACTCGCCGAGCTATGCCGAGGCAATAAGGGTGGCGTCGCATCCCAACAATCGCCTACCGGCGGCCTTCGGTACGTACGATGTCCGCACCGTCGGGCACCGTGAATTTGAACAGCTCACCACTGAGTTCAACGTTGTTGCCTATTTCAGCGAACTCAAGCAGCGTCCGGTTGCCGAGTTGGTCCGTCAACGCGAATGTAACGATGTCATAGGTCTTGGGATCGATCCCGAGTTCGATCGTCTGTCCACCCTTCTTCGGCTTGAGCACCAGCGCAACGAGCTTCGATCCAGCGGCTGCGCTTGGCATCGACGAGTCGAAGTCGCGCTCCAAGTTGCCCATCCCGAGCAGAAACGCCGAAACACTTGGCGATTGCAGCGCATCACTGAGCGGCGTCTCGATGACCTGGTTCAGGTCCGGGTCGTACGTGTAAAGCGTGGTGCCGTCGCTGACGATCAACTGAGCCTCGGGCGGCGCAAACTCCCATCGCAGTTTGCCGGGCTTGCTGAAATTGATCGTTCCGCTGCGCCGCCGCTCCGGCGCGCCGGGGCGCGTGAGGGTCTCATCGAACTTTGCCCGCAACCTCCTGGTCTTGTCGTAGTGCGCCTGGACCTTTCCCAGGACGCTTTTGAGTTCGGAACGATCTGCCGGCTCGGCGTCCGCGCTTGCGCCGATCGCTTGGCGGACGGTCAGCGTCATGAAGGCCGCCATCAATCCGAACAACCAGAGGAGACCAAACCTCCGCGACCCGCCCGGATTACCGTTGCGTTGAATAGCCATCGGCAGGCATTAGACGAAGCGCCAGTAGCGATGCTTCAGTCGGGAAAATGGCCGCGGGTTGAAGTTTGGCGGCGCCGACTACCTGCCGCCGCGCGCGATGCGCACTTCGCGCGGACGCGCTCCGTCTTGAGGCATCACGAGACCCTCGCGCTCCATCTGTTCGACCATGCGGGCGGCGCGGTTGTAGCCGATGCGAAGCCGCCGTTGAATCATCGAGATCGACGCCTGGTTCGTATCCATCACGATCTGTACGGCTTCCTCGTACATCTCGTCCTTCTCTCCATCTGCCGGACCACCCTCCTCGTCGCTCGCAAGCCGCGTCTCGAGGATCTCCATTTGATACTCGGGTGCGCCCTGCGCCCGCAGAAAGTCCGTGAGGCGCCGTATCTCCTGCTCCGACACGAACGGTCCGTGTAAACGCACGATTCTGGCCGTGCCCGGCGGCATAAACAGCATGTCGCCCGCGCCCAGCAGCCGCTCGGCGCCGATTGCGTCGAGAATCGTGCGCGAGTCCACCCGCGATGTCACCTGGAACGAAATTCGCGCCGGCAGATTCGCCTTGATGAGGCCGGTGATGACGTCAACCGACGGCCGCTGCGTCGCCAGGATCAGGTGGATTCCCGCCGCACGCGCCTTTTGCGCCAGCCGCGTGATGTCGCGTTCGACGCTCTTGCCCTCGCTCAGCAGCAGGTCGGCAAGCTCGTCGATGATGATTACGATCTTCGGAAGCTTGCGGTGCTCCAGCGGCTCGGACGGCACTTCACCCGCCGGCAGAATCCCCTCCGTAATCAGGTTCTGCGGCTTCAGTTCGACGACCTGCGCACGCGATCCAAGCGCGCGATTGTAGCCGTCGATATTGCGCACCCCGAGGTCGCGCATCCGCACATAGCGGCGTTCCATCTCCTGCGTCGCCCACAGCAGCGCCGCCGCCGCCTTTTCGGGGTACACGACTACCGGCACAAGAAGGTGCGGGATGCCTTCGTAAACCGAGAGCTCGAGCATCTTGGGATCGATCAGGATGAAGCGAACGTCATCGGCGGTCGCATTGAAGAGTATCGACGCGATCATCGTGTGGATCGAAACCGACTTGCCCGTGCCGGTCGCACCCGCGATCAGCAAGTGAGGCATGCGGCCGAGGTCCGCGGCATGCGGTCGTCCCGCGATGTCCTTGCCCAATGCGATCGCCAGATGGCCTTGCGCCGACGCGAACTCGTCGGCTTCCAGAATCTCGCGCAGGTAAACCCTCTCGCGCTTGCGGTTCGGCACCTCGATTCCAACCACCGCCTCGCCCGGAACCGGTGCGAGGATGCGCACCGCGGCCGCGCGCAACGCCATCGAGAGATCGTCGGCGAGGTTCACGATCTGGCTGACCTTGATCCCGGAGCCCGGCTCGAACTTGTACATCGTGACGACCGGGCCCGGCTGCACTTCCACCACGCGCCCCTCGACACCGAAGTCCGCGAGCTTCTGTTCCAGCACGCGCGCGCTGTGTTCGAGTTGCGACTCGTCAACCTGCGCATGCTCCAGCGGAGGCGCATCGAGGATCGTGACCGCTGGTAATTTGTATGCGCCGCGAGTTCGCGGCACCGACTTTTCCTTCGACGCTTTGTCGCGCGACGCGTCGCGCAGATCGAGCCACCTCACGGTCAGCGGCGCCGGCTTCGATGATGCTCTCGCAACAACGGGCGCGGTAAAATCGCCCAGCGTCATGGGGGTGTCCGCCGCAAAATCGTACTCATCGCGAGCGTCGCGGCGACGTAGCATCGGGCGCACCGCCCCGGCCGCACTCGCGACCAACTCGGTGGGCGCTCGCTTGAGCATCAGCGCCAACCCGCACACCAGGGCGAAGCCGGCTGCGATGTAGCCGCCGCCGACATTGAGAAATCGAATTAGCTGGCCGGCAGCGAGCGTACCGGCAAGTCCCCCCCATGCCGGATCGCCGCGCCAGATGAGCCCGCTCGCCGTTGCGAGCGCCGCGACCAACACCAGCCCTCCGGCAACCTCGCGCCCGAGCACCAGCGGATCAGTCGCGCGCCACAGCCGAAGCGATGCATATACCGCAAGCGATATCAGCGCGTACGACTGTACGCCGAGTGCGAAGCTGATCCCGCGCGCGAGTAAGTCTCCAACCGGGCCTCCCAGGTTCGGCGCGCGCCCGATATCGAGACAGATGAGGCTCAACATCGCGAACGACGCCAACGCAATCAGTGCGAGCGCGCCCAGCTCGCGTACGATGAGGTTGGACCGCGCCAACTCGGCCTCAGCCCCGAGCGGTATCGTATCGCCCGACGATTTCGCTTTCGCTGCGATCGCCGTCTAGCAGGCTGTTGAAAAAGTCATTTTCAACAGCCTGCTCCCTCTCTCTCTTCTCCCCCATTGGGGGAGAAGATTAGGTAAGAAGCCCGATCCTTCGCCCATGGCTCAGGACAAGTCTTTCCGCAGGGCGTTGAGCACGCCTGCGCATCCGTCGCGCCATGTTCTGAGTTTCTCAACACCCTGCTAGACCTCCATCACATACGGGACTACCAGTGGGCGCTTGCCCAGCGTCTCCCCGAAATAGCGCTTGACCGTGCGCACGATCTCGTCGTCCAACGCCGGGTCGCCCGCGCGCAGCCGCCCGCGCATCGTGCGCAGCCGCTGCTCCAACTCCGCGCGCGCCTCACGCATGTGTGCTGACGTACCGTCACCGCTGACCACGCCGCGCGAAACGAGCTCCGGTCCGCCGATGAGCGCGCCAGTTGCGGCTGACACCACGACGACCGCGGTAATGGTGCCGTCGCGCGCCAGCGCCCGCCGCTCGCCAACCAGCGCTGGATCGCTTGCCACGTCGCCCTCGACCAGCACGCGCCCCGCCGGCACTTCCCGCCCGCGCTTCGCACCCGCGCCCGTCAGCACCAGCGTGTCGCCGTCCTCGAGCAGAAAACAGTTGCGCTCCGCGACTCCCGACTCTGCTGCGAGCGCCGCATGGCGCGTCAGATGCCGGTACTCGCCATGAATCGGCACGAAGTTGTCCGGCTTGACCAGCCGAATCATCTCCGCAAGTTCGTCGCGCGCGGCGTGACCTGAAACATGCACCGGCGCGATCGCGTCGTAGTAAACCGCCGCGCCGCGCTTGAACAGCCGGTTGACGAGGGTGTTGATCGTCCGCTCGTTCCCCGGAATGAATCGCGACGACAGCACGATCGTGTCGCCCTGCTCGATGTGAACGCGGGGATGCGTGTCGGAGCCTAGCTTCGCCAGCGCCGAGAGCGGCTCACCCTGGCTTCCGCCTGCAAGATACGTAAGCCGGCGCGCCTCGAGAAACTCGGCCTCGCTGGGATCGATGAAGGTTCCAGCCGGAAACGAGAGCTGACCGGTCTCGATACCAAGCCGCACGCTCTCCTCCATCCGGCGCCCAAGCGGGACGACGCGCCTGCCGAACTCACGCGACACCTCGACCACCTGCCGAATCCGATGGAGATGCGATGAGAACGCCGACAGTATGAACCGCCCGCGCGTACGCGAAACCAAATCGCGCAACACCGGCCGCATCGAACTCTCCGAGCCCGACCTGCCTTCGCGTTCAACATTCGTAGAGTCCGAGAGCAGCAGCGCGACGCCCTGTGCGCCAAGCTCCGCGAATCTCTCGCGGTCGAAGCGCTCGCCATCCACCGGCGCCTCGTCGATTTTGAAATCACCGGTGTGGACGATCGTGCCGGCCGGCGTGCTTAGCGCGAGCGCCAGCGAATCCGGCGTCGAATGCGTGACGCGAATGAACTCGATGGCGAACGGCCCGTGCTCGACCCGCTCACGCGGGCGCACGCGGCGAAGATCCGCCGTACCGTCGTAGCCCCGCTCCTTAAGCCGCCGCGACGCATACGCGAGCGTGACTTCGGTGCCGTAAACCGGCGCACTGATGTGGCGCAGCAAATGCGGCAGCGCGCCGATGTGATCCTCGTGCGCGTGGGTCAGAAAAATCGCGTCGATGGTCGTTCTGCCCGATGCGAGCCACTCGAAGTCGGGCACGTACAGGCCCGCGCCCAACAGCGGCTCCTCGGGAAACATCACGCCGCAGTCGATGATGACCGCACGGCCGCCGCACTCGACAGCCATCAGGTTGAGGCCGATTTCGCCGAGCCCGCCAAGCGGGATGATTCGTACTGGATTGGTCGTAGAAGTGCCCGCCGCCATCAGCCGCCCCCAAACCGCACCCGCGCCAGATTATATCGGCCCCCAAACTTCCGCGAAAGCTGGCGTCCGACCCGTGCGCCCAAAGCTCCCGGCGCACTTGTGCACGGAAGATCGCGCCCGCTCGCGCTCTTGCTTGCGTTTGCCGGGGTAGGACGATTAGCTACCTCTAGAGGCGGTGCGCGATGGGCGTCAACAAGGCAATCATTATCGGAAATCTCGGGCGCGACCCGGAGGTGCGATACCTCTCGTCGGGTCAGAGCGTGGCGAATTTTTCGGTCGCGACCAGCGACACCTACACCGACCGCGCCGGCGCGCGGCAGGAACGCACCGATTGGCACAACATCGTCGTGTATGGCAAGCAGGCCGAAATTTGCGGTCAGTACCTGAAGAAGGGGCGCCAGGTTTTCATCGAGGGCCGCATCAACTACCGCCAGTACGAAGCCAAGGACGGGAGCGGCAAGCGTTACATCACCGAAATCGTCGCTCAGCGCGTGCAATTTCTCGGCGGCCGCGCTGGTACGGGCGCCGGTGACGAGCCTTCGGACTTCGGTGGCCGTGCTAACGCTGTCGGCGGCGGCGTTGATGAAGCCGTCGCGCCAATTGACGACGAAGACATCCCGTTCTAGACGTTGCAGCGGCGAATCTTCGGTCGCGGCGGCAACGAATTCGATCGCGCGCTCAGCACCGCGTCGAAGAACTCACGCAAAGCCGCTCGCAATTCTCCCAGCGCGACACCCGCGTACTCTGCGGGCAGTGGATCGAGCTTCGCGCGCGATTTGTCATAGAGCGACGCCGCGCCCTCGAAGTTCCCGCGCTCCGCGTGCAGAATCGCGACCGCCGCCTGAATCATCCCCTGCACGAACAGCTTCTCGTCGCCGACACTTCGCTTCCACGCCTCTTCCCAAACCTCGTGGCACTCGAAGTAGCGGCCCTCGTTGAACAGCTCGATTCCGCGTTCGAACCGATCGCTCATCTCACATCCTGACGTGCCGCCGAAGTCGCGCCGCGAACTGCGGGCGCGCTGCGCCGCGTCTTCGAGTTGTGCGAGAGTCGGGAGCTTCACTACGTTTCAGGATGACCCGAAACGCCTGCGTCAGACAATCGTGTGCTCGCGCGTGATGATGAACGGCAACCGCCCGTACGCCACGCTTAGAAAGTTCGGCTCATCCGCGCGCACCGCGCGATACTCGGGCGTCTCGCCCGACGCGCGCATCGCATCGAGGTTGTCGAACCACATTTCGGCAACACCGTCGTAGCGTGGCGATCGTCCGGCGCCGTAGGCCGAAAGCCTCACGTGCGACTGCACGTAGCGCGTCACCGCCGGCACTGCAGCACCGAGTCGTCCGTGAATACCGCGCCAATGGCTCTGGAACTGGTCGGGCGTGATTCCCGGTTTGCGGTTCAACAAAATCACCATCTTCAGCGCGTCCGGCTGCGTCGCACCCTGTTTCTGGACAACTTCCTCAGTGAGGATGAATTCGAAGTTCGACACGTCGAGGAAATTGTTGTCGTCGTCGGCAGCGGCGCGGCTCTCCGGCGTACCGGCGATGCGGCGCATCGTGGCGGTGTCGTCGTACCACAGTTCCGCGACTCCGTCGTAAACCGGCTCGCCTCGGCGGTAGCCAGAATCGAGCGTATGCGACTGGACGTACCGCCGGAGCGATGGCACCTTTCGAACGATCGCCGCGTGTTGGTTCAGCCAATACTCGCGAAACGCCGCCAGCTCCATGCCGGGCTTGCGCTTGATGAAGTAGATCGCTTTAACCATCGTCGTACCTTGCGCCGCACACACGATTTCAGGCGCCGCGTACCCGCCATACGTACACCACGGCGCGGCGTGGCAGCAAAGCGCCAGCGACAGGCGCTCTCGCGCGAGGCCCGGAGGTGCATCGAACCTAATGCCCGATACTTGGCGGCTCGCGGGAGCGTCGGCCACAATTGACGCGCGAATCTCGCACTCACACCCGCCGCGGTTCTACTCGCGGCGGGACGGGATGCGGACGAGAATGGCGGCGCGCATAATCAGGAGCTCGATGGCATCCACATCGACCGAGCCACCCACGACTGATCGATTCGCGCCAGAGCGCGACGTGTACCGCCCCGATAGCGCAGGCCGTACGCACTTGATCGCCTTGGACGCGCTGCTTACCGAATTACACACCTCGGTCCGCGGTCTTACCGCCGCCGAGGCCGCGCGCCGCCTCTCGCAATTCGGTCCGAACGATTCGGCGCCGACGGGCCGCGGCCGATCGCTCGCGGAGTTTGTCCGCATATCCGCAAACCCGCTCGTGCTGATTCTGCTGGTCGCGGCGGGCGTATCAGCGCTGTTGGGCCAGATCGTGGACTCCGCGATCATCGCGACGATTGTTGTGGTAAGCGCCGCGCTCGACTTCATTCAAACTTACCGCTCCGAGCGCGCTGTCCTCAGGCTCCGCGACCAGGTCGCGCCGTCAGCCACGGTCTTGCGCGACGGGAAATGGGTCGAGATTCCCCGCCGTGACATTGTGCCCGGCGACGTTTTGCAACTTTCCGCCGGCGACCTGGTCCCTGCCGACGCGCACCTGATTGAGAGCCGCGACCTTCACGTGCAACAAGCCGCGCTCACCGGCGAATCGATGCCGGTCGAGAAAAACGCCGACGACGCGTCGGGCGCGGCATCGGGCCCCGAGAGACCAAACATGGTGTTCAACGGCACTTCAGTGGTCAGCGGCACCGCGACCGCGGTCGTCGTTGCCACCGGCCGCGCGACAGCGTTCGGAGACATCGCAATGGCGCTGACGGCGCGGCGGCCCGAAACGGAGTTCGATCGGGGCACGCGCCGGTTTGGCATGCTGATCATGCAGACCGTGTTCTTCCTGGTCATGTTCATTGTGATTGTGAATATCAGTCTGCATCGCGATCCACTCGATTCGATCCTGTTCGCGCTTGCGCTCGCCGTCGGCCTCACCCCGGAGTTTCTGCCGATGATCACAACGATCACTCTCGCTGCCGGAGCGATCGCGATGGCACGCAAAAGCGTTATCGTGAAGCATCTCGCCGCGATTCAGAACTTCGGCAGCATCGACATCCTTTGCAGCGACAAGACCGGCACGTTGACGGCGGGCGTGATGACTCTCGATCGATCGCTCCAACCGCTTGGGGAACCGTCGGAACGGCCACTCGAGCTGGCGTATCTGAACAGCCGCCTTGAGACGGGAATCAAGAGTCCGCTCGACGCCGCGATTCTCGCCCGCGAAGTCGACGGAACCGGCGGTTACGAAAAGACTGACGAGATCCCGTTCGACTTCGAACGCCGGCGGCTATCGGTCGTCGTCCGCAAGGGCGATTCGCATCTGCTCATCACTAAGGGCGCGCCGGAGCACATTCTCGGCATTTGCACGACCCTGGAAATCGATGGCGCCACCCGGCCCCTCGCGGATGCGGAACGGAAGCGATGCCGCGAGATTTTCGAACATTACAGCGCCGAAGGATCGCGAATCTTGGCCGTAGCGTACCGTGCGGTGGAGCGCGCCGCGGGCCTGACGCCGGCCGATGAAAGCGAGATGACGCTTGCCGGATTTCTCAGCTTCCGCGACCCGCCGCTTGATGATGCCGCGGAATCGATCGCGGCACTTCGGAAGGATGGCGTAAGGATCAAAGTCCTCACCGGAGACAACGACTTGGTCGCGCGTCACGTGTGCGACGCGGTTGGTATCGAGGGGCATCGCGTGGTTCTCGGCGACGAAATCGACCGGCTCAGCGATGCCGCGTTGGGTAATGTCGCCGAACGCGTCAACGTGTTCGCCCGGGTCTCTCCGGCCCAGAAGAACCGGATCATCCGCGCCCTAAAGAACCGGGGTCACGTGGTTGGGTTCATCGGCGACGGCATCAACGACGCGCCGTCGATGCACACGGCGGACGTTGGCATCTCCGTTGCGGGCGCCGTCGATGTCGCCAAGGATGCGGCCGACATCATACTGCTCGAGCGGCACTTGAAGGTGCTTCACAGCGGAATCATCGAGGGGCGCAAGGCGTTCGGCAACGTCTTCAAATACCTGTTGATGGGAACGAGTTCGAACTTCGGCAATATGTTCAGCATGGCGGGCGCGGCGGTCTTCCTGCCGTTCTTGCCGATGCTGCCGATGCAAATCCTGCTCAACAATTTCCTCTACGATCTCGCGCAGGTGACGATTCCGACCGACAATGTCGACCCGGCGTATATCCGCAAGCCGCAACGATGGGACGTGCGCCTGATCCGCGACTTCATGCTGCTCGTCGGCCCGGTCAGTTCGATCTACGACTTCCTGACGTTTTACATCCTGCTCAAAGTGTTTCAGTCGACGGAGTCGCAGTTTCATACCGGATGGTTCGTCGAGTCACTGGCGACGCAGACGCTGGTGGTTATCGTGATACGCACTGTCGGACGTCCGTGGAGCAATCCGCCGAGCATTCCGCTGGTGGCGGCTGTACTCGCGGTGGTCGCGACTGGCGTGGCGTTGCCATTCACTTCACTCGGCGGCCCGCTGGGTTTTACGCCGTTGCCGCTCGCCTACTTCGGCTTCCTGCTCGCCGCAACGATTACCTACCTCGGGCTGGTCGAGGTGCTCAAGCGACGATTGATGGCCAGGACGCTGCGACCGGCACATCGGCCGCCCCGACTCAGACCGCGCAAGCCGATGCTCCGGCGATCTTCGCATCAAGATTGAATCAGAAGGCGCCGCCCGCCACGCGCTACATCGAGCCGTGCCGAAGCAGCCTGCCCGACATTGCGCCAGTCGGCTCGCCGTCCTTGAGCGTCACCTGTCCGTTGACGATTACGTAGTGGTAGCCGTCGGCCTTCTGGACGCGGCGCCACTCGCCGCCCGGGAAGTCATGCGCAATCTCGATCGGGCGCATGTTCAACTTCTCGTAGTCGTAGATCACGACGTCGGCCGGCGCGCCTTCACGCAGCATTCCGCGGTCTTTGAATCCCGCCGCATACGCGGGCAACGCGCTGAGCCGCCAATGCGCCTCCTCGAGCGAGAGCATCCCGTGTTCGCGCACGAGCTTCTGCAGGAATTCGGTCGGGTAGCGCCCGCCGGTGAAGAACTTGGTGTGTGCACCGCCATCGGAAACGCCCGGAATCAGATGCGGGTTGTCGAGCATCTCCTTCATGTAATTCATGTTCTGATTCGGGCCGGGCGCGTAGAACTCGGTATGCAGCTCGTCGGCCACCGCCAGATCGAGCATCGCATCGACCGGATGCTTGCCGGTGCGCTCGCTGAGCTCGCGAAGCGTGAGCCCCTCGTATTCCTTCATGTCCGCGCGTTCGACCCCGGTCACGAAAATTTGATCGAATTCTTCCGTGATGACCCCGGGGACGTTTGCCTTCAGTGCCGCACGCCGCGCCGGGTCGGCCAGCTTCTCAAGCCGCTCTGCGGGCGTTCCGGTGGTCGCGTCGCACCACGCCTGCACTTCGTCGAACAGGTTCCAGTCGACGAACGTGAAGGTCATGTTGGTGTCGCTGGTCACCGCCTGACCGTACACCCTTAGGCCGCGCTTATGGCACGAATCCAACCACGCAATGTACGCGCGATGAATCTCGGGGCGCCCGTCGCGCGGTTGCACGACGTTGAAAAGGATCGGACGGCCGGAGAGTTCCGCAAGCTTTTCGAACTCCAGCATGTCGTGAGCAAAGTCGGTGCTCACGAGCGTCATCTGCATGAATCCTTCGTTGCGCCGGCCGAGCACTCGCGCGAACGCATGGCAGGTGTCGTCGGCCATCAAGTCCGACACCATCGGCGTGCCGTCGTAGTCGCGCTGCACGCACGCGGGACCGTTCGGGTCCAGCCGCTGCGCGGACCATCCGCACGCGCCCGCATCCATCGCCTCATCGAGCAGGCGGCAAAGCTCGCGCTCTTCTTCTTCAGTCGGCGGCCGCTTCTTCGCCTCCTCGATACCCATCACCCACGTCAGCAGGGGCGAGGCGGAAACGTACGGCAATATGTTCATCGCCTTGGGGCGGCGGTCGATGCTGTCCAGAAATTGCGGAAAGGTCTCCCAATCCCACGGCAGTCCCGCCTTCATCGACGCGTACGGGATCGCCTCGACTCGCGTCATCGTCAGCATCGCGCGCTCGCGGCCCTCGGGGCGCACCGGCGCGAAGCCAAAGCCGCAATTGCCGATGACTATCGAGGTGACGCCGTGCCAGCTCGAAATCGAGCAATACGGATCCCAGAAGAGTTGCGCGTCGTAATGCGTGTGCAGATCGACGAAGCCGGGCACGACCATCATGCCGCCAGCGTCGATGGTGCGTGTCGCCTCGTGCGAACTCACGCGGCCGACCTTCGCGATGCGGCCGTTCTTGATCGCGACATCGCCGCGATACCGCGGCATCCGCGTGCCGTCGATCACCATTCCCCCACGAACCGCGAGATCGTATTCCGCCATTTTGCCTCTCCCCCGATGCGCGGCATTAGCGCCGCTTACCAACGTTGATGCCACCTGAACGAGCGGCATGTCAATCGTGCGCTTTAGCGCTTGGTCACACCCGGCTCCAGTTCCACGCCGAGCGGAATCAGCAGCCGCACGACCGCGTTGTAGAACGCGACGTTGTGAGCAAGTTCGAGCAGCCGCCGGTTGTCGAGGAACTTGGTGAGCGCGTCCCACGTCGCGTCGCTCACCTTGATGTTCTGCGTCACCTCAACCGCATAGCGCATCACCGCGCGCTCTTGTTCGTTGAACAGCGGCGAGCGCTCGAACTCCGCGAGCGCCTCGAGCTGCTCGCGTTTGACGCCGACGTCGCGCGCGATGTTCCAGTGATGCGTGAACTCGTACTCCGCGCCCGTGAGCCGTCCAATCGTGCACAGCGCAAGCTCGCGGAGCTTGGGGTCGAGCTTGGTTTCGTTGCGAAGTTCATTGCCGAGCTGCGCGAAACGCCGGAGCAGGTTCGGCGAATGCGCCAGAGCACGGAAGATGTTCCCGACCACGCCGCCGCGCTCCGCCGCGAGCTGGTCAAAGATCGCGCGGACTTCAGTCTCGCCCGCGGGAAGATCCTTCGGATTGAGATAAGGAACTCGCGCCATGTCGGCACCTCGATGGCCACCAAGTGATCTCGGCTGATCTGCCACTGCGACGCCGCTGCGCGCAACCGCTGCGCGCGCCTGCGCCTCTGCTGATGTCTCCGTAGGGGCGCACTGAAGTGCGCCCGTGTGCGATCGCGGACGGCGGCGCTACGCGAACAGCATCTCGCCCATCGAGCCGCCCGGCGGAATCATCGGCATGACCATCTCGCCGGCAGGGATCACGATGTCGATGAGCACCGGCCCCGGCGTCGCGAACGCCTCGTGCATCACGCGCGACAAGTCCTTCGCGCGCTCGATGCGGAATCCGTGCGCGCCGTACGCATCCGCGAGCTTGACGAAGTTCGGCACCGACATCGCCGAGTACGAGTAACGCTCCGCGTAAAAGCGCTCCTGCCACTGCCGGACCATCCCCAGGAAATAATTGTTCAGGATGATCACCTTGATGTCGATGTTGTACTCGACCGCGGTGCCCAGCTCCTGGATGTTCATCTGGATCGAGCCGTCGCCCGACACCACCACCACCGGCGTGTCCGGCGCCGCAAACTTCGCGCCGATTCCCGCCGGCAGGCCGTAACCCATCGTGCCCAGTCCGCCCGAAGTGAGCCACGAGCGCGGCCGCTGGAACGGAAACAGTTGCGCGACCCACATCTGATGCTGCCCGACGTCGGTCGCGATAATGCACTCGCCCTTGGTTATATCCGCGAGTTCGGCAATCACCTGCTGCGGCGAGACCTCGTCGCTGACCCGGCCGTTGCTTTCGTAAAGCGGACGCTCTTTCTGCCACGCGAGGATCTGCTGATGCCACTTTTCCCAAACTCCGCGGCGTTTCCCGATCGTCTCGCGCCCCTTCACCATTCTTAGCATGTCGCCGAGCACGTTCTTGATGTCGCCGACGATCGGAATGTCCACCTTCACGTTCTTGGAGATCGACGACGGATCGATGTCGATGTGAATGATCGTCTCGGCCTTCGGCGCGAAGTCCGCGATGCGCCCGGTAACCCGATCGTCGAATCGCGCGCCCACCGCGATCAAACAATCCGTATTCTGCACCGCGGTGTTGGTCCCGTACGATCCGTGCATCCCGAGCATCCCGAGCCGAAGCGAATCCGAAGCCGGGAAGGAGCCGAGACCCATCAGCGTCTCCGTCACCGGAATTCCGAGACCGCGCGCAAGCTGTTGCAGCTCCGCCGCCGCGCCCGACCACTGCACTCCGCCGCCCACGTACAGCAGCGGCCGTTCGCTCGCCTCTATCGCTTCGACCGCTCGCTCGATTTGGCGCGGGTTGCCGCGAATCGTCGGCTTGTACCCTCGGATGTCAACCTTGTCCGGATACTTGAAGGTGTGTGTCGCCTGCTGCACGTCCTTGGGCAAATCAACCACCACCGGCCCCGGCCTGCCGGTGCCCGCAATGTAGAATGCTTCCTTTATGATGCGCGCGACGTCCTTTACGTCCTTCACCAAGTAGTTGTGCTTGGTGCAGGGGCGCGTAATCCCGACGAAGTCCGCCTCCTGGAACGCGTCGTTGCCGATGAGCGACGTCGGAACTTGCCCCGAGATGACCACCAGTGGCGTCGAATCCATGTACGCGTCGGCAATGCCGGTAACAGCGTTGGTCGCGCCTGGTCCCGAGGTGACTATCACGACTCCCGGCGTTCCGCGCACCCGCGCGTAGCCCTCCGCCATGTGGGTCGCGCCCTGCTCGTGACGGACGAGGACGTGTTTGATGCTGGAATCGAGCAGCGCATCATAGGTGGGTAAAATCGCGCCGCCCGGGTAGCCGAAGATTACATCCACACCTTCGGCGATCAGACTCTCGATTGCGATCTGTGCTCCGGTCAGTTTCTTCATTTACTGGCCGTCCGCGGGCTCCGGCTATGTCCGCGAGCGAACCTCCACTATACCATCGCGCGCAGATCGCTCAACGTGGCCTTGGCGGACGACGATCGCGCGGATGTGCGTTGGGCGTGGTGTTTGGAGACTATGTCAGTCCGATGATCCTGCGTAGTTTAACACGCCAAATGGGGATCGCGCGTCCGCTTGATGAGACCTTTGCGTAACGACTGGCGTCAGTTCCTGATGTCATTCCGAGCGGAGTCCCTCTCATTTGTCATTCCGAGCCCCTCGCCTTCTGTCATTCAGAGCGAAGCGAAGAATCCCGGAACCCGGCTCGGGGTAAACTCCGCGAGAGCCTGCCCCGAGCTTGTCGAAGGGAATCCCGATCCTTTTCTGAACGACCAATCCCCAGTTACGCGAAGGCCTGCTCCGGGCGAGACGCGAGAGAGGAAGCAGGCTGTTCAAATCGCTGCTTCAACACCCTGTTAGTACTTCTCTGACGGTGCGAACGGCCCGCGCCCCACTTCCGACGACATGACCTGAAATACTCGCTTGACCGGGCTGAACATCCCATTCACGGTGTAGGTCTCACCCGGAGTGACCTTCGCAAAGTCGTCCATATTCTGTCCCTGCGCCTGCATCATCACCGGATACTGATTCACGAGTTGCCAGATATCGATCCATTGCCAGCGCGATTGGATGTCATTCGTGTACGCGTCAACCACGACGAATTTGTAAACCTTCGCACCGACCCCGATCGTGATCACCTGCTGGTTGCCGAACGTCTTACCCGGCTCCGGCACTGCCAATACCATCGTGGTCGGCACGGGGATGCGCGGTATTCCGCGTTGCGCTCGTGCGCTCGATGCGCCCAGAAGAACCAAGAGCACCGCCGCGGCAAACTGAGCGCTTTGATACCATCCGCGCTTCATTGCGTAACCGATCCCGATTGCATCACGTATAGGTTACGGGAAGATCCAGATTTGAGCGAGCGGCGATCTATGCGATTCAGTCCTTTAAGCGCAGTCCTAACTAATGTAAGATAGGCAGCGCTCGTCAACCTGTAACTGTTCGCCTGCGGTCGCGAAACAGCTCCGCGGCGATTCGGGAGAAATCGAATGAACCGGACATTGCGCTTCGGTGTAATCGCATTCGTCGTTGCGCTGGCGTCGACACCGGCCTTCGCACAAGTCAAACCCGGCGACGTCATCACCAAGGAAAACGCGCCGCAGGTGAAGGAATTGGTGAGCCCGGGCAACTACCAGCTGGTGCTCGAAGGCATGCACATGAACATCGTGCCAACCACCAAGCTGGAGTGGCCGCCGCCGTACACCCAGGCGACTGAGAAGTATTCATCGCAAACCGAACTCGCCCCCGATGGAAGTCTGAAGAACTACGTCTCCGGCCTGCCATTCCCACTTGTCGACCCGAACGATCCCAACGTCGCCACCAAGATCTTGTGGAACTTCAGCTTCCGCCCGCTCTACAGCGACGACATCGATGCGCGCGGAGTCGAAGTCTCCAGCTACGGCCCGAGCGGCGGCGATCCGCTTAGCTACTTCACCGTCGGCCACTTCTCCTTTTACAACAACATCGGGCGCATCGAGGTGCCGCCGATTCCGACCGATCCCGACGCGGTGGCAAGCGGAATCCGCTATCGCTTCGGTTTCTACCCGTTCCTCGAGCCGACCGGAATGCGCGGTTTCGGACTTTTGCGCTACCGGCACATCGATCCCGACATCGAGGACAACGTGTGGGTTTACAACCCGTCCAATCGCAGATTGCGCCGGCAATCGCCTGAGGTGCTTTCCGACGCGCTGGGCATGCTGCCCGGCTTTAGTGGTGGTTCCGGTGGCGGCGGACAGATGGGTGGAGCGGCGATCGGTAGCGGAGCAGCCTCAACCTATGTGAATACGCTTGATCCCGATTCGTACTTCGGATTCGCCGCAAAGGTCGAAAATTACACCTACAAATTCCTTGGCGACAAATCGATGCTGGCGGTCGTACACGCCAAGAATTCGCCTGCCGAGCCGTGCCCGTCCGACGGCGGCCGATCCATCTGCCCGGAGAACTGGGAGATGCGCAGGCTCTACGTCGTCGAGGCGACCGCGAAGCCAAAATACGACCGGTCCGTACCGAAGCGAACTTTGTACATCGACTCCGAGGCTTGGATCATCACAGCGTCCGACCTCTACGATCGCAACGGAAATCTGTGGCGCACGGTCGCTACCTACCACGCCTATCGCGATCGTCCGGTTCCCGACGCGCGGGTCGCCATTTATCCGTACAAGCGCATCTTCCAGACCGCGCTCGTGGACATGGACCTCGAGCAGAAATACAGCTCAGTGGTTTATATGCCCGGCAGGCATTCGCCCGAGCGCGAGTGCTGGTACATCGACATGGGCGTGGTGGACAAGGGTATCCTCGTTCCGCAGACGCTTTCGCGCACCGGCCATTAGCAGGCTGTTGAGAAACGCGAAACATATCGGCGCGGTCGCGGCAGTGCGCTCAACACGCTGCGCAATCTGTGCCCTCTCCCGGTCCTTCGCGAGCTCGCTCTCTGTCCCCTCTCCCTGTCTTGGGAGAGGGTGAGGGAGAGGGCGCCCTCTCTCAGCTCTCACCACAGGAGAGAGCCTGCCCTGAGCGAAGCCGAACGAGGAAGGGGCCAAGGGGTTGCGTCACACGCGCACCCGGTCTCCCCGCGCCCGATTCCCCTTCCCTTTAGGGAAGGGGTCAGGGGTTAGGTCGTCGGTTATGCAAACGTCCCCTCCGGGGGCGGCGCGAGAGACGAAGCAGGCGCTTGAAAATTACTTTTTCAACCGCCCGCTAGAACCGCAGCACGAAGCGGAGGTCGCCGAGCTTGAGTTCGCTGCCGTTGCTGACCGGCTCGGCGCCCTGCACCTTGCGGGCGTCAACATAGCTGCCGTTGGTGGAATTCAGATCCATCAATTCATAGCCGCCGTCGCGCCGCACCAACCGCGCGTGCGCGCGCGAGACGCTCGGATGCGGGATGACGACGTCGTTGTCCTCACCGCGTCCGATCGATACCTCGTCCTTCAGTAACGCGTACTCCGAAGGCACCGGATCGACCGCGTCGATCGCCAGGAGCCGAGCGCCCTGCCCTGTCGATGCTGCCGCGCCGCCGCGCGATGCGGTTACCGGCGCCGGGCGTGCCCGAGGTGCTGGCGCCGCAGTCCGCGCCGCGGTCGGCTGGTTCTTGGCTTCAAGTATCGCCTTGAGCTCCTCGGGCGATACGCCGAATCTCATGCGCGAAAGTCCGAACAGTCCAAGCAGCGCGACCAGCGGTATCGCCAGGTTCCAGATCTCAAACGAAATCTGGCGGTCCGATGGCGGGGAAGTCCCGTCACCGCCGCTCTCGCCGTCTTCGGGAATGTCGATCGCTGCGCCGCCGAGTCCGCGCACCTGGTAAGAGGTGTCGGCGACCGCGTTCTGACCTCCGTGGCTGATTTGCAGCTCAACTTCGCGCTTGGTGCCATCCTCGATGGGCCGCGGCGTGCGGTAGGTGAGCGAGTACTCGGTCGCGATCGACTTGCCGATCTCGCGCACCAAGCTTGCGAACCGGCCCTCCTCGGTCACGATGTTGTAGAGCTTGCCGCGCGTCGCGGTGACGATCTGCGCGTACTCCGGCGCGATGAATGGTGGCGGCGCCACCGCGTAGAGCGTGATTCCGTTCTTGCTTAGCGCCGCCGCGGCCTTCTGACCCGTCAAGTCGCTAACTTCTTTGTCACGCCCCTTGTGATCGTAATAAGCCTGATCGTGTTGGGTGTACTGCGAGCCGTCGCCCGCATGATGCGCGGGCGCATCAGTGACCAGGATAATGATGCCCTCGGCGTCGGGGCGGAACGCGAAGGTCGATGCGTACTCCAGCGCCTCGAGCTGGTTTTCCGGGATATCGCCGCCGCCGTTCGCGCGCAACGTCCCGACCCAGTCCACAAATTCCTGGACGTTCGACGTCAACTTCTTTTGGTACGGGCAGTTGCAGTCGTCGTACTTCGAGACGACGTAATCTTCGAACGTCACGAGTCCAAGCCGGTAATCGCGGTTGTGCGCGGCCAGGTCCTGCGCGAAGCTCACCATGTTCTGCTTGACGGCGTCGATGTACGGCTGCATCGACTCCGTCAGGTCCAGCACGAACACGATATCGACCGGCCGGCCCTGCCCTACGCCGCGGAAATCAAGAATCTTCGCTTCCTTGCCGTCCTCAAAGACCTTGACGTCATCTTTGCGCAGGTTGCCGACCGTCTGGCCATTGGAATCGTTGACGCCGAAGTCCAGGCGCACGCCGGCGTCGGACTCGAAGTGCTCGAGTCCGGGATTGCCGATCGAGATTTGAAGTGCTGCGCCCGCGACCGCGGGCAATATCAGCAGCGCAACCGCGGCCATCGCGCATGCCAGCGTGCGCAAACCGGTGCGTGAGGCGTCCACCTGCATTCGATTCTCGGAACGGTGCGCGTATTCAGTCAAGCGGCGCAAGAGCAAATTCACGTTGTGAACTTTGTGCATTTTCTTGCGTTCACTGTCCGGTTAGGTTATCCCAAACCCTGACCGAATTCTCGCACATGGATCCCGGGTGAAATACACACGTCTGTCTTGGACTGCCTTTTCTCTGATCGCGCCCATCCTGCTCGTCGTCGCCTTGATCGGAGTGCCCGCCGGCTGTCTCAGCAGCGGCGGAGGCGGCACTACCCCGCCAACCAAGAAGAATGGATTCGTCGCGGTCGGGTTCGTCGGTACTCCGCCGTCCGGATTTCAAAACGTCCTGGTTAACGTCTCCGCAGTGCGGTTGAATCCCAATGCTGACGCCGGCCCCAGCGACAACAAGTGGGTGACCATTCCGGTGCCTGCGGGCGTCGGCCAGAGCATCTCCGCCAAGCCCGGGAACCTCCAGATCGATCTGAACACTGCTCAAAGCCTCGCGGCATTCTTCAACACCGGCCAGATTCCCACCAACTCATACGCGATCGTCGAAGTCCAGCTCGACATCACCACGCCCGGAACCTTGATTCCAAAGTGCACCTCCGGCGGCACCGGTCTGGAAGGTTGCATCGAGTACCCGATGGCGCTCGCCGACCCCAGTCAGGCGCTCACCTTCAAACCAACCTCACCGATTGAGGTGAGCAACACCGGACTGACACCGCTCGTGCTCGAACTCGATCTCTCGATCGTGACGCCGCCGACCGTCTCCGGCGGCTTGTTCGCGGTCGCGCTCACGATGAAGGTTGTGAATCAGCAAACTTACCTGGGCACGGTGACCGGGAACGTGACCAACGCTGCCAACCAGGGCGGGATCATCCCGCCCTCGGTCGGCGCGGTGCTGACCGGCACTAACACGATTATCGCGGCCGCCCGGATTAAGAACGGCAGCTACACCTTGGCGCTGCCCGCCGCCACCACTCTCGGCACCGACTACGACATCTACACCTTCGGCGGCACCATTTCGTTTGAGGCGGTGCAAGGGCTGAACCTGACGCCCGGCATGGAAATTGTGCAGGACTTCACCGTAAGTGGCAGCCCGGCCAACGGCAACATCTCCGGCACCATCACCGACGCGTGCTCCAAGCTCCCGATAGTCGGCGCGACCGTCGAGATTCTCGTGCCCGAGGTATCGGCCTCGACCGATTGCAAGGCGACACCGCAAGACTGCATCGTCGTTGCGACCGCGAACACCGACAACACCGGCTTCTACCCGCTGCCCGGCAGCATCAACGCGCCCGCGCCGTTTGAAAACCTCCCCACCGGTACCGATTTCGCGCTCAGATACTCGGCGGCCGGTTATGACCCGATGTTCACCACGGGCAGCGCGGGCACGACGGACAAGACCGGCGATTGCCCGGCCAGCGATACCTCGAACGATTGCAGCTTCGCTCTGGACACCGCTTTCATTAAAGGAACTGTGACGCTCACCAATGCGCCGCCGCCCGGAACCACGGTCAACGTGCAGGTGCTCGCCGAAGAAAGCGGCACCAACACCCTCGTTGGCGCACTGCCGACGCTCCTGCAATTCAGTGGCGCGCTCACGTCACTCAACTTCACGCTTAATGTTCCGAGCTCGATCGCCAGCTTCGATCTCATCGCGACACCTGTCGATCTGTTCGCAGGCGCCAGCGATCCGTATCCCGGCCACACCCTGGAAGTTGCCAGCGGTGTTGCGAGCAGCGGCAGTTGCACCGTGCCCGGCGCGCCGAGCGTCGTGCTCGGCCCGATGGCCTGCATCGGACACGGCAGCGTCTCCGGCGTCGCGCTGAATCCCGACAGCCAGACCACCGTGATGCTGTTCAAGGACGGCGTGCAGCTGATGGAGAGTCCGGCCGGGCCGGTGGCACCCGCGCCGCCGGGAAATACCTATAGCTTCTGTGCTCCGCCCGACGCTTCATACGAGGTGCAACGGTTTGAATCCGGTGTTCCGATGGGAGCTGCGGAGGCGGTTCCCGTGATGCCGACGCCGTCGGCGCAGGCCACCCCGTGCCCGACCACCTGCTCGTTCCCCGACACGATGTGTCCGGGGGTGTGCATCAACACCGCCGTGCCGAATCCGCTATAGCAGGGTGTTGAGAAAAGCCTCGAGTTCCAAGATGGCATCGACCGCGCTCTCAACACCCTGCGTGAAAGCCGGCTGCCTTCCTAATCTTCTCCCCTCTGGGGAAGACGCGAGAGAGGGAGCACGCGGTTGAAAATGCGTTTTTCAACAGCCTGCCGGGCGGCGTGCGCGACGTGATCAAACTCGCACGCAAATCAGCGAAACTCGCTGCGCTGGTCGCACTCGCGATGGTTTACGCGTCGTGCTCCGGCTTCGGCCCCACTCAGGGCAGAGTCGGCGGCACGCCGCCCGAACCGCCCGAGAGCACCTTCAAACTACTCGGCGCCATCGGCACTCCCTTCGTCGCGACCGTCTCGAACTCCCGATCTTCGTGGCACATCAGAGGGTCGGTTCCGCTTACCATCGTGATCATCCACAACCTCCTGCCCGCTCGAATGGTGGCGACCAAGCTATCGAGCGATCACGCGCTGCTCAGCCTCGAGGCCACCAAAGCCTTCACTGTCGTCGCCTATGCATCGACCAGCGCGCCGTTCGGCATCGCGCAGGTGCAAATGTCGGGGACCGTGGATCCGCTGCCACCGTCCGCGAGTCCCGACATCCGGATATTCGTCAAAGGTCCGGCTGCGGAGCGCTTCCAGGGATTGATCGAGGACAACGACACCGCGTTCATCGTGCAATCGCGCGTGCCCACGCTCTTCCTGTTCGACATGCCCAATGGCAAGGTCTCCGGCCAGTTCGAGCAGATTCAAACGCTCGGCGCATTCTCGGTCAACCTGAGTGTCGATGGCAGCGTCGTCGCGAAAGCCGCGGGCGAGCCGAAAGTCACCATTCGCCAGCCATGACGCGCCGCCCGCGCATCGCGCCGCCCATGCTTGCGAACCGCGGTTGCGATGCCGCAGAATAGTTCGCGCGCCAGCCCAAACCGCATCCTGTCCCGGATATTTCCAACCATCCCGCTCATGCGCGATAAGGAAGCCGGGGTCGGCGGCTTGATGCCGCCGGTTTGCGTCGCGGCCGCAGCCGCATCTGTATGAGTTCGCCGCTGATTCGACGCATCGCCTTCGTCATCGCAGCGTTGGTTTTGCTCGCCGCGATCTACCCGGCGTATCACTACTACCGGTACTACATGACCCACATCACCACCGACGACGCCTATGTCGACGGCACCCTCGCGCTCGTCTCCGCGCGCGTCGCCGGCACCGTCAGCGCGGTTTACGTTGACGACAACTGGACGGTCCGCGAGGGCGACCTGCTCGTCACGCTCGATCCGCGTGACTTCGAGGTCAAGGTCGCCCAAGCTCAGGCGCAGCTCGATCACGCCCGCCAGACCGTCGATGAGCAATACGCGCAGCTCGCATCAGCCCAGGCCGGCCTGCAACTCGCGGAGAGTCAGTTGAAGCAGGCGCTCGCTGACTACGAACGTGCGAAAGAACTCAAAGCGTCGGGCGTCGCCTCCGGCCAGTTCTACGACCAGGCCGAGACCGCCCATCACATGGCGCTGGCCAACCGGGCGCTCGCGCAGCACCAGGTCGCGCAGGCGCGCGCCGCGCTCGGCTTGAAAGTCAACTACGATCACGCGCGCTACGCCACTGCGCTGGTGGACCAGGCCGCAGCCGGTCTCAAGGCCGCCTCGCTCGACTTGAACTACAGCCGCATCACTGCACCATTCAGCGGAATCATCGCGCGCAAATCGATCCACGCCGGCCAACGCGTGCAACCAGGCCAGCCGCTGATGGCCATCATCCCGGTCAACCGCCTCTACCTCACCGCCAACTTCAAAGAGACTCAGTTGACCGCTGTACGCGTCGGCCAGAAGGCGGACATCGAGGCCGACCTCTACCCCGGCGTCGAATTTCGCGGCCACGTCGAATCGATCAGCATCGGCACCGGCTCCGTCTTCTCGCTGCTGCCGCCCGAAAACGCCACCGGCAATTGGGTCAAGGTCGTGCAGCGCGTTCCGGTGAAGATCGTGCTCGACGACAATCAACAATCCGAGCATCCGCTGCGCATGGGGCTCTCGGTCGTCGTTTCCGTCGACATCAGCGACCAGAGCGGTCCGCTGCTTTCGTCAGAGCGGCAATTGAACGTCCAGCAACAAGGTGGCGAACCGATCCCCCGCGAACGGCTAAGGATCGATTCACCGAATCACGGCGCCGCTGCGCCGCAGCAAAAATGAGCGCGCAGTGCATCGATGCTCGATCCTGACCACATCCGCGCGCGCCTCGCGAACTATCTCGCCGCCGGCATCGCGACGCTCCGCGTACTCGCCAGTGGATGGGAAACCACCGTATTCGAGTTCGCGCTCGCCTCACCGTCGCGCCTGATTCGCGAGATTCCGGTCGGACCGCCGTTGGTCCTGCGCTTCTACCAAGGGAGCCTCGCCGATCAGAAAGGTCCGCGCGAGTGGCGCGCATTCCAGACGCTCGCATCGCTCGGCTACTGCGTGCCGCGGCCGTATGCGTTCGAGGGCGACCGCGGCGTGATCGGCGCGCCGTTCCTCGTCATGGAGCGCGTCGCGGGCGGTCCGCTTTTCAGCACGCGCAACTTCCCGTCCGCGTTCAAGACCTTCTCGCTTGGCTTCCTCGCATTCGTGCGCGCGCAAACGCGCCTTCATCGCTTCGATCCGCGCGCCACCGCGCTCGATCAGATTCCCCACGCATTCGATGCGCAGCAGGTTGCGCCCGGCGCGCCTCTGCTCGACCGCGTGCTCGGTCTCATCAAGGAGCGTGTCGCCGCCGGTCCGTTGCCCGGCCTGACCGACGCTCTCCATCGAGTCACCGCGCGCGCGCCATTGTTCCGCACCCGCGCTCCCGTATTCGTTCACATGGACTACCATCCGCAGAACGTGATCGTCAGTGGATTTCGCGTGACGGGCGTAATCGACTGGGTGAATGCTGACCTCGGTGACCGCCATCTCGACGCCGCGACTACCGCGGTGATCCTCGCATCCTCCGCGATGGAGCATCCGCGCTGGATGCGCGACAACCTGGTCGGCAACACGCTGCGCGCGTCTTTCACGACGCTTTACGTACCGCTCTACCACGCGTTCTACCCGCTCGACTTCGAACGCTTCCGATACTTTCAGGGCGTCGCCGCGCTGCTGCGCCTCTCGATGCTTGGCATGATGCGCGCGCGCGGCGCCGAAATCGTCGGGTTCCGCCCCGAGGCGATCGGCGAGGTGACTCCCGGCGTCTTGCGATTGCTCTCGCGCTACGCCGCGCGCAAAAGCGGCGCCGCCATACCGTTGGAATTTGGCGCCCCCGTCCCGGCCTGATTCGCTCGCACCACTCCCCTTCTGTCATTCAGAGCGCAGTCCGCGGAGCGATGAATCCCGAACGCCTACAGCATCTTTCTCAACACGAACGGCAGGATCCCACCATGCCTGATGTACTCAGCCTCGTCCGGCGTATCGACGCGTGCAACCGTCTCGAACTCCTTCACGCCCTTTTCCGACTCCGCCTTCACTTTCACTTTCTGCCTCGGCTTCAGCCCCGTCTTCAATCCCTCAATCGTAAACGTCTCCCGCCCAGTCAGCCCCAGCGACTCTCGATTCTCCCCCGCCGCAATCTCCAGCGGCAGCACTCCCATCCCCGCGAGGTTGCTCCGGTGAATGCGCTCGAAATTTTCCGCGATCACCGCGCGCACGCCCAGCAGCGCCGTCCCCTTCGCCGCCCAATCGCGCGATGAACCGGTGCCGTACTCCTTGCCCGCGATCACCACCAGTGGCACGCCCTCTTTGCGGTAGCGCTCCGCAGCATCGTAGATCGTCATCTTCTCGCCCGACGGCTGATGCGCCGTAAAGCCGCCCTCGACGCCCGGCACCATCTGATTCCGCAGCCTGATGTTCGCGAACGTGCCGCGCACCATGACTTCGTGATTTCCGCGCCGTGCGCCGTATGAGTTGAAGTCCGCCGGCTTGATGCCGTGCGCGATCAGATATTTTCCCGCGGGACTGTCAACCGCGATCGATCCCGCTGGCGAAATGTGATCGGTCGTCACGCTGTCGCCCAGCACCGCGAGCGCGCGCGCCTTTACGATGTCCTTCGCGCCCGGCGGCGTCGCGCCGACGCCGTCGAAGAACGGCGGCGCCTTCACATACTCCGAGTCGCGCTCCCAGCGGAACAACTCACCCGCTGGCACGTCGAGTCCGCGCCAGCGTTCGTCGCCGTCAAAGACTTGCGCGTATTCGGAGCGGAACATCTCCGCATCGACTGATGTGCGGATCGCCGCCGCCACTTCCTCCGCCGACGGCCAGATGTCGCGTAGATGCACCGGCTTCCCAGCGCTGTCGTGACCGAGTGCGTGTCGCGTCAGGTCGATATCCATCGTGCCCGCAATCGCGTATGCGACCACCAGCGGCGGCGATGCGAGATAGTTGAACCGCACCACTGGATTGACGCGCCCCTCGAAGTTGCGGTTGCCGCTCAATATCGCGCACGCGACCAAATTGCCCTGCTTGACCGCCGCGGCGATCGCCTCGGGCACCGGCCCGCTGTTGCCGATACACGTCGTGCAGCCGTAGCCGACCAGGTTGAAACGCAATTTCTCGAGGTACTCCGTCAGTCCGGCGCGTTCGAGGTAGCGCGACACGACTTTGGAGCCGGGCGCCAAACTGGTCTTCACCCATGGCTTGACGGTCAGTCCGCGCTCGACCGCCTTCTTGGCGAGCAACCCCGCGCCGAGCATCACGGACGGATTCGAGGTGTTCGTGCAACTCGTGATCGCCGCGATTACCAGCGCGCCGTGACCGAGCTTGAAGTGCTCGGAATCGCTCCGCACCTCAACGCGCGTCGCGATCGGACCCAAGCCCGTGGCTTCGATTTCCGACTCCACCGGACCGCCCTCGTCCACCCATCGCGCCGCGGATTTTGGATCGACCTTCTCATGGCCATCGAATTCAAGCGCAAGCTCGCGCCGAAATTCGCCCTTCGCCTTTGCCAATGCAACCCGATCCTGCGGCCGCCGCGGCCCCGCGAGACTCGGCTCTACTGTTCCCAGATCGAGTTCGAGCAGCGTCGTGAATTTCGGATCCTTCGATTCCGCGGTGCGGAAAAGACCCTGCGCCTTGGAGTACGCCTCGACCAGCTTCACCTGATGCTCGGAGCGGCCGGAGAGCTTTAGATATTCGAGCGTCATGTCGTCGATCGGGAAAAATCCGATCGTCGCGCCGTACTCCGGCGACATGTTGCCCAGCGTCGCGCGGTCCGCCACCGGCAGTGATGCGGCTCCCGGCCCGCAATACTCCACGAACTTGCCGACCACGCCGTGCTTGCGCAGCATCTGCGTGACGGTCAGCACCAAATCGGTCGCCGTCGCTCCAGGATTGAGCGTCCCGCGCAGCCGCACGCCCACGACTTCCGGAATCAGCATCGGCACCGACCGTCCGAGCATCGCCGCCTCCGCTTCGATCCCTCCCACCCCCCATCCGACCACGCCGAGCCCGTTGATCATCGTGGTGTGCGAATCGGCGCCGAGCACGGTGTCGGGATATGCCTCGCCGTTCTCCGATGCGAACACGACCGGCGCGAGATATTCGAGATTCACCTGGTGGACGATTCCGGTGTCGGGCGGCACTACCCGGAAATTCCGGAATGCGCGCTGCCCCCAGCGCAGGAACAGGTACCGCTCGCGATTGCGCTCGAACTCGCGTTGCGCATTGGTCGCGAACGACGCGCGCGTCCCAAACGAATCGACCTGCACCGAGTGATCGATCACGAGGTCGGCAGGCTGCAGCGGATTGATCTTCCCCGCGTCGCCGCCCAGCCGCTTGATAGCGTCGCGCATCGCCGCCAGGTCGGCGACCACCGGCACGCCCGTAAAGTCCTGCAACAGAACCCGCGCCGGCATGAACGACACTTCGCGCTTGCCCGCCTCCTTCTCCCACCGCCCCAGTGCCTCGACTTGGTCCGCCGTCACCACTTCGCCGTCTTCGCGCCGGAGCACATTTTCGATCATGACCCGTATTGAGTACGGGATGCTCCCGAGCGCGACGCCGCGCCGCTGGAGCGCGTCGAGCCGCCAATAGGTGTAGCGCTTGCCGTCAACCGCAATTGTGTCGCGTGCACCGAAGCTGTTTTTCGACATGGATAGTGTTCGATTTTCCTCTTGATTTGTGTTGGCCGCCCCGAAGCGCAACGGCGCGCCCGCGTTCATTTGCGCGAATAATCCAAACATATCGCGCCGATGACACCCGCGAAACCGACTGTCCCCTCTCCCTGTCCTACGTAGGGGCGCACGGCTGTGCGCCCATCCTGTTCTGCGTAGGTTCGCCTCTCCCTGACTTGGGAGAGGCCGCTCGTAGGCAAAGCCATGCGAGCGGGAGAGGGCGTAGGGGCGCATCGCGATGCGCCCTTCTTTCCTCAAATTGTCATCAAGAACTGACGCCAGTCGTTACGCAAAGGTTTCCTCCGGAGTAACGCCCCGCTATTCTGAATCAGACATTTTGTAGGCGTACCGCGGGAGACCGGTCGATGCGTGGCAAGAGTTCACTTCTAAAGATAGCGGCGCTCATTCTGCTTGTCGCGCTTTGGACGACGATTCCGGTTTTGGCCGCCCCCGGAGGAGTCCCGGGCAAGCCACCAACGCCGACGCCGACTACGAGTCCGAGTCCCACACCCGCGCCGAGTCCAACACCGACACCGGCGTGTACGCAGAAAACATTCCAGGGGCGGCCAATCAAACTCGGCGTCTCCGGCGGCAACGTCAATGATATCGGCGGCGGCTTCTGCTGCGTGGGAACGCTCGGCTCTCTCGTCACCAACGGCCCGAACGACTACATTCTCTCCAACAACCACGTGCTCGCCCGCCAGAGCACTGCGACCAGCTCCGCTTCCTTGGGCGAAGACATCATTCAACCCGGTCTCGCGGACAGCTCGTGCGTGGCGGTCTCGGACAGCAAGGTTGCGGCTCTGTCCGATTAGGAACCGCTGGTTTTCGGCAAGTTCGGCAGCAATACAGTTGATGCGGCCATCGCGACCGTGGTTGGCGGCGCAGTCGATCCCGAAGGTCTGATCGCGAACATCGGTAGCCTGAGCCCGAACACCGCGAACCCGGCTCTGAACCTGGCGGTCCAGAAGATGGGCCGCACCACGTGCCTCACCACCGGCACTATCGCTGCCGTCAGCGTCAACGTGAGCGTCCGTTACTCCAAGAGTTGCGGGGCCGTTGCATCCGGCACCGCGAACTACACGGGACAGATCATGATTAGCTCGAGTACGTTCAGCGCCGGCGGCGACTCCGGCTCGCTCATCGTGACGCGCGACGCCTGTCCGCGCGCGGTCGGGTTGCTCTTCGCCGGCAGCAGCACGACGACGATCGCGAATCCGATTGGCGCCGTCTTGCACGCGCTTGGCGACTTGAGCATGGTGGGCTCCTGCGGCGTCTCCCTTTCACCTTCGACCGCGACCGCGAGCAGTTCAACGGCGAGCGGCGGCGGTCCGGCAGATGCGGCAATCGAAGCGGCCGCGAAAGTGCGCGATCGTCACGAGGCGAATCTCAGGAACGTTCGCGGCGTCATCGGAACCGGCATCGCCCAAAATGCCCGCGGCCAGAAGGTGATCGAGGTGTACGTCGAGAGCGACACGCCCGATGTGCGCGCGTCGATTCCCGCGGCACTCGATGGCGTGCCGACGCGCGTCGTCGAGACCGGCGAGATAGTCGCCTACTAGCAGCGATGTTCGGCGTGGGCGCGCGCCGGCACCGGTCCGTGGAGGCCGTCGAACACCAGCGCGCGTCCGTCGGAATGAAAGCGCATCGACGCCAACAGCCCGACCCGCGCCGACCTCAGCGCAGGCGCTGCGTCGATCGTATCGACAGCGATCTTCGCACGCGCCGCGCATAGCGCCGCCACCGCCGCTCCAAATCCGTCGTCATCGAGACCGCCGGCGCTGACCAGCGCGCGCGCCGCGAGCCCCAGCACGAAGCGCCCCGCACGCAGCACCACTAGGTTCGATGCGTCGCGCGAAACCGCGCATCCGGGTAGCATCGCGCCGTAGGGATTCGCCGGATCGATTGCGGAAAGCGCAACCGGACGCTCGCGCGCAGGATTGACCGCGCGCGCCGCGCGCAGCGCCTCGACGGCCTCAGGCAGCGCATACTGTTCGCCCGAAAGCGATCGCACGTACCAGCCGCGGCGGATTGTTCCGGCGAATTCGAGCCGCCGCAGCGCGAACGACAGCTCCCGCCACGACATCGCGAGCGATTCGAGCGCCAGCATCTCGCGCGTCAGGATTCCGTTGCGCTCGAGCAGCAGCATTGCAAGCTCGCGCACCGCATCGAGGCCGGACCCCGGTTCGGTACGCGGGCGCGCGATCGCCGACCAGCGCCCCGCGATGCTCGACTTCATCCGCGCGCGCATCCGCGCGTCGCGGCGCACGTTCCGGCGATCGTCGCTCTCGACGGCGCGGAGCGCGTCAGGCGCCGATGCGAGCATCCGCAATGGCGCGAAACTGTCGTTGGTTACAAAGCCTGCCGCCGCCAGCCGCCACAGCGCCGCCAGCGTGTCGCGCTCCGAAAGGTCCGCACGGTCGGCCACCTGGTCGAGGTACTGCGCCCCGCCCTCGCGCAGCACCGACAACACTACGAGATCTCTCGGTTGGTCGGGCTCGGCCGCGCGTGCCGCGGGCGCCAACGCCGCTCGCTCACGATCAAAGAACGCGATTTTCGTTGGACGATCGGTGTGCGCATCTGAATCTCGAATCGCCGCCCAAAAAAATCGGCCGCTGAGGCACAGCAGATCGAGTTGTTCCGGCCGATAACCCGGAATCCGCGCGGGAAGTATCGCCGTCTCCCACTGCTCCGGCGTGAATGCCACCCCGGCAAGTTGCGTCAGTACCGTCTCGAGCGCGTCCTCGCCCGCCGCGGTTCCGGCGCCGCCGAGATGCATCCAGCGGGTGCGAAACGCCGCGAACTCATCGTCGCTGCACGGTTCGATTTCCGCGCGCACGCGCGCAAGCGTCATCCGGTGAATGCGCTCCAGGTTATAGCGGTCGCACCACTGCTCGATTTCAGCCGACGTGAAATGTCCCCGAAAGATTGCGCCGCTCGCCTCCAGCGATAAGAGCGCCGCGTCGATTCGCGTGCCCGGGAGATTGAGCCGGGCTACCAGGTCCTGCGGCACAACCGGCCCCGACGTTCTGAGCGCCCGCCGAACTACCTCGACGTTCGCTGCGTCCGCATCGCGCGCTTCGCCCGCCCGATCCGCACTTGCCGCTTCGGTTTCGAATGCGTCGCCGTACGCGGCGCGGAAAATATCAACATCCTCGACCGCAATGAATTTCTCGACGCTATCGCCGCCGACTCGCGCACGCACCAAGCGCCCCGCCGCCGTCAACTCGCTTGCCAGCCCGCGCCCCGCTTCTCCCCCGCGATCTTCGACCTCCGGCGATGTCATCGATCCATGCGCGCGAATCAACTCGTACAGCTCGTCAGCGTTGCGCGGCCTCCGCCCCGCCGACCGCCCGGTCGCCTCCGCTACCACCGCCTCAACCGCCTCCGCGGCGAGCATTTCCGACAGATCTTCAGAGCGAAAAACGTCTTCAGCCATTCCGCGGTTCATCTGGACGGTGCGGCTCCGCCGATTGCCGCGCTCCCCGTCATCCAGGAACGAATAATCCCACGCAAGCAGCAGGCGATGTGCGAAAACGCTGGGTGAAATCGAATCTACAAACACGGTTCGCACCGTCCCCCGCTCGATTCCCTCCAAAAACGACACGAGCCCATTCACGTCTGTGGACTCTTCCAAACACTCCCTGAGCGTCTCTCCCAACACATAGTGATCGGGCACTTCGATTTTCGGCGGTCGGTTCTCGAAACACGCCTGCTGGCCCGGGAAGAGCGCGGTCAACAGCTCTTGCGAACGGAGGCGCTGAATCCACGCCGGTACTTTGCGGCCACGGCTTGCTCGCATGACAGTCAGCGCGCGGCTTGCAACGTGGCGGAAGCGCACCTCGAACATGGGCGCCGCGAGCAACGCTTGCACCAGCACGTCACGCGCAGTGCGCGAATTAAGCATCGAAGGCAACTCTTCGAGTGCAAAGCTGTGGCGCGAATTGAGAGCGAGAAGAGCGCCGTCGTCGATCGCCGACGCTTGAATCTCGAAGTCGAAGCTCTGGCAGAGGCGTTTTCGGATCGCGAGCCCCAGGCCTCGATTGAACCGGATTCCGAATGGCGAGTGGATGACGATTTGTGTGCCGCCGAGGCCGTCGAAGAAACGTTCAACTACGATGGTGCGCTCGTCTGGCACCACGCCAAGTGCGGCGATCCCGCGCCGGACGTAATCCACTGCCTGACGCGCCGAGTTTTCATCGAGAGAGCACTCTTGCGCGAGCCAACGCGCCGCCGCATCGCCGTCATTCAAGCGCGATGCGATCTCACGGCGCAGCTCGGCGATCTCGCGGGACAGCGCCATCGAACGACCCGCCGCCTCGGTCTGCCAGAACGGCAGCGTCGGCGCCATGCCGGGCGCTGGTTCGACCATGAGGCGTCCGCGCGAGATTCGCTGGATTTGCCATGGCATCGAGCCAAGCGAGAACACGTCGCCCCGCGCGGACTCCTGCGCAAAGTCCTCTTCTACGTCGCCAACTTTGCGGCCCTGCGACTCGATCACTACGTCGTAGTTGCCCGCTTCCGGGATGGTGCCGCCCGATGTGATCACGGCGAGGCGCGCGCCGCGGCGCGGCCGCACTCGTTGATGCCCGCGGTCGTAGAAAATCTTCGGCGCGGCGCCTTGAATGCGTTCGCACAGCTCCGACGACATCTGCTCGATGAGTTTGTGCAGCGCCGCACCGTCCAGCGCGCCGAAGTTGTAGGCGGCGCGCAGGATTTGGAGAAGCTCGCGCTCGGCGATGTCCTCTTCTTCAGCGGCGATTGCTACGATCTGCTGCGCGGCGACGTCAAGACATCCGGAGGGGATTTCGACTTCGTCGAGGTGGCCGCTGCGAATCGCGCGGACCGCCGCCGCGCATTCCACCAGATCGTCGAGCGTCAGCGCGAAGAACCGGCCCTTCGGCGTTGCGCCGAGGCTGTGGCCGGACCGTCCGACCCGCTGTATCGCGGTTGAGATGGACTTGGGCGAATCGATTTGGCAGACCAGATCGACCGCGCCGACATCGATGCCGAGTTCCAGCGACGCGGTTGCGACAATCGCCTTGAGTTCGCCCCGCTTGAGTTTCTGTTCGGCGTCGAGGCGCTCCTTGCGCGCGAGACTTCCGTGATGAGCCATCACCGCGTCGGCGCCGACCCGCCTCTGAAGATTCAATGCGACGCGTTCTGCCCAACGGCGGCTCAACGTGAATACCAGCGTCGTGCGATGCTCCCCGATAAGCCGCGCCAGTTCGTCGTACATCGCGTCCCAATGCTGATGAGTCGCGAGCGGACCGAGCTCGGGACCGGGCGCAATTACGCGCATGTCGAGCGCGCGGGCACGATCATCCGCGCGCACAATGCACACCGGACGCGGACTGCGTTCGCCGCACAACGAAACGTCGAAACCCGCGAGAAATTCGGCGAGGCGTTCGATCGGGTTCAACGTCGCGGAGAGCCCGATGCGCACCGGGCGTGGATTGCCGGCCGCGCGCACCATCCGCTCGAGCCGTTCCAGCGTAAGCGCGAGGTGGGCGCCACGCTTGTTGCCGGCGATTGCGTGCAGCTCATCGACGATCACGTGACGGATGGCAGCTAGCTTGGTGCGAAAACGCGGCGAGGTCAGCAGGATGAACAGCGACTCCGGCGTCGTCACTAGAATCTGCGGCGGACGCTTGAGCATCGAGCTGCGCTCCGACGCGGTGGTGTCTCCGGTGCGAAGCCCGGCACGAATAACGCCGAGATCGAGCTGCATCTCGGCGGCGATCGTGCGCACCCCGTTGAGCGGCTCATCGAGATTGAGCCGGATGTCGTTCGCGAGCGCCTTGAGCGGCGAGACGTACAGAAGCGACACCTCGTCGCGCAGCGCGCCCCGCTCCGCCTCGTGCGTCAGCGTGTCGATCGCCCACATGAAGGCGGCGAGCGTCTTGCCGCTGCCGGTGGGCGCGCACAGCAGAACGTCGTGGCCGGCCGTCCGCGCTGCTTCGCCAATCACGGGCCAGCCGAGTTCCTGCGCGCGCGACGGCGCACCGAAGCGGCGTTCGAACCAGGTTCGGACGGCTGGATGAAATGCGTCCAGCGAAGATGGCATCGACGGTGGTTATACCACCGGCCGGCGCGAGTGGAGAGCGGCGATCAGGACGTAGCGGATACCGGCTTCAACAGCCCGGGAAGCTGCGTGGTAAACTCACTCTTTGACAACGCCGCATCGAAGCCCGCGTCACGCGCAGCGTTGAGCGTTTTCACATCGACGTGCGACGCAAAACCGATAAGGCGCGCGCCAGGGGCGGCTGCTCGAATCGCTTCGGCGGCTTGCGAGGCAGCGACCGCGGAGTCGGACAGATCGATGATCACCAGCCACGGCGCAAGTTCCCCGCATCGCCTCGTAGCCGCCGATAAATCGGACGCGTATGCGACCTCCGCGCCGATCGCCGAAGCGACCGCATCGATCTTCGACCGGAAGAACAAGTCGCGAATAATAGCAAGTACCGCGCTGCTCATGTATGTGACGGACTCCGCTTTACGATCGGTGCGCCCGAAGTGAATCGCGCAGGAGAAAATGGCGAGAGATCCAGATGCGGCTTTCGCCCCATTGTGAGATCCGCCATCAGATTTCCGGTCAGCGCTGAGAGCAGAATGCCGCTTCGGAAGTGGCCTGCCGCATACAGAACGTTGTGGACATTGGGCGACGCGCCGATGACCGGCATCAAGTCGTCCGTCGCCGGCCGAAGCCCCGCCCACGCTTCGCGAAACGCGATGCCACTGAGCGCCGGCACAACGCGATGCGCCTCGTTGGCGACGTGCGCGATGCCCTCCATCGTCACCGTCTTGTTGTAGCCTGCCTCTTCGAAAACCGCTCCCGCGAGGATGCGGCCGTCGCGGCGCGGCACCAGATGTCCGCCGCCAGAATAGAGCGTTGGGCCAAGCAGGCCCGGGCGCGCCTCGAAGCACACGATCTGACCGCGTACCGGGAAGAATCGAATGCGATCGGCCTCGAGACCTCGTATCTCGCTCGCCCATGATCCGGCAGCGTTGATTATGATGTCGCCCTCGTGCGTCGAGCCATTATGCATACGCACGCCGGTCGCGCGTCCGTTGCGTACGATGATCTCATCGACGCGTGCGCCCTCGACAAATTCGGCTCCGCCGCGTACGGCCGCCGATGCGTAGGCCTGCGTGAGCTTGCGGTTATCGACCCGCCGGTTGCCCGGCAGGTGGAGCGCTGCGATCACCTGAGGGGAAAGCGCGGGCGCGAGTTGGTGCGCTTCAACGGCCGTGAGCAACCGCGCTTCCGCGCCTATCTCGGCCTGCCATTTCGCACGCGACTCAAACTTGCGACGTTCGTCTTCCTCGAACGCGACGTACAACAGACCCTGATTGTCGTACTCGGGATCGATTCCACTCGCGCCGATCAGCCGCTCAACACACTCATCGAACGCGCGTTTGCCCGCCATGCAGAGCCAAAAGAACGAATCCGCCTCGTCAGCCTCGCCCTGTGGAGCGATCATTCCCGCCGCAGCCCACGACGCCTCCTGCCCTACCCTGCCACGTTCGAGGACGGTGGCCTCGATACCTTCTTCGGCAAGGCGCCACGCCGTGGCGCATCCGATGATACCGCCGCCGATGATGACTGCTTTCATGCGTTCGCTGTGACGACCTGCGCGTGCAGATTCGCGTGCGGGACCAAGCTTAGCGGCGCCCGCCCACGCATGGAATCCCTCGTGGCGCGCCGACTCGATCGTGAAACCGCGCTCCGTCGATGATAAGACCAAAGTGTCACCCGGAGGAGCCGAACATGGCGAGGTTGATCAAGGGGATCGATTCGAAGCTGGTTCACGCGGGAGAGCCGGAGCCGCTGATTGGCGGCGCAGTCACGATGCCGATCTTCCAGTCTTCGACCTTCGAATACCGCGGCGAGGATAGCTACCACGCAATCCGTTACATCCGTCTCAATAACACTCCCAACCACATTGTGCTGCACGCCAAACTCGCGGCGTTGGAAAATGCAGAAGCGGCGCTCGTGGCGGGCAGCGGTATGGCGGCGATTTCCACGACCTTGCTGACGGTGCTCCAGCCGGGCGAGCACATGCTTGCGCAGGACTGCCTCTACGGCGGCACCTACGATTTCATCACGCAGGACCTATCGGCGCTCGGCGTTGAAGTGGACTTCGTCAACGGTGATGACCCTACGTCGTGGCGCGAGATGCTTCGGCCGAAAACCCGCGCCATCTATGTCGAGGCGATGTCCAACCCGCTGCTACAGGTGAGTGATCTGCGGGCGGCGGTCGAATTTGCACGAGAGCACAAGCTCATCTCGATCATCGACAACACCTTCGCGAGCCCGGTGAATTTCCGGCCTCCTGAAATTGGCTTCGATCTCTCGCTGCACAGCGCCACAAAGTACCTCAACGGCCACGACGACATCGTCGCCGGCGCGGTGATCGGACGCGCGGACCTGGTGAAGCGCGTGACCCACAAGCTCAATCATCTCGGCGGCGTGCTCGATCCGCATGCGTGCTACCTGTTGCATCGCGGCATGAAGACGCTCGGCGTGCGTGTGCGCCATCAGAGCGAGAGTGCACTTAAGATTGCCCGCTTCCTGGAGCAGCATCCCAAGGTCACTCGAATCAATTACCCGGGTCTGGAGAGCCACCCGCACCATCTCCGTGCGTGTGACTTGTTTGACGGATTCGGCGGCGTATTGAGTTTTGAACTCGCGGGCGGCACTGAGGCTGCGGAGCGTTTCATCAAACACGCGACAATTCCGACGTGCGCGCCGAGTCTTGGCGGAGTCGAGACGTTGATCATGCGGCCAGCCGTCACCTCGCATGCCGGCATGTCATCCGACGAACGCGCGCGGGCCGGAATCAGCGACGGATTGGTTCGCCTCTCGGTCGGACTCGAGACGAGCGACGATCTGATCGAAGACTTCGAGCACGCGCTGAGATTCTGCTGACACCTCTGATCGGCGCATCGCGCGCCGCGCGGCCTCCGCCCCCGGCGTCCCGTTACGGGACGGAGAGTGCGACCGCCGCCCCGCGGGACTTCCATCTGGGTCGCTATCTTGCCACCCAGTGATTCATTTACGGAACGATTGCCGGGCATCGCACTTGCACACTCCAACGTAAGAGGTGTGCAACGCCACCTCAACAGCGAACCTCTGATGAGCATCTCGCCAAACCAGAGCGATTTTGGGCGCAGCGAATCCGGACGAGCAAAGCTCCAACCGGCGCAGCCAAGCCCAGCCCCGAGCGACGATGGTCGGCGGTACGAAGTGGGCTTCAAGCCCGCCGCTGGCGCGACGCAAATTCCGGCGGCCACACCGTCCGAAATAGATGACGCGCGGGAGCCGGAACCTTATTCCGGAATCTACGCCCACGACGAGGCAACCCGGAATCTTTGGGGGGTACGGCTAGTTCGGGCTGCGGCATTGCTCGTAATCGGCTACGAGTCGATTGATTCGCTCAACTACTTCTCGGTCGAACACGGGCTCGCAGACGCGCTCGCTTTCATCCATCTTTTCAAGGTCGCGGCAGGCTTGCTGGTGCTCGCGATGAGCTTCACGGAGTGGATGCACCGGCATTGGCGGGCCACTGCGTTTGCGGGCTCGAGCACAGTGATCGCAAGCACTGCACTGATCTGTTTCTACCGGGGGATCGCCGAGCCGCTCTTTATCGGGACCTTTCTCTTCCTCATCGGGACAGGAACCCTGATGCCTTGGAGGCTGCACTGGCAGCTCGCGCTGAGCGCATTCGGTCTTGCGACTCTGGCGGTCGTC
>CAYSCX010000001.1:0-283483 GCA_964429575.1 uncultured Binatia bacterium (SeqCode) | reverse complement strand
TTGCACTTGGCGACGGACGCGTGCTGCTCGCCGCAGGCACCGCGACCGCGGAAGTCGGCGGCGTGCAATCGAGCGCTGAGTTGTTCGACCCACGCACGCACAGGTTCACGCCGACGGGATCCATGAATGCGCGTCGCGAGGGTCAAACCGCAACCGTCCTTGGCGATGGCCGCGTACTCATTATTGGCGGCGCGGACAACATCGGCTATCGCGGGGAACTCGCCAGCGCGGAAATTTACGACCCCGCAAGAGGCGCGTTTACGTTGACCGGATCAATGTCAACCGAACGCGAGGGCCATGCAGCAACGCGGTTGAAGGACGGCCGCGTCCTCGTCACCGGCGGCAGCGACAATGGCGCGGCGACCCTGCTGACCGCGGAGATTTATGACCCCGCCACCGGACAGTGGAGCGCGACCGGCTCGATGAACGTGCCGCGTGAGGCGCACACTTCGACGCTTCTCCGCAGCGGCATGGTGCTGGTGACCGGCGGCGGACGCGGCGACATGCCGGGCGGATACATCGCGTACGACAGTGCGGAACTTTACGATCCGGCAGCGGACAAATTCAGTGTCGTCGCGAGTCGCATGAGTTCCGACCGGGTGGGAGCGGCCGCGGTCGCGCTGGATGACGGCAGAGTGCTGGTGGCCGGCGGCAAAAGCGGAAGATTCATCGCCGGACCGCAGCAGGGCAATCTGGACAACTTCACTCCTCTTAACACCGCAGACGTGTTCGATCCCCAGACCGGGAATTTCGTACCGACCGGCGCCATGCATGCTACGCACTACCTGCCCACCGCGACGCGTCTGCAAGACGGTACGGTGCTGGTAGTCGGTGGGTGGCGCATGGAGGGTCCGATCATATTTGGCATGCGCGACGCCGACCTATTTGATCCCCCTCAAGACCGCTTCCGCACCATCGGGCGGACGCGTATCGCGCGCCTGGGCCAGACCACGACCTTGCTTCCTGACGGCAGCGCGATGGTCGCTGGGGGCATCGACGGGAGCAGTCACGTGTCGCCGACGGTCGAGTTCTACCATCAGGGCCGCTTTGTGGCTCGCCCCGCCGACGCCCCGCCGCCCGTCGCCGCGCCCGCATCAACTCCGCCTGCGCAATAGGCGCGCCGCCGCGCGCCACTCCTTCGAAAGAGACCCTTGCAAAACTGCCCGGGAGCGGTCGCCCATCGCCGAGCATCGCGAGGCTACCGGCGGCTGCGGCGCGGGCACCCGCCACGCGATCGTCCACTTGCGTATATATCCGATTTTGATATCCTCGAGCGATACCCATGGATGCTATCTCACTCAAATTACCCGGAGACATGCTCAAAACGAGCGGCAGGTGCGCAGAGGCGCTCGGAATCTCGCGCGCGGAGTACTTCCGGCGCGCGGTCGAGCAAATGAACCGCGAGACCCGGGCGCGCCTGCGCGCGGCCCGGCTGTCTCGGGCCTCGCACCGCACGCGCAAGGAAAGCCTGCGTGTGAACGAGGAGTTCGCAGCCATCGAGCAAGATCCCAGTGCCTAGGCGCGGCGAAATCTGGCTCGCCAACCTCAATCCGCGACGCGACTCGGAGCCCGGGAAATCACGCCCGGTCCTGATCGTCCAGGCTCAAGCACTGATCGACGCCGGACATCCATCCACAGTCGTGATTCCGCTCACAACCAATCTCATCGAGGATGCTGCGCCGCTGCGCCTGCGCGTCAGCGCGAACGAGAGGCTGCGCCGCGACTCCGATCTGCTGGTCGATCAATTGCGTGCGATCGATAACCGCCGTCTCACTACCGGCCCGCTGACGCGTCTCAATCGCGATCAAATGGAGCGTGTGAATGACGCGGTTCGCGAGGTCCTCGACCTCGCTGACTAAGTCCGCCGCCGCCCCTCGCGAGCCTCGACGGCGGCGCGGCAGTGTAGCATTCTAGGCCCCAAGCCAAGCCCGGCCCGCCCATGGCAAGCCAGCAGGGATCGCTACCTCGGTTCGAACTCAAAGACGCGAGCGGTGCCTCGCGCAAATTCCCGACCGGGCGCGTCACGCTGCTCTGTTTCGTCAAGGAGGATTGCCCGACCTGCGTCATGACGATGCCGCTGATCGAGGCGGCGCATTGCGCGTTCGAATCACGCGCCAACGTGTTGTCGATTGGCCAGGACCGCGACGGGAATCTGAAGCTCATCGAGCGTCATCGGCTGACTGTGCCCATGCTCGATGACTCGGCACTCATGGTGTCATACGCGTACAAAATCGAAATTGTTCCGACCATCGTTTTGACAGACGCGGCGGGACATCAGCTCACGCGATTCGAAGGATTCGATCGCGCCGATTGGCAGCGGGTGCTCGACGAGCTCGCGCGGCTGACCGGCTCAGCGGTGCCGGTGATCGACTGGGCGTCGTATCCGAAGTCGCGGCCGGGATGCGGATCGAAGTCGGTCGAGCCCGAAATCGCAGAGCGGCTGGCCGCGGAAGCGTCGGGCAGCCGCCTAACCGCACGCCAAATCGAGCTTGGTTCTGCCGATGACGAGTTCGAATTCATGTTCGACCGTGGGCTGACGGACGGCCTGCCCGTCGTGACGCCGACGCCTGAGCGCGTCGTACGCATGCTCACCGGGACGCGCCGCGACCCTCGCGAAATAGTGGCCACGGTTCCACCCAATCTTGCGCCCGTGACGATCGAGAAGATCGCGGCGAATGCGGTGATGGCGGGCTGCAAGCCCGAATACTTGCCGACGGTCATCGCGGTGATCGAGGCGATCTGCACGCCCGAATTCAACATCCACGGCGTGATGGCGACGACCTGGGGCGCGACCCCGGTGATCGTCATCAACGGGCCAATTCGCAAGCGCATCGGGATGAACATGGGCATGATGGCGCTCGGCTACGGCGCGCGCGCGAACGCGACCATCGGGCGCGCGGTCAAGCTGGTGTTGCGCAACATGGGCGGCGCGAAGCCGGGAGAGATCGAGCGCTCGACCCTCGGCGCAATCGGCAAATTCACCACCTGCTTCGCGGAGTGGGAAGAACGAAGTCCGTGGGAGCCGCTCCACGTCGAGCGCGGTTTCCAGCGAGAAGAGAGCGTTGTTACGGTGTTTGGTCTCGAGGCCGGCTCGCGGCAGATCGCTGATCAACTTTCGCGCACGGCGCACGCATTGGTCGGCAGTCTTGGACTCGGTCTTGAGGCTTGCTGGCATCCGAAGCAGCACGGCGCGGGCGAGGTACTCTTGATCGTTTCGCCCGAGCACGCGGACACCATCGCGCGCGACGGCTGGAGCAAGGCGCAGGTGCGCGAGCGAATCCAGGAAATCACCGCGCGGCCGCTTCGGGAGCTACTACCTAATGAGGAGAGCGGCGAAGGGGTGCCGCTAAAGGCGCTGGGCTTGACCAACCCGACCACGGAGCAGCTTTCGCAGCGGGTCGCGAAGTTTCGCAAACCCGAGTACATCAATATTATCGTAGCCGGAGGCGAGGCGGGGAAATTCTCCGCCGTGTTCGGTGGATGGGTGAGCGGCCCGATGGGCTCATCGAGTGTAAGCCGGCGAATCGAGGAGGTGCCATGACCAGGATTGTCGATCCAACCGATGAACGCGTGCCGCTTCGGCGCACGCTTGCAGCGCGCCCATCGAAACTCAGCGGCACGGTCGCGATACTCGACATTGCGAAACCGCGCGGCGACGTACTGCTCGATCGCCTGGAGGAGCATCTCCGGGATCGGCTCGCGGGCGTCGACATCAAGCGGTTCCGCAAGCCGACCTTCACCAAGCCGGCGCCCGACGAACTTCGCCGTCAAATCGCGCGCGAGAGCGACTTCATCATCGAAGGCCTCGCCGATTGAGGGTCGTGTACAACGTGCAGTGTGCACGATTCCATATGGTTTGAGACGAACGCGAAGCCCGCGGTGGTGATCGCATCGCACGTTTTCGAAGACGCAGCGCTTGCGCAGGCGCGTGCACTGGGGCTGCCCGAGGCGCGCACCGTTTTCGTGCCGCATCCGATCCAGGACGCGACCGACGAGGAGATGCGCGCCAAGGCCGACGCGATCGTGCAGCGCATTATCGACGCGCTCACCGCTTGAAGTTCGCCGCGCCGTCTCGCGACGCTCGAGTTCGTGGCGCATCGCCCGCGGAAATCAGATGAGCGCCACTGCCCTGCCGAACCGGCAAGACCACCCGGAGCGACCTCACCGGCCGACGCTCACGCCGGCGCCGCGCAGGATACTCGTCAAAGAACTCAACTGGCTCGGCGACCTTGTAATGAGTCTGCCGGCTCTGCGCGCGATCCGGCGCACCTGGCCGGGCGCGCAGCTCGCAGTGCTGGTGAAGCAGGAGCTTGCCGGCTTCTTCGACGGCGAGGATTCGGTTGACGAGGTGATTCCCTACACGATTGCGCGCGGAATTCGCGGAATTCGAGATCGCAGACGTGTCATCGCGCAAATCCGAGTTCGACGCTTCGATGTCGCGGTGATGTTCCCGAACAGTTTCGATTCCGCCTTGTTGACAGCTCTCGCAAGAGTACCGCGCAGAGCCGGTTACAGCGCCGACGCGCGCTCGCCGCTGCTGACTCTCAAGGCAACACCGCCGCAAGATGCGCTTTCCGGACACCAGGCGAATTACTGGCTCGCGATGGTGCGAGAGACCCTCGGCGTCGAGGGCAGCGCCAGTGACTTCGCCCTCTCCCCTCACGAACCCCACCGGTCGAAGATGCAAGAGTGGCTCGCGGCGCGGCGCAAACGTCCTGAGGCGCGGCTCGTCGCGCTTGCACCCTTTGCGGCGTACGGACCTGCAAAGGAGTGGCCGGCGCCCAAGTGGGCGCGACTCATCGACATGCTGGCCAATCACGGCGAGTCCGAGTGCGTGCTGGTCGGCACGTCATCGGAACGCGATCGTTGCGAGGAGATTGCTGCAACGACGAAAGCAGGCGCCCTGATCGCAGCGGGAGAGACCAGCGTGGGACAGCTCATTGCGCTTCTTTCGCTCGCCGACGTCGTCATCGGAAACGACTCGGGCGCGACTCACCTTGCTGCCGCGCTCGGAACCCCGACCGTCGGAATTTTCGGATCGACCGATCCAACGTGGAGCGCGCCGCTGGGGCCGCGTACCGAGGTTGTCTATCGGAAAGTTGAGTGCAGCCCGTGTCATGCGCATACGTGCAGGTTCGGCCATCACCGGTGCCTCGAGGAACTCGAGGTAGCAGAGGTCGCGAGGGCTGTGGAGAGCTTTCGCGCGTAGTGGCGGCGCGGCCGGCGCGGTGCGAAACTTGGTCCCGCGTATTCAATCACTCAGAACCCCAGGAGTTGATCGCACAGCCGATGAAACTCAAGCAACTCGCGGACAGGCTCAAGCTCGAACTGCGCGGCGACGGCGCGGCTGAAATCTCAATCCCCGCGCCGATTGAAGCGGGCGCGCCGGGAACGATCGTTTTCGCCGCCGGACCCAGGTACGCCGCTGCGTTGCGGGTGACCAAGGCGTCGTGCGCGATCGTCCCCGAGTCGCTCGCGGGCGATGCGCCATGCGCGACATTGATCAGCGCGAATCCATACGCCGACTTCGCGCGCGTACTGGAGATATTTTTCCCGCCGTACCGGCCTCCGGCCGGTATTGATCCGTCGGCACGCGTTGCGCCGGATGCGAAACTCGGCGCGGGCGCATCGGTGGGTGCGGGCGCGGTCATCGGCGCGGGCACGGTAATCGGCCGCAACGCCGTGATTCATCCGAATGCGACGATTTATCCAAACGTGCGAGCGGGCGACGATTTCGTCTGCCACAGTGGTGTATCGATCCGCGAAGGCGTCGTCATTGGCAACCGCGTGACGATCCTGAACGGCGCGGTGATAGGCGCGGAGGGTTTCGGCTTCGTCGAGCACCAAGGCGCACTGGTGAGGATTCCGCAAGTCGGCACCGTGATCGTCGAAGATGACGTCGAAATTGGAGCGAACACGACGATCGATCGCGCGACGATGGGCGCCACGCTGGTGCGGCGCGGCGTCAAGCTCGATAATCTCGTCCAGATCGGACACAACTGCGAGATCGGCGAGTATTCTCGATTCTCGGGGCAGGTGGGCCTCGCAGGATCGGTCAAGGTCGGCCGATGGTGCCAGTTTGGCGGACAGGTCGGCACCGCGGATCATGCGACAATCGGCGACCGCGTACTGGCAATCGGCCAGACCGGCATTCACAACGAGGTGAAGTCGGACACGATTGTCGGCGGCGCTCCGCAGGTTGAATTCAGCAAGTACCGGCGCTACGTCGCCGTACTGCCTCGCCTTCCAGAGATGCTGCGGCGTATCCGCGCGATCGAACAGCAGCTCGAGCTCCGCCGGGGCGCATCGGGCGGCGGGAACGTATGAGCAGAGGTGAACGATGGTTTCGAGATTCGCGGTCATTCTCATTGCGCTGCTTGGCGCGCTCGTGGCGAGCGGCTGTCCGGCGCTAATGATTGGCGGGCTCGCGTACCAGGGCTACGACTACCTGAAAGAGAAAAAGGAAGAACCCTCTGCGCAGCAACAGCGAAAGGATACTGAACGCAATCCGCCGAGTGATTCACAGCCCGAAGTTCAGTAAAACGATTCGATCGTTCGGGAGGACTTGAGATGGAAAAGAAATACATCAACCCCGACTCGCTTATGGCGCCGCGCGGCTACACGCACGTCGTGACCGTCGAGGGCGCGCGCAAGCTGGTGTTCGTTTCAGGGCAGGTCGCAATCGATAAGCAAGGCAACCTTGTCGGCAAGGGAGACTTGCCCGCGCAGGTGCGTCAGGCGGCCCGGAATCTCGCCGATGCGCTCGCAGCGGCCGGTGCGACGCCCGAAGACATCGTGAAAATGAACACCTACGTGGTGAACTACAAGCCATCTGACCTGGGGGCGCTGCGCGAGGCTCGCGGCACGATTTTCCGAGACGGCGAGCCACCCGCATCGACGCTCGTAGGCGTGACCGGACTCGCGGTCGACGGCCTGATGGTCGAAATCGAAGCGATCGCGGCGGTCAAGTAGCTACCCTCGCGCGACCGTGATGCGAGGCCCGATGAGATTCGGTTACTCCGGCAGGCTGCGTTCGACGAAGGTCTTGCGGCTGTCCGAGGATCTGCCGCTCATCCTCGAGATCGTGGACGCGCAAGAGAAGATCGACGAGTTTCTGCCGGTGCTCGACTCGATGATTGGCTCGGGATTGGTGACGATCGAAAAGGTGCAAGTGCTCCAGTACGGAGGAAAGACCTGAGGTCAGAAGAAGAACGAGTCACGATGGCAACCGCGCGGCTCAACTTTCCGATGGACCAGGATCCAACCCTGCCCGGACACCCGGATCCGTATCCGTTGTTTCGTGAATTGCGCGAAACCGAGCCGGTTCACTTCAATCCGTACATGAAGGGCTGGGTGATTACGCGCTACGCCGACGCGGTGGCCTACTTGCGCGATCAACGCTTCAGTCGAATCGCGTACTTGAACCAGATGCGCGAGCAGTTCGGCGATGACACGCCGATCATCAAGTTTCAGAGCCGCGAGCTCGCATTCATGGATCCGCCCGAGCACAACTGGCTGAAGAACGTGGTCGGCAAGGCGTTCTCGCCGCAGGTAATCGCGCAAAGCCGCGCGAACATCGAGGCGGCCGTTGAAAGGATGCTCGCGTTGGTCGCCGACAGGGGCGCCATGGACATCATCGCGGACCTCGCGTACCCGCTGCCGGCGGATGTCATCGCGTCGATGTTGGGCGTTCCCGATGACGATTGGCGTACGCTACGCGCGTGGGTCGATGGAATCGTTGCCTCTCGCGGAATCGTACGCACGCCGGAAATGATGGCTGAAGGCGACCGCTCCGCGCGCGCATTTCACGACTATCTTGCGAAGCTGGTCGCCGAGCGAAGAGCGAAGCCGCAGAACGATCTCATGAGTGGACTCGTTGCGGCCGATGAGCGCGCGCGGAAATTGGATGATGACGAGATCGTCACGATGATTGAAACGCTGTTCGCGGCCGGACACGCCACCACCCGCAATCTGATCGCCACCGGGATCCTGACGCTGCTTCGAGATCCCGACGAGATGCGGCGGCTCCGCGAGAATCCGGCGCTAATCGAGAGCGCTGTCGAAGAGATGCTTCGATACGACCCGCCGACGCAGGCGCCGTCGCCGCAAGTGGCGCTCGAGGACGTACAGATCGGCGGCAAAAATTTTAGGCGGGGCGATACCGCGACGGTGCTGTTCGGCGCCACCAATCGTGACCCTGCGCGCTTTGGCGAGCCCGACAAGTTCGACATCGCGCGAAAGGACAACGAACATCTCGCGTTCAGTCACGGCACTCACTACTGCCTCGGCGCGAGCCTCGCGCGGCTCGAAGCGCAAGTGGCAATCGCATCGCTGCTCAAACGATTCCCAAAGATGTCACTCGCGACCGACGCACTCGATTGGCGCAAGATGGGAAGGTTTCGCGGGCTGACGGCGCTGCCGGTCGAGTTTCGTTAACGCAGCGGTACGTTGACATCGTACAAGTCGTCTGATGACCTTTGCCGCATGGCCGATTACGTCGCATCGACCTACGGCGACCGCATCGCCGACGCCTACGACGCGCGCTACGAAATCCCGAGCGATACCGCCGACGCGGTAGAGTTCCTCGCGAGCGTTGCGGGTAAGCGGCGCGTGCTCGAACTCCGCATCGGCACCGGGCGAATCGCGCTGCCCCTCGCAAAACGCGGCATTCGCGTCTCCGGGATCGACGCGTCGCAGGCGATGGTCAAGCAGCTTCGCGCGAAGCCGGGCGGCAAGGATATTCCGGTTGCGATTGGCGATTTCGCCGACGTGAAAGTTCCCGGCCAGTACTCGCTCATCTACGTAGTCTTCAATACCTTCTTCGCGCTTCTGTCCCAGGATGCGCAGGTGCGATGCTTCGAGCGGGTCGCGAAGCGGCTCACGCGCGATGGCGCGTTCGTTATCGAGGCGTTCGTGCCGGACCTCGCGCGATTCGATCGCGGACAACGGACGTCGGCAGTTCGGGTCACGACCGAAGAAGTCCATCTCGAAACATCGGTCATCGATACGGTGAAGCAGTACAACCGCTCGGCACATGTGGAGATTAGTGAAAAAGGCGTCCGTTTCTACCCGGTGCAACTGCGCTGGGCGTTTCCGTCCGAACTGGATCTGATGGCGCGAATCGCGGGGCTTCGGCTTCGGGAGCGCTTTGGCGGATGGAAGCGCGAGCCATTTGGACCGCACAGCAGCCGCCACGTATCGGTCTACGAACGCGCCGCGAGCGTCGCGGCGCCGAAGAGGAAGCGATGAACTCCATCGAGCAACGCTACCGCTCGTTAACTCCGAAGTCGGCCGAGTACGCGCAGCGAGCCGAGCGCGTGATGCCCGGTGGCGACACCCGGACCACCACCTACCACCGTCCCTATATGCTGACCTTGGTGCGCGGTGACGGCGCTCACTTGTGGGACGTTGATGGAAACAAATACATCGACCTGCTCGGCAACTACACGAGCCTCGTCCACGGCCACGCTTACCCACCGATCAGACAGGCGATCGAGCGCGTCGCGCGCGATGGCACCGCTTGGCCGGCGCGATCACCCGAGCAAGTCGAATTGGCCGAGCTCCTGTGCGAGCGAGTGAAGTCGGTTGAGCGCGTGCGCTTCACCAACTCCGGTACCGAGGCGAACATGCTCGCCGCGCAGGTCGCGCGCAGGCTCACCGGTCGCAAGCTAATTCTGATGGCGCGCCACGGCTACCACGGATCGTACGAGGACTACGAAGTGGGGACGATGGGCACGGAGGGCGAACGAACGCTGCTCGCGGATTTTGGCCAGACTACGGCGTTTGAGGCGCTGCTGGCGGAGCGCGGCAAAGAGATCGCGGCGGTGATCCTGGAGCCGGTGCTCGGTTCGGCTGGGGTGATCGCACCCCCACAAGGATTTCTCAATCGGGTCGGCGAGGCGGCGCATCGCGCAGGCGCGCTGTTCATTCTCGACGAAGTCATCACGCTGAGACTCGCGACCGGTGGCGCTCAGGAGACCTACGGCGTCAAGCCCGACATCACCACGATGGGCAAAATCATCGGCGGCGGGCTGCCGGTCGGCGCTATCGGCGGGAGCGAGCAGGTGATGTCCGCATTCGACCCGCGCAACCGCGGCGCGATGTTCCATGCGGGGACGTTCAACGGCAACCGAGCCACCTGCGCCGCGGGAACCGTCTCCGTGACTGAACTCACCGCAGCGCGTATCGCGACAATGGATCGGCTCGCGGATCAACTCGCGCAGGAGCTCAAGCGCGCCGCGCAGCAGGCCGAGCTACCCTTCTCCGTAAATCGTGTCGGCTCCCTGATGAACATTTTCTTCCTGAGCCAGCCCCCACCGGCCACCATCACGCGCGACGACGCGAGCATAATCGCGAACTTCCACCTCGCTGCGCTGAACCAGGGGCTGTTTCTGGCGCCGCGCGGATTGCTCGCGCTCTCCACGGTTATCACAGACGAGTTGGTGACGGAGATCGCCGAGCGCGCGTCCAAGGCGATGGCAGACGTCGCCGCACGAAGTGGTGGATAGCCAGCGTGCTGGACTAGTGCCGTTCCAACTTGTTGGTGCTAACTGACGTGGGAAAGTTTGCCAACCTGCCTCGGGGCAGCGTTCTATCGTCTTCGGTAAAAATAGTTGGAACGGCACTAGTTCGCTCGACCGCGGTCAGGACGACACTGCCCCGCCTGCATTGAGCGCTTCGAGCTTTCGGCGCGCGCGGTCGAACTCGCGCTCGTCAATCTCACCGCGCGAGAAGATCGTGTAAGCGTCGGCTCGGTGCCAGAATTCGTCGAACCAGCGCGCGAATAGCGGGACGTACTGGTTTCCGCGAAACAGGATTTGCCAGTGCGGCGCCGGGCTTAAGTAGTCCACGAACCCAACCAAGGCCGCCTGGTCGCCAACTATCGTGGGGGAGAGCGCGGGCTCCGGAGCCGATCGCAGCAGCAGTTTGACGACCACGTTGGACGGCTGCCCGCCAGCCATTAGCGAAACTACACCGCGTATCGCATCGAGTGAAACGGCGTCGGCGATGACGAACAGTATGCGCACCGTCCACTGATGCACCCACGGATTGATTGCCCGATTTGACGATGTATCCAGGAATGCGAACACCGCCATGATGAAGTCGCGCAGCCAGCGTTCATCCTCAGAGGCGGCATCAATGCTCGGTATGGGTCGGAGAGTGCCACCGAAGTTTCCGTTGCGGAGAATCTGGGGCGTTCCCGGCTCGCGGGTTAGCGCTTCGCGTAGCGCGCTGACGCTCGCTTGGTAGCCCGTGATTCGATTCGAGTAGGCGTGGGCCGTTCCCGCTGCCGCAAGCTCATCCCGCAGATGCTCGATCGCGCCGAAGCGCCCCTGCAAATCGTGTATCGCATCGTGGACCGGCTCGAAGATCTGGCGACGCTCGAGCACGACCAGCCCTACGAGCTCGGCAAGGATGACGATCTCGGCCACGGGTCGAAGCCACGCAAGCTCGAGATACTCGGCGCCGAAGGCAGCGACGATGGCGGCCACTGTGATCACGCCGGCGAGGATCGCGATCAGGCGCCTGTTTCTGGCCGTCTTGGCGATGTCGCGCTCCATCACGTCTGCCTCGACAAAGCGGCCGCCAGCCTTTGCCGCACCTGCTCAAGTCCCTGCTGGTTAAGGCCGTCGCGAGTATAGACCGTGTACGCGTCGGGCATCTGCCAGAGTTCGTCGAACCAGCGCGCAAACAGCGTGGCGTACTGAGGTCCGCGAAAGCGAATCGACCAATGCACCAGCGGCGACGAAGGATCCTGAAAAGTGAGAAATGCATCCCGCTCCCCGATAATGGTCGGCGAGAGAGCAGCACTCGAGTCGGTAACCATCAATTTCATCACTGCGTTGCGAGGCGCTCGTCGGGCAAGGTCGCCCAAGAGACCAGTCTCAAGGAGGGCTTCAGAGGATCTGATGTCACCGACCGCGAAAAGGAACCTCGCCGACCAACGCTGGCCCCAGGGGCCCATTGCGGTGCTGCTGGGCACAAGCCAGAACGCCCTCAAAGCGTCAAGAAACTCGCGTCGCGCCTTGGCCTCCTCGGAATCCCCGGCTCCCGCCACGCCGACCTGCTGCCAGTGCAGTCCGAAAACGGCGACGCGAACAATTTGTGGTCCGCCCGGATCGGCGGACAATGCCTCGCGATGGGCGCGCTCAGCCTCGCGGTAAAACTCGTGGGGACTCGCCTGGACGGTAACGTGTCCCGACGCGGCCAGTTCCTCGCGGAACTTCTGGAACTGAGAGAGTTGCGCCTGAACGCCCTCGACCGTTTCCTGCATCGGCTCGAACACCTGGTAGCGTTCCAGCGCGACGAACGCGAGGATCTCCGCGAGAATCACCAGCAGTGCGGTTTCGCGCAGCCACGGCAGATGCAGCGTCTCTGCGCCGAAGTGCGCGACGATCGCCACGATCGCGATCGCCGCCATCGCGATGCCGATCTTGCGGCTACGTTTGCTGGTAGCGGCCATCGGGCGAGCTAGCTCTTTAGAAACTCCAGCATGATTCGGTTGACCGCCACGGGCTGCTCGGCGTGGACGAAGTGGCCCGCGTTGGGCACGACTTCGACTCGAAGCCCGCGCTTGAAGAACTGTTCCATCCCCTGCCCCAGCTCGACGCCGATGCACCCGTCGTCGCGGCCGTGGATGTAGAGCGTCGGCACCTCGATCGGCGCGGCAAGCGGCCCGCCTCCCGCCGCCGGGGCGCCACCCTTGAAGAGCGGGCCGAGCGTCGCGCGGTAATAGCCGAGCGCGGCCTCGAGCGTGCCCTTGGCGCGAAAGCATTCCTTCAGCGCCGCGAGATCCTCGGGCGCCCACTTCCATCCGGGCGACCAATCGCGCCAGATGTGTTCAAGGAACTCAAAATCGTTGTGCGCGACACCGATCTCGGCAAGCGCGCTCTGGAAGAAGAACATGTACCAGGAACGGCGCTGTTGCGCGTAGTTGGTCGCGAGCGCCTGAATGAAGCTCGTGCCGTAGGGAACCGCTGCGGTGATGAGCTTGCGCACCTTCTGAGGCGCGGTTGCCGCCGCACCGTAGGCCGCAACCGCGCCCCAGTCGTGACCGAAGACGATCGCATCGCGCGCGCCGAGCGCGTCGATCAAGTTGAGCGCGTCTTCCGCGAGCACCGGCGAGTCGTAGCGGCCGTCGGGAGCCGGATCGCTTGGAGCATATCCGCGCAGAAACGGCGCGACAGCGTGATAACCCGCTTCGGCAAGCGCGAGTAATTGGTGGCGAAACGAATGGGCGGTATCGGGAAACCCGTGGAGGCACAGCACCAGCGGTCCGTCGCCCATCTCAAGCACGTGGAAGTTCATGTTCGACGCGCGCACGACGCGGCGCTTCAATTCATGGGCCATGGCAACCTCGCTTTCGATGCGACGGTTACTACAGAAGGCGCGAAGTGTATAGGCTCGCGGCCTCTCGCAAAGATATGCGTGGACGCCTCGCGCGAATCACTGATGCGATCGCATCAACCTGCTCGCGCGGCGCTGCGAGAATCGGGGGTCGGCCGTAGTGACGCCTGGCTAGGTCACACGCGTGCTCTGTCTCCCCGCCCGCACTTCCCCTTCCCTTTAGGGAAGGGGTTAGGGGTTAGGTTTAGGGAAGGGGCCAGGGGTTAGGTCGTCGGTTATGCAAAGCTCCCCTGCCGGGGGAGACGCGAGAGAGAGTGCAGGCGGTTGAATATGACTTTTTCAACCGCCTGCTAGAGCGGTTCGGCGTCGATGAGCACCGCAGCGAGCAGCGCGCGCTTGGGACCGTGATTCACCCACGCGTGATTGGTGCCGCGCTGCACAACCACGTCGAACGGCTTCAGCTTAACCTCGGCGCGATCCAGGACGAGCGTTACTTCGCCGTCGAGCAGAATGATGTAATCCACGGTCCGAGTCTTGTGCATGCCGGGATTGCGCGACGTGTCGACGCGGCAATGTTCTGCATTAATCGCCTTGAACCTGGCTGCAGCCGCGGCCTCGCGCTCCGCTGCCGACATGTTTGGGTTTTCTGGATCGATCGCGAAGTAGCGGAAGATGCTCCCGCCGCGCGGCGGTTCGAGCCGAATTGGCCGGCGTGCACGATCACCGGTCGATGAGTTGTCCTCTGGCGTCTTTTCGGTAACCCACACTTCGCCAAGCCCGGCGCCACCGGTTCCGACCGTCCCGCCGGGCGGCCCGTCGATCGCGACGATCGACTTGCCGTCCTTGTCGTGTCCCGTGACGATGCGCCTTCGTTCGTTGGCCATGTGATTCTCCTTCTGCGGATGCGGGAAAAAATGCGCAGCGCCGCAATTCGAAATGTTCGCGCGCGGCGTGGAAACCGCGCGGCGCTGCTGCTGTTAATTCAGCAGCGACACGGGTTCGGGGACTCGGAAACGATACAGCTCCGCGGCATTGTGGTAGACGATCTTTTCCACACTGCGCTCGGGAACGCCGGCAAGCTGTTTGTTCAACACCTCGACCGAGTTCGGCCAGGTTCCCTCGGGATGCGGATAATCAGAACCCCACATCAGGCACTGGTCGCCGGTGAAGCGGAGGTTCGCAAGCCCGACCGGATCGTACTGGAACGTGACCAAGCCCTGGCGGCGAAAGTACTCGCTGGGGAGCATTTCGAGCTTGGGCCGCACCCACATGTTGTGTTCGCGATACGCGTCATCCATCGCGTGCAGCACCCACGCGAGCCAACCGCTGCCGCATTCGACCATCGCGACCTTGAGCATCGGATGCCGCGCGAGCACGCCCGAGCCGCACAGATACGCAACCGTCTCCATCGGCGCGCCGACCACCACGACGTAATTGATTACCGCGCCGCCCGGGCCGTGCGCGGGAGTTTGCGTTCGACCGGTGCCGGCGTGAAACGTCAGCGGCATCCCGAGATCCGCCGCGGCGTGCCAGAGCTTGTCGTACGCCGGATCGTTGTAGGGACGCACATCGACGTGCGCGGGCAGCAGCGTCGCACGGAATCCCCGTCGCGCGGCGCGCTTGAGTTCGGCCACGGATGCATCGATGTCATTCACCGGCAGCAGCGCGACGGGCGCGAAGCGCTCGGACGTTCCGATGAACAAGTCGGCGACCCAGTCGTTGTAGGTCCGTGCGGTCGCCTTCTGAAGTTCGGCGCTATGAATTTGAAAGCAGCAGAAGAACGCGAGGTTCGGGTAAATGACTTCGCCCCAGACGCCGTCGATGTCGAGATCATGCAGGCGGCGATCGGGATCGCTCGCGCCCATCGAGAACGTCTTCGATCGATCGGCGTGCGCCGCCGCGGTGGCGGCGGTGCTTTCCGCGGTCAGCGAGTCGAATCGGCGCACGACGGAATTCTCGACCATCAGGCACTGCTTGCCTTGATGCGACTCGACGCGCGGACCCGACGCGCGCAGGTGGCGCGGCAGATGGCTGGTCCACAAGTCGAGCGGCTCCATCACGTGAGAATCCGCAGAGATCAGAAGACGCGGCATGCTTGCCTCGCAGCGCTTCGACGCAAAGAAACCTGATTGGAAAGTAGTCGCGCCCTAAAGCCAATGTCAACGAGGCACACGCGGGATGAACCGCGTTGGACGCCAAGGAGCGGCTTCGCTAGGGTCGGCGTCGAGCCGGGGCGTGCGCCGGCTTAGCACTCGAATTGGAGGTCTGCCAACGTGATTCCGCTCCTGCCAGTCGAAGAAGCCAAGCGCCGTGGCAAGGAAGCCGGCGTTCCGGATGAACTCGCCGGCATCAACGTGTTCCGCGCGCTGTTGCACAACCCCGGCGTCGCGGGACCGGTTGCGAACCTGCTGACCACGCTGCTGTTCCGCGGCAAGCTCGATGCGCGCATCCGCGAACTTGTAATTCTGCGCACTGGCTGGCGCACCAAATCCGAATATGAATTCTGCCAGCACGTCGGAGTCGCGCGCAGGCTCAAGATGACCGACGAGGAGATTCTTGGCGTGCGCGACCCCGACAACTACCGCGCCTATAGCGAGGTTGATCGCGCGGTAATCAAGATGACCGATGAGCTGCTCGACCGCTACGAGATCAGTGCGCCGACATGGGCGGTGCTGGAGCGCAACTTTGCACCGGACCATCTGGTTGAGCTACTGCTCGCCGCGGGGAACTGGCGGATGTTCGCGATCTTGTTGAAGGGCGCGAAGATTCCGCTCGATGCGGGAGTCCCGAGCTGGCCGGAAGGAAGGGTGCCGGCGTAGCGGCGGCTCGCGCGCGACACATCCGCGCGGCGCCGAATCAAATCTGGTAAACGAATATCTTATTCTCGCGCGGCCAGACGTAAACCTCGTCGTCAATCTTGAGGCCCAGTTCCCGGTAGCGTTCGTGCGCGATCTCCGCGTGCACGCGATCGCCCCAGTCCGTCGTCAGCTCGACTTTGACCTGCGGCCCGGCGGGATTGATGTATTTCACCTTGGCAGGGAAGTGATTGCGGCCGTTGGGCTGGAAGTCTATCTCGAGATTGTGCGGCCGCACGTAAACCAGCGCTCGATGTGATTCGGAATCCACCTCCGGATGCGCGTGTTCGTGCGTCTCTTGCACCTCCACCGCCGTGTCGCCGATAAATACCTTTCCGCCTTCGAGCCGCCCGTGAAACAGGTTTACGTTGCCGAGAAAATTGTAAACGAACGGCGACGCGGGGTGGTGATAGACCTCCTCGGCGGTGCCGACCTGTTCGATTCGCCCCTCGTTGAGCACCACGACGCGATCCGCAAGTTCTAGCGCTTCCTCCTGGTCGTGCGTCACAAAGACGCTGGTGACGTGCAACTGGTCGTGCAGCCCGCGCAACCACCGGCGCAGCTCCATCCGCACTTTCGCATCGAGCGCGCCGAACGGCTCGTCGAGCAGCAGAACTTTCGGCTCGACGGCGAGCGCACGCGCCAGCGCGACCCGCTGGCGTTGCCCGCCGGAAAGTTGCGACGGGTGGCGGTCGGCAAGAAAATCGAGTTGCACGAGCTTCAGCAGGTAGCGGACGCGGCTTCCGATCTCGGTCTCGGCCGGCCGCGTGCGGCGCGGCTGAACGCGCATCCCGAAAGCGACATTCTCAAACACAGTCATGTGGCGGAACAGTGCATAGTGCTGAAACACGAATCCAACGCCGCGGCCGCGTACGCTACGCTCGGTGGTCTCCTCGCCGTGAAATCGCACCGTGCCGGTATCGGGAACTTCAAGGCCCGCAATGATGCGCAGTAGCGTCGTCTTACCCGATCCTGACATCCCGAGCAGCGCCACCAACTCGCCGGTGCGGATATCGAGATCGACGTTGTCCAGCGCGACGAAGCTGCCGAACGTCTTGCGTATCCCTCGGATCTCGATGCTCATGCAGCTTCCCGGGCACGCGATTCGACTTCAGCGGCCGTTGGCTCGATCGACTCGCCGCGGCCCAGCACGCGCTTGAGCACCAGTGTAACGACCGCGAGCAGGGTCAGCAGCGATGCGACCGCAAAGGCGGCGGCGAATTGGTAGTCGTTGTAAAGCACCTCAACGTAGAGCGGCATCGTGTTCGTCAATCCGCGGATGTGACCCGACACGACCGACACCGCGCCGAACTCACCCATTGCGCGCGCGTTGCACAGAATGGCGCCGTAGAGTACGCCCCATTTGACGTTCGGCAGCGTGACTCGCCAAAAGGTCTGCCAACCGCTGGCGCCCAGCACGAGCGCCGCTTCCTCCTCCTCGGCGCCGAGCGCCTGCATTACTGGCATCAACTCGCGCGCGACAAACGGAAACGTGACGAACATGGTTGCCAGCACGATTCCCGGGACTGCGAAGATGACGCGGATGCCGTGAGCCGCTAGCCACGCGCCTGCCGGTTCGTGCACGCCCAGCAACAGCACGAACACCATCCCGGCGATCACCGGCGACACCGCGAATGGCAGGTCGATCAAGGTCATCAGCAGGTTCTTGCCGCGGAATTCGAATTTGACGATCGCCCACGCCGCCGAAACGCCGAATACGATGTTGATTGGTACGGCGATCGCAGCAGTAAGCAAGGTGAGACGAATGGCAGCGCGCGCATCTGAATCGATGAGCGCCGCCAGGTACAGGCGCCATCCGCTGCGCAGCGCCTCGGCGAAAACGGCAATGAGAGGAAGCACCAGGAACAACGCGAGAAACGCGAGCGAAAGTGCGATTAGTGCGATGCGAACCGGGGCCGGCTCGGCGGTCGCGCTCAAGATGCGGGGAACGCGTTTCGAATTGGTGAAGCCGAAGTTCTCAACCATGGGAGACCGCCTGCGACTTCATGGTGCGAGTCTTAGCGCGCTCACACGCTGCAGCGTGTTGATCGCGAAGAACAATATGAATGACAAAACCAGCATCACGACCGCGATCGCGGTAGCGCCCGCATAATCGAATTGCTCGAGCTTGCTCATGATGAGTAGCGGTACGATTTCGGTCTTGAATGGCAGGTTGCCCGAGATAAAGACCACGGAGCCGTACTCGCCCAGCGCGCGCGCAAACGCGAGCACGAACCCGGTCAGCATCGCAGGGGCCAGCGTGGGCGCGATCACCCGCGCGAAGGTCTGAATTCGCCCGGCCCCCAGCGTCGCGGCGGCCTCCTCCAGCTCCGCGTCGAGATCCTGCAGAACCGGCTCGATCGTGCGCACCACGAATGGGAGTCCGATGAATGTCAGCGCGACGATGACGCCCAGCGGAGCGTACGCAACCTTGAGTCCCAGCGGCGTCAGCCAACTGCCGATCCATCCGTTCTCAGCATAAAGCGTCGTCAGCGTGATGCCGGCCACGGATGTCGGCAGTGCGAACGGAAGATCGACGAGCGCATCGATGAGTCGCTTGCCGGGAAATTCGTATCGCACCAGGCTCCACGCGACCACGAGGCCAAACACCGCGTTGATTGCGGCGCCCGCGAACGAAGCGGAGAGACTCAGCTCAAATGCTGCGATCACGCGCGGCGAGGAAATCGTCGCCCAGAACTGCGCCGGCGACATCGTCGCGGTCTTGATGAAGAGCGTGGACAGCGGAATCAGCACGATGAGGCTCAAATACGTGAGCGTGAAGCCCATCGTCAGACCGAAGCCCGGAATTACGCTGCGTCTTGCTGCCGCCATGGGGAGACTCGCCGCCTATCTGGCTCCATAAATCTGATCGAACGTGCCGCCGTCATCGAAGTGCGTCTTCTGCGCATTCGTCCATCCGCCGAACATTTCGTCGACCGTAAAAGATTGGATCTGCGGAAACTGCGCCGCGAATCGCGCCGCGATGTTTGGATCGCGCGGACGATAGAAATGGCGCGCAATAATCTCCTGCCCGAGATCGGAATAGAGATACTCGAGATATGCGCGCGCGACCTTGCCCGTGCCATGCCGCGCTGCGTTCTTGTCGACCACCGCGACCGGCGGTTCGGCGACGATCGTCATGGACGGGTACACGATCTCGAATTTGGCGGGACCGGCTTCCTTGGCCGCAAGCAACGCTTCACTTTCCCATGCGATCAGGACGTTGCCGATTCCGCGCTGAGTGAAGGTGTTGAGCGAGCCACGAGCACCCGAATCCAGGACCGGCACATTCCGGTAGATGCGGGTCACCAGATCGCGCGCCTTTGCATCGTCGCCGCCCGGCTGCTTCAGCACGCTTCCCCACGCGGCGAGATAATTCCATCGCGCACCGCCCGATGTTTTCGGATTCGGCGTGATCACGGAGACGCCCGGTTGCGCGAGATCGCTCCAGTCTTTGATTCCCTTGGGGTTGCCATCACGTACCAGAAAAACGATCGGTGAAGTGTACGGCGCGCTATTGTTCGGAAGGCGGCTCTGCCAGTCGTGCGGCAGGAGATCGCTCCTGGATGCGATGACGTCGATGTCGTACGCGAGCGCGAGAGTGACTACGTCAGCATCGAGACCGTCGATCACCGCCCTTGCCTGCTTGCCGGAACCTCCGTGCGAATGGTTGATGGTCACGCGGTCGCCGGTTTCTCTCAGCCAGCGATAGGCGAACGCGCGGCTATAGTCCTTGTAAAGCTCGCGCGTCGGGTCGTACGAGACGTTGAGTAGAGTCGTGCGCGCGGACGACCCGTCGCCCAGGCATCCAGTCGCCGTCAGCGGCGCGATGGCGAGTAGCAACGCGATAGTGGCGAATTTCATTCGAGTATCGCGCGCGCAGGCGCAGCCTCAGCATCTTGGAGCGCTCGCTCGAGCAAGCGCCGCGCGGGCGTTGAGCTTGCCCTTGCTGTCTGCCAAATGAATCACATTAACTCCATCGACTTACTGGAAGCCGGAGTAAGCGATTTCAGATCGAGTAACTGAATGCCTCTTTGCCTTCGACCGCAAGTTCGACTCTCTTGAGCATGTCGGCGAGCGTGGTTGAATCGAGAATTTTGGCGGTCGCGTCGCGCACATCCTTCATCACCAGTCTCAAACCACAGGTGCGCTCGTCGCGGCATTCCTGACATCGCAGGTACGCCGTGCGGCTCACACACGGTAGCGGTGCAAGCGGCCCCTCAAGCACTCGGATGACCGCGCCCATGCTTATCGCAGTTGGTGGTTTGCGCAGCGAGTAGCCGCCACTCTTCCCTTTTCGGCTCTGCAAGAAGCCCTGATTCTTAAGTTCGAGCAGAATCAACTCCAGGAACTTCTGCGGGATGTGTTCGCGTCCCGAAATATCGGCAATCTGCACCGGTCCTTGGCCATGCTCCTTCGCCAAGACCATCAGCGCCTTCAGCGCATACTTCGATTTTTTAGACAACATTGTCTATCAATTTAGTAGACTGTCTATAACCGACCGCCGGTACGCGGTCAAGGCCGATCGAAGCCGACGCGCTCGACTCGCAAGTGCCCCGGTCAATCGCCTCGCCAGCTAGGACGGCGATCGAAGAGGACCTCGCAACCCCGCTGAGCTTGCGATTATCGGCCTGACCTGCAATACGAAATCGATCTCATCGAATTGAGGGAGGCGACCTCAATGGCTTCGCTTAAGGTTATCTCCGCGGATTCCCATGTGATGGAACCTGCCGATTTCTGGACCGAACGGGTCGATCAGCGCTTCCGCGACCGCGCGCCGCAGGTCGTGAAGAACGAGAATCGCCCCGGATGGTCGTTCAGCGCGCCCGGCATACGCCCGTTTCCGGTCGCCGGCGGTTTTGCCAGCGGCAGAAGCGGCAAAGAACTCCGCGAGCACATGACCAAAGGTTACGAAGCCGCGCGGCCGAGCGGATGGGATCCTGCCGAGCGAATCAAGGACCAGGACATCGACGGAGTCGTTGCCGAGGTCATCTACACGACGCTGGGCATGCCGCTTTTTTCGCTCGATGATGTCGAGCTGCAACGCGAGTGTTTTCGCGTTTACAACGACTGGGTCGCCGAGTTCGGCGCCTATGATCGCAAGCGGTTGTGTCCGATCGGTCTTGTCTCGCTCGAGGACGTCGGGGCCGGCGTGGCGGAACTCGAGCGCAGCGCGAAGCTGGGGCTTCGCGGCGCGATGATTTGGGGCGCTCCGCCCCGCGATCGCCCCTATCATCTTCCGCTCTACGATCCGTTCTGGCAGGCGGCGTCAGAGCACGACATGCCGCTTTCGTTGCATGTAATCACCGCCAAGGACCAGGGACAGAAACGCGAGCGGCGTGAAGACACCGGCGATGGAGGAACCCTGGGCTCACTGCGCTTCCTGATGGGGGCGATGGCGCCCGTGCATGAAGTGCAGCGTACGCTATCCAGCATGATATTCGGCGGCGTGTTCGAGCGTTTCCCGCGTCTCAAGATCGTGTCTGCCGAGAACGACAGCGGATGGGTGGCGCACTTCATGTACCGCCTCGACCATATGTTCGAAAAGTTCGGAAAGATGTCGGAGAAGGCGCCGCTCGTGATGCCACCGAGCGAATATGTCCGGCGCAACCTGTGGGTCACGTTCCAAGACGACCTCGTCGGGCCCATGACCTACCGGTATTTCGGCGCGGACAACTACATGTGGGCATCGGATTTTCCGCACGCCGACTCAACCTGGCCGCACTCGCTCGAGGTAATCGAAAAGGACTTCGCCGGTGTGCCCGACGAGGTCAAGCGCAATATCGTCTGCGAGAACGCGCGAAAGTTGTACCGCATGGAACTCCAGTGAAGCCGCCGCACACGGAGAAAAGCTGATGGCGTACGATCTGCTGATTCGAAACGGCACTGTGGTCGATGGCACCGGGGCGCCGCGCGTCAATGCGGACGTCGCCATCGCCGGTGATCGCATCGCCGAAGTCGGCAAACTTAATGGCGCCGCTGCCAAGCGGGTGATCGACGCCGCCGGCCTGATCGTTGCGCCGGGCTTCATCGATCCCCACACACACTACGACGCCCAGATCTGTTGGGATCCCCTGCTGACTTCCACTTCGTGGCACGGCATCACATCGGTGGTCATGGGCAACTGCGGCGTCGGAATTGCGCCCTGCAAGCCGGCGGCTCGCGAGATTGCGGCATGGGACTTGGTCAATGTCGAGGCAATTCCCTTCGACGTGCTGAGCAAGGGCATCCGCTGGGAGTGGCAGAGCTTTCCGGAGTTCATGGACGCGGCCGCGAGCCGCAGAAGTGGAATCAACCTTGGCTTCCTCGCGCCACTAACACCCTTGCGCCACTTCGTTATGGGCGAGGACTCGATGGAGCGCGAGGCGCGTCCCGACGAGGCAGTTCAGATTGCGGCGCTGCTGCGCGAAGCCGTCGGCGCCGGCGCGTTTGGTTTCTCCACCACGACGCTCCCGCAGCACATCGGGTTCAAGGGACGTGCGCTGGCGTGCCGTCTCGCCAGTCGCGGCGAGCTGAAGGCATGTTCGAATGTTCTCAAGGAGCTGGGCCGCGGCGCGATCGAAGTCGCGCTCACGCGCCGCATCGGCGCGGTTTCCGAGCAGGAGTACGAACTGCTCGACTTCCTGCTGACCGAGAGCGGCCGCCCGGTGACGTGGCTCGCGATCGCGAGCCGGCCGGACAAGCCGGACGCTGCGAATAAGACGCTCAACAGACTTGAACCGCTGATCCGTCGCGGGGGCATCCCGCAGTTCACCTGCCGGCCCTTCGTAGTTCAGCTAAACCTGCGAAATCCCTTCTCTTTTGCCGATACGGAGACGTTCAAACCAGTCTTCAATCAGCCCCCAGAGGTGCAAAAGCGGCACTACGCCGATTCGGGCTTTCGTTCACGTTTGCGGGAGGAGCTGAAGCAGCCGCGACTTTTCTCGGGCAGGTGGCACCGCGTGGAGATTCTGGAGGTTCACAATCCTGCATTGAAGCGGTTCGAGAGAAAGAGGGTCGCGGAGGTTGCGCAGGAGCGGCGCGCCGACCCGCTCGACACCTTCTTCGATCTCGCGCTCGAGGACGATCTCAACATCGAGTACACGATGGCGCAGTATCACGAAGACGGCATCGCGCAGCTTCTAAGGGACTCGCGCACGATGGTCGGCCTTTCCGACGGCGGCGCGCACGTGGACATGCTGTGCGACGCCGGTTACACGACCTATCTCCTTGGCACATGGGTGCGCGAGCGCGAGGCGATCACGCTGGAGCACGCCGTGAAGCGCATCACGTCGGAGCCGGCGGATTTCTTCAGCATCAAGGACCGCGGGCGTCTGGCGGCGGGCAAGGCCGCGGACGTGGCGATCTTCGATCCGAAGACAGTCGGATCGGCGAAGCGCGCAGAGATGCGCGCAGATCTTCCGGGCGGCGGACGGAGGCTGGTGATGCCCGCGCACGGAATCGAGTACACGATCGTAAACGGCGAACTTCTCTATGAAAACGGTAAGCACTCGGGCGCATTGCCGGGCCGCGTGCTGCGCTCGGGCGCCGCTACAACTCGCGGAGACTGAAGCGCTGGCCCAGGAACACCTTGCGCACGGCGCCAAGTTCGAGAGCTTGCGAGAGATCGACCTTGCGGGTGCAGCCAGCGGCTGCACGCGCTGATAGAAGCGCACCAGGAGAAGTCCGATGTCGAAGTCAGCCAGGAACGGTAACAGCGCCTCACAGATTCGCAAGCGCCTGAGCCATCCGGTTATCGATGCCGACGGCCACTGGCTCGAGATCGGGCCGATGGTCGTCGACTATCTGCGCAGCGTCGGCGGCGAAAGCGCGGTCAAGGGCTTCCTCAGCTTCGCCGACTTCGTCCGCTACAACTTGCAGATGTCAGTGAACGAGCGCCGCACGCGGCGCATCGGAATCCAGGCGTGGTGGGCAGTGCCGACCAGGAACACGCGTGACCGCGCGACCGCGATGCTCCCGCGCCTGCTCTACGAGCGCCTCGACGAGTTCGGACTGGACTTCGCCGTGCTCTACCCTACCGCGTGCCTGGGAGTGCCGTTCCTGCCCGACGATGACCTGCGTCGCGCGGCCTGTCGCGCGGTGAACATGTTCATCGCCGATCACTTCCGCGAGTTCTCCGACCGTATCACCCCCGCGGCTGTGATCCCGATGTACACGCCCAAGGAGGCGATCGAAGAGCTGGAGCACGTCAAGCAGCTCGGCCTCAAGGTGGTCATGATGGCGAGCCTGGTGCGCAGGCCGGTACCCGCGCCGGCCGGGGAGAAGACCGAACCCGGCCGCCGGGCCACCTGGTTCGACATGCTCGGCCTCGATAGCGAAAACGACTACGACCAGGTCTGGCAGCGCTGCCTCGCTCTCGGCTTCGCGCCGACCTTTCACAGCGGCTCGCGAAGCCTTGGCTTCCGCGTGTCGCCCACCAATTTCACTTACAACCACATCGGCCACTTCGCGGTCGCCAGCGAGGCGGTTTGCAAGGCGCTGTTCCTGGGCGGTGTCACGCGCCGCTTTCCCAAGCTCAAGTTTGCATTTCTCGAGGGCGGCGTGGGATGGGCGGCGATGCTCTACGCCGATCTCATCGGCCACTGGCAGAAGCGCAACCGCAAGGCGCTCGAAGAGGTCAACCCCGCGAACCTCGATGGCGCGCTCTTGCGCGATCTCGCGCGCAAATACGGCGGCGAAAAGGAGGTCGAGGCGGCGGAACGGATCGCGGCGGCCGCCCGGGCGGACAGCAGCATCGCGACCGGCGGGCTTACCGAGCTGGACGACTACGCGGCCTGCAAGATCGAGCGCGGCGAGGACATCCGTGATCTGTTCGTGCCGAACTTCTATTTTGGCTGCGAGGCCGACGATCGGATGAACGCGCTGGCATTCAATCGCCAACTCAACCCGTTCAACGCGCGCCTCAATGCGCTGTTCGGATCCGATATCGGACACTTCGACGTGCGCAACATGTCCGATGTGTTGCCCGAAGCGTACGAACTGGTCGAGGACGAACTCATCACCGAGGCCGATTTCCGCGACTTCATGTTCGCCAATCCGGTGCGGTTCTGGGGCGAGGCGAACCCGGACTTCTACAAGGGCACGGTCGTGGAGACTCAGGCCGCCGCAGTGCTCAAGCCGGCGCGGCGCGAACCCGCTGAGCCGCCCGCCTCGAAGTAGCGGCGCCGGCGCCGCTACAACTCGCGCAGACTGAAGCGCTGGCCCAGGAATACCTTGCGCACCTCCGGGCTCGCGACGATCTCTCGCGGCCCGCCCTCGAACAGAATCTTGCCGTCGTGGATAATGTACGCGCGATCGATGATCGACAGCGTTTCGTGCACGTTGTGATCTGACATCAGCACGCCGATGCCACGCTCCTTCAGATACGTGATGATGCGCTGAATCTCGACCACCGTTATCGGATCGATTCCCGCAAACGGCTCATCCAGACACAGGAACTGAGGGTCGAGGACCAGCGCGCGAGTGATTTCGACGCGGCGCCGTTCGCCGCCCGAAAGAACCCCCGCCTTCGACTTGGCGAGATGCCCGATGTCCAGTTCATCGAGCAACGATTGCAGCCGCGCCTCGCGCTCTTCCTCGGTCAACGGAAGCGTCTCAAGCACTGCGAGCAGATTCTGCTTGACGGTGAGCTTGCGAAATACCGACGGCTCCTGCGGCAGATAGCTGATGCCTCGGCGCGCGCGTTGGTAGAGCGGCAGGTTCGTGATCTCCTCGTCCGCCAGCATCACGCGCCCTGCGTCCGGACGCAGCAGCCCGACCAACATGTAAAATGTGGTCGTCTTGCCCGCACCGTTGGGACCGAGGAAGCCGACGACTTCGCCGCGGCGCACGTGGATGTCCACGTTATTCACCACCGCGCGGCCGCCGTAGCGCTTGGTGAGCCCATGAGCGGTGAGAGCGGACACGCCATCGCCTTTCGAATTTTCGGCCATCAGGTGTTGCAAACGCCGGGCGCGCTGGATGAGGGAAGGCGACGCTTCACTTCTTCGCCGCGCCCGCGAGCTGTAAGAACGCGCTGCGGCCTGCGTACTTCGCGCGGGCGCCGAGTTGCTCCTCGATTCGCAGCAGGCGGTTGTACTTGGCGACCCGTTCGCTGCGGCTGAGCGAGCCCGTCTTGATTTGGCCGGCGCCGGTCGCGACCGCGAGGTCCGCGATCGTTGTATCCTCGGTTTCGCCCGAACGGTGAGAAATTACCGCCGTATATCCCGCGGCGCGCGCCGTTGCGATCGCGTCGAGCGTCTCGCTGAGCGTTCCGATCTGATTGACCTTGATGAGAACCGAGTTCGCGACTTTCGCCTCGATGCCGCGGCGGATGCGCGCCGGATTGGTAACGAAGATGTCGTCGCCGACCAATTGGATGCGGGCGCCGAGTTCTTTGGTGAGGAGCGCCCAACCGTCCCAGTCGTCTTCGGCCAGACCGTCCTCGAGCGAGACGATCGGATAGCGCGCGATCCAGCCGGCATAGAAGCGCACCATTTCTTCGGCGTCGCGCGATTTCTTGTCGGAGCGGGCAAACACGTACTTGCCGTTCTCAAACAGCTCGCTCGCAGCGGGATCGAGCGCTATACACGCGTCGTCGCCCGGCCGGTATCCGGCATTGGTAATGGCTTCGAGGATGACCTCGATAGCTTCGCCGTTACTTTTGAGATTTGGGGCGAAGCCTCCCTCATCGCCGACGTTGGTCGAATAGCCGCGCTGCTTGAGCACCTTCGCGAGCGCGTGAAAAATCTCCGCGCCCATCCGCAGCGCCTCACGGAACGTCGCTGCGCCAAGCGGCACGACCATGAATTCCTGCAAATCGACGCTGGAGTCCGCGTGCCGTCCGCCATTGAGAATATTCATCATCGGCGTGGGCAACAGATGCGAATCCGCATCGAGATAACGGTAGAACGGCAGTCCGCGCGACGCAGCCGCCGCATGCGCGCACGCGAGCGACACCGCGAGGATCGCGTTGGCGCCGAGTTTCGATTTGTTGGGCGTGCCGTCGAGTTCGATCAATCGATTGTCGATTGCACGCTGACCCGCGGGATCCATGCCCTTGAGCGCGGACGCGATTGCGCCGCCGACGTTCGCGACCGCCTTGAGCACGCCCTTGCCGCCGTAGCGTTTCGGGTCGCCGTCGCGCAGCTCGTGCGCTTCATGCGCGCCGGTCGATGCGCCCGACGGCGCCGCGGCCGTTCCCACCGCCCCGTCAGAAAGCCGCACGTCAACTTCGATGGTCGGATTGCCGCGCGAATCGAGAATTTCGCGCGCACTGATGCTTGAAATCATCGCTGGCGCCATCGCCGCATCACTTTAACCGCCCCGCCTTGCCATTCAAAGCGTCTCCCGTCCGGGCCCACCTACTTGCGGCGCGATCTCCAAGCCGGTTCACAACACCGGTGTTTCTGTCGCATAATGTCTCTCCCGCATTGGAGCAGTGACATGGCAGAAAATCGGAGAAGCAGGCTTATCACCGAAGGTGTCCAGCGCTCGCCGAACCGCTCGATGCTGCGCGCGGTTGGATTTGGCGACGGCGACTTCACCAAGCCGATCGTCGGCGTCGCAAACGGCTACAGCACGATCACGCCGTGCAATCTCGGTCTCAACCTGCTCGCGGAGCGCGCACAGTCTGCGCTGCGCAAAGCCGGCGCGATGCCGCAAGTGTTCGGCACGATTACGGTCAGCGACGGCATCTCGATGGGCACCGAGGGAATGAAGTACTCGCTCGTCTCACGCGAGGTCATCGCGGATTCGATCGAGACTGCGTGCAGCGCCCAGTCAGTGGACGGCGCGCTGGTGATCGGAGGATGCGACAAGAACATGCCAGGCGCGATGATGGCGATCGCGCGAATGAACATTCCCGCCATCTTCGTGTACGGCGGAACCATCAAGCCGGGCCGCTACGGCGACCGCGACCTTACCATCGTCAGCGCATTCGAAGCGGTTGGCCAGTTCAGCGCGCACAAGATCGACGAGCACGAACTGATCGAAGTCGAACGGCGTGCGTGCCCGGGCGCCGGTTCATGCGGCGGCATGTACACCGCGAACACGATGTCGTCGGCGATTGAAGCGATGGGAATGAGTCTTCCGCACTCGTCGACGATGGCCGCCGAAGACTCCGAAAAGGCGGATAGCGCCGCGCAGTCCGGCAACACGCTGGTCGACGCAATTCACAATCAGCTTTTGCCGCGGCAGATCATGACGCGCAAGGCGCTCGAGAATGCGATCGCCGTCGTGATGGCCGTCGGCGGCTCGACCAACGCCGTGTTGCACCTGCTCGCGATTGCGCACGCGACCGAGGTACCGCTGGCCATCGACGACTTCGAGGCCATCCGCCGCCGCATACCGGTGCTGTGCGATCTCAAACCGTCGGGCACCTATGTGACTGTCGATTTTCACCGCGCAGGCGGAGTGCCGCAGGTGATGCGCATGCTGCTCGACCGCGGTCTCATCCATGGCGATTGCATCACCATTACGGGCAAGACCGTGGCGGAAATTCTGAAGGACGTTCCCACCGCGCCGCCCACAAACCAGAAAGTCATTCGGCAGTGGGACGACCCGGTGTATGCAGAGGGGCACCTCGCAATTCTGAAGGGCAACCTCGCAAGCGAAGGGGCGGTGGCCAAGATCACCGGCATCAAGGAGTCGAGCATCACAGGTCCGGCGCGCGTGTTTGAAAACGAGGAATCGTGCCTCGATGCGATTCTCGCGGGCAAGATCAAAGCCGGCGACATTCTCGTGATTCGATTCGAAGGACCCAAGGGCGGCCCCGGAATGCGCGAGATGCTGTCGCCAACCTCCGCGCTAGTCGGCGCGGGCATGGGCGACTCCGTAGGACTGATCACCGACGGGCGTTTCTCGGGTGGTACCTACGGTCACGTGGTCGGACACGTAGCGCCCGAGGCGCAAGTGGGCGGTCTGATTGCGATGGTAAAGGAGGGCGATTCGATCACCATCGACGCACGCCACCGCGCGCTGCAGCTCAATGTTCCTGACGACGAAATCGCGCGCCGACGCGCCGTGTGGAAGGCGCCCAAGCCGCGCTACACGCGCGGGGTTCTCGCGAAATACGCCGCGCAGGTCTCATCGGCGAGTCTCGGCGCCGTGACTGACCTCGGCCTGTTCCGCAACAGCGTCTAGTGCCGTTCCAACTTGTTGGTGCTAACTGACCTGGGAAAGTTTGCCAACCTGCCTCGGGGCAGCGTTCTATCGTCTTCGGTAAAAGTAGTTGGAACGACACTAGCCGAAGCGCCCGGTGATGTAATCCTCGGTTCGCTCCAGCGCGGGCTTGAGGAAGAACTTTTGCGTGTCGCCGTATTCGATCAGCCGCCCGAGGTACATAAATGCGGTATTGTCGCTGACCCGCGCGGCCTGCTGCATGTTGTGAGTCACAATCACAATCGTGTAATGGCCGCGCAACTCGTTCATCAACTCTTCAATCTTTGAGGTCGCGATCGGATCGAGCGCTGAACAGGGCTCGTCCATCAAGATCAACTCCGGGTCGCCGGCGATCGCGCGCGCGATGCACAGCCTCTGCTGCTGGCCGCCCGAAAGCGCAAGCGCACTTTCGTTCAGACGGTCCTTCACCTCGTCCCACAGTGCGGCGGCTTTGAGCGCGCGTTCGCCCAGTTCCGCGAGTATTCTGCGGTCGCGAACCCCATCGACTTTCAGCGGATAGATCACGTTCTCGTAGATCGACATTGGAAACGGATTGGGCTTCTGAAACACCATGCCCATCCGCTTGCGCAGCGCGATCACGTCCACCGACGGGTCGAAAATGCTGCGCTCGTCGAGCCGGATATCGCCCGAAATGCGCACCTCGTCGATCAGATCGTTCATGCGGTTGAGCGAACGCAGTAGCGTGGACTTGCCGCAGCCGGACGGTCCTATTAGCGCGCTTACCAGACCACGTTCGATGGTCAAGGTGTTGTCGAACAGCGCCTGCGTGCGCCCATACCAGAGCGAGAAATTCTCGATCGACAGGACGACGCCACGCGCGCCCTGCTTTGCGTACGCGACCGGCTCGGTGCGGTCCGCGCCGTTCATGCTTGCTGCACCCGCCATCTTCAACCCGTTAGAACTGGCTGCCGGCGAACTTGCGCTTGAGACGGTTGCGCACCGCAATTGCGAACGCGTTCATCGCGGCGATCAATGTGATCAGCAGGATCGTCGTGACGAACACCATCGGTTTGGCGGCCTCCGAATTTCGCGACTGGAAGCCCACATCATATATGTGAAAGCCCAGGTGCATGAAGCTGCGCGAGAGATGCACGAACGGAAAGAACCCGTCAATCGGCAAATCGGGAGCGAGCTTCACGACTCCGATCAGCATGAGCGGCGCCACTTCGCCGGCGCCGCGCGCCATCGCGAGGATGATGCCAGTCATGATGCCGGGCATCGCGCGCGGCAGTACGATGTTGCGGATGGTCTGCCACTTCGAGGCGCCGCACGCGAGCGATCCCTCGCGCATCGAGCGCGGCACCGCGGCGAGCGCTTCCTCGGTGGCGACGATCACGACGGGAACCGTCAGCAGCGCCAGTGTCAGCGACGCCCACAGCAATCCGCCGGTGCCAAACGTTGGGTTGGGAAGCCGCTCGGGATATAGCGACGCGTCGATTCCCGCGCCCAGCACGTAGGCGAAGAATCCCAGACCGAATACGCCGTACACAATCGACGGCACGCCAGCGAGGTTGTTGACGGAAATTCGAACCGCCGAGACGATACGCCCCTGCCTCGCGTACTCGTGCAGATAGAGCGCGGTGATCACGCCGAACGGCGCGACGAATACCACCATCAGCAGCGTCATCGCGCAGGTGCCGAAGATCGCGGGCAGCACGCCGCCCTCGGTGTTGGCCTCGCGCGGCTCCGCGCTGAGGAACTCCCACCAGCGAGAGAGGTAGACGCGTATCTTGCCGGCGAGAGTCAGCGCGTTGGCTGGATAGATTCGTACGATCTCCGATAGCGCGAGGTTCTTTTCGCGCCCACCGATCTCGGCGAGCGTAATTCGATCCTCCGCATCCTCGGCGCGCAACACCTGCGCCTCGGCGGCAAGGCGAGCGTACTGCTGATTCAGTTCGGCGGAGCGTTGCTCAAATGTCCGCTTCGCATCGGCGTATTGAGGACTTGCGTCGCCGTACTTCAATGCCGCGCGGCGCAGCGCGAGGCGTTCGTTCTCGAGGTAGTAGTTGATCGCGCCGATCTGCTTGCGCTCGATTTCGCGAATCCGCGACCGGCGCGCGAGCGCGCGCCCGTGCGCCTGCGCAAATCCCGGATCGTTCACGTTCGTGATCGGTGACGCGAGCCCTGGCGCCTCGACGCTCTTGAGTGTGCCAACGAACGGACCCCACTCCTGACGCTCCGCAAACAGCATTTGCTTCGGCCGCGCGAGCTTGCTCACGTCGTGGCCGGGGACCCAGCGGAAATCTTCGTTGTAAAGGTCGTAGTTGCCGATGCGGTAGAGCGTGCGGGTCGCGAAGCCGTTGTTCGCTTCAATTTCAGCGCGCGCGCCGGGCGTCAGTGCTGCGAGTTCCTCCGCGGCCGGACGGTACGACTCGAAGCGCGACGGTTCACCCGCAATCACCGCGCCATTGTTGAGCGTGACGACCTCGATCGGCTTCGGAAGGAAAGTCGTTATGCCGTTCCATGCGACCAACAGCAGGAATCCGAGAATCATCAAGATTCCGGTCGCCAGCGCGCCACCGAGCGCCCACAGGTACGGTTCGCCCTGCGCGGTCAGGTCGGTCGCTTTGTGCCGCGCAACGGCGACTTCGCGCGTCGCCACCATGGCGTCAGGATAGGTGGCGGCGCTTTTGGCTTTCATCGGTTGCACGTTAGAGTTGCGCCGCTCGTTTGCGGAAGCGGAGCCGCACCACCTCGGCGCCGGTGTTTACGATGAAGGTGATTACAAACAATGTCAGCGCGGCAAGGAATAACATCCGGTACAGCGTCGAGTCCCGCACCGCCTCGGGCAACTCGACTGCGATGTTCGCCGACAGCGCGCGGAAGCCGTTGAAGACGTTCCAGTCCATCAGTGGCGTGTTACCCGCCGCCATCACGACGATCATCGTTTCACCGACGGCGCGTCCCATCCCGATCATGACTGCTGCAAACACTCCGCTGAGTGCGGTCGGCATCACGATGCGCAGCGCCGTTTGCCACGGCGTGGCGCCGCATGCGAGCGATGCAGATCGTAGATGCTCCGGCACCGAATTCAGCGCATCCTCGGCGATCGTGTAGATGATTGGGATGATCGCAAACCCCATTGCGAAGCCGACCACCAGCGAATTGCGCTGCACGTAGGTATCGACTGCTCCGCCGCGAATGCCGAATCCCAGCGATTGAAGCGTCCACGCACCAACCAGGCTGAGCACCGCGGCCAAGGCCAGCAACGCCACGCCGCGCGCGACGTCGAGCAGCGCCGCGCGCGTGCGGCCGACCATTCGCATCATCTCGCTGATCGCCGCGCCTGCGTACCAATTGAGTAGCCAGATCGCCGCCGCGAAACTCACCGGCATCAACAACAGCGTCATGAATGGCAGGTCACTGCCCACGTCGCCGTTCGCCCACGCCTTCAGGTTGCCGTCGAAAAACGCGCGCTCGAAGAGAGGACCGAACAGATACGCGAGCGCGAGCGCGACGCCGATCACGACAAACATCGCAAAGAACTTCGCGAGCCCGGCGAACCGGAGCGCTATCCGCTCGGGCAGCAACTGCCATATTGCGGCGCCCGCAAGCAGGCTCACCGGCAGGCTGATGAAGATCAGGATGACCGACGCAGTCCAGTTTTGGACAAACGGCGCGAGCACCAGCGCCGCGATAAATCCGAGCACCACCGACGGAAGCGACGCCATTATCTCCATGGTCGGCTTCACGACCGAGCGGACGCGCGGGTGGAGAAATTCGGAGGTGTAGATCGCGGCGCCCAGCGCAAGCGGCACCGCGAACAACATCGAATACAAAGTTCCTTTGAGCGTGCCGAAAATGAGCGGCGCCAGCGAAAACTTCGGCTCGAAAGAGTCGGTGCCCGATGACGACTGCCACGTGTAGGCCGGTTCCGGGTAGCCCTCGTACCATACCTTACCGAAGATCGACGCGAGCGTGGTCTCCGGATGCGGCGCCGAGATGCCCCAATCGTAGTAGCGGCCGTCTGTGGAGATTGCGACGACTCCGTCATCGCGCGGCGCCAACGCGACCGCGTCGAACTTGAGCGACGTGTCGGGCGGCGCAAGCTTCAACACAGTCTGTTCGCTGGTCGAGTAACGTACCCACACATTGCCGTCAGCATCTGCGGTCGCGAACAGCTTGCGGCGCTGGCTCGCGTGCATTGCTACGATTGCGGCGGGCTGCGGTTCAAGTTGGTGCGCGAGGACCAGGGTATAGCCGTCGATGCTCTTCGCGTCCGCGCGTTGGATGCGAAAGTAGATGTTGACCGCGCCATCGGAGCCGCCGGCAACGATCGACTGCTCGCCGATCAGGAAGCCGAACACCGTGAGCGCCGTTTTGCCCGGGAAAAGCTCCAGCGTTTCGGCGAGCACCGGTTGGTCGAAGCTTCGCGTATCGTAGCGGAACACGCGGCCGCTGCGCTCCGAGATGTACACCTGGTCCGCCTTTTCGGTAATCAACACGCCCGCCACTTCGATCGATGCTGGAAGTGGCGGCAGCGTCGCGGTCGAAAGGTCGGTCGAGGTGTTGCCGGTGAGGAGATTGACGCGGCTCTCGGAGCGGCTCAGGCGTGCGACGCGGTCAGCGTCAACGGTGACAAATGCTCGAGTCGGCCGCTCGACTGTGCCGCTGGAGCGGTAGTCAACCGCGACGATCGATTTCCCATCGACGACTTTCTGCGGCTCGTCGAGCGCTATTCGCACCGAGAGCTTGCGTACCTGATTGCCCGGCAGCGGCGCGTAGATCGCCTTACCGTCGGTGCGATCACCGCCGCTGAGCTCTTTTACATCTGACCGCACTTGGCCGGGCATGAGGATTTGCGTATCAAACGCGAGGCGCCCGAACCGCACCGTGCCGTCTTCAAAACCGAGCGCGAAATAATCGCCCTCCAGCGCACTGCTCCACGCGGTGATCTTCGGCCCTGCGGCGATAACCGGCGCATCGACGGCAATGTGCTCGCCCGACAACAGGTGGTTCGCTTCGGCACGGCCGTCTTGCGCAAGTCCGGCAATCACGGTGCGGTATTCGTCGATTCTCTCGAACATCATGCGGCCGCGAACGCCCGAGAGCACGCCGCTGTGCTCACCCTCGACGCTCCCGCCGGTGAACAACGGCACCACTGCCAAAGCGAGAAAGACCATGATGCCGAGCACTGCGACGATCACGCCGATCCCACCGATGCGGATCGCCCAGTCGGCGAGCCGGTCGGCGATTAGCACCGAGCGCCGGGTGGTGCGATGGCGCGCGCCGGGAGCGCGCGCGCCCGTCACTCGGCGATCAGGCGATGAGTCAGTCGAGGCCACGCGCGAATTACTGCGTTCCGCGCAAGGCGCCGTGATTGCGCACTCGGTTTCTCACTGGGTAGCGCCAATGGCGCGCAGGTCTTCATCGGCGATCGACCGGGTTACAGGAAAGTAGCCGTCTTTCACCGTTCCCTCCTGACCTTCGCGCGATACGACGTATTTGATGAACTCGCGCCGCAGAGGATCGAGAGGCTGATTTGGATTCACGTTGACATAGATGTAGAGGAACCGCGCAAGTGGATACTCTCCAGAGTAAGCATTCTTCTCGTTCGCCTCGTAGCATTCAGACGCAGCGTTCTTCGCAAGCGGCACCGCGCGTGCGTCTGCAGTCTTGTATCCGATTCCGGAGTAACCAATCGCGTACTTGTCCGTCGCGACACCCTGCACCACCGACGACGAACCCGGCTGCTCCTTCACGCTGTCCTTGTAGTCGCCTTTGAACAGCGCCTCTTCCTTGAAGTAGCCGTACGTCCCAGATGCCGCATTGCGTCCGTAAAGGTCGATCGGCTTGTTCTTCCATTCGCCGCCCAGACCCAGGTCGCCCCAAGTTGCGGCGTCCTTCACGGCGCCACCCCGGCGCGTTTTCGAGAAGATCGCGTCGAGCTGCTGAAGCCTGAGACACTTAATCGGATTGTCCTTGTTGACGAATACCGCAAGTGAATCTACCGCCGCCCGCACTTGTACTGGCTTGTAGCCGAACTTCTGGTCAAACGCATCGATCTCTGCTTCCTTCATCGGCCGCGACATCGGTCCAAATTGCGCGGTTCCCGCGATCAATGCAGGCGGTGCGGTCGATGAGCCCTTGCCTTCAATCTCAACCTTGACGTTGGGGTACATCTTGTTGAACCCCTCGGCCCACAGCGTCATCAAGTTGTTTATCGTGTCGGAGCCGACCGACTTGAGATTACCCGAAATCCCTGAGACCTGCGTGTAGTTGCTCAGTCCCGAATCCACACTCTCTGCGTGCACCACCGCACTCAGCGCGATGCCGGCCACCGCGAACGCCACCACCTGTCGAATGCGCATATGCGCTCCCTCTCCTTGCTTTGATTCGTCCAGCCGCGCCACCCGCGGCAACAACACGTCCGCATGGAGAAGCTAACGCGCGCGCATAACCTGCGATTGTCCCGATTGTTACATTTCTATTACGGAGAAGGCCGTTGGCAGCGCGAGGATAGGCTGTCGGCCGGCCGATGGGTGGAGATTTAGCAATAAAATTGGGCGAAGGACGCTAACCGCGCCCTTCGCCCGCGCTGTGAATCCGTGGGTCCCGGCCTATCGCTCGTCGGGATCCGCGATGAAGCGGTAATACAGGTTTGCCGCGATAAGCGCGCCAATTATCGGACCGACCCAGTAGATCCAGTGGTCCCTCATGAATCCTGACATCAGCGCCGGCCCGAAACTGCGCGCGGGATTCATCGAGGCGCCAGTAAGGGGACCGACCACAAGGATGTCAGCGAAAATGGTCAGACCGACGCCGAAGCCGCCGATCTGAATTGGCGATTTCGCATACACCGCCGTTCCCATGATCGCGAAGAGTAGGAAGAACGTCGCAACAACCTCGATCCACAACCCCATGCTCTGATGAACGCCAGCGCCGAGCCCCGGGGTGCCGAGGTGAACTGGGTCCCACACCGAGCGATCAAAAATGGTGACCAATACTGCCGCGGCGAGCACCGAGCCGATCAACTGCATCAGTATATATGCGACCGCGGTCGGCGGATTTACCTTGCCGAGCGACCACATCGCGACAGTCACTGCCGGATTGAGGTGCCCGCCGGAGACACGCATCGTCGCGGTGACCGCGAGCGATAACGCAAGTCCGTGGCATACTGCGATTCCGAGCAGCCCGATCGTCTTGCCTCCGGTGAAGTAGTCAGTAACTATGACCCCCGCACCAAGCGTGACGAAGAAGAAGGTTCCCACCAACTCCGCAATCAACGCCCTCGAATCCTGCTTCATTCTCGATCCTCCGCGAAACGCCCGCGAAACGCGTTCGCCGGTCCTCGCCTGTTTCGCCCAGGTTCGTCCCCGTCGCCGTCGCGAACTACTTGGGCAATTCGGGGAATGCGATTGTCAGCTCTTCACCCTTGAAACCTTCCTTGAGAAACGCGGCCAGCTCCGCCTTTTCCTCTTTCGTCAGATTTAGCGGCACGACCTGCTTGTCGAGGTTGGCATTCTTCTCCCCGCCCTTGTCGTAAAACTCCACGACTTCCTCGAGCGTCGCGATACTGCCGTCGTGCATGTATGGCCCCGACTCGGTAATTTCGCGAATCGTCATCGTGCGGAACTTGCCTTTGTCCTCGTCCTTCTTGGTCTGGTCGTAGCGTCCGAGGTCGGGCTTGGGCTTGCTCATTCCGACGCCGAGGTTGTGGAAGTCCCCATCGGCGAAATTGAAGCCGACGTGGCAGGTCGTGCAATTCGCTTTGCCCTTGAAGACCTCGAACCCGCGCTGAGCCTGTGCGGAAAGCGCGCTCTTATCGCCGGCCTGGTAGCGGTCGATCGGCGCGTTGCCGGAAAGAATTGTGCGCTCATAGCTCGCAATCGCCTGCGTAATGTTCTTCGGCGTGGCGGGCTCTTTGAAAGCCTTCTCGAACAAGGCGCGATAGCTTGGGATCGCATTCAACCGCTTCGCGACTTTCGGCAGATTTCCTTCGCCGTGACCCATCTCGATCGGATTTTCGATCGGCCCCGCAGCCTGATTCTCGAGCGAATTCGCGCGCCCATCCCAAAACAGCAGATCTTCATACGCGGTGTTGTAAATCACCGGCGCGGACCGTCCGCCCTTCTGCCCCATGAAGCCGACCGCGACTGGCAGTCCGTTGGACCAGCCGAGTCCGGGACTGTGACAACTCGCGCACGAGACCGAACCGTCGATCGACAATCGCGGATCGAAGTAGAGATCGCGCCCGAGTTCGACTTTCTGCCTGGTGAGTGGATTATCGGCCGGCACCGGAACCGCCGGCAGCCCCAGCGGCGGCTTCCCGAGGTACGTCATCGGGTCGACCGCCAGCGCGGGCGCAACGCTCAGCGCGACAATTGAGGCGGCTTGTGTGCCAATCAAGACCGCCCACGACAACGAAATCAGAACTAATCGCGCCGCCGTTCTTCGCATCGCACCCGTCCTCCCGGTTCGCGTTGATGTGCGGATGTGCTCTGGCAGTTGGCGCCAGCCGCGCGAGCGAATACTAGGCCTTCCCTTGTGGCGAAGGCAAGCATTCTTAAGTCATAGCAAATCGCGGTTAGGAATTCCTTGCAGAGGATTGCCGCTTGCACCGCGACCGGCCCGTGTGCATCCTGTGGATACTCGATAAGCGGTCGCCCGTGCGTGAGCTTGGAATCTTGAAGCGGCGGTCCAGCTGTTCGATGTGCCTTGCGTTACCTTGATCAACAGTGGCGCGACGCCTACGCCAGTAAGCGTCTCGATCAGTTCGCCCGGCGCTGTCGCGCGCGCGGTCTGGCGGTAACTCCTCAACGGCTCGCAATCTTCCGCGCCTTGATGGAGTCCGCAGCGCATCCGCGCGCCGAGGAAATCTACGCAAAGGTACGCCGCGAACAGCCGTCGCTGTCGCTCGCGACTGTGCATCGGACCCTGGAACTGCTCTGCGAAGCTGGCGAGGCGGGCAAGGTCACGCCGCTACATGATAGCGCGCGGTACGACGGCAATCTCGATCCTCACCACCACGTGATTTGCGTTCGCTGCCGGCGGATCGCCGACGTGCAGGCGCCGGAATTCGAGCGGCTGATTGAAGGCAGCCCCAGTCTCGCGGACTTTCGGCTGCTCGGTTACGCGGTTGAGATACGCGCACTCTGCAAGAATTGCCAACGCTCATCCGGTCGTGGGCGCGCGGAGCAAGCCGCGCGGCGGAACTAGATCTTCCAGACCAACAGCCCCGGTTCCGGCGCGCCGAATTCCGCAAACTTCGATCGGGGCGTTGCACGCCGCAATCGCAATCGCGAACATTGTACCGTGGCATCGAATTCGCGCGGGGTTCTACTCTTATGCGTCGCCAACTCGGTCAGGAGTCAAATGGCGGAGGGACTCGCTCGCGCGAGGTTGAGCGATCGCGCGCCCGTGCAAAGCGCGGGCGCCAAGCCGGGCAGACCGCATCCGATCGCGGTGCGAGTGATGGCCGAAATCGGCATCGGCATCTCCGCGCGGCAGTAAAAGCAGGTTGAGTCGATCGACCCGCGTACGGTGGACGTCGTGATCACGCTTTGCGCCGAAGAAGGGTGTCGGTAGGAACAGGTCAACCTGCGCAGAGCGCGACCGTGCGGTTTTTGCCGGCGTGATCGTGTAAGTTTCTCTCCGCGGCCTCGAGCCCCGCCGAATATGTTGATCATTCTGGGCAATGCGTCGATGGCACAATACCCCGAGGGCGGCGGTCATTGGAGCTGGCGCTTTCAGTTTGCACTGGGTCTTCGCGCACTGGGGCACCAAGTATTCTGGCTCGAGCTGTTAAGACCGTCGAAAGATCCGGATAGGGACCGGCGCCTAATCGGCATCTTCTTTGACCGTTTCCGGCAGTATGGACTGGGTGACTGCTGCGCACTGCTGCACTTGGACTCATCCGGCATCCAATCTCTCGACAGCGCGCAAGCTTACGGAAAGAGCAAGGAACGAATCAAAGAGATGATCAAGTCGGCGGACCTGCTGTGGAACTTCTGTTGTGCGCTTCGCCAACCTCTTCTGTCGCAGTTCCGACGCCGCGTCCTTATCGACCTCGACCCTGGCCACCTGCAGGTCTGCGGTCTGACGATGGACTTGGGCATTCATGACCACGACGTGGTTCTGTCCGTGGGCGGCAAGCTTCACGATCCGGACTGCGAGGTGCCGGCTCTCGGTCTAATCTGGCGGCGATTTCGACCTTTCGTGTACTTGCCGATGTGGCAAGCGGCTCCGCACCCGGGCCCCGAGGCACCCTTCAGCTCGATTACACAATGGACTTGGGAAGAGCTGCATGTCGCAGATCGCGTGCTAAGCGTCTCCAAACGCGACGCCTATCTCAGGTATGTGAGTCTCCCTCGAATCTCTCGATGCCGTTTCGAGCTCGCGGCGAACATCGGCCCAGAAGACCCGGCCAATGACAGAGAGATTCTGTCAAGCCACGGCTGGCGACTCGTTGATCCGCACCGGGTGGCGGGGTCCCCCTCGGACTATCGCTCTTACATCGAGACCTCGCGGGCGGAGTTTTTGGTCCCCAAGCCGATCTTTCGCGAACTGAGGACGGGCTGGTTCAGCGACCGAAGCGTCTGCTACCTCGCAACCGGACGTCCGGTGCTTGCCGAAGATACGGGTTTCAGCGAGCGAATCCCGACCGGAAGGGGTCTCCTGGCGTTCAACGACCTGGAGGAGGCTGCGGCCGGCAGTGCTGAAATCCAAGCCAGCTACGCCCTTCACAGCAGCGCGGCGCGCGAACTCGCAGAGGCCTACTTTGATCACCGTGGGTGTCTCAACGAGATGCTGTCAGCGTGCGAGTGAGGTCGTGGTGGTCACGCGAGGGCACTGGCTGTGCGCCCGCGTTCTTGGCCGGCAGTGCCCCGCTCTCTACCGTCGCCCGTTCGCGAATCAGTGGGTCAAAACTCGTGAAATTCGTTTGCAAGCTGATGCTCGGCGCCATGGCACTGGCCGCGCTGGTTGTATCGGGCTGTCTTGGCGGGTGCCCTCGGATCAAGTTTCGTCCCAGTGCCAAGATCGTGGTCATCGGCGGCGCGACCTCCGCGCCCTCTGGCGGCCACCGCTTCGGCCTGACCGGGAGCGCGCAAGTTTACGACCAACGGACCCCGCCCTTTACGAAGCTGGCGGCTACGTTGAACGAGCCGCGCATGCGTCACACAACCATGCGTCTTGATTCGGGCAAGCTGCTCGTAGCGGGTGGAGAGAACGCGCGCGGGGAGTATCTGGCAAGCGCGGAGTTGTTCGACCCGAAGACCGTGGCGTTTACGACTACCGGGCGGATGTCCACGCCACGGATCGCTCACACCGAGACAGTGCTGATTGACGGACGGGTGCTGATCACTGGAGGCTTGAGTGCGGGACAATCCGCGCTTCGAAGCGCGGAGGTCTATGATCCCACTCGTGGAACCTTCGCGCCCACCTTGGGTCACCTGCTTACCGAACGTCACCATCACACCGCGACTCCTCTCGCAAATGAAAAGGTACTGATCGTTGGTGGTTCCGCGCAGCGAAGCGCCGAAATATTCGATCCGTGGATCTACGCATTCACCCGAACCCCTGGTGACCCAACCGCTGCACGCTTGAACCACACCGCCACTCTCCTTCGCGACGGCAGGGTGCTGATTGCGGGAGGCATAGACTTCAACAGCGGCGCCCGGTTGGACAGCGCCGAACTGTTCGATCCCGCGACGGGAACATTCTCCGCGACGCGAACGCCGATGCACGTCGCACGCGACGGCCATGCCGCTTCGCGCTACGAGTACGGCGCTCTCATCACCGGCGGTCGAAGCACGAACGGGGACGCGGTTCGTTCGGCCGAGGTATTCGACCCTGCAACAGGAACCTTCCGCGCTCTGTCGAACTTCATGTTGAGGCCCCGCGCGGATCACACCGCTTCGTTCATTGCAGTCGGCTCGGACCGCGGTGCGATTCTGTTGATCGGAGGTGACGTGGACAATCTGGTCGTGCATCCGTCGGCGGAACTTTTCGATCCGGACGGCGAGACCTTTGTGCCGACGGCCAACTCGCCGAATCCCGGCGTGACGCTTCACACGGCCACGATGACTCGCTAGTGCCGCGACGATGTGATCGCGAGCTGGCGGTCGTCGATGCGCGAGGCGCCGCGCGCCTCGGATGTCACCCGACCGTCAACCGGCGCGCGAAGTTGGCTTGACATTCGCTAAGATCGGCGTCAGCTTGGCGCGAATTCCCCCAGATTAGGAGGTCCTCGTAATGCAACGTTTCATTCTGCTCGCTTCGCTCGGCGTCTTCGCGTCGTTATTCGCTACGGTTCAGCCGCTTTACGCGGCGGGCTTCAGCAACGCGAGCATAACAGGGTCAATCGCCTGCGTTGGAAGCGGCACCGCGATGGTGACCGCGAATGGAAAAACCACGCCGGTGCCCCTCTCGACACTTTTCCATCTGATCGCCGACGGAAAGGGTAATTGGACGGGTGGAACCATGACCAGCAACGCGGGCGGCATGGTCTGTACCTACGCAGTCGCAAGCGGATCCTACAGTGTGAACTCCGACGGAACGGGCACGAGCACTACCAACGGGAAGGGCGCGGCGTCCAATCCAACCGCGTGCGCGCCAACCGTAGCCAACCCCGCCAGCTTTGTGAACTTTACCCAGACCAGCGGCTTCGCGATCGGCACTGGCGCTAACGGGACAGCGTGGGCCGTGTGCGAACGGCAGCGGCCGTAACGAGGGTACGGAATGCGGTGAGCGCGACTGAGAGGGTTCAGCGCGCGCGATAAGGAGTTGAATGCATCGGCCGGCGGCGGAAGTCGCCGGCCGAAGCCGGATCGGCGGAGATTCAGCCGCCTCCGGCCGCCGCCCGCAGCGGCTCCAGCGAGCCCCGCGAGCGGGCGTCCCGCGCCGCCCTTGACGACGATGAGGCCGGTGCCGAGGACGTTGACTGTGTCCTCGCGCCATTCTTGTGCTGCTTCAGCCATGCGCTCCCTCGCTCCGAATTGCGGGTAACACACACAGAGGGGCGAGTTCACAAACCAATCTGTATGTGCCGGCTGTGAAAGCCGGGATAAAGCATCGCTTTTCGGCGCGCGGAACCGCAATTCCACTGCCTTAAACGACGCCCCCACGCTGGTATAATGGCCGGACGCTGATGGGAATCGATCTCACACAGGCGCGCGAGCGGATGGTTATCGAGCAGCTCGAACGCCGCGGCATCACCGATGCGCGCGTGCTTGAAGCGATGCGCGTGGTGCCGCGCGACCGCTTCATCCCGTCGCAGCTCACGGAGCACGCGTACGACGACGGTCCGCTGCCGATCGGCGAATCGCAGACGATTTCGCAGCCGTACATGGTGGCGCTCATCTGCGAGGTGTCGCAGCTTGCGGGCGGCGAGCGCGTGCTCGAAGTCGGCACCGGTTCGGGCTACCAAGCGGCGGTTCTGTCGCGGCTCGCGCGCGAAGTGTACACGGTCGAGTATATCGCGCATCTGCACGATCGCGCGCGTGTGATTCTGAATTCGGTCGGCTACGGCAACATTTCGCTTCGCTGCGCGGACGGATCGGACGGATGGCCCGAGCAAGCGCCCTTCGACGTGATCATTGTGACGGCCGCAACGCCGGGAATTCCGCGCCCGCTGCTCGAACAGCTCACGCCCCAGGGACGGTTGATCGCGCCGATCGGTGAGGAGCAAGAGCAGACGCTGGTGCGCATCAAGCGCGAGGCCGGGCACTGGCGCGAAGAATACTTCTGCGAATGCCGGTTCGTGAAGATGACCGGCAAGCACGGATTCAAGGAGTAAAGTTACGCCCCGACGCGCGAGGCGCGTGGGCGGGTGGTGGCGGTGGTGAGGAAAGCGTGAGTGGAGGGCGAAAGGCGGGCGTGGTACGCGCGGCGGCGATGGGCGCAATGCTCATCGCGATGCTCGCCACGTCGGCGTGCCTGCGCGCGAGCGCACCTCCGCCGGCGTTCGTATCGACACCGGCCGGGGCGGTCTCGCAGCCAACGACTCACACTGTCCAATCGGGCGAGACGCTCTATCGAATCGCAAATCGTTATGGCGTGAGCGTCGGGCGGCTGATGTCGGCCAACGGCATCGCCGATCCGCGAACGCTGCGCGTGGGTCAGGTGCTCGTTATTCCGGGCGGCTATCGGTACGCATCGAAGGCGCAGTCCGACGGCACCCTCGATTCGGCGTACTCAATCGAGCGATCGCCGCGTCAATTCGCATGGCCGGTGCACGCGGGCACGCTGTCGTCCGGTTACGGATTGCGAAACGGCTCGATGCACGACGGCATCGACATCTCTGCGCCGCCGGGCACGCCGATTAGCGCAGCCGATGATGGAGTGGTGATCTACTCGGGCGCATTCAAGGGCTACGGCAACATCGTGATCGTGCGCCATGACAACCGCTACGTCACGGTCTATGCGCACAACGAATCCAACCTGGTTCGCGAAGGCGACCGGGTAACCCGCGGGCAGAAGGTGGGAGTGCTGGGCACGACCGGACGCACGACCGGCGCGAACTTGCACTTCGAGGTGCGTCGCGACAACGTTGCGCGCAATCCACTGTCGCATCTGCCACTGGTCAACGACACGCCGGGAATCGTCTTTGCCGCGGGCGGAGGCTCCTAGTATCTTTGCTGGAACCTGACGCGGCAGCGATCGCTTCATCGAGTGGCCAGCGGCGAGTAATGACCAGCGACGAACTGAAAAAACTTATCCGTGACATTCCCGACTTTCCCAAGCCCGGGATCATCTTTCGCGACTTCACACCGCTGATCAGCAACGCACGCGCGCTTGCGGCGGTGGTCGATCAGCTCGCGACGCCGTTTCGCGGGCAGGTCGATACCGTGCTTGGCATCGAGTCGCGCGGGTTCATCGTTGGAGCGCCAGTCGCATATCGGCTTGGCGTCGGTCTCACGATTGCGCGCAAACCCGGCAAGCTCCCGTTTCGGACGGTCGATGAGTCGTATGATCTCGAGTACGGAAGCGCGTCGATCCAGATGCATCAGGACGGTATCGCGCCGGGCGCGCGCGTACTGATCGTCGATGATCTGCTCGCGACCGGCGGCACCGCAGAAGCGGCGGTTCGATTGGTGCGCAAGGTTGGCGGCGAGACGGTAGCGTGCGCTTTCGTGGTGGAACTGCGATCGCTCACGGGGCGCGAGCGCCTCGCGCCGGTGAAATGCGTCTCGCTGATCGAGTATGATTGAGATGGACGGCGCTCCCGCCGTCCACCGACTTCAAGGCGGCGCGCCCGCGCCGCAGCCGTGTCAGCGGGCGTAGTCAGCACTGGATCGATGGCCCACGCGCACGACATAGTGCAGCCATTTCGCGGCGACCGGCGCCGGCTGCTCATCGTACTGGCGATGACGACGGTTTACTGCGCCGTCGAGTTCGCCGGCGGATACTACACCAACAGCCTCGCGCTCCTGTCCGATGCGGTCCACATGCTGACCGACATCGCGGCGCTGTGCCTCGCGCTGCTCACGATTTGGATTTCGACACTTCCTCCAACCGGCGGAAAAACCTACGGATACATGCGCGCGGAAATTCTCGGCGCGATGCTCAACGGCCTATTCCTGTGGCTGCTGGTGGCATTCATCTGGATCGAGGCGTACCACCGGCTGCGCGAACCGCAGACGGTCGAAGCGGGCGCGGTGATGGGAATCGCCGTAGTCGGACTGGCGGTGAACGGCGTTTCCGCGTGGATGACGTGGCCTGCGAGCGGCGAGCGCAAGGCCGGCATCGCGGTGCGCGCGGTATTCATGCACGTCATTTCAGATCTGCTCGGCTCGCTCGGCGTAATCGCCGCGGCGGCGCTGGTGTACTTCACCGAGTGGCGCGAGGCTGACCCGGCGGCGGGTGTGCTGATCGGCGCGCTGGTGCTATTGAGTTCGTGGGGATTGGTGCGCGAGGGGGTGGACATCCTGATGGAGTCGGTGCCGTCGCAGATCGATCTCGACAGGCTTCGCGACGATCTCCTTGCAGTGGAAGGCACCGAGGAGTTGCACGACTTGCACGTGTGGTGTCTGACCTCGCGGCAGTTCGCGCTATCCGCGCACGCGGTGGTTTCATCCGATGCCGACCAGGACCGCGTTTTGTCCGACATGTCGGTGGTGCTGGAGCGCAACTTCAACATCCGCCATATGACGGTGCAGCTGGAGCGCGACAGCCGGCGTCACAAAGAGCCGGTGCACTACTGAGGAGAGTGCGATGCTCGCGTGGCCGGATACGGCGCCCTCCCCGGAGACCGGAAAAGGTGCGAGATGCGGCAGCAAAGCGCGCGGTTCACACAGAGTGCCGATGGTTCCAGCAGGCTGTTGAAAAACGCATTTTCAACAGCCTGCTCCCTCTCTCGCATCTCCCTCTTTCGCGTCTCCGGGGGAGAAGATTAGGAAGGCAGACAGTTTTTGCGCAGGGTGTTGAGGACGAAGACGATGCCATTGTGGACTCCGAGACTTTTCTCAACACCCTGCTAGGATCGATCCGGAAGTGTCACGTGACCGATGAGCTGTACCGCGAGTTCGAGCACACCGGCGACATCGGAATCGAAGTCGAGGGTGCCTCGCGAGTTGAGCTATTTGCGCGCGCCGTGATGGCATTGGCGCGAATCATGGTCGATCCCGCCGGCGTGCGGTCGCTTGAGCGACGCACGGCCGAAGTTACCGGTAGCGACGATGAGGACTTGCTCCACGACCTGCTCGCCGCCGCGCTCAATCTGTTTCTGGCCGACGGGTTCATCTGGAGCGACGCCGAAGTCGCGGAGCACGACGGCGCGCTGTCGGCGACTCTCGCCGGGGAGCCGTACGACGCGAAACGTCACGAGCTTCGTACCGAGCTGAAGGCGGTGACGTATCATGAATTGCGGGTCGTGAATGAAGACGGCCGATGGCACGCTCGTGTTATCTTCGACGTGTAAGCGGGGCCGCACCTATCTCGCATGGAACTGAAGCGCATCCACGACTACCTCTGGGAGATTCCGCGCAGCGGCGCGATGCTCGTGCCCGGACGGGTATATCTGAGCCGGAAGCTTCTCGATGAGATTCGCGACGACCCATGTCTTGAGCAAGTGAAGAACGTCGCGTGCCTGCCGGGTATCGTCGGCTACTCGCTTGCAATGCCTGACGTTCACTGGGGTTATGGATTTCCGATTGGCGGCGTTGCGGCGGTGGACGCCGATGAGGGCGTCATCTCGCCGGGCGGCGTCGGCTACGACATCAACTGCGGCGTGCGGCTGATCCGCACCAACCTCGCGTTCAGCGAGGTCGAACGCAACAAGGAGCGGCTCGCCGACGCACTGTTCGCGGCGATTCCGGCGGGGGTTGGTTCCGAGGGCGCGATACCGGCATTGAGCGTCGCCGAGATGAAGCATATGGCGCGCGATGGCATCCAATGGGCCGTGCGCGAGGGCTATGCGAGCCGCGACGATCTTGAACACACCGAGGAGTACGGACGCTACGAGCTGGCCGACCCGGACTCGGTGAGCGACCAGGCGTACAAGCGCGGCCGCAAGCAGCTCGGCACGCTGGGATCGGGCAATCATTTTTTGGAAGTGGATCGCGTAGATGAAATCTACGACGCTGAAACCGCGCGCGGATTCGGCCTCGAGGCCGGTAACGCCGTGCTGATTATTCACTCCGGCTCGCGCGGATTCGGACATCAAACCTGCGACGACTACCTGCGAGTAGTAGGCAAGGCGATGGACCGATACGGGATTCATCTGCCCGACCGCCAGCTCGCGGCCGCGCCGATACGCTCGCCAGAGGGACGCGCGTATCTCGGCGCGATGGCTGCCGCTGCGAATTTCGCGTGGTGTAACCGGCAAATCATGATGCATCTGGCTGAGCGCGCGTTCATGGAGACGCTTTCGCTCAACAAACTCCAGCTGGGATTCGGACTCGTCTACGATGTTTGTCACAACATCGCGAAGTTCGAAGAGCACGAGGTCGCGGGCGTGCGGCGGCGGTTGTGCGTGCATCGCAAAGGCGCGACGCGCGCATTCCCGCCCGGCCATCCCGCGCTGCCCGAGGCGGTACGGGCGCTCGGCCAACCGGTGCTGATCCCGGGTGACATGGGTCGCTACTCATTCGTGCTGGTCGGCACGAAACGCGGGATGGAGGAGACCTTTGGCTCGACCTGCCACGGCGCCGGGCGCGTGATGAGCCGCACACAGGCGAAGAAAATCTCGCGAGGGCGCGATTTGATTGCGGAACTCGCGCAAGCGGGCGTCGCGATTCGCTACCAGGGGCGCGCGACGGTCGCCGAAGAGATGCCGGCCGCCTACAAGGATGTCGCCGATGTAGTCGAGGTGATGGAAGCCGCGGGTGTCAGTCGTCGCGTGGCGCGGCTCAAACCCATGTTGGTGGTCAAGGGATGATGAAGTCCCAAACCACGCTTTTCTACGACGTCGATACGCAGCGGGACTTCATTCTCCCCGGCGGGAGGCTGTACATCGACGGCACCGAGCGCGTGATTCCGGCGCTCGCCGAGGTGACGCAGCTCGCGCGCGAGCGCGGAATCAAGGTGATCGCATCGGCGGACTGCCATACGCCAGAGGATCCTGAACTGCAGCGCAACGGCGGCGAATGGCCGGACCACTGCATGCGCGGCACGCCCGGCCAGAAGAAGATCGACGAAACCGCGCCGCGCAACCCGGTGGTCATCGAGAATGTCGAGCTTGGCGATGCCGCAATCGTTGCTGTGCTCAAACATCCCGGCGAGATCCTGATTCACAAGCAGCGCTTCGATGTGTTCAGCGGCAATCGCAACGCGGAGCGGCTGCTGCGACGGCTGCTCGAACCATTCCACGATGTTGTGATCTATGGCGTGTACGCTGAAGTGTGCGTGGATCACGCGGTGCAAGGTCTCCTCAAGATGCGCGGACCAAAGCTTCACGTGGTGACCGACGCGATCGCGCCGATTGGCGCTGAGGCGCCGTCGTTCATCGAGGCGTGGCGCGCGGCGGGGGTCGATTTGCTGACTGTCGAGGAATTGAAGGAGCAACTGGACGCCGCATGAGCGAGGCGGGCCGTGAGAGCGTCGAGCACGAACTGCCGCAGGAAGTAGCCGGGGCAGAGCGCGCGCTCACCGGCGAGCTGGACGATCCACGCCAGCCGCCGGCGCCGTTTCAGCCGCTGCGGGCGATCGCGGCACTCGCGCTTACCGCGGCCGCATTCGGACTTTACGAGTTCGTTCTCTCGTCGTTCTGGTCGTCGCCCGCGATGGGAATCCACGCGCGGGTGCCGTACCCAGCCTACACAGGTCTCGCGCTTGCGATGTTGCTCGCGCTGGGAGGCGTGCGTGCCGCGTTGGGGGTGTGGTCGGCGCATTTGAAGCTCGGACTTTTCGTGCTCGCGTTTCTCACCTGTGTAGTGGTCGGAGTCGGCGGCGGGCGATTCGTCAGCTATACGCTGCGCGGGACGCGCAATCCTGCGTTTACGTTGCAAAGCGGCGAAGGGCAGCGATTTCCGGATTTCGCGCTCGCCGACCAGAATGGCGTGATTCACCGGGGGCCGGTCAGCGGCGACGGGCGCGCGACGCTGGTCGTGGTCTATCGCGGAGACTTCTGTCCGTTCGCGCGCTACGAACTGGGCGAACTCACCTCGAATCGCGAGCAGCTCGATGCCGCCGGACTTGAAGTAGTCGCGATCAGCGCAGACCCGGTCGCACGCTCGAGCATGCTTGCCGGATTTCTCAAGACCGGCATTCCACTGCTGAGCGACGAGAAGCAGACTGTAGTCGGCCCGCTGGGTCTGGTGCAGCGCCATCGGGGCGGCGAGCCCGACAGCGCGATTCCCGCGTTCTTCATCGTGGACCACGCGGGAATCGTGCGATGGACGTTTACGTCGCCGTACTATCGAGAGATGCCATCGACGGGCGCGCTGCTCGAGGCAGCTCGGAGCGTCAATTCGGACGCGCCGCGCGAAGCGCGCTGAGGATCGCGCGCGCTGCGTCGGCGGGCGACTTCGCGCCGAATACCGAGCCAATCACGGCGACACCCGCAGTGCCGTCAGATGTTGCGCGCATCACGTCGCGCGTGCGCGCCGCAGTGATTCCACCGAGCGCGTACACCGGCATCGAGACGGACGCGACGACCGCACGGAGTTCTTCGAGACCGCGCGGCGGTCCGTACGCGGATTTCGAGATTGGATGGTAAACGGGTCCGAACACGGCGAAGTCCGCGCCGGCGTCAGCGGCCTTGGCGACGGCGCCAGCACTGTGGGTAGAGACGCCGATGAGCCTCGCGGGCCCGAGCAGCGCGCGCGCATCCGCGACGGAGAACGAGGCGGCGGGTAGGTGAATTCCGTCAGCGCCGGCTGCCAACGCAACATCGATCCGATCGTTTACGAGCAGCGCCGTGCCGGTGCGGGTGCAGACATCGCGCAATCGGAGCGCCACGTTGTACAGGTCGCGCGCGGTCAGGTCTTTTTCGCGAAGCTGCAGCGCAACGCTGCCGCGCGCGAATTCGCGCGACGCCATCGAAAGAACTTCAGCGCAGGTATCGACGAGTTCGCGCGGAGCACAGAGCGCGCGATCGGTGATCAGGTAGAGGCGGAATCGCGGCCGGCGTGCGGCGTCGTCGCCCACGGCGTCGCTACTTGATGAGGCCGGAGAGCGGGCTGGACGCTGTCGCATAGAGCTTGCGCTCGATGCGTCCAGCCAGAAACGCGAGCCGTCCCGCCTCGATGGCAAGGCGCATTGCGCGCGCCATCGCGATCGGTTCCTTCGCACCGGCGATCGCACTGTTCATCAACACGCCGTCGCATCCCATCTCCATCGCTTCGGCAGCGTCGGACGGCACGCCCACGCCCGCATCGACGATCACCGGCACCCTGGCCTGCTCGAGAATGATCGCGAGGTTGAACGGGTTGCGAATACCGAGGCCCGAGCCAATGGGCGCCGCGAGCGGCATCACCGCGACGCACCCAATTTCCTGGAGCTTGAGACACGCGACCGGATCGTCGGTGATATAGGGCATCACCATGAAGCCTTCTTTCACGAGTACGCGCGCAGCCTCGATGGTCGCCGGCACGTCGGGGAACAGCGTGCGGTCGTCGCCGATGACTTCGAGCTTGACCAGCTCTCCGACCCCGGCCTCGCGCGCGAGCCGGCAGGTGCGGATCGCTTCTTCGGCGCTGTGGCAACCGGCGGTATTGGGCAGTATCTGAAATTTTTTCGGGTCGATGTAGTCGAGCAGGTTCTCGCTGTTGCGGTCGGTGATGTTCACGCGCCGCACCGCGACGGTCACGATTTCCGCGCCGCTCGCCTCGATCGCCGCCTTGGTCTCAGTGAAATCCTTGTACTTGCCGGTGCCGACAATGAGCCGCGATTTGAAGCTCTTGCCGCCGAGTTGCAATGGAGTGTCTTGCATAAGCACCTGCGCTGCGCGGATGGGCGCGCTCAGCCGCCGCCGACGAAATTGATCACCTCGACCTTGTCGCCTGCGCTCAACATCACCCTATCGTAGTCCGCCTTACGAACCACTTCGCCGTTGATCTCGACCGCGATCCGCTTGCGACGGACTTCGAGCTTCTCGAGCAACGCCGCGAGGCGCGCATCGCCATCGAGCGCGTGCGGTTCTCCGTTTAACATGATCTCGATGGCAGCGTGTTGGGCCATTGAAAAAGCCGCTTCCTCGATTTCGGGGAAGCGGCCCTGGCGCGGCCGCGAACGTCGCGCGGCATCCGGCGGAGCTGGCTTCCCTACGCCGGTATTATCCGGATCAGGTTCGAGGGGTCCTCTCGAGGAGTTCTCAGTGCGCCAAGCGCACACCCCCAGCCAATTTCCTTATAGCACTGGCGACGCGCTATCGCAAAAATGCACAGCGTGCCCGCGTCGAAAGATCGCCGTCCACAAGATTGCGGTAGCGCCGTGGATTGTTGGCGCGAGACTCGATTGACTGTCCGCAAAGGCGGTGGTTAGTTGGCAACGTACCCTGGACGGGCGCAAAATTGCGGCGCAAGGCGTCGCGCTCAACGGGCGCGTCTCGATGGCGTGCGCCCGGGCTGTCGGGATGGCTCGGGCGTTTTTCGTTTTTTCGCCGTATGGCGACGCTCGCGCCTTCCTTTCCTGGGCGCTAAGGACCGCAGCAGCATGTCATCGGAGACCGGGCGGGCGACGGTGGTCGAAATCGATCTCGCCGCTCTGCGTTTCAACTATCGGATGCTCGGGTCGCTTGCCCCCGGCCGGGAATTGATGGCGGTCGTGAAGGCCGACGCGTACGGACACGGCGCGGTGACAGTCTCGCGCGCGTTGGCCGCGGACGGCTGCCGTCACTTCGGCGTCGCGACGATGGGCGAGGCGCGCGAACTTCGCGAAGCCGGACTCACCGGCGCGCGAATCTACCTGCTCGGTGGATTCTTCCACGAACAGGCGCGCGAGATAATCGAGCTTGGCGTCACACCGTTCGTGTTCGACGTCGCACTTATCGCGCCGTTGAACGCGGCCGCGCACGCGTTGGGGCGTTCGCCGGTTCCGATTCACTTGAAATTCGATACCGGCGCGACGCGGCTCGGCATCCTGCCCGCCGACGTTCCAGCGGCGATCGCCGCGATTCGCGCGGCTACGTCGCTGAAGTTCGAGGGCGCCTGCACGCTGCTCGCAAATGCGAGCGACCCGGCGAGTCCGGTCACCGATTCGCAGCTCAAGGTATTCGCCGCGGTGATAGAAACGCTCGGTTCCGCCGGGATGCGTCCCGAGCTCCTCCACGTCGCAAACACAGCCGCGCTGGTGCTGCGCGAAGATGCGCGCTTCACCATGGTCCGCAGCGGACTAGCACTCTATGGTCTCCCGCCCGTGCCCGCGGTGCGCGAAAAGGTCGAGCTTCGGCCGGTGATGACCTTCAAGACGCGGCTGGTTCAGCGAAAGAACGTTCCAGCCGGCGCGGGTGTGAGCTACGGCCACACCTTTGTGACGACGCGGCCGAGCATCATTGGCGTGCTGCCGGTCGGTTATGCCGACGGGTACCGGCGCGGGCTTCAGAACGGCGCAGAGGTGCTGATTCGTGGGCGCCGCGCGCGAGTGGCCGGCGCGGTGTGCATGGATCTCACGATGATCGATATCACCGACGTGCCGCAGGCTGAAGTTGGCGACGAGGTGATACTGTGGGGTGGCGCGGGAGAGTCGACCATCAGCGTCAATGATATCGCGCGGCTGGCGCATACCATTTCGTACGAGATGCTCTGCACGGTCGGAAAGCGAGTGCCGCGAATCGCGCGGGGATAGAGTGCCATGAACGGGGAAAAGGTGGTGATTCGGCGTGCGCTGCTCGGAGTGTCGGACAAGAGCGGCCTCGCGGAGTTTGCGCGGGCGCTGGCGCGGCACCAAGTCGAGATTCTCTCGACCGGCGGGACGCGCGCGGCGCTGGAGGGCGCGGGCATCAAGGTTCGCGCGGTCGAGGATTTTACCGGGTTTCCGGAGATTCTCGATGGCCGCGTAAAGACGCTGCATCCAAAGATCCACGGCGGCATCCTCGCGCGACGCTCCCAGGCGAGCCATCAGCGCCAGATGAAAGAGCACGCGCTCGAACCGATCGACCTGGTGGCCGTCAACTTCTACCCGTTCGAGAAAACCGCGGCGAAAGACGGCGTAACGCTTGAGGACGCGATCGAGAACATCGACATCGGCGGCCCCACGCTGGTACGCGCGGCGGCGAAGAATTTCACTGATGTCGCGGTGGTGGTGGACCCTGCGGATTACGCACCGGTCGCCGCCGAGATGGATTCCAATAATGGCGCCGTGAGCGCGCAGACGCGATGGCGGCTTGCGCGAAAGGCGTTCGCGCGCGTCACGCAGTACGACTCGGCCATCTCCAACTGGCTTGGCGCGCGTGCGGAGCCGGAAGGCGCCGCGCTTGGCGAAACGTTCAGCATCGCGCTCGAGCGCGAGCAGATGCTGCGCTACGGCGAGAATCCGCATCAAACGGGCGCACTCTATGGCAGATTCCTAGAGATCGCCGAGCAGCTTCACGGCAAGGAACTTTCGTTCAACAACGTCGTCGACATCAGCTCGGCAATTAACATGATGCTCGAGTTCCGCGATGAGCCGCGCGCGGTGGTCGCGATTCTCAAGCACAACACGCCGTGCGGCGTCGGCGTCGCAGATACGCTCAAGGGCGCATGGGACAAGGCGTTCGCGACCGACCCGGACTCGCCGTTTGGCGGCATCGTCATTTCCAATCGGCCCTGGGACATGGAGTTCGCGCGCGCAGTCGATGAGCTGTTCACAGAAGTGCTGATCGGGCCTGACTACCCGCCGGGAGTGATCGAATTCCTGCGCAAGAAGAAGAATCGGCGTGTGATGCGATTTCATGCCGATGCGGTTCGTCGCGAAGAATTCGACCTCAGGCGCGTGCTCGGCGGACTGCTCGTGCAAACACCGGACCTCGCGATCGAGGACCCTCGGCAGGGAAAGGTCGTGACGAGGCGCAGACCTAACGACGCCGAGTACCGCGCACTCGCCTTCGGCATCCGGGTGTGTAAGCACATCAAGTCCAACGCGATCGCATTCGTCACCGAGGATCGCACGCTCGCGGTCGGCGGTGGAGCAACGTCGCGCATCGATCCGGTGTACACGGCGCGAGAGAAGGCGGCGCGCCTCAAGATCGCGCTGGAAGGTTCCGTGCTCGTTTCCGAGGCGCTGTTTCCCTTTCCTGACGGACCGACACTCGCCGCCGAAGCAGGCGCCACGGCGATCGCTCAGCCCGGCGGCGCGGTGCGCGACAGCGAGGTCATAGCGGCGGCGGACAAGAACGGGCTCGCGATGGTCTTCACGGGCGTCCGCCACTTCCGCCATTAATTTCATCGAATGCCGGCAAGAGTCCTGGTCATCGGCAAAGGGGCGCGCGAGCACGCGCTCTGCTGGCGGCTGCATCAAAGCCAGGGCGTCTGGAAGATTTACTGCGCGTCCGGCAACCCCGGCACCGCGCAGCTCGCCGAGCCGGTTGCGATCGCTCCTGACGACAGCGCGGCATTGATCGAATTCGCGCGAGAGAAAAAGGTCGAACTTACGATCGTGGGGCCCGAGGAGCCGCTTGCCGCCGGAATCGTTGATGAGTTCGAGCGGGCCAACCTCAAGATTTTCGGCCCCAGGCGCGCAGCCGCGCAGCTCGAGGCGAGCAAGTCCTTCGCGAAATCGGTGATGCGCGCTGCCGGCGTGCCGACCGCCGAATTCGAGGTGTTTGATGACGCGCAAGCAGCGCGACAGTACGTGCGTTCGCACGCCGCTCCGATTGTCGTCAAGGCCGACGGTCTTACGGCCGGCAAGGGCGTCACGGTGTGCCGCGATACTGATGCTGCGCTCGCCGCGATTAGCGACGCGCTCGAGCAGGCGAGATTCGGCGCCGCCGGAAGACGCGTCGTGATCGAAGAATGCCTTCGCGGCGAGGAACTCTCGTACTTCGCGCTTTGCGATGGCGACAACGCGATAAGCCTCGGTATCGCCCAGGACCACAAGGCGATATTCGACGGCGACCAGGGTCCCAACACGGGCGGCATGGGCGCGTACTCTCCAGTGCCGCACCTCAATGGCGCGCTCGACGGACGCATCATGCGCGAGGTCGTTCAACCGACGCTTTCGGAAATGAAGCGGCGGGGCGCGCCGTATCGAGGCGTGATGTACGTGGCACTGATGATCGACGGCGAGACATTGAACGTAATCGAGTACAACGCCCGATTCGGTGATCCCGAGTGCGAAGTCCTGATGATGCGCTTCGATGGCGACCTCGCGGAGACGCTGCTCGCGGCGGTCGATGGGCGCCTCGAAAGCGCGCCGTTTCGGATGTCGACGAAAAGCGCGGCGACAGTGGTGCTCGCGTCGGGCGGATACCCCGGCGACTACCGCAAGGGACTTCCGATTACAGGACTCGAGCGCATCGAGGGCTCCGAGCCGTCAGAGGCGAAGGTCCAGTGGGCGCTCAAGAAGATTCGCGTCAAAGTATTTCATGCAGGCACAGCGTTGCGCGACGGCACGCTGGTCACCGACGGCGGCCGGGTGCTCGCGGTGACGACAATGGCCGACGATTTGGCCACTGCGGTGAATGCCGCCTATCAGGCAGCCGACATGATCTCGTTTGACGGCAAGCAGTTTCGGCGGGACATCGGCAGTCGCGCGCTCGCGCACGCAGCGGGGCGTGGTTGAAGAATTGGGCGGGCAGCAGTTGTGCGGCAGGAGCTTCGCGAAAATTTGCGAACTTCATCCAAGCGTAGTACGCGGCGAAGCGGCGCGGCGCAGCTCTTCACCATCGGCGACGCGGTCGAGGCGCTGCGCGGCGCGATGCTAATCGTGTATCCGACCGACACGTGGTACGCGCTGGGCGCAGATGCGTTGTCGCGCGAAGCACTGCGGCGGCTTTTCGCGCTGAAGCGCCGCGATCCCGAGAAGCCGGTGGCGCTCATCGCATCCGATGCGGCGATGGCGTTTGAACTTGCGGCGAGCGTGCCGTTCGCGGCGCGGAGATTCGCGGAAGCGTTCTGGCCGGGACCGCTTACAATCGTGATGCCGGCGCGTCGCGGCATTCCCGCGGAAATTGTTGGCCCGGACGGCGGCGTCGGGGTGAGAGTTCCGGCGCATCACGTTGCGCGCGAGCTGGCGGCTTCGCTCGGTGGTCCCCTCACCGCCACCAGCGCGAATCGATCCGGGAAGGCGCCCGCACAGACTCTGGCCGAGGCACGTGCGACATTTGGCACGAAAGTTAAAGTTTACCTTGAAGGAGGCACGCTGGACGCGCCGGCGCCGAGCACCGTCGTCTCGGTGCGCGGCGATGAATGGGCGATGATTCGCGAAGGAGCAGTGCCGGAACGCGAGCTCGCCGCCGCACTCGCGAGCGGGACGCTCAAGTGACGGCGGAAGGCGAAAGAATCGAGCCATTGTGCGGCCTCCTTTACGACCCTTCCGTGGTCGGCGACTTGGCGCGCGTCGTCGCTCCGCCGTACGATCTGATCGGCGACGCGCGCCAGCGCGAGCTGTACGAACGCAGTCCGTTCAACGTGGTCCGTCTCGAGTTCGGACGCGACGCCGACCGCTACACGGTGGCGCGCGAGACGCTTGCCGCGTGGCTGCGCGACGGAGCGCTGCGGCGCGCACCAAGACCCGCGATCTATTTGTACACGCAGCGCTTCGAGATCGAGGGCCGCACGACCGCGCGCCATGGTTTGGTCGCGCGCATTCGCGTCGAGGAGTACCGCCGCGGCCGAATCCTTCCGCATGAGCGAACTTTTCCGGCGGCGAAGGAGGATCGGCTCAAGTTGCTGACCGCGATTGAAACCAACGTCAGTTCGATCTTCGGACTCTACTCCGGCGAACATCCGGCGCTAGATCGGCTGCGCGATATCGCGCTCAATCGCGCCCCGCAAATCGCGTTGACGGACGATCTCAGAATTCAAAACGAACTACGCGCTATAGAGTCTCGCGAAGAGATCGCGACGATCCAGCGCGAGCTCGCGACGCCGCGCGTGCTCATCGCGGATGGTCACCATCGCTACGAGACGGCGCTTGAACACCGCGCAATTCGGCGCGCATCGGTATCGACCGCGCCGCTTCAGGCCTTCGACTACGTGATGATGACGCTGGCCGCGTGCAACGACCCGGGGTTAGTCATCTTGCCGACCCATCGGGTAGTTCATCACCTCGATCGAGCACGCGCGATGGGCTTTGCCGGGCACGCGCGCGAGCATTTTGTGGTCGAATCGTTCTCGGACCGTGACCAATTGATTCGTGCCTTGAAGGACCGCGGCCGCGGCGCTCTCGCGGTCGCACTGCGCCAAGGATGCGCGATGTATCTGCTCTCTCTCAAAGATTCGCGCGCGATCGAATCGGCGATGCCGAACGAGGTTCGGGAGGTCCGCAGTCTCGACGTCTCGATTCTGCATGCGCTGGTCTTTGAACACATCTTCGGCCTCGGCGCTGCAGAGATTCGAGCGGGCGGCAATATCGATTACACTATCGATGCGCGCGCGGCGGTTGATGTTGCGCTCGGCGGGAGCGCCGACGGCGCATTCCTGATGAACCCGCCGTCGATCAACGACGTCGAACGCGTGTGTGACGCGGGCGCGACGATGCCGGAGAAATCCACATACTTCCACCCGAAGCTGCTGACCGGACTCGTGATGAACCCGCTCGACAGTCCCCCGGGTCCCTAGCAGGGTGTTTAGAAACGCAGAACATATCCACGCGGTCCCGGCGGCGCGCTCAACACCCTGCGTGAAAGATGGCTTCCTTCTTCATCCTCTCCCCCTCTGGGGGAGACGCGAGAGAGGGAGCAGCCTGTTGAAAACGACTTTTTCAACAGCCTGCTAGGCCGTTTGATGGCTGCGATGACGCCGGAAAACCTCAAGCCTTCAACTCTCGTACTGGTCCGCCACGGCGAGACCGAGGGAGAATCGAGCATCCGCTATCACGGGCGGACCGACGTGCCGCTATCCGACCTGGGCCGCCGCCAGATGCATGCCGTTCGCCAGGCGCTGGCCGCGAGATCCGCGCCGCCTGGCTACGCGCGTGTCTTCACGACGCCGCTCAGCCGCGCGCGCGAGAGTGCGCATATCGTCGCGGGCCATGACCGCGTCGTCGCGATCGCGGAGTTCCGCGAGGTGGATTTCGGTCTGTTCGAAGGTCTCACGGCAGACGAGATTCGCGAGCGTCACCCCGCGGAATTCGAAAGGTGGACGCGCGACAAGTTCTTGCCCGGCTACGCGTATCCCGGCGGCGAAAGCCGCGCGGCGTTCAATGATCGCGTCGCATGCGGAGTCGGCCGCATGTTCCAACTGTGGTCGCCAAGCGTCTCAGCTCCCGGTGGATCGGCGCTGCTGGTCGCGCATCGAGGCGTCATCCGAGCTGTCGCGCGCATGCTCGCCGGGGCGGAGCCTGTAGTTGAACTCGGCTCTATTCATATTCTCGAGCATCACGGGAGCTGGCGGACGCGCGCGCTCGACCTGACAGATCACCTCTCCCACGCCTAGGGCATTCAGCCGTGCGAGATTGATCCAACCTGCTTTCGCAACATCTCGCGGCTTTCCTCGGTCGCACCGACCGCCGCCAGCGCCTTCAACCGTTCTTGCGGAAAGTTGAGGGTCCGCGCGACCGCGTCGCGCTGAAGTTCCTGCTTCACGTATGCGTATGCGGGCTGTGCGACGCTTGCGAGGCGCTTCGCAAGCTCGACGCAGCGCGCCTGAAGGCGTGACGGCTCGACGACCTCGTCGACGAAGCCAAGCTCGCGCGCTCGCTCCGGGCCGTGCATCGCGGCCTCGAACAGCGCGTAGCGGAGGCCATGGCTGGTGAGTGCGAGTTTCGCGATCTCGATGGGGCCCGGAGGGAGCGGCAGCCCAATTGCAATTTCGTTGAGGCCGAATTTGTGGGCGCCGGCGCAAGTGATGCGAAAATCGCACGCCAGTCCGATGATGATGCCGCCCGCGATCGAGTGTCCGTTGACCATCGCGACCGTCGGCTTGGGCATCGTCCAGAGCGCGAAAATACCATCAGCCGCATGACCCGCGAGATTGGTTACCCTGCTCTGGCCGCGCGCCGCCTCCTTGATGTCGAATCCGCCGCTGAAGAATTTGCCGGCGCCGGTGACGATGACGGCGCGCACGCTCTTGTCGTCGCGCGCCTCGCGGCACCGCTCGTAGAGCGCGTCGAGGAAATCCTTGTTGATCGCGTTGGCCGGCGGCCGATCGAGCGTGAGCAGACGTACCCCTTCGCCGAGATCATTCGCATCAACCAGCATGTTGCGCACCTCCGAAGCGGAAACGTCGAGAGCTCCAGCGTCTTACACGCGTTGAAGCACTGCAAGCCAGTGGCGGTCGCACTTTTCAAGCGGCTCGGTGAATGAGAGATCGGCATACACCGCGACGGTTTTGAACATCCCCGAAGCGCGCGCGATCAGGTCGAGAGTGCAAGGAAGCATATAGCGGAGCGGGATCATGTCGCGGGTCGTGACGCGGCCGGCGGGTAACCGAATTTCGCATTCGAGATCGAATACCGAGTAGATTCCCGAATACCACGGCATGGGCCGATTGAATGAGCGCACGCGTACCGCGGCGTCGCCGACTGTGAGCATCCTGTCTCTCCAGATCTTTCGCGTTCTCACCGCGCGGATCCCGTCCATCCGATCCACGTCGATGCAGTAGAGGCCGCCGCGCTTGAGCAAGCGGCCGACGCAGCGCATGTGCGACAGGATCGCTTCGTTGGTCGTCATCACGGGGAATGTTTCCGACATAAAGAAGGCGACGTCGAATCGACGCTCAGGGATGCGGAAACGTTCGATCGCGCGGCGGTAGAAACGAACGCCGCGAAGCCCGCGCGACTCCCGCCGCCCTGCGGCGATCATGGTAGGCGACCGGTCGATGCCGACGACCATGATTCCGTCTCGCGCGAGAATCTGTCCGTGCGGAGAGTTGCCGGAAGCAAGGTCGAGGGCGCGGCGGACCGGGCGCGGGTAATGGCGGCGCCAAACGCGCCGCAGGAATCGCACTTCGTCGGCAATATCCTGCGGCCGTTCTTTGTGGACGCGCCGGAATATTTCCGGGAACTGGTAGATGCTCTGCTCCATGGTGCCGGAGCTTAGCGGCGAAGTTGCGCGCGCCCAACCAGATGCGGGTCGGTGCAGTGACAGCGAGCTTGAGATTCTCGCGCGCGCCGCATGATAATGCCGCCACATCGCGCCTGAACGAACGTTCAAGTGCGCGGGGGACGGCAAGCCATGGCGAAACCGCTCGAGAGTGTCAAGGTAATCGAGATCGGGCAGGAGATTCAGGGGCCCTTCGCGGGACTGTTCCTCACCGACATGGGCGCCGATGTCGTGAAAGTCGAGAACAAGGAGACCGGCGACCTGAGCCGCTGGATGCTCCCTAAGCTGATCGGCGGCGATAACGTGCGCAATGCCGAGGTCTCGCACTACTTCATCGCGATGAACCGCGGCAAGCGCAGCATCACGGTGGACCTGAAGAAGGCCGACGGCGTCGAGGTCGTGAAGCGCATGGCGAAGTCGTACGACGTGCTGCTTACCAACTATCGCCCCGGCGTGCTCGACCGCCTCGGACTCGGTTACGAGGCGCTTCGCGCAATCAACCCTCGGATCATCTTTGCACAGGGCAGTTCGTGGGGGCCGCAGGGACCGTGGGTTTCGCGTCCCAGCCGCGACACGCTCGCGCAGGCCGCCAGCGGAATCATGGCGAAGAACGGTCTGCCGAACGATCCGCCGCTCGCCGCCGGCATGTTCATTGGCGATCACGCGGGTGCGTTGAGCCTCGCGGGCGGAATCATGGCGGCCCTGTTCTCGCGCGAGCGTACGGGCGTGGGAAGCAAAGTGGACGCGTCGATCTACGGCACAATGATCGCGATGCAGGGAATGGAGATCAATTACACGTCGATTACCGGACAGGAGCCCGAGCGCGCGGGCCGTGGCCACCAGTTTTTGCGTGGCGTGTGGGGCGCGTTTCCGACCAAGGACGGATGGGTGTGCCTTGCGGGGGTCGATGATAAGCGCTGGCCTGCCTTCTGCCGCATCCTCGGCATCCAGCATCTCGAAAAGGATCCCGAGTATGGCGATAACGTGCGCCGCAATTTTCACGGCGACAAGATTCAATCGGTGCTCGATTCGATCTTTCCGAACAAGACCACGCGCGAGTGGCTCGCGGAGCTGAACGAGGCGGACATCCTCGCCACCGAGGTGGTCGATTACACGCGGCTGCTCGAAAGCGAGCAGGCACGCGCGAACGGATACTTGCGCGAACTCGACCATCCGGTCGCGGGCAAGGTGCTCGTGGCGGGGAGCCCGGTTCAGATCAACGGAGAGATTGAAAAAGTGGCGCGTCCCGCGCCCGAACACGGGCAGCACACCGAGGAGGTGCTGCTGGAACTCGGCTACTCGTGGGAGGACGTCGCGTCACTGCGCGAGTCCGGCGCGGTGTGATGCGCGTGGCTTAGCAGACAGCTCGAAGCGCCGTGCCCATCAGGCAAATCGTTGCGCTCGGCGGAGGCGGGTTCTCGATGGAGCCGGAGAATCCGCTGCTCGACGACTATGTTCTCAGCCTTGCGCGAAAGAAGCGGCCGCGCGTCTGTTTCGTCCCGACCGCGAGCGGCGATAATGACGGCTACATCGTCCGCTTCCACAAGGCGTTCCCGCCGGCGCGTGCGGCGGCCACGCATCTCGTACTGTTCAATCGCACGGTCCGCGACCTGCGCCGCTTGGTACTCGCGCAGGACGTCATATATGTCGGTGGTGGCAACACGGCGAACCTCCTCGCAGTGTGGCGCCTTCACCGACTCGACCGTGCGCTGGCGGCGGCGTGGCGCGCTGGTGTCGTACTCTGCGGAATCAGCGCGGGCGCGCTCTGCTGGTTCGAGTCCGGCGTGACGGATTCGTTCGGCCATCCGCTCGAGCCGCTAAACAACGGCTTGGGATTTCTGCGCGGCAGCTTCTGTCCCCACTATGACGGCGAGCGCGACCGTCGCGCGGCGTATCATTCGCTAATCGCCGCGGGCTTGCCGAATGGCTATGCCTGCGACGATGGCGCCGCGCTGCATTTCATCGGCCGACGCCTTGCGGCAGTCGTGAGTTCGAAACCAAACGCGAAGGCGTACCGCGTAGAATGCGAGCGAGGCGGCGCGGGCGAAACGCCGCTGGACACTCGCTATCTCGGCAAGCCGCGCTGACAATTGCATTGCGGCGTAGCGCGGTCGCCCTGCCTACTCTAAGATCACGACGCCATGCCGAGACCACCGGTCGCCTCGCTGATCATATTCGACGGCTGGGGCATCCGCGCCGAGCGCGAGAACAACGCGATCGCGATGGCGCGCACGCCGGCGATGGATCGCCTGTACAAGTCCTGCCCGTGGACCACGGTGGACGCCTCGGGCGAATCGGTCGGGTTGCCGCCGGGCGTCATGGGTAACTCCGAGGTCGGTCATCTGACGATTGGGGCGGGCCGCGTCATTTGCCAGGATGTGATTCGGATCACTAAGGCGATCGAGACCAGCACCTTCTCGCGCAACGACGTTGTGCTCGGAGCGCTGCGCGCCGCCGCGGCGAATCGCAAGACACTTCACGTGTGGGGACTGCTTTCCGACGCGAGCGTCCACAGTCATATCGATCACTTGTTCGCGCTGCTCGACCTGGCGGCGCGCCAGAATGTTCAGAACATCGCGGTGCACGCCGTGCTCGATGGGCGCGACACGCCGCCGCGCTCGGCGCTGAAGTACGTGGAACAGTTGGAGGCGAAACTGCGTGCCCTCGGGCGCGGCTGGATCGCGACGGTCACCGGGCGGTACTACGCGATGGACCGCGACAAGCGCTGGGAGCGAACCGAGCGTGCGTGGCGCGCGATGGTCGAGAGCGAAGGCCAGCACGCCGCGTCCGCGCGCGCGGCGGTGGAAGGATCGTACGCGCAGAACAGGAGTGATGAATTCGTCGAGCCGTCGATCATCGGCGATCGCGAGCCGCTCAACGACGGTGATCAGATCATCTGTTACAACTTCCGCGCCGACCGGGCGCGCCAACTCACCGCGGCGCTTGCACTCGCAGAGTTTTCGGGATTCTCACGCTCGCGCACGCCGAAGATCGGCTACGTATGCATGACGGAGTACGACCGCGCGTTCGGGCTGCCACTTGCATTCGGGCCTGAGGATCTGAAGAACACGCTTGCGGAGGTGCTCGCGCGAAACGAGATCAGAAATCTCCGAATCGCTGAGACAGAAAAGTACGCGCACGTTACGTACTTTTTGAACGGAGGCGTCGAGCGGCCGTTTCCAAACGAGGAGCGGGTGCTAATCCCGTCCGCGAAGGTCGCGACCTATGACCTGGAGCCCACGATGCGCGCGCAGGCGATTGCTGACCGCGCCGCGCAGGAGATTAGGAGCGGGAAGTTCGGCGTCGTCATCATGAACTTCGCGAACCCCGACATGGTCGGTCACACGGGTGTGATGGACGCGACCGTCAAGGCGGTCGAGGCGACCGACCACGCGCTCGGTACAGTGCTCGACGCGGTCGCGAAGGCGGGAGGCGCCGCGCTCATCACCGCCGACCACGGAAACGCCGAGTTCATGGCCGATCCGGCGACCGGGCAGGCGCACACCGCGCACACGACTTACCCGGTGCCGCTGATCCTGGTCGATCCGAATTACAAGGGACGGCTTCGCGACGGCGGCGCACTCTACGATGTAGCGCCGACGTTCCTTGCGATGCTCGGCATCGCGCCGCCGTCAGAGATGACCGGCGAGGATCTCAGAATCGCCACGCGCTGAGCGCGCTCACAGCTCCAGCATCCGGCGCGCGTCGGCTGGCGTCGCGACCTCGTGGCCCATCGCGCGAATCGTCGCGGCGGCGCGTGTGACCAGCTCCGCGTTCGTCAGCTTGCCCTCGCGGGCGTAGTGGTGATCCTCGAGGCCCACGCGCACGTGTCCACCGAGGCTCACGATCAGGGGCACCAGCGGCAGATTGTCGCCGCCGAGCGTCGCGGCGAACCACACCGCGCGCACGCCGCGCAGCATGTCGATGTACGCCTCGAGGCTCTTGAGCGATGGCGGAAGCCCAAACGGCAGCTCCGGCCCGCCCAGATAAAATTTGAGCATCAGCGGCTCGGTGAGAAGTCCCTGGTCGAGGAACACCAGAGCCGCGCGCAGGAAGCTCGGATCGAACGCCTGGAGCGTCGGCCGGAGCCCGAGTTCGCGCATGATTTCGAGAAAGCGCCGGCTGGTCGCGTACGAGTTGCAGTAAATCATGTTCTCACCGCGCAGTTGCTTGGTGGCGGCGTCGTACGACGCGAGATTCACCGAGCCCATGTCCGCCGCGCCGAGGTCGGGCCTGGTCGCGGGATCCTTTGCCAGCGTGACGAAGTGCGAAACCCGCTCGTCGGGCGAGCCGGTGAACGGAAAGGTGGGCCACAGCAGCGCGTCGCACGCCGCGCGCGACCGCTTGTAAACCTCCGCGTAGTACGGCACGTCGTGCACCCAACGCCCGCTCTGCGGGTCGCGCACATGGAAGTGGATTATTGCGGCGCCGGCGCGGCACGACGCGATCGCGTCGTCGGCGATCTCGGGTGGCGAGTACGGAACGTGCGGGTTGAGCGCGCGCATCACATTGCCGTTGATGGCGGCCTCGATGATCACCTTGGACATGACGGGTGCCTCGGCCGAGACAATGCCAAACCAGCTCCGCGATGTCACGCGGTGGATCTCGCGCCGGTTAAGAACGCGACGCGCTACCAGCGGATGACTTGCTCGTAGATCTTTGGAAGCTGCTTGGGCAGCGACGCGATGTCCTCGATGATGAGGTAGCGCGACGGCTGGCACATCTGGCGCAAGTAGTCGTGGCCGGTCTTGTCCACCGTGATGCAGAACGGCAGGACGCCTGCCATCTCAAGTTCGCGCAGCGCCACCATCGTGTCTTGGATGCCGTAGGCATTCGAGCGACGGTCGTGGCCGTAGTCGAAATCCTGCGGGAAGCCGTCGCTCAGGAGGATCGCGTGGCGCGAGCGTGAGCTGACGTCCTTGAATTTCTCGCGCACGTGGCGAATCGCGGCGCCCATGCGGGTCGAGCGCTTGGGCTCAACCGAGCCGACCCGCGCCTTAACCTCGTCGGACAGTTCCTGCTCGAACTCCTTGATGACGTAGAACTCGACGTTGTCGCGGCCATGGCCGGAGAAACCCATGATCGCATAGGAGTCGCCGATCTCCTCGAGCGCCTGCGCCATGATGACGAGCGCTTCCTTGTTGACGTCGATGATGCGGCGGGGGCGCTGCGCGGTTTGGGGGCGGCGCTGCCACGCCTTCATCCAGTCGTCGGGATCGTCGTCATCGTTGAACTTGCGAGGCTCGCGATGAATCGGCTCATCGGTGGAGGCTGACATGTCGAGCAGGAACAGCGTCGCGACATCGCGCGCCTCTTTCTTGCGCGCCTTGTAAACGCGCGAGTCGGGAACCTCGCCCATAAGCCGCGCGACGCGAGTCTCGATGGTGCGGTCGAAATCGATCTCTTCGCCGTCCTCGAGTCCACGCACCATGCGGTACGATGCCGGCCGGATGCGCTGAAAGTGGCGGCGCACCATCGGCAGCATCTCGGAGTACTTGAGCAGCGTCTGCTCGTAGAACTCGCCGTTGTCGCCGGCAAGCTGGACCTCGCGCAGGCGGCACCAGTCGCGGCGGTAATCGTTCAGCTGATAGTCCCATTCGTCGTACGCGAAGTATGAGTCGTGACGGTTGCGGCCGATCATCAGGCGGCCGTGGCCCGAGACGCTTCCAATATCGGCAAGCTGGTCGCGCATCTGCTCGAGTTCCATCGCCTGCTTGCTGGTGAGCTGGGTGAGGTACATGCCCTCGCCGTCGCTCGGGCCGTCGCTGTCGGAGACCTGGATTTGCGCGCCCTGCTCGATGAGCTTGCGGAGTTCTTCGGCGGAGAGCGCCCTGCCCTTGCTGCCCTTCGACGGTTTGCCGGACGCGTCGAGGCGCATGTCCTGGTCGGGCTCGCCGCCGCCGTCGCCCTCGCCGGCATCGCCGGAATCGGGTTGTCCGTCGGCGCCCGCACCTTTGACCGCATCAATCAAGTCGTTGCGCATCTCTTGCGCATCGCCTTCGAGACCTTCGCCGTCGCCGGCGCGCCGTGCTTGCTCGATCAGCTCCTGAAGCCAACCGTAGAGCGCACCCATCTGCCGCGCGGTCATCAGCACGTCCGCGCCCGAGCGGCGCAGCGGCGCAAAGAAACGCGCCGCGTTCACCACGAACGGCGCTTCGACCACGTCGAGCTCGGTCACCAGGCCGAGCGCGCCGCGCAGCAGCATCGTGCTCATCGACCGCGCGTCGAGCGACTCGACAAGCGCCGCGTTGACCGCGCGGACGCGCGGTGCAAGCCCCCGATATCGCCGCCCGAGTTCGCTGTCGATTCTGGCCGCTTCGCACAGGCGCATCAGTGCGCCGGCGAGACCGGGGTCGTTGTACGACGCGACCAGCGCGTCGATTGCCTCGACACCCGTCTCACCGCGCTCCTCAAATCCTTCGAGATCGGCAAGGCGCAAGTTGAAGGTGCCGAACTCGTGGCGTCCCGCGAGATGCGCCGCGGTGACGAGGTAGTAGTTGTGCGCCGCAGCGGCGGCCGAGGTGTTTTCCAACTCGACCTGCTCCGGCAGGTAAATCATCTCGCCGGGCAGCAGCGGATAGCGGAAGGGCGCAATCGCGCCGCAATTGGTGAGCGTGTCAATGCGGAATTCAAGCGGAAACAACATCCGCATGAATTTCGTCAGCACACCCTTGATTTCGTGCAGGTGCAGCGGCGCCGGAGTCTCTGTGCTCATTCCACTCCCCTCAATTCTTACAAGGGCGACCTCGCGGATGCAATTTGATGTTGCGCGATGAAAGAGCGGTCGACGCGTTCGCCGGTGGCGGTTGCGCAGCTACGCCGTGTCGAGCGATTGTTCCTTGACTCGCCCGGCATGCGCGGACTTCAATGATGAAACTCATGAGCCTAAAGACGCCGTTCGCTTTGGTGTGCGCGCTCAGACGCGTCGGAGCGCTTTCAATAGCGGCGGCGGCGATGCTGCTTGCTTTGCACTCGCCTGCCGCGGCGGGAATCACCGACAACGTTAAGGCTGCGACGTTGAGCAATGGGCTTCGAGTGTTAGTGCTCGAGAACCACAAGGCGCCAGTCGCGACGCTGCACGTTTTCTACCGGGCCGGTTCTCGCAACGAGACCACCGGCAAGACCGGCATCGCGCATCTGCTCGAGCATCTGATGTTCCGCGGGACGAAGACACTCAAGCCGGAGGAATTCTCGAACATCATCCAGGAGAACGGCGGGCGCGACAACGCGTTCACGACTTCCGACTTCACCAACTACTTCGAAGTGATCAATGCCGCCAACTTCGATGTGCCGATTCGGCTCGAAGCGGACAGGATGGCGAACTTCGAGCCAAAGGGATTCGAATCGGAACGCGACGTGGTCACCGAGGAGCGCCGGCTGCGCACCGACGACGAGCCGCAATCGGCGCTCGATGAGATCGTCGAGGCGCAAGCCTACCTCCAACACTCGTATCACGGGCCGGTGATCGGATGGATGCGCGATCTCGAGCATCTGACGCTCGCCGACGTGAATGCGTATCACAGCATCTACTACTCGCCGCACAACGCGATCGTAGTGGCGGTCGGCGCGTTCGACAGCGATAAGGTGATGCGGCAGATTTCCGAGTCGTTCGGCGGTATCAAGAACGGACCCAAGCCGCCTCCGTTCTACCTGGTCGAGCCGCCCCAGACGGGCGAGCGGCGCGCCGAGCTGCGCCGTCCGGCCGAACTTGCGGCCTTCGAAATGGCTTACCACGTACCGAACTACCAGGACGCCGACTCGTTTGCGTTGGAGCTTGCCGCTGGAGTTCTTTCGGGCGGCAAGAGTTCGCGCTTGTACCAGCGGCTGGTGATCGAGAAGCCGATGGTTACTTCAGTAGATGCCAGTTACAACATGACCTCGTTCGACCCGCCGCTCTTTACTATTTCCGCGCAGATACGCCCGGGCGTGAAACCCGACGAAGTCATAGCTGAAGTTGAAAAAGAGGTCGCGACGATGCGCGACAAACCGGTCGGGGCGGAGGAGCTTCGCAAGATCAAGAACCAGGAGCAGGCGCAGTTCGTCTTCGCGCAGGACTCGGTCTTCTACCAAGCGATGGTGCTGGGCCTCTACGAGATGATGGGCGGTTACAAGATGCTCGACCAGTACCTCGATGGTATCGAGAAAGTGACCGCGGCTGACGTTCAGCGCGTCGCGCAGAAGTACCTGATCGCGACCAACCGGACGACCGGCCACCTGATACCTACCGGCGTTGCGGCCAAGCGCGCGCCGCGTGGCGGCCCAGGCGGCGGCGCGGTCCACGGGACGATTCGATGAAAATGAAATGCATACCGCGCACCGTTGCAGCAGCGGCAATTGCCGCGGCGCTGCTGACCATCGCAGCTCCGCGCGCGGCGCTAGCTGCGGCGCTCAAGATCGATCGCTCGACGCTCAAGAGCGGCGCCGTCCTGCTCGTTTCGGAGCAGCACAACCTCCCGATGGTTACGGTGGCGATCGCATTCGATGCGGGTACGCGCCGCGATCCGCAGGGTAAAGCGGGTCTCGCGACGCTTACCGCAAGCTCGCTTATGCAGGGTACCAAGCAATTGAGCGCAACGGAGTTCAATCAGAAGGTCGATTTCATGGGCGGCTCGGTCAATGTCAACGCAGGACGTGACTACGCGACCGCCGGATTCACGTCGCTCAAGCGCTACCAGAATGAAACACTGAAGCTGCTTGCCGCGGTGCTCACCGAACCCGGGCTTCGCGACGCCGACATCGAGCGCAAGCGCGCGGAGCTGCTCGCAGCCATCAAGGCGAACGAGGAACAGCCCGGATACGTCGCAGGCGTCACGTTCGATCGGAAGCTGTTCGGCGACGAACCCTACGGCAATCCAGCGCTGGGCACGACCGAATCGATGAGCAAGCTCACGCCCGACGATGTGCGCCGCTACTACAGCGGGCATTATCGGCTCGGCGGCGCGATCATCGCGGTCGCGGGCGATGTCACTGCGGCGGAGATCGCGCCGTTGCTCGATGCGCAACTCGCGGGACTCGCAGGTACCGTGCCGAAGCAGCCTGAGCCGCCGAAGCTCGAGGTCGCGCGCGGAATCCACACGGAGGTAATCGACCGCGACGTCACGCAGGCGAATATCGCGCTCGGCTTCGGCGGTATCGCGCGGTCGAACCCCGATTACTACCGCGTGTCCGTCATGAACCACATTCTCGGCGCAGGCGGCTTCGGCTCGCGCTTGATGGACATCGTGCGCAGCAAGCAAGGCCTGGCATACTCGATTGGCAGCGCGTTCGAGGCTGGCCTGTTTCAGGGCGAATTTGTGGTCTCGCTCCAGACCAAGAACCAGAGCGCCAATGAAGCGCTACGCCTGATTCTCCAGCAGTTGCGCGAGATACAGGAGAAGCCGGTTGAAGACGCTGAGCTGGATCGCGCGAAGAAATACATGATCGGCAGTTTCCCGCTCAGGATCGATCGTCAGGGCGCGATTGCGAACTTCATGCTTCAGATTGAATACTATGGTCTCGGACTCGACTATGCGGAGAAGTATCCGGGCTACATCGATGCGGTCAGCAAGCAGGACGTGCTCGATGTCGCGCGACGCTACCTGCATCCCGATTCCGTGATCGTCGTGGCGGTGGCGGACCAACAAGAAGCAAAGATCGATACGTCGCGGCTCAGCGCACGCTGAGCGCTGACGAAAGGAGAGAGCGTCGTGGCGAACGGACCAGTGAAGTGGCGAATCGACGGCGAGTACTTCGAGTCGTGCAATTGCGAGGTGCTCTGCCCCTGTATTCTGTCGAGCTCGCAGGCGAAGCCGACCGAGGGACACTGCGATGCAGTGGTTGCATGGCAGGTCTCAAAGGGTAACTTCGGGCCGACCGACCTCGCGGGACTATGCGCGGCGATCGCAATTTACACGCCGGGACCGATGTCGCAAGGCAACTGGACGCTCGGCCTATACGTCGATGAGCGCGGCTCCAAAGAGCAGCGCACGGCGCTGGAGGCAATCTTCAGCGGCGCCGCCGGCGGCCCGCTCAGCGCGCTTGCGCCGCTGGTCGCGAAGAAACTGCCCGCCAAGGCGGCGCCCATCACGTTCACCGTCGATGGCGATACCCGCAAGCTTTCGATCGCCGGAATCAGTGACATCACCGTCGAGGGCATCGTGGGCGCGGGCAAGAAGGTGGTGTGGCTGGACAATGTCGTCCACTTCGCGTCGAGCCGGCTCGCAGTGGCGCGCGGCACGCAGAGCCGCTTTAACGACCAAGGGCTGAGCTTCGACAACACCGGCCGCAACGGCCACTTCTCGCCCGTCTCGTGGTCGAATTAGCAGCCTGACGTCCGCCGCACCGTCGTTGCGATGAACGAGCGGCTCGGCACACCCGCGACGCTCGCTCCGCGCGAGCGTGCATTTCTGTGGGGTGGTCTCTGCGGTATCACCGCACTCGCGTGGCTGTACCTGGTCTGGATGCCGATGCCGTCGGACGGCGGCGCGATGGCGCACATGGGAATGGCGATGGCGATGCCGCACGCGTGGACGCTCCACGACGCGCTCCTGATGTTCGCGATGTGGGCGGTGATGATGGTCGCCATGATGATGCCGAGCGCGGCACCCATGGTCACCATGTATGCGCGCATCGCGACGGCGAACACGCACGCACGACCGTCGTACGTGTGGTTGTTTGTCGGCGGTTACGCCGCCGCGTGGACGCTCTTCAGCGCTCTTGCCACGTTCGTGCAGTATTGTCTTCAGCGCACCGCGTTGATCTCGGACGCGCTCAGGGTAACGCCGTTGCTCGGCGCGGCGATTCTTGCGGCGGCAGGTGTCTATCAATTCACGTCCCTAAAGAACGTATGCCTCGCCCACTGCCGCTCGCCGCTTTCGTTTTTTCTGAACGACTGGCGCGACGGCGCGCGTGGCGCATTCATGATGGGCCTGCATCACGGCGTCTTCTGCGCGGGATGCTGTTGGATGTTGATGGCCTTACTTTTCGTAGTCGGCGTGATGAATCTGGCGTGGGTCGCTGCGATCAGTGCGTTCGTGCTCGTCGAGAAAATATCGCCCGGCGGACGAATCGTGCCGACCGTGGCGGGGGTGCTGCTCATTGCGTCTGGAATCGCGGTGGCCGTGATCGGACGTTGACGCGCGCGATGTCCTAGCAGGGTGCGGAAACAGCTATCCAAGGTATGATGCGTTCAGCAACCACGCTGGCACCCTGCATGAAAACTGGCTTCCTTCCTCAATCTTCTCCCCCTGACCAGGGGGAGATAAGAGAGAGGGAGCAGGCTGCGAAGCCTTCTTCCGCAGCCTGCTAGACGTGGCTGCCGACGTTCGCGAGCATCTCCGCCCGGCTATTTTCACGGTCGGCCACTCCAATCATCCGATAGAGCGGTTCCTCGAACTTCTCGCGATGAACCAAATCGCGGCTCTCGCGGACGTGCGCAGCTTCCCCGGCTCGCGGAAGTGGCCGCGGTTCGGGCGCGAGGCGCTCTCGGAGTCGCTCGCCCGCGCCGGAGTCGAGTACCGCTGGATGCCTGAGCTTGGTGGGCGTCGCAAGAGCGGCCGGGCGCTGTCGCGCCACACCGCTTGGACTGTTTCGGCGTTTCGAGCGTATGCCGATTACACGGAAACTACTGAGTTCGACGCGGGCGTCGAGGTGCTCATCGCACTCGCGCGTGCAAAGCGCGCGGCGTACATGTGCTCGGAGGGACTGTGGTGGCAGTGCCACCGGCGCTTGATCTCGGATGCGGTGCTGGTTCGAGGCTGGGACGTCCGCCACATCCTCCCCGACGGCAAGATCGTAGAGCACGCGCTGCCGAATTTCGCTCGCGTCTCCAGCGGCCGCGTGATTTACGACGTCGCCGTCGCCGACGAGCACTGACGCTCGGCCAATCCATCCATGCGTACGCGAAGCGAAGCGTGCTGCAGTCTGATTCGTTCGCGGAGTCCACTCCAAGCAGCGCGGAGGCGCTCAGGACAATTGAAGAGTGCTTCGGCCGCGTCGTCAAGTTTGTCGGGGCACGAGCTCTGACTGCGGCTTGGTCACGTCAGCGTCCCAAGTGACGTGCAACGGGCACCATTGCCAGACTCCGAGCGTGATGATGCGCGTCAGCGCCGCCGGAATGCAGGCCGTCGTGTTCTTGTCCACCTTGCGGTTCGCGAGCCGGGTTGGATCGCCGCAACGCTTGAGCACGGTGTCCGCATTGACCTGGTTGAGATCGGCGTGGGGCGATAAGAACGCGACGATGGGAATTGGCAGCACCGCGATTGAGGAATTATCCTGCCACTCGGATCCCGAGCAGTGCGACACGATCGTCGCGTTCGATGGAACGTCGTCAGTCACAATCGACGTGACGCATCCGCTCATCGCGATCATTGAGGCCGCCGCGATCGCCGCGAGCATCGCCGGTCTTGTAGCGACTTGTCCCTTCATCCTACGCACCTCCAAGTCGAATTAAGCTGCAGCGCGAGCGCCGAGCACCTGGCGCAGGAACTCGGCGGTGTACGACCCGCGCGCGGCGGCGACCTGCTCCGGCGTCCCCTTCGCGACTACAGTGCCGCCGCGATCGCCCCCTTCGGGACCAAGGTCGATGATGTAGTCGGAAGTCTTGATCACTTCGAGGTTGTGCTCGATTACGATGATCGTGTTGCCGGTGTCGGCGAGACGCCCGAGCACCGCGAGCAGTTTCTTGATGTCGTCGAAGTGAAGACCGGTGGTGGGCTCGTCGAGCAGGTAGAGCGTCCGCCCGGTCGCGCGACGCGAAAGTTCCTTGCCGAGCTTGATACGTTGCGCCTCGCCGCCGGAGAGCGTCGTCGCCGACTGGCCCAGATGGATATAGTCGAGCCCGACGTCGCGCAAGGTTTCGAGCTTCTGCCGAATGGGCGGCACCGAGCCGAGAAATTCCACTGCGTCAGCGACGGTCATGTCGAGCACCTCGGCGATGCTCTTGCCCTTGTAGTGAATCTCCAGCGTGTCGCGGTTGTAGCGCTTCCCGCCGCAGACCTCGCAGGTCACGTACACGTCGGGCAGGAAGTGCATCTCGATGCGGATGATGCCGTCGCCCGCGCACGCCTCGCAGCGCCCGCCCTTGACGTTGAATGAGAAGCGCCCGGGCCCGTAGCCGCGCATGCGCGCCTCGGGAAGTTGTGCGAACAGCTCGCGCATGTGGGTGAAAAGCCCGGTGTAGGTCGCGGGGTTCGAGCGCGGCGTGCGGCCAATCGGGCTTTGATCGACATAGACGACCTTGTCGAGATGCTCGACGCCGTCGATCGTTTTGTACAGGCCGGCGCGGTCGCGGCTGCGATTCAGTTTTTGCGCGAGTGCGCGGTAGAGAGTGTCGAGCACCAGCGATGACTTCCCGGAGCCCGAGACGCCGGTAACGCATACCACTACGCCAAGCGGAAATCCGACGGACACGTCGCGGAGGTTATTTTCGCGCGCGCCCTTGAGCGTCAGCCACTTGCCGGTGATCGGCCGGCGGCGCGCCGGGACCGGAATCTCGAGTTCGCCGGATAGATATTTCCCGGTGAGCGAATTCTCGTTGGCCATCACCTCGTCCGGCGAGCCCTGAGCGACGAGATAGCCGCCATGCGCACCCGCGCCCGGGCCCATATCGATGATGTGATCCGCCTCGAGCATCGTTTCGCGATCGTGCTCGACAACCAGCACGGTGTTGCCCAAATCGCGCAGCCGCTTGAGCGTCGCGAGCAGCCGCTGATGGTCCCGCTGGTGCAGCCCAATCGACGGCTCATCGAGAATGTAGAGCACGCCCACGAGGCTCGAGCCGATTTGGGTCGCGAGCCTGATGCGCTGGCCTTCACCACCCGAGAGCGTGCCGGCGGTGCGATCGAGCGTGAGATAATCGAGTCCCACATCGACGAGGAAATTCAAACGTTCGCGGATCTCCTTGAGTATGAGATGCGCGATCTCGGTTTCCTGCGCGGTGAGCTTTGGAGCCGCGAAGAACTGCAACGCCTGCTTGATTGACATCGCGGTGACTTCGGAGACGGATATGCCGTTGAACCGCACGAACAGGCTTTCCTTCTTCAGCCGCGCGCCCTTGCACTCAGGGCACGGCCGCATGTTCATGTAGGACTCGAAAAACTCGCGCACCGAATCGGATTCGGTCTCCTTGTAGCGGCGGTCGAGCCACTTGAGCACGCCCTCGAACGCCCGCGAGTAGCCGTGGCGGTGGCCGTGGCGTTCGTACTTGAACTCAATCTCCTCGTCGCCTGAGCCGTTGAGCAGCACCTTGCGGACTTTCGCGGGAATCGCTTTCCACGGCTGATCGAGGCTGAATTCATAGTGCGCCGCGAGCGCCTCGAGCACCGGCTGGATGTAATTCAAAGTCGCCCATGGAGCGATCGCGCCGTCGGCGATGCTCAAATCCTCGTTCTGCACTACCAGCTCGGGATCGAAGTACATGATCGACCCGATGCCGGAGCACTCCGAGCAGGCGCCGTGCGGGCTGTTGAATGAGAACATGCGCGGCGTGATTTCGGGGTAGGAGATTCCGCAGTCCACGCACGCAAACCGCTGACTGAAATAGATCGCACCTTCGCCCTTACCGCCGTCGAGCCGCTCTACCTTCAGAAGGTCCTGCCCGTACTTGAATGCGACCTCGAGCGAATCGGCGAGCCGTTTTTCGATTCCCGCGCGGATCGCAAGCCGATCGACCATTACCTCGATGGTGTGACGCTGATTCTTATTGAGCGGCGGCTCCTCGCCCAGTTCGTAGAGCTTGCCGTCGATGCGAACACGAACGAATCCCGCGCGCCGCATCTCCGCAAGTTCCTTGCGGTACTCGCCCTTGCGGTCCCGAACGATCGGCGCGAGCACGTGGATGCGGGTTCCGTCGGGCCACGACCGGATTCGATCGACGATTTGCTGCACGCTTTGCTGAGTGATCTCGCGGCCGCAGTTATAACAGAACGCGTGGCCGACGCGCGCAAACAGGAGCCGGAGGTAGTCGTAGATCTCGGTGATGGTCCCGACTGTCGAGCGCGGGTTGCGCGTGCCGGACTTCTGCTCAATCGAGATTGCCGGCGAAAGCCCTTCAATCGAATCGACGTCGGGCTTCTCCATCTGCTCGAGGAACTGGCGCGCGTACGCCGATAGCGACTCGACGTATCTGCGCTGGCCCTCCGCGTAAATCGTATCGAATGCGAGCGATGATTTACCCGAACCGGAAAGCCCGGTGATTACCACCAGGCGGTCGCGCGGAATCTCAAGATCGATGTTTTTGAGATTGTGCTCGCGCGCGCCCTTGATGACGATCTTGTCGGCCATCTAAATCCTACGCCGCTCGCCGCTGCGTCGCGGCTCGCACTCCTGCCGCGCGGCCCGCGTACTCCAGCGCCGCGAGCATGCTTGACGCGCTCGCGGCGCCGGTGCCCGCGATGTCGAATGCGGTGCCGTGATCGGGCGACGTCCTGATGAACGGCAGGCCGAGTGTGACGTTTACCGCGCGGTCAAACTCCAGCGCCTTTAGCGCGATCAGTCCCTGGTCATGATACATCGCGACCGCGGCGTCGAACTGAAATGCGTTGCGTGTTCGCACGAATGCCGTGTCAGGCGCAAGCGGACCGAACGCTTCAATTCCTTCGCGCCGCGCGCGGCGGATCGCCGGAACGATCGCCCGCGGTTCCTCATCGCCGAAAAGTCCGTGCTCACCGGCGTGCGGATTCAATCCAAGCACTCCGATTCTCGGCCGCGCAACGCCGTGACATTCGCGCAAATGGCGCGCCAGCAGCCGGATCGTGTCGAGCACGGTCCGCACGGTGAGCGCGGAGGAAACCTCGCGCAGCGGAATATGAACCGTGACGAGTGCGAGCCTGAGCGCGTCGCCCGCAAACATCATGCGGTAGAGTTTCACCTTGGCAAGCCCCGCGAGCAGCTCCGTGTGCCCCGGAAATCGATGACCCGCGCGGTTCAGCCATTCCTTGCTGATCGGCGCGGTGACAAGCGCATCGACCTCACCGCGCAACGCCATCTTGGCGCCACGTTCGATGTACTCGAAGGCGGCGCGCGCGCCCTCGACGGTCGGACGCCCGGGCCGCCGCGCGGTCGCGGACAGCTCCGACACTGCGAGCACGGAAAGTCGCTTTGGAAGCGGTACTGGCACGTCGCCAGCGCCGCACTCGCGAACTTCCGGCGCGCCGCGCATGCGCCGCGCGGTCTCGCGCATCACCGCGAGGTCGCCGATCACGAGCATCGACGGCGCGCCAGGTCGCCCGCCCAGCGCCGACGCGGACTTGAGGATGACCTCGGGGCCGACTCCCGCGGGATCGCCCATGGTGACCGCGATGACGGGCGGTCCCTTTCGCTTCGCGCGCATCAATACAGCGTTTCGACGTAGTGATGCTTGATGAGTTCCTGCTCAACCCAGGTCTGGTAGCGCTGCTGCGCCGCCGAGTCGATCAGCTTGTTGCGGATCTCTCCCTTGACATCCTCGAGCAGCCTGACGCCGGGCATTTCGTGCGCTTGGAGCTTGAGCACGTGAAACCCATGCTTGGTCTGCACTACGGCTGAGACCTCAGCGGGCTTGAGTGGCTTCGCCGCGGCGAGGATCTCCTCCAAGATGTCCTCGGGTTTGAACCATCCGAGGTCGCCGCCATTGCTTCTGGACGCGTCATCGGAGAAGCGGCGCGCAAGTTCAGCGAAATCGGATCCGGACGATGCCCGTTCTCGGATGGCCCCAGCTTTCGCTTTCGCCGTCGCCACCTCTTCACTTTTCGCGTTGGGTGGAAGCGCGACGAGGACCTGCGCGATCCGGTACCGCTCCTGCTTGATCGTAAACTCGTCGGGGTGGCTCTGGTAGTACACCTTGATGTCTTCCGGCGGGACGGTGACCTTCTGTCGGACCTCTTGATCGAGCATCATCATTCTTTCAAGTTCCTGGCGTGCATGGCGTCTGAACTCGTCGTAGCTCATGCCGGAGCTCTGCACTTCGGCGCGCAATTGCATGTCCGTCAGGTTCTTGTCCTTGCGAAGCTCCTCGATGTAGCGGTCAACGTGCGAATCCTCGACACGGTCGGCGTATTGGTTGACCTCGGATTCCAGCATCTTTTGAGTGATGACTCCCTTGAGCGCAGCCTTGAAACTCTCATCGTTCGGATCGGGGCTGACGGGCCGCCCCATCGCCGACGCAAACATCTCCACGTCGCGTTGTGTGATTGGATCGCCATCCACGCTCGCGATGATCTTTGCAACCGGCCGCTGAGTTGCCGCCGTTGCGGTCTGCTGTGCCGATGTTATCTGCGGCGACCAGACGGTACACGCCGCCGCCACTATCAATGCAACGGACATTCGCCGCGCCATGCGCAGCAGCGCCGACCTCGACGGATTCATGGAACTAATTGACCGCTTCACCCGCCGGACGCGGGGACCGCGACTCCAAAGTTTCACACGTCGCCAAGGCCTGCAAGACACCGTCGATTTGCGCGAACAATTGTTCATACGGGCCCGATTCGAGCCGCACCATCACCTGGAATGACGGCGTCAACTTCATCGTACGCCGGTTCTGATCGACAAACGCCGCAAGCCTTGCGGTGTCAACCGGCGCGTCGGCATGGAACCTGATTTCGAGTTCCTTGGCCTTCACCAGCGCGCTCACGATCATCATCTCTTTCATTACGCGCCGGATATTCATCGCGGCGATCAGATTCTCGACGAGCGTTGGTACCGGCCCGAAACGGTCTCGCATCTCATCGCGCAATTCGTCGAGGTCCTGCTGCGACTCGGCGCGCGCGAACCTGCGATACAGCACCAAGCGCTCGTTCTCATCGGGCACATAAGCATCGGGAATGTAGGCCGGCACGCCGAGCCGAAGCTCCGGTTCGAAGTCTGGCCGCCGCGCCTCGCCACGGAGTTCCGCGATCGTTTCCTCCATCATCTCGGTGTAAAGCTCGAAACCCACCGACGCTATCTGCCCAGACTGCTCGCGACCCAACAGGTTGCCGGCGCCGCGATGTTCGAGATCGGCCATCGCGAGTTTGAACCCGCCGCCCGATTCGGACTCGACCAGCTCGCGCAGCGCCTCAATGCGCCGCTTCGCGTCGCGCGTGATGATGTGCTCACCCGGAATGACAAGATACGCATACGCTTTCTGGCGCGACCGCCCCACCCGCCCGCGCAGTTGGTAGAGCTGCGCGAGGCCGAAGTGATCGGCGCGATTGATGATCATCGTGTTGGCGTTGGGAATGTCGAGGCCCGACTCGATGATCGCGGAGCAAACCAGCACGTTGATGCGATTCTCGATGAACGCGCGCATGACGTCTTCGAGCTGCCGCTCATTCATCTGGCCGTGCGCGACGCCGAGGCGCGCCTCGGGGATCAGCGCGCGAAGGTGGCGGGCCATGTACTCGATGTTCTCGACGCGATTGTGCACGAAGAACACCTGGCCGCCGCGGCTCAGCTCGCGCACGATCGAGTCGCGAATCACCGCGTCATCGAAATGCGTGACGAACGTGCGGATCATCTGCCGGTCGGGCGGTGGAGTCTGAATCACGGAAAGGTCGCGGATGCCAAGCATCGCCATGTGCAAGGTGCGCGGAATCGGCGTCGCGGTAAGCGTCAGCACATCGACCAGCTTGCGCAGCTTCTTGACTTTCTCTTTGTCCGCGACGCCGAAACGATGCTCCTCGTCGATGATGAGCAAGCCCAGCCGCGGGAAATGCACGTCGCTAGAGAGCAGACGGTGCGTGCCGATGACGATGTCCACCTTGCCGCGGCCGAGATCTTCGATGATCGCGCGGTTCTCCTTCGGCGAGCGAAACCGCGAGATCATTTCTACGCGGACCGGGAAATCCTTGAAGCGCGCGCTGAACGTGTTCCAGTGCTGCTCGGCGAGAACCGTGGTCGGCACCAGCAACGCGGCCTGGCGGCCATCCATCACTGCGACGAACGCGGCGCGCAGCGCCACCTCAGTCTTGCCGAAACCCGCGTCGCCGCAAATCAGGCGGTCCATCGGTTTGACGCGCGCCATGTCGCGGATGACCTCGTCGATCGCGGCGGCCTGGTCGGGCGTCTCCTCGAACTCGAAGCGCGCCGCGAAATCCTCGTAGTCGGCGCCCGGATGCGCAAAGGCGTGGCCCTCCATGACCTCGCGCGCCGCGTAGATTTCGAGCAGCTCCGCCGCCATCAACATGACGGCCTTGCGCGTGCGCCGTTTGACGCGCTCCCACGACCCGCTCCCAAGTTTATCGAGCTTCGGTTCCCCGCCGTCGCCGCCGCCAATGTAACGCTGGACCAAGTTGATGCGTTCGACCGGCACGTACATCGTGTCGGTGTCGGCATATTCGAGATTCAGAAAGTCGCCCTCCACGTCGGCAACCTTGAGATGCTTGAGTCCGCGATAGCGGCCGATGCCATGGTCGATGTGCACGATGAAGTCATCTGGCCGAAGCTCCTCCAGCGCGACCATCGCGCCGCGAGGGCGCGGTTTCGAGCGGCGGCGTGCGCGCGGCTCGCCAAACAGCTCCTCCTCGCTCCACACAAAGAGCCCGTCCTGCGGGAGCATCGCACCTGCGGAAAGCTCGCCCTCGAGAATCACCGGGCGATGTTCGGGCCAATCGAGCATTGCTGCGAACCCCGGACAGCTCGTGTTCACCTCGATATCGAACGCCTCGAGATGGCGCCGCAGGCGCGCAACCTGATTGGCGCCCTCGACCACGAGCAGCGCGCGCCCCTGCGAGCGCCGCACTTCTTTGAGCTGCGTCGCCAGCGGCTCGAAGCTGACCGGATTTCTCGGACCGGCAAGATCAGTCGAGCCGAGCTTGGGCGCCGGTTGCGAGCGAATTTCGATCGGCGGGGCCCAGCCCTCGCGAGGCGCCATCGCAGTCACCAATGAACCGACCTCGACGGCCGCAAACGGCGCGAACGCGCGTTCGAGTTCGTCGGGCGCAAGATAGAGCGACTGCGCAGGCGGGTAGAATGACGGCTTCTGCTGAGCCGCTTCTGCGGCCTGCGCGACCGTCGCGGCGAACCGGTCCGCTTCGGCACCGATTCTGCCCGGATCCACCACCCACAGGACGGCGTTCTCTGGCACGTAGTCGAATGCCGATCCGAGCGCCGAGCCGTACGCATACGGCAGCAGCAGCTCGGCGCCGGGAAATAGGAGCCCCGTCGCGAGCGACTCCGCAAGTTCCGCCGCCTCCTTGCGCACCATCCCGATTTCCGCGCAACGGATCGCAACCGCGTCATGTACGCGTTTGCCTCGCAGCTCGGCGGGCGAGACGAGTCGCGTACGAATGATCGTCGCTTCCGCAATCTCCGCGGCGGAGCGCTGCGTTGATGCCTCGAATTGACGGACCGAGGTGACGACGTCGTCCTCCAGCTCGATTCGCAGCGGCTCGCGGTACAGCGGCGAGAACACGTCGAAGATTCCACCGCGAACGCTGAAGTCGCCCGGCTCCTCGGTGTGCGGCACCCGCTGATAGCCCATCGAGCTGAGTTCGTCGATCAGCACGTCGCGATCGAGCCGCTCGCCCTTCGCGATTCGTACTACGGAGCCTTCGAACAGTGCGCGCGGCATCGTGCGCATCATCAGCGATTCCACCGACGCGACCACCACCGGCGCCGGCTGGCGGAGCAATGCGAACATCGCCTCGAGCCCCGCCGCTTGAACGTCGGCAGGCGGCGAGAGGTGCGCGAACGGTTTCAACTCCCATGCGCGATGCAGATGCACGCGTCGCGACGCACCGTCGTGGTCGAGCGACTCGTCAAGGAAGAACGCAAGCTCGGTCGCGAGCGCCTCGGCTTCCTTCGCCAACGAGGTCACTGCGACGATGGGACGGTCGAGCCGAAGCGCCGCCTCGCGAAGCATCAACGCTCCCGCCGCGCCGCGAAGCCCCAGCACCGGCAGGCGCCGCTCGCTTCGCGCGTCGAGGCGCGCCTTCAATTCATCGGCGGCTTCCTTGAGTGTTCGTTCCATCTTCGCCTATTGGAATACGCAAAGCGGCCTTCCCGCAGTGCTCACAAAGCACGCGGGCGGCCATCGCACTGATGATAGCAAAGCTGCTTTTGTGATGCCCGCTCTATCTGTCGCGTCCGCACGTTGCGAGATCGCGCGGAAATCTGAGCGACGGAGCTATGTTCGGAAGATGGAGTGACCAGGAAGTCGGCAGTGCGTCAGTCCGTGAAGCTCTCCGCGCCGGGCCGGCTCGGGGGCGGCGGCGCAGCGGCTGACTCGCTGGCTGGAGCTTTGGCGCATTTTCCCTGCCGTATCTCACCGACCTTGATCTGGATCCTTTTCTGAGCGTGCTGGCCGCCCGGAAGCGGGCGTATCACCGTCACGTAAGCGAGGTCTCCCGGCTGGAGCTTGTCAAGCTCGTGGCGCAGCTGCTTGTCACTACGGACGCGCACATCGTCGACCGCGACGAGCAAGTCGCCAGATGCATTGTGCTCGGCTTGCTGGAACAGCGGCGCGGCCAACGGAGCGAGGGGACCAAGCACTGCCGCTCCCGCGATCGCCGTCCCAAGACCAGCGCCGTTGCGCACCTTAAAACCCGCCTGCGCCGCCGGACCATTCACCTCGAAATCGGTCACCTCCATCCCATGCTCTTCCGCGCCGAGCAGACACCGCGTTGCAGGTTTGAGCGAAACCCCCAGGCACGCCTGCCCGATGCCCTCGCCAGTTCGCCCGGGCACAAACCTCGGCGAAAGACGCGCGCTCTCTTCGGAGGGCGCGAACTTCCGCTCAGACGGAATCTCGCTGATGCCGGGTTGCATCGGCGCTGCGCCCGGCTGCGGCGAAATTTCGAGGGATTTCTCGTCGCCGCCTTGGCCGGCAATGCCCGGCTCCGCCGGCTCATCTCCCGGCTGCTTTTGAAGGCGTGGCGCCGGAGCCGGCTCGTCCTGCGCGATTTGCGCACGCGCCAGTCCGCCGAGTGCCAGAGCGGCGAGGGCGACGATAAGCGCGAGCCGTTTGAAATTCACCACATCGTCCCCGTCATCGTGACCGCCGGACTCAGTGGATGATAGGTCTGCACTTCGATACGCACAAGGCGGGTTGTTTCCGCTTGATGGCAAAACGCTGCGCGTGCAAGAGTCGTGTCACTCGACGATGCGCATCATCTCCACGCTCGCCCTCACTCCCGCGCAGGAAAAGCTGCTGGCCCAAGCCTCGGGCGGCGCCGAACTCAGCCATCGCGCCTGCCGTGGCGTCGATGAGATTGCAGAACTGCTCACGACCGGCTGCGACGCGCTGCTGACCTTCCGCATGCCTGACGACGTCGCCACGCGCACCCCCGGCCTCAAGTGGATTCAGCTGTTGAGCGCGGGCGCCGATCACACACCGAAGCACCTCATCTCGTCGGGCGCGCTGGCGGTCACGACCGCGAGCGGCATCCACGCAACGCCGATCGCCGAGTACACCCTGGCCTCGATGCTTGCATATGCGCACAACCTGCACGTTACGATGCGCGCACAGATGCGGCGCGAATGGATGCGCAACTGGGAGTTCATGGGCACCGTGGACGAGCTGCGCGGAAAGACCCTCGGCGTCATCGGTTACGGCTCCATCGGGCGCGAGACGGCGCGACTCGCCGCTGCCTTCGGCATGACCGTGATTGCGCTCAAGCGCGACCCCGCCATGCACGCCGACCCGGGCTGGTGGCCTCCGGGTCTGGGCGATCCCGAAGGAGTGATTCCCGCAAAGTGGTACGGCCCCGAGGAACGCATCGAGGCCGTTTCCGAGAGCGATTATCTGACCATCACGCTTCCGGCGACGCAGCACACGCGCAAGTTTATCGGCGCGCGCGAAATCGCGGCGATGAAACCCGGCGCCTACATCGTGAACATCGGGCGCGGCGAAGTCATCGACGAACGCGCGCTCATCGACGCGTTGCGCGCGAAGAAAATCGGCGGCGCGGGCCTCGACGTCTTCGAGCAGGAGCCGCTGCCCGCCGAAAGTCCGCTGTGGGACCTCGAGAGCGTGATCCTCACTCCCCACATGTCGGGCGCATGCAAGAGCTACATGGACAAGGCGTGCGAGCTTTTTGCCGATAACCTGCGCCGCTTCCGCGCCGGCCAGCCGCTGCTGAATCTGGTCGACCCGACACAAGGCTATTAACTACCGTCCACTCGATTTCCGACTCCATCAGTAGTCATCCTGAGCGCATCTCTGGCGAGAAGGATCGACGCAATACTTCGTCACACGGCGCGCGCGCGCAGCTGTGCCAGCACGTTGCTCTTCACATCGCCGAATGGGCCGTTCGACATGATCACGACCACGTCGCCGGTGCGAGCATCCCTGACGATCTTCTCGACGATCGTTTCGTTCGAAGCGCACGCGACCGCGGCTGGTCCGCGCGCTGTGATCGCGCGCGCGAGCGCCTCGACATCCAGCCGCTCGCCATCCGGAATCCGATCGTTGTCTTTGAAGTACACGGGCGCCAGATAGACTCGCGCCGCGCGATCAAACGCCCGCGCGAACTCACGCTGAAACACATTGCGCCTCGACGTGTTCGACCGCGGCTCGAACGCCGCCAGAATCCTGCGCCCCAGGTAGCGCTCCGCGACGGCGTCCAATGTCGCGCGAACGGCCGTGGGATGGTGCGCGAAGTCGTCGATCACCACGACACCCGCTGCCTCGCCTATCACTTCCTGCCTGCGCGCGACTCCCTTGAACGTCGCGAATCCCCGCGCAATTTCGTCGTCGTCGACGCCGAACTCTCTGAGCAACGCGTAGACGCCTAGCGCATTCGCGACGTTCATTCTGCCGCCGATCGCGAGGTGAAACTCTGGTCGCGCGCGCTTCCCCGCGCATTCGACGCGGAAACGAGCTCCGTCCACATCGATCTTGATATCTACTGCGCGCATCTCGCCTGCACCGAGTCCGAAGGTTACTCGACGCGCCCGCGTCGCCGCCGTCACTTCAACTGCGGCGGGAGAATCTGCGCAGACGGCGAGCACGCCTCCTTCATCCATCTGCCCGGCGAGCGCGCGAAAGCTCGATTTCACGTGTTCGAGATCGCGATAGATGTCCGCGTGATCGAACTCGACCGCCGTTACGATCGCTCCGCGCGCGCGATAGTGGAGAAACTTCGGCCCCTTGTCGAAAAATGCGGTGTCGTACTCGTCGCCCTCGATGACGAAATCCTCGCCGCGACCGAGCCGGTAGTTCTTGTCGAAATCGCGCGCGACTCCGCCCACCAGCATCGACGGGTCACGGCCCGCCGAATTGAGCACGTGCGCCATCAATGCGGTTGAGGTCGTCTTGCCATGCGTCCCGGCGACCATCAGCACGCGCTTGTCGCTCAGGAAGAATCGCCACAACGCCTCGGGCATCGACACATACGGAATCGCGCTCGCGATCAATTCCAGCGCCTCGGGATTGTTCCGCGTGATCACGTTGCCCACGATCACCAGATCGGGCGCTGGCGTCAGATTGTCGGCCGCGAAACCGCTTCGCACTTCCACGCGCAGCGTCTTGAGCAGCGAAGCGGTCGGCTCGTAGAGCTGCGCGTCGGAACCGGTCACGCGATAGCCGCGCTCGGCGAGCATCCCGGCCAGCGCCGCCATCGCGGTGCCGCCCACGCCGAGCAGGTGGACATGACGAACTGACGCTGGAATTCGCGCGAGCCGCGCCGCGCTGTCTTCGTTAGCCACCGGCAAGCGCTTCCATGATGAGGTCGTGAATGCGCGGCCGAAACTCGCGAATCGCCTGGTTGTCGCGCCGAGGATGAATCCGATTCGTGAGCAGCGACACTGCAATCTGTTTCTCCGGTTCGATCCAAATCGACGTGCCGGTAAACCCCAAGTGGCCGACGGCATTCGGCGAGAAATACCGACCGGCGCTGGAGTTCTCAGCCGACGGCGTGTCCCATCCGAGCGCCCAGGTCGATCCCGGCACCGCGTGATCGCGCGTCCAAAAGTCACTGACAATCCGCTGAGGAACCAATTCCGACTTGCCGGCGTGGCAAAGCAGCAATTCGCGCGCGATCAAATCTACCTCGCGCACCGGCGCGAACAGACCGGCATGGCCCGCGACTCCGCCCATTGCGAATGCGTTCTCGTCGTCAACTTCGCCGATCAGCAGGCGCTGTCGCCAGGCGCAGATTTCGGTCGGCGCAAACATATCGGCGACTGGTTCCAGGTGGCGAGATCGCGTGTGCGATATATCGATAAAGTCCGTCGAGCGGAGAGCGAGCGGCCGGAATATCTTGTCGCGGCAAAATCGGTTCAATGAAAACCCGGAAACCTGTTCGATCGTCTCGCCAAGCAGAATGAAATTTAGATCGGAGTAAATCGCCTTGGTGCCGGGCGGCGCCTCGGGCTTCTCGCGGTGAATCTCGTCAAACACGAACTGCTTGGCGCCGTTACTCGACATGAAGTTGACCCGCCCGCTCTTCTCTACCTGCGCGACTCGCTGGTAGAACGGCCGCCACGCGGCGAGGCCCGAGCAGTGCGCGAGCAAATGGCGGAACGTCACGGCGGTCTTGTTGTGCACTCCGAAATTGTGAAAGCAGCGCGTAACTCGATCGTCGAGCCGCAGCCGCCCGTCGCGCGTGAGCATCATCACCGCGATAGTCGTGGCGAGCGCCTTGGTCAACGACGACAGATCGAAGACCGTCCCGAGATGCATCGGCGAACGCTCCGGCGCCAGCGAACGGAAGCCGAACGCGCCTTCGAACTCGATGTCCCGGCCCCGGCGCACGACCACCGTCGCACCGGGAATCACGCCGCGCGCGACCGCGTCGTCAAACGCCTGCTCGACTTCGCGCCATCCCACCTAAACTGACTCCGCGAGCGCGCCGCCTAGCAGGGTGTTGAGATAAGCCGTGAGTTCGAAGATTTCATCGACCCTGCGCTTAACACCCTGCGTGAACACTGGCTGCCTTCCTAATCTTCTCCCCCTCCGGGGGAGACGCGAGAGAGTGAGCAGGATGTTGAAGATGCCTTCTTCAACAGCCCGCTAGCTGACCGCGGGCTCAAGATAGGTCAGCCGGCCGCTCTTTGTGTCGATACGCGCGCGAATTCCCAGCGGCAGCGCCAAATTCTCCGTCCCGTGTCCGGCTTCGATGCCGTAAAGCACCGGGACGCCCAGCCCTGCGGTTTCCTCTGCGATGAATTCCGCGATCAACCGTGCCTCCTGCTCGTTGCCGTCCACCGGCCGAATCGCCCCGAATGCGATTCCCGCGACGCTCGCGAGCACGCCCGCCTGTTTGAGGTGCACCAGCATCCGATCGACCCGGTACGCCTTCTCGCCGGTGTCCTCGAGAAACAATATCTTGCCGCGAAAATCCGGAGCGTACGGTGTCGCGAGCATCGCGGCCAGCACCGACAGACACCCGCCTATCACTTCGCCCTCGGCGGAGCCTGGATGCACCACTTCCTTCGCCTCGAACTCGACGTTTTCCATTTCGCCGCCGAGCAGGCCGATTAGGTGTTGGCGCGCGCGCGCTGTTAGCCCTCGCGACAGATCGACCGCCACCGTCGGGCCGTGAAATGCGACCAGGTTCGCGCGTTCGACCAAAGCCATCAGCAAGAATGTCAGATCCGAGAATCCAACGAACGGCTTGGGCGTGCGGGCGATTGCGGCGAAGTCGAGGAGCGGCAGAACGCGTCCAGTGCCGTATCCGCCGCGCGCCGCGATAATTGCGCGTACTTCCGGGTCCGCAAAGTAGGACTGCAGCTCGGCGGCACGCTCGCGGTCCGCTCCAGCGAGGATTCCGGCGCGGCCGAGCACCCGCTCTGATACCTTGACGCGAAAACCGAGCTGCGACAGCGCGTTGACACCGCGCTCCAGATGCTCGCGTTCGACTGCCGCGGCCGGTGCCACCACGCCGACGGTGTCACCCGGTCTTAGCCTCGGGGGCTTGGTTCGCCTCGCGCTCACGTGTGATGGCCGAGCTTACCAGACAGCGCGCGGGAAAGCTCGATTGCGAGACTGCGCGACCTCGCTTCAGATCACCGTTACGAATTCTAGCAGGCTGTTGAAAATAGCTTTTTCAACAACCTGCTCCCTCTCTCTCCTCTCCCCCAAATGGGGGAGAAGATTAGGTAAGAAGCCCGATCCTTCGCCGCTGGCTCAGGACAAGTCTTTCCCGCAGGGTGTTGAGCACACCTGCGCATCCGCCGCGCCATGTTCTGAGTTTCTCAACACCCTGCTAGAGCGTGCGCCCCAGCGCTTCCGCAACCGGTCGCAGCGCCTTCATCAGTGCCGCGAAGCGGTCCGGCTTTAGCTGCTGCGGACCGTCGGAGCGCGCCAACTCTGGATGCGGATGCACCTCGATGAGCAAGCCGTCCGCGCCCGCCGCGACCGCCGCCAGCGCCATCGGCGTGACCAACGACCAGATGCCGGTGCCGTGGCTCGGATCGACCACGACCGGCAAATGCGTCCATTCCTTCAGCAGCGGGACCGCATTCAGGTCGAGCGTGTTGCGCGTCGCGGTCTCGAACGTCCGGATCCCGCGCTCGCACAGCACCACATCGGGGTTGCCCTCGGAAATGATGTACTCCGCGGCCATCAGGAACTCCTCGAGCCGCGTGGACATGCCGCGCTTGAGCAAGATCGGCTTTTTCACCTTGCCGAGCCTGCGTAGCAGCGAGAAGTTCTGCGCGTTGCGCGCGCCGACCTGCAGCATGTCGGCATGAGCGGCGACCAGCTCGATGTCGTGCGGATCCATGATTTCGGTCACGACCGGCAGCCCGACTCGCTTGCCCGCATGCTCCAGGAGCTTGAGGCCCTCGCCCTCCATACCCTGGAATGCGTACGGCGATGTGCGAGGTTTGAACGCGCCGCCGCGCAACAGATGCGCACCGCCGGCCTTGACCGCGTCAGCCGCCGCCTCGACCTGCTCCGCACTTTCGACCGCGCAGGGGCCCGCAATGACGGCGATTCGTTTGCCGCCGATCTCGACGCCATTCACATTGATGATCGACCCCTCGGGACGCACCTGCCGGCTCGCGAGCTTGAACGGCCTGAGCACCGGCATCACGCGTTCGACGCCTGAAACCGATTCGAGATGAGTCAGCTGGTGCTCGCCGCGCTCGTCGCCGACGCAAGCGACAACCGTGCGTTCGACGCCGCGAATCACGTGGGCGCGGTAGTCGAGTTCCTCGACCATCCGAATTATCGCCTGGATGTCACTCTCCGAAGCGCCGGCCTTCATGACGACAATCAAGCGTGAAACTCCTCGAACGTCGCGTTGCCCCGGCATTAAGTCGCCGTGGAAACGTGCGGAATAGAATAGTAAACAGGAACTCTATAGTATCGACATAGCGACTGGAATCAGGTGTGCTCCCGCGACGATGCGGGGCGCCACTGGGAGACCAACTTGCCACAGCATCCTCATCGTCCGCTTCGCCTGGTCCACACTTCCGACGTCCATTTGGAGAGCGATACCTTTGGCTCGGGCCCACGCGGCGACGAGTTGCGCTCCAAGATTCGCGAGGCGTTCGCTGACGTGATCGACCTCGCCAATCAGCGCGACGCCGACCTGCTGCTAATCGTCGGCGACCTTTTCGACTCGAGCCGCGTCAGCGGCGAGGGACTCGCGTTCGCGCTTTCGACCATCGGCAGTGCGCGCATGCCGGTCGTGATGATTCCGGGCAACCACGACGCGCATGACGAACGTTCCATATATGCCGGACTCGCGCCGTCGTCGTTGCCTGAGAACCTTCATCTGATCCTCGAGCCTGAGGGCCGCTCTCTCAATTTTCCCGACCTGGCCGCGCGCGTGTGGGGACGAGCGCTCGTGGAGCATTCACCCGACTACCGTCCGCTTTCCGGCCTGCCGGCCGCCGAACCGGGTTTGTGGAACATTGCATTGGCGCACGGCTTCGTGATGGATGACGGCGAGTTCGAACGCTCATCCCCGATTCGGCCCCTTGAGATCGCCGCCACCGGCTACGACTACCTCGCGCTCGGCCACGTCCACGTGTTCGGCGACGTCTCGCAGGGTTCGACGCGCGCGATCTACTGCGGCACTCCCGCGCCGTTCTACTCGAGCGAAAACTCGGGCTGGGTTGCGTACGTGCAATGCGTCCCTGGCGAAGGCGTCGTCGTGGATCGCATCGCCGTCAAACGCTGAGCGAACTACTGCGACAGGGAAATACCCGGGCGCGGCGCACAACGCGCTGCTGCTCGCCCGACTGCCGTGCGGCGCAGTTCCGGGTAGAGTTCCGCGAGCCGACGATGCATCTGCTCGAAGCTCTGCCCGACGAACGGATCGACCACGCAATCGAGCGCGCCCGCGCCGACGAACCGGGAATGATCCTCGCTCACGCCATTGGGTTCGACCATAATGACGGTCGTGGCGGGGGACTCCTGTCGAATCATCCGGAATAGCTCAAGCGCGTCACCGTCGTTGCCAAGCTCGGTATCTAGCGTCACAACGTCCGGATGCACGGTGCGAATGAGATGCGCAGCCTGTTCGGCCGTCTCGGACTCGGCAACCACCTCGCATCCCGCGCACTCCAAGTGGTGACGGATGATGTCGCGCTCCAAACAGGAACTGTCCGCGATCAGTACTCGGATTGCCATGAAATCGACTCCTGCGCTGTTGGCGCGAGCGTCACACTGCATGCCTCGATACGCTCTGCACCGCCCGCTTCGACATTTTTCCAAAGCAAAGGGTAGGCCAGCTAACTTGAGCCACAAATTGCTTAGGTGTGCACCCGAATTCGGTGTTCAAAGTTTCATACGGATGCCAGTTTTGTTTCAGCCAAGTCACAAGGCGTCACATTACGAGACACCCGATGCGAGTCTTCGCGACATTCATTGACCATCGCTTATCAAGGGTCAGTCGGCGGCACCGTGGCTGAAACCCTCGCCATCTACCCAAGCGCTCGCAAGGTCCTGAGGGTGCTCAAGGACGAGAGCCGCTCACGCGTCCTGCTCGGCCACAGCACGATGACCATCAAGGAATTGGTCGAACGGCTGTGGAGAGATTTGGATGATCGCCGGGCCGCCCTCTCGCTAAGCGGCGAGCGACTTGCGCTTGACACGGTCATGCGCGATCAGCGCCTTGACGAGCAAGCGGGCCTCGAATCGAGTCCGGGGCTGGTCGAGAGCCTGGTCGGTACGATTCGTCAACTCAAGAGCGCCGCCATCGAACCAAAGGATCTGTTCCGCGCTTGCGATGACTCAGCCCGCAATGGATTCGCGGCCCACGAGATCGACCGAATCACATGGGTAGGTCGCGTTTTCGAAGCGTACGAACAATTGCTCGCCGATCGCACGCTCGCGGACGGTCACGATCGCGAACTTGCAGTGGTCAATGACCTTCACCGCGCCGAGCGCGCCGACTCCCGCCCTCGCCTGCTCGACGGCGTGACACGTCTGCACGTTGCCGAAATCTACGACCTCAGTCTCCTCCAATACATGCTCATCGCATCGCTGATCCGGCTCCTCGGTGATGCGACCATCACAATTCAGGCTGCACCGCACGATGCAAACGACGCGACCTTCCCGGGCCTCACCTGGAATCGCTTCGTCGAGGATGAATCGATTGCGGACCAGACCCTGCCCGCCTTCGTGCGGCGGGGCGGACGCGACGGCCGTCTCAACTTCATCCTGGAGCACATTTTCGCGCCGAACCTACCAACGCCGCCGCCATACGACTCGACCGTGCGAATCATCGAAGCGCCCACGCGAACGCGCGAATTTGAGCAGGTCGCACGTTTCATCCGCGGCGTCCTCGAGCGGGCCGACGGTGACAGAATCGCGCCCGACCGCATCGCGATAGTCGCGCGCGACATGGCGCCGTTCGGCGACGAGCTCCGCGCCGTGATGCGCCGCTACCGCGTCCCGCTCAATCTCGCGAATCGCCCGTCGCTCGCGCGCTCACCTGTCGGGCGCTTCGTGCTCGCCCTGCTGCGCATGCCGCTCGGCGGATTTCGCCGCGACGCGCTCATCCGTCTGCTTGACTCCGGCTTCATCTCGCACAACGCCCGCCGGTTTCGTTCGGTTGTCGCTGGCGCCGGCTTTATTGACGAATCAACCAAGCCGCTCGACGAGTGCATAGAATCGTTGTGTGCACGCCTCGTGGACGATCTCGCTGCGCTTGCACCCGACTCGGACCGGTGCGCCGGGTTGAAGAATTCGCTCGAGCGCGCCGAGCGTTCGCGCGCGGCGTTCTCGAGCATGTTTGCACTGCTCCGCCCGCTCGCCGAGCCTGCGACTGTTGCGGCGCAGGTCGATCGCTTGCGCTCCACCCTCGCGCGGCTCGGCTTCGCTGAGGCCACCGGCGTCGATGGCGACGACGAGACCTTGCGCCACATCGCCGCGCTTAACTCCGTTCTCGATGCGCTCTCACGCGACGCCGGCCTGGTCTCGCCCGGTCGAACTGTAAGTTCCGATGAGTTTGCCGACGTTGTCGAACTGGCGCTTACCGAGGCGCCACGCGACGACTATCCCGCCGAGCCTGCTCGAGCGGTACAGGCGCTCTCGGTCGACGATGCGCGCGGCCTGGATTTCGATCTCGTATTCGTCGTCGGCCTGAACGACGAAGTCTTCCCTCACTACCACAACGAAGACCCCGTCATCGCGGATGCGTTGAAGCTCAAGCTGAACCGCGCGCTCGCAGCTCCGCTTCGCAAGCGGCTGAGCCCCCACGCTCCACCGATCCTCGGCCGTATCCTCCGCACCCGCTACGAATACAACCGCATCGACGCGTTCCTGTTCTTCCTGGCGGTCTCGATGCCGGCGCGCGAACTGGTGCTCACGTACTCGACCGCCGATGCAGCCGGCGCTCCGCTCGCCCGCTCGCCGTTCGTTGACCAGGTTATTGCAGTTGTTGGCGGCGATGAGAACGCCTTGGCCGAAAAAACACTGCTCAAGCTCGCCCCCGAGGAACTGAATCCGAGTATCGATGAGTGTTTCACGGTGCAGGAATTCCTGGCTCATGCCGTCGAGTCGGAGGCGCTCGCGTCCGCACTGGCGAAGAGCGTCGCCGCCCCAGACGAACTCGCCTCGATAGCGCGCCGCATCGACGCAGAGCGCGCCCGCGCGGGCTATTTCGCTTTGCCCAGCCGCGAGGAGCGAAGAGAAATTACCTGCGATCCGGTCAAGGCGGGCCTCGCCGGATACTTCGACGGCCGCGTCGCTGGCGATTGGCGATTGCGCCAACTGTTGCTAGGCAATTCCGCCGCTCCGCGCCATTGGCGGGCCGGATTTCTCGATGAACTCGCGGTGTGCGGCTTCAAGTTCTTTGCCGCGCGCATCTTGCGCCTCACCGAGGACGAGGAGTTGGACTACGAGCCCAGCGCGCTGGAAGAAGGCACCCTGGCCCACTCACTGCTCGCTGATCTGCTGTTGGCGGGCCTCGATTTTTCCAATCGACACACTGCACTGGAGCGCGCCGACCGATTTCTCGAATCCCGTTACGACCTCGAAAAGACCAAGGCGCGTGACGCCGCTTTCTTTGACATCAAGTGGTCAAACGTCCGCCTCCTGGTGCGCGAACTCGTGCTCTGGGAGGTCGGCCATGCCGCGGACCATGAAGGGCGCGAGCTAACGACCGAGGGCGAGGTCTCGGCTGTGGTGCGCGACCACCGCGCCGCAGCCGCCGATGTGCGCGTCGACGTCACCGTCCGCGGCCGCTATGACCGTCTCGAAGTCTACCGCAACGAGGGCGGAGTCATCGATCGCATTCGCGTGATCGATTACAAGACTTCACGCGCGCTCGACACCTGGCGCAAGGCCGCCAACACCGCCCGCGGCGAATTCGGCGTCACACGCTTCCAGTTACCCGTCTATTTGCTTGGCGTCATGGATCCGCGGGCATCCGAGCTTGCACGCGACGCCACGATCGAATCCGGCTACCTGGTCCTCAAGTCGCGTGAAAAAAGCGCGATCTTTACGGTTCCACGCGCGCTGATCGAAGGAGTGGGAGCGCCGGTTCCAACCCGCATCATCGATCTCGTTGTCGAGGCGCTCGACGGGCGCTTCGACGTCGACCCGTACGAGTGCAGCAACTACTGCCCGTTCCGCACGGTGTGCCGGTACGAGAAGCGAACCGCGCGCGAATGACCCGATGAGCACCGAGCAAATTGAGCTGACGCCGCAACAGCAGGCCGTGGTGCTAGCGCCAGGCAACGTTCGCGTGCGCGCGGGCGCGGGCTCCGGCAAGACCGAAGTCCTGGCGCATCGATTCATCGCACTGCTCGCCGGCGACATTGCGGGCGCGGAGCCGCTCTCGCCCGAGCAAATCGCCGCGATCACGTTCACGGAAAAAGCGACCTACGACATGCGCATGCGTATCGCGCAGGTCCTCGAGACTCGAATACGAGGCGCGCGTGACGATGCGCTCCGTGAGCGGCTCTCGCGCGCGCGGCGCCTGCTTCCGCTAGCGCGCATCTCAACAATTCACGGCTTTTGCTCGCGAATCCTGCGCGAGAATCCCCTTGAGGCACGCCTTGATCCAGGCTTCGACGTTCTCGATGAGTTCGACAGCCACACATTCCTGGAGGAGACCTGCGAGGAATTCCTCGTCGCTGCGGTTCGGCGCGGCGATTCGGCCGCCCGCCACCTGGTCGCGTCTTGCACGCTGCGTGGCGCCGGCCGCGGCAAGGGCGCAATTGAAATTGTCATGGATCTGGTGCGCGATTTCGATCGATTGGGGCGTCCGCCCGAATGGCTGATCGAATCTGCCGCCCGCACCGGGGCCGATGTCGGCAAGCGCTTCGACATTGCAGCGTGCGCTCGCGCGCTCTGTACGCAGGTCGATGAACTCGCAGCGCGCAACGATTTGACGGCGGCGGCGCAGACAGCGGTCGATGAACTTCGCGCTCGCTGGCGCGCGCTGCGCAAAGCCATCGACCAAATCGACGAACGCAGCGATTCGGATGATTTTGATGCACTCGACGAACTCGAGCAGCTACTGCCGAACGCGGCGTCGCGCCAGAAGGAACCGGTGCTCGCGATTCGACGCCGCAAAAGGCGGACAGATGCACCCGGTCTCATCGACCTCCTCGAACAGGCCTATGGAGCCCGCCGCGCAGTGCCTCGTATCCGCGATGCGGCGAATCTCATCGCGCGAATCGTCGTCGAAGTCAGAACACGCAAGCGCGCGCAAGGCGTCGTCACCTTTGACGATCTGCTAATCGTCACTCGCGACACCCTCGCGCAAAGTCCCCAGGTGCTCGCGCGATATCGCAACTCCATCGGCGCGCTGCTCGTCGATGAGTACCAGGACACCGACCCGGTCCAGCACGCCGTCGTCGTGGCGCTGACCAAACCGCGCGACGGCCTGCCCACGCCCGCGCTATTTGTCGTCGGCGACGAAAAGCAGTCCATCTACCGTTTCCGCGGCGCCGACGTCCGAGTATTCCGCGCCCCGCTCACTCCCGTACCCGGCGAACTACCGCTATCGGTGAGCCGTCGATCGACTCCTGCGATTTTGAATTTCGTCAACGCGCTCGCGGGGCACCTGATGCGCCCCGGCGCGAAGCCTGCGGCCGAGTACCGAGTTGAGTTCGCCGACGAACACCGGCTTCGCGCGCACGAGTCGCGCAGCGACCATCGGCACACGGCAGTGGAGGTGTGCCTCATGCCGACAGGCGCCGGCGATGACGCGCTTGCTCGACGTCAAATCGAAGCGCGCTTTCTCGCTCAGCGTCTGCGCACGATGGTCTCGAACGGCGTTCAAGTGTTCGACCGCAAGCTCAAAGACCTTTGCGAGGTTCGCTGGTCCGACATCGCAATTCTGTTCCGCGCCTTCACGGACGTCGCTACTTATGAGCGCGCTCTCGATGATGCGGGTATCGACTACTACACCGTGCATGGCCGGGGTTTCTTCGGCTGCCGCGAAATCATCGATCTCGCTTCGTTGCTTGGCGCAGTCAACGATCCAGGCGATGAGATCGCACGCGCCGCGGCGCTTCGCTCCCCGCTCTTCGGGCTCTCGGACCAGGGTCTGCTCGAAATCGCATTTCACCTCGATCAGGCGCGGCGGGAAGGCCGCCCCGGTCCACGCACGCTCGCTGGGTTATTCAACGACAAGCCCGAGACCTTTGAGTGGCTGACGGTCGGCCGCGATGACGCAACGCGGGCACAGCGCGCGCTGACTGCACTGCGCTCCATGCGGGAGCGCACTCCGGTCGCGGATATCATCGAGCGTACGCTCGAGCTGACCGGCTTCGAATCCGTGCTGCTGGGGCAAAGCCGAGGCCGACAGCGTGTCGCGAATGTGCGAAAGCTCGTGGAGCGCGCCCGCGCGTTTGAGTTGCACGGCATCTTTGGCTTCGCCGAGTTTGTTGCCTCCCTCCGTCAGCTGGTCCAGGACGAACCGCGCGAGGCGCAGGCACAGATTCTCGGCGAATCCGAGAATGTGGTGCGGCTGATGACCATCCACCAGGCGAAGGGGCTGGAGTTTCCGGTGACGATTGTCGTCGACATGGGCCGCAGACCGTACCGCGACTACTCCAACTACGCGTTGTCTCGCGATCGCGGACTGATACTTTGTGAGACCGTCGGCAGCGGCCATCAGCCGCTCCCAAATCCGCTACTGGACGAGCACCGCGCCGCCGAACAGGACGAAGAAGATGCGGAAGCGGACCGTCTGCTGTACGTCGCGATTACGCGCGCACGGGACCGTCTCGTCCTCAGCGAAAGCGACGACGGCGCCTGGTCGAGGCAGGTTCGCGATTTCATTGGCAAGGATCGGGTCGACACATTCCTCGAATCCTCCGCTCCCGAACAACCCGTCGAGGTTGCGGGCTCGCACCTCATGCTGGTTCGCATCACGGCATCTTCGGTGCCGTCCGTCGTAGAAGCACGCACGGCGCCCGGGCGGCTCGCGCCAGGGTACGCGGATCTCGCCAAGCGTCGCATCGCATTCTCGCCTTCGCCGGATAACGAACTCACCACCAGCCCGACCGCTCTGGCCGATTTCGACCGCTGCCCGCGCCAGTACATGTTCCGCCGCGTGCTGATGCTGCCCGAAGGCACCCGCGCCGGCGCGGGATCCGATCCTGGCGGCTCCGCTCTGGAAGCGGGTTCGCTCGCCCACGCGGCACTCGAGCTTCTCGCGCCCCGGCTCGGCCGTCATATCGCGCTTGATGAAATCCAGGAGCTCGTGCGTCGGCTGGCGGCGGGCGCCGCAGTCGATAGCAATAACCTCGCCGACATCGCGCGCGACCTTACTCGCTACGCTGACGAACGCGAGCGCGCCTCACCAACGGAAACGATCATCGGCCGCGAACTGCCGTTCTTCCTGCGCATTGCCGACGACAGTGACTTCACTCTTTTCATCCGCGGGCAAATCGACCTCCTCGCTGAATCCGATGGCGCGCTCATCGTGCGAGATTACAAGTACGCGCGCGCCGATGATGATCCCGCGGGCTATGAGATCCAGCTGCGTGCGTATGCCGTCGCGGTTCAAGAGGCGAATCCTGATCGACAGGTGCGTACCGAGCTCATGTACCTGCGCGACGCACTGAAACGCATCGAGGTGCGGCTGCCTTCGCCCGATGAGATCCGCGAGCAACTGCGCGACCTCGGGAGTGCGATGCTCGACGCTCGTGCGCAGTCCGACTACCCGAAGAAACCCGCGTCGCCTGAGGTCTGCCGCCAACTCAGATGCGGATATGTCGCGCGATGTTGGCAGCCGTCCTGAAAATGCGAAGCGGCGGAGCCTTTCGACCCCGCCGCATCACTTGAATCTACAACCGTCCCGCGCGCTAGCGCGTGAGACCGCACAAGCTCGCGTGGTTACATCATGCCGCCGCCCGGGGGCATGCCCGGTGCGCCCTGCCTCTCGTCGGGCTTCTCGGCGATCATGCACTCTGTCGTCAGTAGCAGGCTCGCAACCGACGCCGCATTCTGCAGCGCGCTGCGCACGACCTTAGTCGGGTCGATGATGCCGGCCTTCATTAGGTCCTCGAACTCCTCGCTGGCCGCATTGAATCCGAACGGCCCCTTGTTGTTCTTGACCTTGTCGACCACGACTGAGCCCTCCCAGCCGGCATTCTGCGCGATCCAGCGGGCCGGCTCCTCGAGCGCCTTCCTGATGATCTGGATGCCGACCTTTTCGTCCTCGCCGGCGCGCATATTCTCAAGCGTGCTCAGCGCGCGAATCAGCGCCACGCCGCCGCCCGGCACGACGCCCTCTTCGACCGCCGCACGAGTGGCGTGCAGCGCATCCTCGACGCGCGCCTTCTTCTCCTTAAGCTCGATTTCGGTTGCCGCACCAACCCTGACAACCGCGACGCCGCCGACCAGCTTCGCCAGCCGCTCTTGCAGCTTCTCGCGGTCGTAATCCGAGGTGGTCTCCTCGATCTGAGCGCGGATCTGCTTGATGCGCCCCTCGATATCAGACTTCTTGCCCGCGCCATCGATGATGGTGGTGTTGTCCTTGTCCACCACCAGCCGCTTCGCACGGCCGAGGTCCTGCAGGGTGACGCTCTCCAGCTTGATGCCCAGTTCCTCGGCTATCACGCGGCCGCCGGTCAGGGTCGCGATGTCCTCGAGCATGGCCTTGCGGCGGTCGCCGAACCCGGGTGCCTTGACCGCGATGCACGCCAGCGTGCCGCGAATCTTGTTCACCACCAGCGTCGCGAGCGCCTCGCCCTCGACGTCCTCCGCGATCAGCAGGAACGGCTTGCCGGCCTTCGCGATGGTCTCGAGGATCGGCAGCAGATCCTTCATCGACGAGATCTTCTTCTCGTTGATCAGGATGTAAGCGTCCTCGATTTTCGCTTCCATTCTTTCCGGGTCGGTGACGAAGTACGGCGACAGGTACCCGCGGTCGAACTGCATGCCCTCGACCACTTCAAGCGTGGTCTCAAGGCCCTTGGCCTCCTCGACCGTGATCACTCCTTCCTTGCCCACCTTCTCCATCGCCTCGGCGATGATCTCGCCGATCGAAGAGTCGTTGTTGGCCGAGATAGTGCCGACCTGCGCGATCTCTTTGCGGTCCTTGGTCGGCTTGGACATGCTCTTGAGCTCCGCGACCACCGCCTCGACTGCGCGTTCGATTCCGCGCTTTAGTGACATCGGGTCGTGCCCCGCCGCGACCATCTTGATTCCTTCGGTGTAAATCGCGCGCGCGAGCACGGTCGCCGTGGTGGTGCCGTCGCCGGCCACGTCGGAGGTCTTGGAGGCGACTTCCTTGACCATCTGCGCGCCCATGTTTTCGAACCTGTCCTCCAGCTCGACTTCTTTCGCCACCGTCACGCCGTCCTTGGTCACGGTCGGCGCGCCAAAGCTCTTTTCGAGTACGACGTTGCGCCCTTTGGGACCCAACGTCACAGTTACGGCGTCTGCCAGAACATTGACGCCCTTTAAAATCTTCTCCCGTGCTTCCTGGGAGAAACGAAGCATCTTCGCAGGCATGGCTTTATCCTCGTCTCCTCGGTTCAGAATTTGTGTCGATCATCGAATCCCGCCGGCGCAACCGCATCCGTCGCTTAGTCGAGGATGCCCAGTATGTCGTCCTCGCGCATGATCAAGTGCTCCTCGCCGTCGAGTTTGATCTCGCTGCCCGAGTACTTGCCGAACAGAATCTTGTCACCTGCCTTCACCTCGGGCGCGATAAGCTTTCCGCCATCGTCGCGCTTGCCCTTACCGACGGCGATGACTTTGCCTTCCTGCGGTTTCTCTTTGGCGGTGTCGGGAATGATGATCCCGCCCTTGGTCTTTTCTTCTTCCTTGATGCGCCTGACCAAAACGCGATCACCTAGCGGTCGAATCTTCATGGTCTGATCAACGGCCTCCTTGCCTCGATAAGGGTTGTCCGAAATGCGTGAACGCCAGTCCGAAGATAATCACGACCGGCCGAATATCAATTAGCACTCGTGCGGTCGGAGTGCCAATCAAACTCGGTGAATGACCGCAAATTGTAGCGAACGCCTCATAAGACGCGCCCACGTGGCGAAGGTAGGGCGAATAGCGTTGAAACTAAAACAAGCGACTGCTGCGCCCAGAGGCCGAGGCCCCTTGGCCGAGGCTGCCGCACTATCGCAAGGGACCCTTCTTGCGCTGCTCCTCCTCGCGATAGCGGCGGTAGAGAATTTCCCACTCGGGACTGCCTTGCGCCACGCCGCGCTTGAGTGATTGGATCTTGCGCCGCACCGTCGCGTCGATTTCGTCGCCCTTATCGAACCATTCGGAAACCAGCGCGCGCGCCTGGCGTAGAGCCAGCGCAAAGTTCGTAACCTCTGCGAGCCCTTCGTCGCGCAGCCGGGCCAATGACTCACGCGCCAGATAAAGCACTCTCGCCTCGCTGAGTTTCATCGAACGCTGCTCGGCGCCGGCATCACAGCGTGAAGCCCTTCTTGTCCGCCAGGCGCTGCTTGATCATCGTTCTGAGCCGCGTCACGTCGAGGCTCGAATTGAGGCGCACTTGCTGCTCCGCCATTCGATCAGCTTCATCCTCCAGGCCCGCCTCTTCTTCGAAGTTGGCGGACATAAGCTCGACCACACAGGCGACGAGTTCCTTTACGTCTCGCGTGGGCTTGATCGCTCCGCGCGCCACCAGCCCCGACACCAAGTGGTTCGCAAGCGAATCGATCTGGGCTTCACGTAGCGTCGGCATTGGGAGTGCGGCACCCGTGCGGGATTCGCATGTTCTCACAACCGAGCACGCCCGTCACCCGCCGAAGCGGTCAACTGTCGAAATATCGTGGATTCGCGGAGCTTTACTTCATCCGCCGTTACCACTTTACCAAACGTTCCAGCCGCAGCGTTACTATTTGACGTCCTGAGCCGGAAAATCACATTGACAACTCTTCCCTACAGCCAGTAGCGTAGCGATAACGCGCTTAGAGCAACCAGAGCAGCCGGGAGAAACTGAAAGCATCCAATAACAACAGAGAGTAGTAAATCTCTACAGTCTGTTAAACGCCCGCCTAAACCACATGCAAACCCGCACCCAGCACCCGATTGCGCCATGTCCCAATTCTTTCGCGAACGATCTTGGCGGTGATGCGGCCGGATCTGCTCCGGACCTCCCCCGGACTACCGGCCGCTCCCCCTCCCGCCGCGACGATCGCGAGCCTCCGCGCGGTGCGCGGCAGCGCGCTTGGCCGGCCGCCTCGCGAATCCCGCTTGCTCATCGCCTCCGACCGAGGACTAACGAAAACTCCCCAATCGACTTGCCCGAGCCGACCCTCGACCAACTTATCGAACGGAGACCTTCCATGTTGAAGCGCATCCTGCAGAACCGCCTCGCGATGATTGCACTAGCCGCCGCCACGATGGGCATCATGCTCGCGGCAAGTACTCCGCATAAGCCGGAAGCACCGACATCGACCGTTCCGCGTTTGACCCGAGGATTGGTCTGAGCGTCAACGCTCACGGCTGACCACGTCAATTCCAATGAGCTGTGGAGGTTCCGAAGACGTGGATCGGCGCCATCGCCCACCCGCAGCAGCGATCGCGCCCGCGCGGACCTTCCTCGCAAGTCTCTGGCTCGCAACCTTAGCATCAGCGCCCTAGCAGGGTGTCGGGAAACCCAGAACATGGCGCAGCCGGTGCGGACGGGTGCTCAACAGCCTGCCGGAAAGACTTGTCCTGAGCCATGGGCGAAGGATCGGGCGTCTGTCCTAATCTTCTCACCCGTCCGGAGGCGAGTATTCGCCATTGACACAATGTTGGCGCGACACTACCCTCTGGACGCTCAAGTTGCGTGATATAGCTGCAATCTAGTTAAGGCTTATAACTAAAGCAGTTCAAAACTAACAAATTGTCTAGTTATTATACAATTTAGTTAGCCAGCCAGACTGATGAACGGAAGCCCGGATAGCCCGCGCAAAGCGCTGATCCCGCTCGGATGGGCGTTGGTCGCGAGCTTCTGGCTCGCGATCCTCACCCCGCCATATCCGGTCGAACCGCTCCCGGTGGGCATCGCCGCCCTGATGCAGGGCGCGCCCAGCGCTTACCGGAGCGCCGCCAGCCGGCTTGCGCGTTACGCCTTCCTCAACAGCGATCTTTGCGCGCCCGACGCGACCATCGGTTTCGTATCGCTATGCATTCCCCACGCGGTTGGTCCCAACGCGGTTGTCCCCCGCGTCAACCGCGCTCCTTCCCTAGCCCCTGTCCTCTCCTCGCGCGATGCGCGCGCACCGCCCGCCTGATCGTCCGGCCTGATGCGCGGCGCGCAAGTGGCGCCGCGCGCACTTCGATTCGCTCGAGAGAACATAACGGAGCCGACTGCGGCAGGACAGAAGTTCCTGCCTTGCAGCGCCCGAGCGGGCGCCCAACCTGCACTTGCGAGGAGTTGACATCGCATGCTTAGCCTTAACCGTTTCATTTTGAGCAGGATCGCCGCGGCCATCGCGCCCATCGCGCTGCTGATGCTCGCCGCGGGCACCGCGTACGCCGTGCCCAAGTGCACGAAGTCAGGCATCAGCTTGTCCCCTAACCCGGTCACCGACGGGACAGACGCGACCGTCACAGGTTCAGCAAAAGAAACGCTAGTCGGCTCGGGGTGCCCTGGTACGGGCGCTACTGAGAATCTGGCTGTCACGGTCGGCACGATAACGCTTCAGGAAAACACCGTCAGCGGTACCGGCGTGCAGTGCGGCAACGGCATCTGTCAGGGCGGCGCTTTCGCTGGCGCTGTCTGCAGCAACTCATCGCAGTGCGACCCCGGCGGCGGCGGCCACTGCGAGCACGCGACTTTCTCGGATATCCCCCCTTATGGTGGCTCAGCGTCTGGCACGCCAGACGGGAGCGGGGAGTTCAGCAACTTGTTCGATACGTCAGGCCTGGGCGGTATGGTGATCGGCTTTCGTGCCGTCTGTTTTCAAGGCGTCCACGAGTCCCTGCGAAGATCTGATCATCGACCCTGTCTCATGCAGCGGTGGCACTATCGCGGCGACCCGTGCCTCGGGCAACGGAGTACCCCCTCCGAACGACGCGGAGTGCTGGGTCTTCCGGATTACGGTCCACGCATGCGAGCACCTGAGCAACGTCACCGCGCAAGGCGGATCGAACGGCTGGACAGGCAAGATTTGCAACGCAACCGGCGTCACCCCGCCATCCGGCGGGTCGTGCACGTCTACCACGAGCGCCATTCTGAGTGCCTCGACGGGTAGCGGCACTGCCGTAGTTCGCAACAACAACAAGAGGAACGACGTGATCCTCTGGAACATCGGCACGATGAGCTCCGGCAGTGACGCGACGCTCGACGTGAGGGTTTGCGGCACTACGGCCAGCCTCAGCTGCCCGACAGCTCCTCTTACGGAGTTCCTGACCGGACCGTGGTCCACCACCTTCACGCCTGACGCAGGGGTACCCACGAAGTCCACTTACACCGGCCGCGTTAGTGTCGACGTGACCTGTCCGTAAACAGCGCGAACGTCGGTATTTGTGTCTCTTCGGGGCGGCGGGGCGAAAGCCCCGCCGCCCCGCTTTCATGGCCCTCCGGCCAGAGGCGCGAACATCGTCGGCAGGCTGTTCCAACCCCCACCCCGGATTTAGACGGGCCTCCTTGACAGATGGCGCGACTGCGGATAGCTTCTCGCTCGGCGCTTCAGCTAGCGTAAGACTCATATTGCTACTCAGTCCGCAGAACGCCAAGAACATACTGACTAATTATCCTACTAATTGATTAGTGATGCGCGTTATCGACAGCTTGCTCGACGAGTCCCGCTTCTCAACGAACGCGGCGATCTGTGTGCCACATGGAATCGCGGTGTCAAACCTGTTCGATTCCGCGTCTTTACGCGCGGGCGGTTGGGTCGCGGCTGTCCCCCGCACCAATCGTACTTCCTTCCTTTCCGGTGGTTTGGGCCGTTCCGCGACGCAGGCACCCCCGGCTGGAAGCCCTCGCGGCGCTTCGGGTTGTGACCGCTTCGGTTGCTCCCCAAGCCCGCGTCTGAATTAGCAGTTAGGGCGATCCTAGCCGGGGGCGCTGCGAACCATCGCTGCTGCCGCACCCGGACTCTTCACCTCGCCCCCCGGGAGAGAGCCTGCCCTGAGCCTGTCGAAGGTCCACGCGCGGCGAATAGTCGTGCGCGGGTGAGGGTGCCTGAATCTTCCCCTCTCCCGTAGGGGCGCACGGCTGTGCGCCCTTCTCTGTCCCCTCTCCCTGCGAACCACACCGCCCTTCTTCTCCACCAACCCGACCAGCAGGAGCGGTTCCTCGCCGAAGCCTCACTTCGTGTTATTGGGAGTCGCGGCTCGGCGACCGGCGGGTGAGGGATAGCGGGCGCTTGCCGCCTGCACCGCGCGCCTATTCCAAATCTATCGGCGGCGGAGCCGCCTCGAACTCCTCGATGCTCGGCTGCTTGACCTTGGGCTTTGTCGGCTCCTTCTGCATGCGCTCCTCCTCGGCCTTGTAGAGCGCGTCAATGCGCGGATCGAGCACCGCGTAGAACTCCTTGATGTGGCCGATGTTCGCGCCGAAGTCGCCGGGAAACCACCACAGCATCGAGGTCGAATCCGCCAGAGCGACCCGCGAGCGTGAGCACACGTCAATTTCGCTCTTCGCGGACACGGTGATGCGGACGTCGTCCTGCCAGCCGAGGAAACGGGTGGTGTAGATGCAGTCAATCGTCTGCTTCTTTGGATCGTTTGCGATTACCCGCCAGCCGGGAAGCGCCTTCGCGGTCGCCAGTGCTTCATCGTAAAGCTGGCGCGCGCCGATTCCCGGATAACCGTGGCGTACCAGCTCCGGATACATCTGGGGCTGCTCTTCGGCGGCGGCAGGTGTCGGGGAGGCCAACGGCGATGGAGCCGGAGTCGAGGTCGGCGTCGCGGCGACGGGCTTCGCCTTGCCCTTGGATTTGGCGGCGGCTTTGGGAGTGGGAGTCGGCGAGGCGGTCGCAGCCTTTGCCGCTGCAGGCGATGGTGACGGAGTCGGCGTCGGTTCGTCGCCCCATACGCAAACCTCGGTGGAAAGTCCCTCTTTGCTGGTGGCGGCGTGGTTGACCGTAAGGAATCGCGTGACGCGAGCCGTTATGCCCGGCGGATCGTAGATCGTCACGTTGTTCAGCAGAATCGCGAGCCCGGCGACTGCAGTCGCGATAGCGGCGATAGAAACCCCGACTCTCACCAACGTGATTACGATCCGACGCGTGGTACGCACCGCGAGCAGAATCATCAGCGCGACGAATGCCGCGATCAGTATCAGTGGGTCATTTCCCATCGCCGTGTTGAACCCCTAGCGGCTTTGCAACCGTGCGCGCAAGTGGGATTCCGACGAAATGGTGCGGCGAGCCAAGGCCCGTACCAGTCACGGCGAAATTGCACCTCAGATCTTCGCGCCGGGAGCGAATGACGAACTGAAGTGGCGGACGTAGTCCGATACGACGATTGGTGCGCGCGATTCGAGCGAATTGCTACGCCGGCGCGGCTGCGAATCCGCCGTCCGAATCGCCCCTCAAAATCGCGTCGAAACGCATCCCGCTCAGATAATGGCGGCGCGCCTCGCCGTCCGTGAACGCGATGCGTCGAACGTCGCGGCGCTTGATCGGCCAGATGCCGCCGACCATTGGATGGCGTCCCTGGCGGTAGCTGAAGAAGTAGTAGAGGAACTGGCGCACTACCGAACGGCGCGCCTCGGCGGCAAGCCCGCGCCCGCCGCACATCGTAAAGATTTCATGCACGAACCGCGGTACCGAGTAGAACGACGTGAACGCCTCACGGTACGCGCGCAGCCACGAATCGCTGTCCATTAGATCGTGCTTAAGCGTCACGTGCTGGGAGTCGAGGTTATTGAAATCCCAGTCAATGATCGCGCCTTCCTGCGTGTAGCGCACCTGGTCTTCGGTGCCGGGCAGCGGCGTCATGATGAAGAACGACACGATGTCGAAGCCGATCTTCTTGAGCGTCTGCGCGGCAACTCGCCCGCAGTCCGCAGCGTCGAACGGAAATCCGAGCATGTAGCCGGCGTGCACTGAAATTCCAAACTTGTGCCAGTTATCGACCACGCGCTGGTACTTGCGAATGACGTGCGCGCGCGCGGCCTCGAGCGTCAGCTTGTGCTTGCGGTTGTCGGTGTTCTGGAACTTGGTTGCAAAATTGAGATTGTCGGGGTTGAGCGACTCGATACCTACGAACGCCTGGTAGCATCCCGCTTGCGCTGCAAGTTCGACGAAGCGGCGGCTGCGCCGATGCTTCGCGCCCTCGGTCTCGCCCGGTTCCAGGTTGGCGTAGCACGACGCGTCCACGTCGACCTGCATCATGAACGAAAGCTTTGGATACTCCTTCTTCAATTCGGCGAGACCGGTCAGAATTTCCTCCCAGCGCGGCGAGCGGAAGAAGTCGTCATCGACCAGGAACAGCGACTCGATGCCGTGGTTGCGCATCGCATCGCGCACCCACGCAACCACCGAGTCCGGCTCGCGCGAGCGCATCGTGCGCCCCATCACGTTTTTCACCGAGCAGTATGAGCAGGTGAACGGGCAGCCGCGCGACGTGTCGAGCGTGGTCATGCCCTTGTTGAAGAATCGAGTCAGATAGCGGTCATCGACCAGCGGCAGCTGCGCGTCGGTGATGAGCGGTACGATGATGTCGTCGCGGCCCGTCTTGGCGCGGATTCCTTCCGTCACCGCGTACGCATGCTTCAGCTCGCCCCGAAGAAAATCCTCGAGGATGTCGCCCCACAGATTCTCGGCCTCCCCTACCACAGTCGTGACGCCGCATTCGTTGAGGAACGTGCAGGAGTCGGGATAGCCGCTTACATGAAACCCGCCCATCATGGTCGGCAACCCCTGCGCAACGAACTGCAGCGCAAGGTCGCGGCCGCGCGGGTACTGATTGGACTGCACGCCGGAAAGCCCGATTAGCAGCTCTACGCCGTCTTCGTGGGCCTTCTCTTTGATCGCCTTGACGGTCTCGGGGCTGATGATGCCGTCGCAGATCTCATCCCAGATGATCGTCTCGAGATAGACGTTGCGCTCGCTCGAGTTCCGCCGGTTGAACTCGTCGTTCAGCGCCGCCAGCACCGTGAGTGTGTTGTTGGGCTGCACGCCATAGCGGAAGAACGAAACGTAGTAGTCGTCGTCGTAGCGCGACGGCTTGATGAAATAGACCCTGATCGTGCGGCAGGGCTCTGGTTTGAGGGCGGCCGAGTTCAGCGCGCTTGCATCAGCTGCGATACCCAGAGGCGCCGCTGGGCGCTTTCCTCCATAACGATTTCGTCCGATGACGAGCCACAACACCACCGCCAATACGCCGACCACGCTGGCAAGGGACAGAAACAGCGTCATTCAGGCTTCCTCATAAGGGCCCGGGCTAGGGAATACTCTCGCCGGGCGACATCTAACCGACCGGTCAGAGTTAACTAATCTCGACCTGCAAAGTCAATCTTTGGGTTCCCAAATCAGGCTAAGTTTGTTGATTCGCAAGCACTTTCAGCGGTTGGCCGGACAGTTGGATCCGCCAAAAGGCCCAGCCGTAGACGATCTCGCTTCACATATCGGATGGCTGCTTGCGGCTCGACTGCAATGACAGCCGCCGTGCGGACGCTACCTGTACATCTCCACCAACCCAATCAACCCCAGGTCCCGGTAGCGCTCGATCAGGTACGCCTTGATTTCCCCCACGCTACCCATCTGAAGCACTTCGCGGGCGATGAGCCGGGCGGTCTGGTAATCCGTTTCCCGAATCACCTTGCGGACCACGGGGATGAACAACGGTGACAAACTCATCTCGTCGAGTCCGATGCCGACCAGCAGCAATGTCGCGAGCGGGTCCGAGCCCATCTCGCCGCAAATTCCGACTTCCTTGTCCGCCGCGCGCGCGACGTTGACCACCTCGCCGATCGCCGAGATCACCGCCGGATGGAACGCTTCGTACAGGTGGGCGACCTTCGGATTGTTGCGGTCCGCGGCGAGCAGGTACTGAATCAGGTCGTTCGTACCGATTGAGAAGAAATCGACCTCGCGCGCGAGCCGCGGCGCAAGCCACACCGCCGACGGCACCTCGACCATAATGCCCACGGGTACGTCGGGGTTGTGTTCGACACCTTCGCGGTAGAGTTCGCTCTGCGCCTCGGCGAGCAGTTCCTTCGCGCGCCTAAGTTCATCGAGGCTCGAGATCATCGGAAACAGGATCCGCACGTTGTGCCGGGCCGCAGCACGGAGGATCGCACGCAGTTGCACCTTGAAGAGCTCCGGCATTTCGAGCGAGATGCGTATCGAGCGCCAGCCTAGAAACGGATTGTCCTCACGCGGGACCCGCAGATACGGCGGATACTTGTCTGCGCCGATATCCAGCGTGCGAATTGTCACCGGACGACGTCCCGCCGCCTTGAGGATGTGATTGTAGAGGTTGAGTTGCTGGGTCTCATCCGGGAAATCCTCGTAGGTCAGAAACGAGAACTCGGACCTCAGCAGTCCGATACCCTCCGCGCCGTACTTGATGGCCAAGTGCACATCGGGCAGCAACGCGATGTTTGCCAGGAGCCGAACTCGATGTCCGTCACGTGTTGCGCATGGCTCTTCAACGTCTTCGAGCAGATCGCGCTTGAACGCCTCGTAGCGCTTGGTCAGGGCCTCATACTCGCGTTCGACCTCGGTGCTTGGGTTTACGTAGACGACACCCGAGTTGCCGTCGATCACCAGGTCGTCGCCCTCCATGACGGATTCCATCAGATGCTCGACGCCCACGACGGTCGGCAGCTCAAACGCGCGTGCCAGGATCGCGGCGTGTGAAGTGACGCCGCCCGACTGGAGCGCGATGCCTGCGAGATTCTCATGTGAGACCAGCGTCAGTTGAGAGAGCGTCAGCTCCTCGGCGATCAGGATGGTCGGTTTCGCGAAGGCGCCCTTGTGCTCGTCCTGGCGCAAGTGACGCAGGACCCGATGGCCGACGTCGCGGAAATCGGTTGCGCGTTCGCGCAGATAGCCGTCCGCCACCGCCAGCATCGACGCGCTCAACTCATCGATCACTCGGAACAGCGCACTTTCTGCCGTGTAGCCGTGATGAATGGTGTCGCGGATCCGTTTGACAAACTCGTCGTCTTCGAGGATCAGCCGATGTGCGTCGAAGATCTTGAGATCGTCTTCGGGCATCAACGGTTGCATCCGCGCGCGCAACGCTGCAATTTCGTTCCGCGCGCGAGTGAGCGCTTCGTCGATCCGCTTGGCTTCCGCCTTGGCATCTTTGGAACGCTCGTTGCGATCGATGCTGCTCAGGTAAATGCCGACAACGTGCGCGATGCCGTGGCCGAATCCTGGCGCAGCGGGCAGCCCGACCAAACGGGGCCGTCGCACCTTGGCGTGCGCGGCGACACGCGGCTTGCCGCCGACTTTTTCGTAGTCCTTGAGCTGGCGGTTCGCCTCGATCATCCGGCGGCGATACTCCAGACGCTCCTTCTCCTTGGTCTCAAGCGACTCGCGAAGCCGGAAGTGCGAGAGAATTTGCGCGACCTGGTTGGCCGCGGTCCGCAGCAAGCTGATCTCACCCTTGGTGAATTTGCGGCGCGAGAGCGTCTGAGTGACGAGTACGCCGAGCGGACGCTGGCGGCCGTCGTGCACTGGAACGCCGAGAAAGGTGTGATAGCGCTCCTCACCGGTTTCCGGAAAATACTTGTAGCGCGGGTGGCTGATCGCGTCGGTGACCGAGACCGGTTCGCCCTTCTCAATTACCAGCCCGACCAGTCCTTCGTTGATACGCATCGAAACCTTTCCGACCGACTCGCGCTCTAGTCCGACCGTCGCGCGAAGCACCAAACGTTCGCGCTGCGGATCGAACAGATAAAGCGAGCAAACCTCGACCTCCATGCCCGCTGCGACCGCCTCGACGATGCGGTCGAGCGTCTCGCGCAGGTCGGCACTCGCGTCGCCGCCGATGGCGGAGATTTGTTCGACCAGTGCCAGACGATCGCGGTTTGCTGCCATGTTGGGAAAAGCCGCTGCGTGCGCGCGAAAATGTTATCCCACGCGCTTGATCTGCCTCAACCGAACCCGCCTGATTACGCTTCCCGCTTGCAGAACCTCTCCTCCAGGAGAGAGCCTGCCCTGAGCCTATCGAAGGGGCTGAATGTGGCCCGAAGAGCGCGCGAAGTGCGTCGAAAATGGGTTACCGTGCACACGAATCCTTCGCCTGAAATGCGGAAATGTCGCGGAAAATCATGGGGTTTAGCCGGCAAGGCGCGAGGGTTCGTTTCGCAAAAAAACTTTTTCACGGTGTTGGCTTCCGGATTCACGACGAGAAGGCCCGCGGGATTATGTGCGTGGCGGGGCTGAGACGTTAAGGCTGAACTAGTTGGCGATTATGCCGTACTTGACGAGACGCAAGGAATGCGCTATATTGCGGACATGGACAGTTACAAGAAGGCGGAACCCAAAACAGTCCGGCAGATGACGTTTGGCGACTTCGACCGGATGTTTCCCGATGAAGATTCCTGCAAGGCGTACCTGATGCAGCGTCGCTGGCCCAACGGCCCGCGATGCCCGCGCTGCGGCAACGAAAAGCTGTACAAGGCGAAGCGCCCGTGGAGTTGGGAGTGCCACAAGTGTGGCCCGCATCCTTATCGCTTCTCGGTCTATGTCGGCACGATCTTCGAGAACACGAACTACCCGCTGCGGACTTGGTTCAAGGTTCTGCACCTGATGCTGACAAGCAAGAAGGGCATCAGCGCATTGCAGATTCACCGCATGATCGGTTCCGGCTCCTACCGGACCGCTTGGTATATGTGCCATCGGCTCCGGGCCGGAATGAACGATCCTGATTTCCGCCAGTTGATGGGAATCGTGGAAGTCGATGAGACCTACATCGGCGGGAAGCGGCGCTATCAGCACAAGGACAAGAAAGACCCGCACGGTTGGGGGCAGCGCGGCAAGATTCCGGTAATCGGCGCGATTTCTCGTAAGGGGAACGTAGTCGCGCGCATGGTGGAGCACGCCGATCAGCCAACCTATGAAAAGTTTGTCCGCGAAGCGGTCTCTGATCGCGTGAGCCTCGTTTCGACCGATGAAGCAGCGGGCTACCGGCGATTGCGCAAACTCGGCTATCCGCATGAGACGGTCGATCATAAGGCAGAGGAATGGGTGCGCGGGAACGTACATACGAACACGATTGAGGGCTTCTGGTCGCTTCTGAAGCGCGGCGTCGTGGGCACCTACCACAAGGTGAGCAAGAAATACCTGCCGCTGTATCTCGCGGAATTTCAGTTCCGCCACAATAACCGGCGCAATCCCGACATTTTCGGATCGGCGGTAGCGGGATGCTGAGGCGTCCGAACTGGCGGGCGCTTCTGCATCGCGGGACCAGCGCGCCGGTGCAACTGCACCTGCGATTTCCGAGGGCGCGACGCCATGTATAAGCAGAAGATTCTGCACTTCTATTGCCGTCCGTGCGGCGACTACCATCTCAAAACACATCCTCACTACCGCGCGATGAGGCGAAGAAAGAAGAAATCAGAATCCGCCAAACCTGCGCGGAGTTAATCATCTTTTTTGTCTGATTCAACGGTTGCTCCAACGCCTTTGACAGTGGCATGTCCAGACGCGGTGGCTATCGCCTCTGCGATCATTCGCAAGTGCCGACTTCCCGGAACCTGAGGTGGCATTTGAATGATGGGTGGCGTACCAGACTTTTCTGGATGCAAGCGAAGATGTTCAATCTCCCCTCGCAATTGTTTGTTTTGTTGCCGTAACTGACCTATTTCGACAAGACCCTCGTTGATTCCTTGCCGCACCTCGATGGGAATGCCCATTAGAGCTTTCTTAAATTCATCATTAGCTTTCGCACGCGCTCTGGCGTTCGACCTGATCTGAGTGAACATCGTCCAAATGAACCCGAATGTGAGTAAAACAAAGACTCCTAGCCACAACCATCTTGCTCGACCAGTTGGCGGAAATAGCGAGACATAGATTGCTCCCAGACCGATCATTGCCCCGAAGCCTCCGCTCCCGAACATTGCAAGGTCTTCTCTCTCCATGCGCACCTCCGCCTGACCAGTTCTATCGAACCAGTCGGCGGATTGTCGCCTGCCGGACCCCTACTCGTCAAGTACGGCATAATCGCCAACTAGTTCATCCGTGAAGTAGTTCAGCCCTGAACTGATTCAGGTAATCGGCGGGAGAGGGCACGCCTCCCTCTACCTCGCCGGCAACTCGAACGGGCGCAGCGCGTTCTTCAGCAATCCACGTCCTGCGCGAGAGCGGCGCGCCTTGATCGCATCGATCAGCCCGCGCACGTCGCTGATCGGCGCGTCGAGAATGGTGCTCACGCATCCGACCGACCCCGCCGAGTGCGAATCAGAGCCAGCCACCTCCGCGAGCCCCAGATGCCGCGCTACTTTCAGCGCGAACAGGTTCTCCTCATCGGAGCACGCGCCGTTGAGCACCTCGACCGCATCGACCATCTGAAACAGGGGCAGCTTCGCGGCGCGCTCGGGATGCGCCTGGTCGATGGTTTCATGGTCCGGATTTATGAAGGAAAAGCGCTCATCGAGGCGGTAGCGGAAGGGGTGATTCGCTATCAAAATGCCGCCGGCTTCATCGACGACGCGCCGAAGCGCCTCGAGCTTGTAAATTCCGCCGACATAGCGGTCGAGGCCGAACGCGCCGATATGGCCCATGTCGGTGGTGACTTCCATGCCGCGGATGAATACCACGCCGGAGCCGCGCGCGAGTTCTTCGAGTTCGCGCACCTCCCACATGTTGTCATGCTCGGTGATGCAAATCGCCGAGATGCCGATTTCACGCGCGCGCTCGACCAGGTCGCGGGGCGCAAGATTGGAGTCCGAGCTGCCCCGGATGGTGTGCAGATGGATGTCGAGCGAGAAGTAGGGCCCGCGACGGCGCCCGCTTCGTTTGCGCATCGGCGCGGCACCGGGCCTAATTGGGGGGCTTGTCGCTGAGCGTGATCTTCTTAATCTGATCGCCGCGCCGGATCTTATCGGCCACTTCCATCCCGCTCACGACGCCGCCGAAGATGGTGTATTTCGTGTCGAGAAACGGGGCCGGTTCCAGACAAATGTAGAACTGGCTGCCGCTCGACCGGCGCTCGGGATTCACCTCGTCGCCCTTGCGAGCCATCGCGACCGTGCCGCGCAGGTGTTTCTCGGTCTGGCTGAGTTCGCCCGGGATGTCGTAGCCGGGACCGCCCGCGCCGGTACCATCGGGATCGCCGCCCTGCACGACGAAGCGCGGCTCGACCCGATGGAAGGTGAGGCCGTCGTAGAAGCCCTTCTTTACAAGCTTGCCGAAGTTCTCGACGCTTTGCGGTGCGACCTTGGGATAGAGCTCGATCACGATGTTGCCGTGTTCAGTCTGGATCGTTGCGTATTGGCCGGTGTTTCTCAGTGGTAGTCCCTCCGGCGCGCGGCTGCATGCGGGCGCGGACCCGAGCAACAGCGCGATCAGCGTAAACGATAGAATTCTCGACACGTGCAATATCATTGCGAGTTGCCTCATTTCGTTCGCGCCGCGGTTGCGAGCCCGGCGCCTTACTTCAGAAAATTTGTGACCGCTTTCGCAACCGCCGCGGTGTTTTCGATCTCAAGCATATGCGACGCGCCGTCGATTAGTTCTACTTTGGCGCCCTTGATGCGGCTTGCGAACTCGTTCGCATAGACCGGCGGAATCAGCTTGTCTTGCTTGCCCCACACGATAAGCGTCGGCGCCTTGATGCGGCCGAGCCGCTTCTTCAGTCCCTTGTCGGGAATCGGCCAGATGAACTTGGCAACGCACGCGAGCGTCCACTTGAACTTGATCACCGAATCGACGTCGTTCAGGTCCGGGAACAACTTGGAGCGCATCGGATGATCGGGGTTCATGAAGATTAGCGGCGCCAACTCTGGCTGCGGCGTCACGATGTAGTTGCGAATCGGAGTGTCGTCGCGCCAAAGACCCATCGCGCTCATCAGCACCAGCTTGCGGGCCCGCGCGGGGTCGGTCGCGGCGACCTCCGCCGCGAGCATCGCGCCGAACCCATGACCGACCACGGCGGGCGCGTTCAACTTCAACGCGTCAAACATTTCGTAGTGATAGAGGACAACGTCCCACCAATCGTCGAGCGCGCGAAGCGCATCCTGGTCGCCGGGCGTGGTGCCCGGAAACTCAGGCGCGTAGACCGTGAAGTCTTTGGCGAGCGTGTCGAGGAATTCGCCCCAGTGAAGTCCCATGCCGCCGTGAAAATAGACCAGCGGCGGACCGCTGCCGGCGACCATCACGCGGGGTTTAACCTGATTGCCCCAAAGACTCAGGGTCTGTTCTTTAACTGGCGCCATAACTCGAGCGACCTTTCCGCCGGGTTTGCGCGACTGCGGGCCGGCGTGCGATGCCGGCCTGCAGCGGCATTATCGAATTCGGCTTTGGCGAACCGCTCAGACGTGCACTGCGGCGCGCTTGTCCGCGCCGGCGGTCTTGCCGTTTGTCTTGAGCCGCTCGGGCCACCACTTGTTGTCCCACTCTTCCTCCCAGACGTGGCGGAAGTGCGGGAACACCTCGCGGCAGAACAGCTCGACGTTTTTCATCGTTAATTCGTGCGGCATCGACCCGATGTGCAGCAGCACCATCAGGTTGCCGACGCGCAGCTTCTTGACGGCTTCCATCAACTGCTGGCGCACGCTCTCGGGTCCGCCCGAGATTACAAACTGATTGTCGACGAAATCCTTGTATTTCCAGTCCGGGATCTTCGCCATCAGGTCGTTCAGCATCGGGTTTAAGTTCTTTTCGGAGTTCACGAGGCTCCGGTAGTCCTGGTGACCCGGCACCGGGAAATACTCGGGCAGGATGTGGAGACATTTGTCGTAAAAATAGCGGATGTGCTGGTAGTAATCCTTCTCCGCCTGCGCGTCGGTTTCCGAAACCGTCACCAACTGCAAGAATCCGGCGCGGAACGGGTTCGGATCGATGTTGCTCTTGTCAACGAATTCCCAGAACCCGTCCATCACCTTCTTGCCGAAATTGTTGCCCCAGTAGGAAAGGAAGCAGTAGCAATGGCCGTGCTTCGCGGTGAAGTCCCAGGTGCTGAGGCTGCCGCTGCCGGGAATCCAAATCGGCGGATGCGGCTGCTGGATGGGGCGCGGCCACGGGTTGACCATCGGCAGTTTGAAGTACTTGCCGTTCCACGCGAAAACTTCCTTGGCCTGCCACGCTTTCAGAATGAGATCGTGCGCCTCGTAGAAGCGCTCGCGCTGCTCGACGGGTGAGATTCCGTAGCAGAGGTTGACGTCCATCGAGGTGCCCAGCGGCATGCCGGCGATCAGGCGGCCTCCGCTGATGCAGTCGATCATGCCGTACTCTTCGGCGACTCGGACGGGGGGGTTCGAGGTCGGGAGCGTCGAGCCCATCTGCACCACGGCGACTTCGCGGTCGTTGGTGAGGCGCGCGAGGATCGAGCCCATCAAGTTTGGGTTCGGCATGAAGCCGTAGGCGTTTTGATGATGCTCGTTGGTGCAGATGCCGTCGATGCCGAGTTTCGCGGCGTGGAGAAGCTCATCGAGCGTCCAGTTGTAGTACTGGCCGATTTTGCGGGAGTCGGCGATTTCCGCGTAGGGAGGATCGACCCAGACGGAGTGGTACTTTTGCTGAAAGTCCGCCGCCAGGTCGCGGTACGGCATCAGGTGGAACATCGAGATTTTCATGCGCGTCTCCTCCGGCGAGTACGCCAGCGAGAAAAACTGATCGGCCCCTCGATTGACATACCATGGACTGCCGCGCTGCCCAATGCCCGGGAGGCGGAGGGACGGGAGTTTCCGCGGGCGGGGCGAAATCGCGGCGTGATATCGAGCGTATGCTTCGATCCCTTCGCTGCGCTCAGGACAGCTAATTGGAGGATGCGCGAAGGCGCCCTCTCCCGCGTTCCGGCTTCGCCAGCGGGCGGCCTCTCCCAGGTCACGCAGAGGCGGGAGCAAGCCGAGTCGGGTCCGTGAGCGGGCCGTTGGACAACTTGCGGCGCGGCGGCGAGAATCGCCCGCATGGAAGGATGGTTCGACACCGCACGTTTCGGCCTGTTCGTTCATTGGGGAATCGCGAGCGTTCACGGTTGGGAGCTTTCGTGGCCGCTGGTCGGCGGTATCGCGGGGCTCGGAAATTTTCAGAAAGTCGGCATGGAGGAATACTTCGCCGCCGCGCGCGAGCTTAATCCGGTCAACTTCAATCCGAAGGTATGGGCGAGGCTCGCGCGGCGCGCGGGGATGCAATACGCGGTCGTCACCAGCAAGCATCACGACGGTTTCGCGATGTACCACACGCGCGAAAATGACTGGTCGATCAAGAACACTGAGTTCAAGCGCGACACGTTGCGCGAAACTCTCGACGCATTTCGCGCCGAGGGACTCCGCGCCGGAATCTATTACTCGCTGATCGATTGGCACCATCCCGACTACCCCCGATTCACCGAAGCTGACAAGCCGTACCGCTGGGGACAGTGGCGGCGCTCGACGCCGGAGCAATGGGAGCGGTTCATCAATTTCATGTTCGCGCAAATTCGGGAGTTGCTGACGAACTACGGGAAGATCGACGTGCTGTGGTTCGACGGCGGCTGGGAGCGAACGCCCCAGGAGTGGAAAGCGAAGGAACTGGTCGAGATGATCCACTCGCTACAGGCGGAGATCATCATCAATGACCGTCTGCCGGGATTCGGCGACTATCAAACGCCGGAGCAGGCGGTGCCGCCGCGCGCGCCCGAGCGCACCTGGGAGAGCTGCATGACGATGAACGAAAGCTGGGGCTGGAACCCATCGGATATGCGTTACAAGTCGGCAGGTGCGCTCGCGCGGACGCTCGCGGAAGTCGCGGGCAAGGGCGGGAACCTGTTGCTCAACATTTCGCCGCGCGGGGACGGCGCCCTGCCGCCGGAGCAGATAGAGAGGCTCGAGGGGATCGCGTCGTGGATGGAGCGCGGTGCCGCCGAGAGCATCGTGGGGACCCGCGCGGGGTTAGAGCCGTGGCAGTTCTACGGGCCGTCCACTCGGCGCGGCGATCGCGTGTACGCGCATCTGATGATGCGGCCATATGAGGGCGTTGCGGTGCGGGGAATTCATGTGAAGCGTGTGAAGTCGGTGTCGGTGCTCACGGCCAGAGGGAAGGAGATCAAGTTTCGGAGGAGGATTGGCGCGGCGGAGTATTTGAATCCGGACCCGGTGGGGGAGATCGAGGTGTTGGTTCCGGAGGAGATGATTGATCCGTTTGCGACGGTGCTGGCGATTGATTTTGAGAAGGTGGAGTGAGGGGGGAGGTTGTGCTGGCGCCATGTCGGAGCGCGCAACCGTGAGTTGGTTTCGATCCTTCGCGCAGATGATGCGCCCAGGATGACGAATTGGAATGATAGTTAGCGGGCGGTGAGGAAGGCCCAGCGGTAAGAGCGGCCGTCCACCGTCATTGACACCGAGTAAGTAGCGCCGGGGCGAAGCGGGCGTCGCGGAACCATCACCACCGCGCCGCTCGCCTTCAAGATGTCACGTACGAGTTTGCGCTGCGCGTCGTCCGAACTGGCGTACGAGGTCGCATCGAAACCGCAAGCCTCGAGCGTCACACCGTCGCTCCTGATCGAATAGACGTCGAGCTTCGCATCGGTCCACTCGCCGGTTTGAAGCGTGATCGGCAGCCCGACCGGCTTCTCGTACCCTGGACACGCAGAGAGGGGGTTGGGCCATTCGCGATCAAGCTGAAGCAACGAGACCATCGAGCCGTCGGGCGGAAACATGATGGGCTCATCGAATTTGAGACCCTCCGCCAGGGGCGCGGGCGCGCCCGCGTTCACATTCAGCGCCGCCGCGCACATGCCCTGCGCGCATGACTCGCCGTAGCCGACGCGCGCAAGGCCGGGATTGAAAATTGGGAGCCGGTGGAACGGGCCTTCCATCCAGAAGTCGATGGCCCACACCGGCGGGAGCGACCCAGCCGGCGGCAAGGTCGTCTGCGCTACATTGCTCGCCTCGGCCGCCGCGCGGCCAACGTCGCTGTAGTAGGGCGTCGATCGATCTTCGGTGTGGGCGTCGGCGCCCAGATTCGCACCACTCTTTACCGCCTCGGCGTGATTCTTCACGAGGTACTCCGCGTGGCGCAGGTCGCCGTCGCTGAGCACCGGATCTTCGACGACCGGCTTGAGTTTGGCGAGCGCGCGGTAGTGGTTGAGCTGCGCGAGCCACGCGCGCGGGGGAGACTCGACGCGGGCACGGGCAGCCTGCTCGACAGCGGCGGCGCGTTCGGTCTGCGCCACACGCAGTTCGGCCGCCAATCGCCGCGCCGACCGGTAGTACGTTACAGCGAATGCGACTGCAAACACCGCGACGAACAGCGCCGCGATTGTCAGCGGTTGTACACGCCCGCCGGCAGGCGCAATCAGCGCGAAACGTACCGCACCGAAACGAAGCTCCGCGCCGCGATCGACGCGCGCGCTTTTGCGCACGCGGCGTCCGTCGACGAAGGTGCCGTTGGTCGAAGCGAAATCGCTCACGCGAACACGCCCGAAGCGCTTGCGGACGATCGCGTGCCGCTTGGAGACGGTCGAATCGGTGATGACGAGGTCGTTATCGGGCGCGCTGCCGACGCTGACACGCCCGCTACTCAGGGAGTGTTGGATCGATTTCTGATCGTCGAGTCCGATTAGCCGAAAGTCGCGGTCGCCGGCCTTCGGGCTGTTCTCCGAAACAGCGTCTTGCATTGCGGCGTTGCGCGCCATTGGCAGGTCGTTAGTTCGCCACGCGCGGGTTCAGGCCATGTCCCAGTGGCGGCCGACACCGCGCATCGCACGTTCGATCAACGGGATGACGCGCGCGCCGTCGCGCGGCATGCCGAACGGTTCGTCCGCATCGCGCCCGAACTCCTCGAGCACTTCCCTGCCCGAGTTGGCGATCGCCTCGAGGTTGTAGCCGCCCTCGAGCGCCGCGACCACTTTGCCGCCGCAGCATTCGGCGGCGAGGCGGCGCACGCGCCGCGCCATCTGCTTGAAGCCCTCCTCGCTGACTTCCATCGCGCCGAGCGGATCGCGGAAGTGGCAATCGAATCCGCACGACACCAGAATGAACTCGGGATTGAACTTGCGGCCGATGGGCATCAACAGATCGTCAAAGACGCGTAGATATTCGTCGTCGCCGAACTCCGCGGGCATCGGTGCGTTGACGCTGAAGCCGGCGCCCTCGCCCGCGCCGATTTCCTGGAACGATCCGGTCCCCGGAAAGTGCGGAAACTGGTGAGTCGAAACGTACAGTACGTCGTCGCGTTCGTAGAAGGTATCCTGCGTGCCGTTACCGTGATGGAGATCCCAGTCAACGATCATCACGCGCTTCAAGCCGCGGCGTTTGATCAGCCACTCGGCCGTAATCGCGACATTGTTGAAGAAGCAGAATCCCATCGCGCGATTCGCCAGTGCGTGATGGCCGGGCGGCCGGACGATGGCGAATGCATTGTCCGCCGCGCCGTCGAGAACCGCCTCGGCGGCGGTCAGAACTCCGCCGGCGGCGAGCAGCGCCGTGCGGAACGTGTCGGGCGAGGTGTGCGTGTCGGGATCGAAGTCGAAGCGCGGCAGCGACGCGGTGTGCTCAACAGCGCTGATGTAGGGCGGCGTGTGGCAGAGCGCGATCTCGTCGGGGGCCGCCTCGCGCGGCGCGACGGAGCGAAGACCGGGGCGGGCGAGACTTTCCGCCATGTCGAGCATCACCCGCATCCTCTCGGGACGCTCGGGATGGGCGCGGCCGGCGAAGTGAGCCAGGTAGCGGCGGTCGATGACCAGTGCGGTCTTGGTCATCGTTGACACCTTGAACTGCAACCGAGAAGATCGATGTCGCGCACGCAGACCGTACCGCGGCGCTCTCGCAATCGGACGCCGAGACCAAGCTTGGATATTTTCGAAATACTGCTGATCCTGATCGTCGTGCTCATCGTGGTCGGTCCGGAACGGCTGCCAGAGTCGATGCGCGCCGCCGGCAAGCTGATGCGTGAACTGCGCGCGGCGAGCAACTCCGTGATGCGTGAACTTACCGAGGCGCTGGAGGACGCGCCCGCGCGCACAAAGCCGGCCGCGACCGCGCGCGCCACTGCGGACGACATCCAGCCCACCGAACCTCCGGCACAAACATAACCCGCCGCGCCCAACCGTGGCCAGCGATCCCTCCACTCCCGCAACGCCAGAGGCGCGCTACGAGGAAGCGCGCATGCCGCTGCTCGCGCACCTGCAAGAGCTGCGCATCCGGCTGATCCATGCGTTCATCGCGGTGGGCCTCGGCTTTGCGATCGCGTACGCGTTCGCGGATCCAATCTTCAACCTTTTGACGCGCCCGTTTCTCGAGGTTGCGGGCAACAACGCGCTGCTGGTTGGGACGGGCGTGGTCGAAGCGTTCATGACGAAGATCAAGGTCGCGATCATCGCGGGGCTGTTCATCGCGAGTCCCGCGGTGTTCTACGAATTGTGGCGCTTCATCTCGCCGGGACTTTACGAGAGCGAAAAGCGCAATGCGCGGCCGTTCGTGGTTGCGACCACCGCGTGCTTTCTCGCGGGCGGCTACTTCTGTTACACGGTCATCATGCCGGTGGGTTACGGATTTTTTCTCGGCGAGTACGAGAGCATCAACGTGACGCCGACGATTCGAATCAGCGAGTATCTGTCCTTCGCGTCGCGGATGATCCTGGCGTTCGGCCTGACGTTCGAGATGCCGGTGCTGGCGTACTTTCTCACGCGGCTCGGGGTCATCGACCACACCATGCTGAGGCGTCACTGGCGGTGGATCGTCGTGGGCATCGCGGTCGCGGCAGCGGCGTTCACGCCGCCCGACGCGGTCTCGATGATGCTGCTGGGGATTCCGCTGATGGCGCTCTACGGGCTGAGCTATGGGGTCACTTACTTCTTCCGGTTGCGCGCGGATGAGAAGGCGGCGCCGGCTATCGACGGTCCGGCGGCGCAATGAAGCGCGCACGGTCTGCCGAAAGGTCACAACGTGGCAATCCTGCTTGAAGATCCTCGCGCGACCGGGGCGCCGGGAATTCCTCCGCGCTGGACCCGGAGTGCGAAGGATGCGGTCGTCACGGCGTATTCGTCGGTCAGCCGTGTGTGGGTGACCGCGTCGAGTGGCGCGCTCAACGAAATCTACTTCCCGACCATCGATCAGGCGCAAGTCCGCGACGTTCAGTACCTCGTGACCGACGGCGAGACGTTCTTCCACGACGAGCGCCGCTACCTGAACACCGTTACCGAGTACCTCAAGGAGTGCGGGCTCGGCGTGCGCATCACCAATTCCGATCCCGACGGACGCTACCGCCTCGTCAAGGAGGTCATCGCCGACCCGCACCAGGCCGTGGTGCTGATGCACACCCGGCTCGAGGGCGAACCGGCGTTCTTGAAGAAGCTCCACCTCTACGTGCTGCTCGCTCCGCACCTTGCGATCGGCGGATGGGGCAACAACGGCAACGTCGCGCGTATCGCCGGTCGCGACTTCCTCACCGCCCACAAGAACGGAGTGTGGCTCGGACTCGCCGCGACGGCGCCCTTCATCCATCTTTCCTGCGGCTATGTCGGCACCACCGACGGCTGGCAGGATCTTTCCGCCAATTTCAAGCTCGATTTTGAGTTCGCCTCCGCCACCGACGGCAACATCGCTCTGACCGGCGAGATTGACCTCCGAAACGGCACCGACTTCACGCTGGGAATCGCCTTTGGGCGCTCGCTCCACCGCGCTGTTACGTCGCTTGCGCAATCGCTCGCGATTCCGTTCAGCGAACATCGCGAGCGCTTCCTCGATCAATGGAGCCGCGCCTGCCGCCACTTCCATCAGCTCGAGCAGTTTGCGAGCGACGGCGGCACGCTCTACCGCCGAAGCCGCGAGTTGCTGCTCGCCCACGAGGACAAAACCTACGCGGGCGCGATAATCGCGTCGCTGTCGATTCCGTGGGGCGAGTCCAAGGGCGACGAGGACCTGGGCGGATACCACCTGGTGTGGACGCGCGACATGGTCAACAGCGCGACCGGCCTGCTCGCCGCAGGCGACACCACCACCGCCGAACGCGCGCTGATCTATCTTGCCTGCTCGCAGCAATCCGACGGCGGCTTTCCGCAGAACTTCTGGATCGACGGCCAACCATACTGGAGCGGAATCCAGCTCGACGAGGTCGCATTCCCGATCATGCTCGCATGGCGGCTGCATAAGGCAGGCGCGCTGAAGGGTTTCGCGGTGTATCCGATGGTGCTGCATGCGGCGCGATACCTGATGGTCAATGGGCCGGTGACGCCGCAGGAGCGCTGGGAGGAAAACAGCGGGTACTCCCCCTCGACGCTCGCGAGCAGCATCGCGGCGCTAATCTGCGCGGCGTGCCTCGCGCGGGAACACGGCGACCTCGCGAGCGCGCGTTACCTCGAGGAGTATGCGGACTTTCTCGAGTCGCACATTGAGACGTGGACGGTCACCAACCACGGCACGCTGGTGCCCGGAATTCGCCGCCACTACATCCGAATCAATCCGATCGATCCGAACGAGCACGAAGCCGACGAGGATCCCGACAAACGATTCGTGATGATTCACAACCGGCCGCCCGGCACGCGCGCGGCGTTCCCGGCGGCTGAGATCGTCGATGGCGGTTTCCTCGAACTCGTGCGTTACGGGATTCGCAAGCCCGGCGATCCGCTGATCGAGGATTCGCTACGCGTCGTCGATGCGGTCCTGCGCCACGACTATCCCGCCGGGCCGTGCTGGAGGCGTTACACGCACGACGGATATGGGCAGCGCGACGACGGCGGCCCGTATCTCGGATCGGGCCGAGGGCGTCCGTGGCCGCTCCTGACCGGCGAGCGCGCGCATTACGAGCTTGCGGCCGGGCGCGACCCGCGTCCGTACATCCGCGCGATCGAACATTTCGCGAACCCCACGCGCCTTTTACCCGAGCAGATCTGGGACCAGCCCGACCTGCCGCGCCAACTGCTCTTCTACGGCTGCCAGACCGGCGCGGCGATGCCGCTGATGTGGGCGCATGCGGAGTACGTGAAGCTGCTGCGCTCGACCGCCGACGGCCGCGTGTTCGATTTAATCGACGAAGTCGCGGAGCGCTACCAGCGCGGCGGCCGCGGCGCGCCGATCGAGATTTGGAAGACGAATCGGCGCGTGCGATCGGTCGCGGCGGGGACGCGACTCAGGATTCAGGCACCAGAAGCGTTCACGCTTCACTGGACCAAAGACGAGTGGCAGACGGCACAAGATACGGCATCGACGAGCACACCGTTGGGGCTTCATTACGTGGACATCGAGGTCGGCGAGGCAGACCAGACACCGATTCGGTTTACGTTCCATTGGCGCGAGGGCGACAGGTGGGAGGGGCGGGATTATGTGGTGGAGGTCAGTGGGGAGAAGGGAGGTTGAGGGGGCGGCTGGAGGTGTGTGCGCTGTCGGAGCTTGGCTTCGATCCCTTCGACTGCGCTCGGGGCAGGGTCTCGCTGCGCAGACCCTTCGACTACGCTCGGGGCATGCTTCGCTCGCAATGACAAAAGAGGAGTGACAGTTGGTGCGGCGAGCTAGTGCCGTTCCAACTTTCTTCACCAAAAGGTGAACTTCAATGGCATTGCACCCATGGGCCGAGTAGCCGACGCGACGGATCACCGCGTTCCAGCAAGAGTTTGGGCCAACAAGTTGGAACGGCACTAGGAGAGTTTGGTTAGCTCCAGCTGCTCAGGCAGGCCGGCGAGCATAGCTTCGACGTCATCTTCGAGTTCGGGAGCGAAGTAGATTCGCAGAATATTGCGATGCGCGTCCTCGGTGCGGAGCGTCGCGAGATTGTCGTGCGACTCGACGATCGACTTGAACACGACGATCTGTTCGCGCCGCACGCTGACCAGGAAGCTCATAAAGCCGCCCTCGCCTTTCGCTCGTTGCTTGCTCGATGCCATGTGGACTGAACCGATCGCTGACCGTAGATTCTAGCTGATGGCGCTGCCGCGGCTCATCTTGGTGACAGGCAAGGGAGGGACGGGCAAGAGCACCGTGGCTGCGGCGCTCGCCGACGCCCTTTCGCGCCGCCATCCTACGACTCTTGCCGACCTCGATCGCCGTCTCACCGCCGCAAGACTTATCGGAGCGAAATTGAACGGCGCCGCAACGGCGCGAATCAACCAGTCGCTCGAGGTTGTCGCACTCAGTCCGCGTGCGGAGATCGAGTCGTTCGTCGAGCGCGTCGTACCGATCCGCGCGATCGCGCGCCGGATGCTAAGGAGCCGCACGTTCGGCTACGTCACGGCGGCGCTACCGGGTCTTGAGGCGTTCCTGTTTCTCGAACGGCTTCGCACGATGGCGGGCGATGCCGCGCTCAATGATCGGTATCTGGTAGTCGACGGTCCCGCTTCGGGCGCCGCGCTGGAGTTGCTCGCCGCGCCGGGCGCAATCAAGGGCGTCGCGCCCGCGGGAACGCTCAACCGGCTCGGCGATGCGATCGAGACGTTTCTCCGCGATCCGCATCGCTTCGGCGTGCTGATCACGGTGACGCCCGATGAGTTCGCGGTTCGCGAGGCGCTCGATACGGCGAATACGCTCAGGAAGCGGCTCGGAGTGCGCGTGATCGGCGCGGTGTTGAATTGCGTGCCGTCGAAGCTGTTTGACACGGCGGATCTGACCGCGGCGCGCGACGCCATGAATCATGCGCAGCTCGCGATTCGCAGGTCCGCACTTGTCGAGCGGGCCGGGTCGGCGCGGCGCGAATTTGCCGAGGTCGGCATCGAAGCGATCGAACTCCCGATGCTCTTCACCGCCAAAGTCGCGCGCGCCGGTGTGCGAACGCTCGCCGGCGCACTGACGCCGATACTGGCGGCGCCGTGAGAACCAACCGGGCGGAGTCCGGTGGCACTTTCGATCTCGCGAGAAAACGATTGGTCGTCTGCCTCGGTCCCGGCGGCGTCGGCAAGACAACACTGAGCGCAGCTCTGGCCGTTTCGCTCGCAGCGGCGGGACGATCAGTCGCGGTATTGACGGTCGATCCTGCGCCGCGCCTGCTCGACGCGCTTGGTCTCAGCGCTGAAGATGACGAGGAGCGTGAAGTTCCGCTGAACGGTTTGCGGCCGGCGGGGCAACCCGCGCATCGCGGGCGGCTCCGCGCGATGCGTTTGGACCCCAAGCGCACTTTCGACTCGGTGGTTCGCAGGTACGCTCCGTCCGAGACCGCCGCTGATGCGATACTGGGAAACCGAATCTATCGAAACTTGTCCGACGCGCTCGCGGGCGTCGGCGACTACATGGCGATGGAAAAGCTGGTCGCGTTGGACGCGGACCGGGCGAATGACGTGATCGTGCTCGACACGCCGCCGGCGCAGGAGGCGCTGGATTTCCTCGATGCGCCCCGGCGCCTGCTCGAGCTGCTCGATTCGCGCGCAGTCTCGCTCTTGAGCGCGCCGGCGGGATTGTTGCGCAGCGGCCTGGGGGTGCTCGACACTGCGGCGCGAGCGGTGCTGGCGGCATTCGACCGCGCGACCGGAATCAATCTGCTGCCCGATATCCAGGTATTTGTGCGGAGTTTCGAGCGCATGTATCCCGGTTTCGCCGAGCGCGCGCGTCGCGCACAGGAGTTGCTGCGCGCGCCCGAGACCGCGGTGGTGCTGGTGACAACGCCCGAGGAAATTCGAGTGGAGCAGGCGCGTGAGTTCGCGGATGCGCTCGCGCGCACAGACTTGAAGGTCGCCGCGATCGTTGTGAATCGCGTGATGCCCGAGCTGCCGAATGCCGACGAGCTGCGCGCGGCGCGCGTTCCCGAAGCGCTCAAGCGAAAGCTGCTGCGAAACCTGCGCGACTATCAGGCGCTCAAGCGGCGCGAGGCGCGATCATTGAAGCAGCTACGCGACGCATTGCGCGGCGATGCGTGCCTGCTGATCGCGCCGGACCTCGGACGCGAGCCGAAGAAACTGACGGACCTCGCGCAGCTGGCTCAGAGTCTCGAGCCGGCGTGAATGATCAGCTTTTCGAGCCGCGGCGGGGCGGTCGACGAAGCGGGACGGTCTTATCCGCGCCGAGCACGCGGTCGATCTTGAGGCTCAAGTTGAGAAGCTGGCTCGACAGATGATCGAGGCGCGCCTTGAGTTCGCGAATGTCCTTCTTGGAAGGCAGATTTACGAAGTCCATGATCGTCTCGATGTTGCGGTCGAAAGTGCTCTTCTGCGCCATGAAGCGCTCTCCGGCGCGGCCGAGGCCCTTGCGGACGCGCTCACTGGTCATCGCCTCGTCGAGGAAGCTCCCAAGACCCTCCTCGCTCATCTGGCGAAGCTTCGACATGAAGGAGTCTGAATCTCGCCGTGCCATCTACTGATACTATATCGAGCGTGCGGCGCGGGTAACAACGATGGAAACGGTCGCGACGATCTTGAGCATCGCGTCGGGATTCATCCTGATGGGTCACGCGGGACCGCCGGCGACAGTGATCGCGACGTCGCTGTTCGTCAATGCCGCGCTCGCGCCGCTGACGGCGGTGATTGCATCGCGGCGCGATCGCTCGGTTGCGTTGTGGTTTGTGGTTGGGCTGGCATTTGGGGTGTGGGCGCTCACGGGCGCGTTCCTGATGCGCTCGCGGGTGTCGGCGGTCACCCGCCCGCCGGTCGATGCTGCCTGAGCCACTCGAGGAGCGGCGCGAAGACCTGCTGCTCGGCCTTGGTTCCCGCGATCACGTCGAGATGGCCCCAGCCGTCGAGTACAACAACTTTCGCACCGGCGGCGGTCGAATTGGCGGATTCGGTTACCTGCTTCGACCAACCAGGGAAGATGTTCGTGCTCGCAAATGCGATGACCCGAATCTTCGATGCCCTGAGCGCGTTGCGGCGCGCGGGGGTCAATGAGCCCGCGCCATTCTGAACAGCGGGCCACCATCGATCGTAGGTAATCAACAACTTCGCGAGGACTACGGGATCGGAAAATCCGCCGCTCGGATTCGCGAGCCCCTTTGGCGCGCCGAGCGCGCCGGGCCGCTCGACCACGTGAATCAAGTTGTCGCGCGCGGTTTTGAACTTCGGAAGCGGCGCGGGACCGTCGGGATTCGCGATTACCATCTCAAGCAGTTTGTGGCGCTTATCGAAGGTGAGCTGACGGCCGCCGAGGTCGTCGGCGGCTTTGGTCGAATCGTATCCGGGCATCGCGCTCCCGCTTACGTAGCCGTCGAGAATCACAAGGCCCGCGGTGGCGTCGGGATGCTCCGCCGCGAACAGATACGCGAACGTCGCGCCACGGCTGAAGCCCGCGATGAAGAGTTTCGCATCGCCGGTCTTCGTGCTGACGAACCTCGCGGCCGCACTGATGTCGCCGAGGAACGAATCATTAGTCCATGCACGCAGTTCACCGAGCTTCTCGATCGGCGTGTCAGGCGGTACGAAGTGCGTGCGGTAGTCGAGCGCCCACACATCGACGCCCTTGGCCGCGAGGTACACCGGCAGCGAGTAGCGCGGATCTTCGATCGCGACCTCGCCGTTCATGTTGGTGCCGGGGAGGTAGAGAAGAGCGGTCTCAGGATGCGCGGGCGTCGTCGGGCCGCGCGCGATGCGATGCAGCGCGATGCGATCGAACGGCGACAGTCCGCGGGTGGCATCGAAGGTCCACTCATAGATGCCGGGGGCGTCCTTGAGTTCGCGCGCGGCGCCGCGCTCGACGAATCCTTTTTCAAGCGGCGGAGCGGCGTGTGCAACCGATAGCGCAAATGCGGCGAGCGCCGCCGCGAATTGCAGGACGGCGATGTGGCGTCGGGCGAAGGGCTTCATCGGATCGATTCGCGCGGCGTTTCTATATCACGAGCCGATGCGCGCGAGTATCAGCGGTTGACCACGACGGCGCGCGCGTGCGAAACAGAGCGCGTTACCAATTTGAACAAATACGGGAGTCATTGAATGAGCCGCAAGGTGCAATTCGCCCTCTTCTCGCCGCAAGCCGGACAGCCGTATCAAGCGCTCGTCGATCGGGCGCAGCTCTGCGAAAAGCTCGGCTACCACTCGATGTGGCTGGTCGACCACATGTGGACGCGCGGGATGCCAGACCTCGACCATCATGAATGTCTCGCCCTGATGAGCGCCCTTTGCGCGAAGACGGAGAAGCTGCGCATCGGCTCGCTGGTGCTCTGCAATTCGTACCGCAATCCGGCGCTGCTGGCGAAGACGCTCTGCACCATAGACCACGTCTCCAACGGACGGCTGGAGGTGGGACTGGGCGCGGGCTGGATGGACGAGGAGTATCGCGCGTACGGCTATGAGTTTCCGTCCATGAAGGTGCGGCTGCAGCAGCTCGGCGAAGGGCTGCAAATCCTGAAGCTGATGTTCACCGAGAAGAAGGCGAGCTTCAAAGGCCGCCACTACACAATCGCCGATGCGCTCTGCAATCCCAAGGCGGTGCAGAAGCCGCATCCGCCGATCACGATTGGCGGGAGCGGCGAGAAGGTGATGCTGAAGCTGGTCGCCAAGTACGCGGACCGGTGGAATTGCCCGGCCGGCTACGACAGTTTCGAGCGCAAGTACAACGTGCTGAAGGAGCACTGCAAGACGGTCGGTCGCGATCCGAATTCGATCGAAGTCTCAGAGCAGCTCCTGGTGTGCATCGGCACGACCAAGGACGAGGTCGAACAGAAGTGGAAGATGGCGCAGGGGCTGAAGCCGTTCTCCACGACGGGTATCAAGGGAACGCCTGCGGAGCTGGTCGAGCAACTGAAGCAACGGGTCAAGATGGGAATCACGACGTTTACGGTTTTCTTCAGCGACTTCGCGCCGCCGCCGACGCTTGAGCTGTTCGCGCGCGAGGTGATGCCGGCGTTCGCATAGCCGCGCAGATCGCGAGGAACGAGGCCCGCGCCGAGCGCGATCAGGCGATGGTCGCGCGCGGTGTCGTTGTCGGCGCACAGATTCGATGGATGCCGAACGGCTCACCCGCTACCTCAAGGGCAAAATGCCGAACGCGGGCGAGCTGCGCGTGGTTGGCCTTCGGCGCGTCGCAGGGGGCGCGTCGCGCGAGACGTACGCATTCGATATCGAGTGGAGCGCCAGCGGCGAGCGGCGCTCGCGTCCGCTGATCGCGCGCCGCGATCCAACCGGCGGGCTGCTCAAGTCCGAACGCGAGCGCGAGTTCAAGGTGCTCCAGGCGATGCATCGGGCGGGACTCAAGGTGCCGGAGCCGCTGTTCGTCGAGCTGGATCGGTCGGTGATGGATCGGCCGTTCTTCATCATGCATCGGCTGCCGGGTCGCGTGAGCCCCGGCGCGTTCGCTCCCGAGGAGCCCGCGGAACTGCGCGCAAAAGTCGCGGATGATTTTCTCGGCGAGCTGGCGAAGCTCCAGTCGATCGACTATCGAGCGCATGGCCTCGAGTGGCTGGGCGAGCCGAACGATCCTCTGGAGCCGGCGCGCGTCCAGGCAGCGCACTGGCAGGAAATCTACGAGTGCGACCGGATGGGCGAGCATTACCCGGTACTGTCGGCGGCATTCGCGTGGCTTTGCGCGAACCCGGTCGCGACCGACCGCGTGACGGTCGTCCACGGCGATTACCGCTCAGGAAATTATTTGTACGACGAGGGCGGAATCATCGCGATGCTCGATTGGGAGATGGCGCACCTGGGCGACCCGATGGAGGACCTCGGGTGGGCGTCAATGTTGTTTTGGGGGCGCGAGGAGATCGCGGCGGGGTTGATGGAGCGCAGCGAGTTTCTGCGGCTCTACGAAACCAAGGCAGAGCGGCGCATCGATCGGAAGCGGCTGTTCTTCTACCAGGTGCTCGGGAACGCGAAGATGGCAGTGATCTGCCTGACCGGCATCCGCGATTTCGTCGAGGGACGCACGCAGGACACGGTGATGCCGCTGTTGGAGATGCTGCTGCCGCGGCTGTTCGACGACCTCGCGACGCAACTGAAGCTGGTGTGAGGGCGCAATGCTTAGACCGACACCGATGGAGTTGCTCGCGGGGCTGGCGCGCGCGGTTCAGGAGACGTTGCTCCCCGAGCTGCAATCGCCATATGCGCAATCGCAGGCCACGTCGATGATCGGCGATCTGGTGTTCGCGGCGTCGGCGGTCGAGCGCGCGCGGCTGTACGACATCGCCGAAGTGAAAGATTTACGGCACACGTTTGTGGCACTCGCGAGGCGTGCCGCGACCGGTGACACGGTTGCGCAAGCGGTCGAGCGCGGTGCGAAGGCGGCATCGCAAGATCCGCCCGACCGGCGCGCGATGGAAGCGGCGATGTCGGAGCTTGCGGCGGCGCTGGCGCTGGGGCGGGTTGCGCGCGTACCGGCGAGGACGGTTCGCGGGTACATGCGGCGTCACTTGGGGCGGATGCGCGAATACCTCGGGAACGCATCGCCGAGTCCGAGCGCGAATCCCGCCAGCGAATAGCGCGCACTGCCCGTCGCACGCCCAGCAGGGTGTGATCTCGCCTAAGCCCTCGAATTATCTATCGAATCTACAGGTTCGATATGGGCTCTGGCGGAGTGTCCCGGGCGCGGACGATTCAGTTTGCTTCATCGCAGGAACAGCGATACAAAGTCTAGACATATCTAAGCACTAGAAAGCAGTGTTAAATATGCGTAGAGGAGTCTTAACAAACTGTTAGTGGAGACTCTGCTACACATTGACGGGAAAAGTCGGGCAGGGACGAAGGTAGCTTGGGAGAGGCAATCTTTGGCGGCACATGCGGTCAACAGCCTCGAACTGGCTGTTAACCCCGGGGAGCCGCGCCGCTCGCGAGAGTTGGACGACGCCGCCTCGCGACGTCTCCCTGCCGGCTTGGACCCGCGGATTTCGCAAGGGAGTTGAGATGCATGGACTACGTTCGGATTCCATCGCCTGGAACACCCGGTGGGCCGTGTAGAGGCTCCTGTTCGCATGAAATGTGTATCGGGCACCGCACGCTCGCCGAGCGCCGTTGCAGCTACTGCGGCCAGCGGCTGGGCTTCGGCGCGCAAGTCGAAGTGGAACACACAGCTCATGCGCGGTGCATCGCGTTGCATGAGACGCCGCAGGTTCGGAAGAAGCCGCAAGAGCATCGCTTCGGCGATGGCCTCGCGCAGTTAGGCCGGCAGCACGATCACAAGCACGATTCGTGATCTGAGCAGTTGCGGAGGTCCGTACCGAGGGCGCCTTGGCAGGCGGTTGAAAAACTCATTTTCAACCGCCTGCTCCCTCTCTCGCGTCTCCCCCAGTGGGGGAGAAGATTAGGAAGGCAGCCAGCTTTTACGCAGGGCGTTGAGGGCAAAGTCGCTGCCAGCTTGGAACTCGTAGCTTTTCTCAACACCCTGCCAGGGGTCGCGCTTGCTTGACACCATTCCAAGGCGTGCGGTAGCGGTCGTTTAGCCTCACATTGGAGGGAACGAACCGCACCATGGACGCCGACGATACCAACAAGGTGCGGGCGCTGCGCGCCCGCTTCGACCATCCGGTAATCGACGCAGACGGCCATCTGATCGAGCCCGCGCCCCTCTATTACCAATACCTTCGAAAATTGGGCGGCAAAGAGATGTCCGAGCGATATTTGCGCGAGCTTACGCAGCATCCAACCGGTTCGCGCGGAAATCTTAAGACCGGCGACATGCGCGGCGCGTGGTGGGGCGTCGGCAACGACGCTTACGACCTCGCGACCGTGATGGCGCCAAGACTATTGCATCGCCGTCTCGAGGAGATCGGCATCGACTTCGCAATTCTTTATCCGACGCTCGGGCTCGCTTTACCGACCATTCATGACACCGACATACGGCGCGTGGCGTGCCGCGCGATCAACACGATGAACGCGGACATCTGCGGTCAATTCCGCGACCGGCTCGCCCCGGCGGCAGTGATTCCGATGCATGTGCCGGCGGAGGCGATCGCGGAGTTGGAGTTTGTGGCATCGCGCGGCTTCAAGGTCGCGATGATTCCGCCCGGCGTCGCGCGCCCGATTCCCGCGCTGGAACTGAAGTACCCCGAGGCGTTTCCATACGCGGCGTATTTCGATTGCTACGGGCTCGACAGTTTCCATGACTACGACCCGGTCTGGCACAAATTCATTGAGTTGAAGATTGCGGTGACGTCCCACGGCGGAGTCGGCTTGCGCTACCTGCCGCTCGGGCGGCGATCGCCGACCAACTACATGTACAACCACATCGGAGGGCACGCCTATCAGCAAGGCGAGCTGTGCCGGTCGCTGGTGATGGGTGGAGTCGCGACGCGCTTCCCGAATCTCAGTTTTGGATTTCTGGAATGCGGTGCGGGATGGGCGTGCGACTTGTTGCATTCTCTCGGAGAGCATTGGGAGAAGCGCAACCTGGAAGGACTCAAGAATTACGACCCGGCGCGGCTCGACCGGCCGCGTCTGCGCGAGCTGCTCCGTGAATGGGGCGGCGTGGAGTACACGGACGAACGGACGCCAAGGGTCGGACGCGCTTACGACGAAGGAATCGGACGACACGATCGCGATACCGACCGCGACGAATGGAAACTGACCGGAGTGAAGGAAGAGGCCGACTTCGCGCGCATGTTCGAAAACTTCTATTTCGGTTGCGAGGCCGACGATCCGAGCGTCCATCGCGCGCTCGACGCCCGCGCGAATCCTTTCCGTGCGCGGCTTAAGCCGGTCTTCAGCTCTGACATCGGGCACTGGGACGTGCCGGACATCAAGACCGTACTGCTCGAGAGCCACAAGCTGGCCGACAAGGGACTGATTTCAGAGGCGGACTACCGCGACTTCGTCTTCACCTACCCCGCGCAGCTTCATCTGCGCGCGAATCCGGAATTCTTCGCCGGCACGGTGGTCGAAGGTGCGACCGCGAAACTCGCAGCGTAACCCGATGGCGGGTGCGCGGTCGATCACCGGTCTTCACACGGTGGGGTGATCCAAGTCGCGGACTTGGATCGGTCGCTGCGCTTCTACTGCGACGCGCTAGGCTTCGCTTCTACCGCGACGCGCTAGGCATCGAGTTCGCGCGTGGACGCGACGGCATCGCGCAGATCGCATCGCGCCACCATCAGACACATCACAACTGACCGCAGGCTGATCGCGGATTCTTCACCGCACGCGTCCCAAGTTCTCGGGGCGCGCGCGCTCGTGCTTGACACTCTTTGGCGGCACAGGCTACGGGTCGTTAAGCCGCAGGCGAGGAGGAACGCGTCGTGGACGGAGACAAGGCCGCCAAAGTGCGGGCGCTGCGCGGCCGGTTGGACCATCCGATAATCGATGCCGACGGCCATCTGCTCGAGCCTCAGGCGCTGTTCCCTCGCTATCTCGAAAGGGTCGGCGGCAGGGAACTGGTCGAGCGCGTCGAACGCGAGTTGCGCGAACATCCGACCTTCTCGCGCGGCAACCGCGAGACGGGCGACATGCGCGGGCTGTGGTGGGGTGTGCCGAATGACGCCTACTACCTTGCGACCGTGATGGCGCCGCGCCTTCTCCATCGGCGCCTCGATGAGATCGGCATCGACTTCGCAATCCTCTATCCCACGCGCGGCCTCGCGCTGCTGACGATCCTCGACGCCGACGTGCGGCGCGGCGCGGTGCGCGCAATCAATACGATGAACGCGGAGATTTGCGGGCCGTACCGCGATCGCCTCGCGGCGGCCGCAGCGATCCCGATGCACACGCCCGAGGAGGCGATCGCGGAGTTGGAGTTTGCGGCGTCGGCGGGCTTCAGAGTCGCAATGATTCCGCCGGGCGTCGCGCGGCCGATTCCCGCGCTCGAGCGCTCGCATCCCGGCGCGTTCCCGTATGCGGCGTACTTCGACAACTACGGGCTCGACAGCTTCTACGACTACGACCCGCTGTGGCGGAAGTTCGTCGAGCTCCGGTTCGCGGTCACGTCGCACGGCAACGCTGCTGGTCTGCGCTACCTGCCGCTCGGACGGCGCTCGCCGACCAACTCCATGTTCAACCACATCGGCGGCCACGCGTATCAGCAAGGCGAGCTGTGCCGGTCGCTGGTGATGGGTGGAGTGGCGACGCGGTTCCCGAATCTCAGTTTTGGATTTCTAGAATGCGGTGCGGGATGGGCGTGCGACTTGTTGCATTCGCTGGCCGAGCATTGGGAGAAGCGCAACCTGGAAGGACTCAAGAATTACGACCCCGAGTGCACCGATCGCGCGCGCCTGCGCGAGCTTTTGCTCGAGTACGGCGGACCGGAGTTCGTCGCGGAGACAGCCGCGGAGAGCGAGCGCGTCTACGCCGAGCGCATCGCGCGGGACGATAGCATGGCGAATCGTGACGAATGGGCCCTTACGGGAGTGAACGACGAGGCCGACTTCGCGCGCATGTTCGAAAACTTCTATTTCGGTTGCGAGGCCGATGATCCGAGCGTCCATCGCGCGCTCGACGCCCGCGCGAATCCTTTCCGTGCGCGGCTTAAGCCGGTCTTCAGCTCTGACATCGGGCACTGGGACGTGCCGGACATCAAGACCGTACTGCTCGAGAGCCACAAGCTGGCCGACAAGGGACTGATTTCAGAGGCGGACTACCGCGACTTCGTCTTCACCTACCCCGCGCAGCTTCATCTGCGCGCGAATCCGGAATTCTTCGCCGGCACGGTGGTCGAAGGTGCGACCGCGAAACTCGCAGCGTAACCCGAGTCTGCATGCTGACCGGTGTGCAGTGCGCGATGGAATGGCACTTCGCCGAAGGCGGGACGGTCGATCCGGCCAGCGACAAACTGGGCCACCAGAATCTGACGCTCGAGTCCGCAGCGATTCGACGACGGTCAAAAACGGCCGAGGCCGAGCGATCCGAAGGCGCTTGAAACTATGAACGGAGCGGAGAGTTTGCTGCGCACCGCGGTCGCCGCGGGTGTCGAGGTTTGCTTCGCCAACCCCGGCACGACCGAGATGCCGCTGGTAGCGGCGCTCGACGCGGTCGAAGGGATGCGCGCAGTGCTCTGCCTGTTCGAGGGCGTCTGCACCGGCGCGGCGGACGGCTATGGGCGAATGGCGGACAAGCCTGCGCTTACGCTGGTGCACCTGGGTCCCGGTTTCGCGAACGGAATCGCAAACCTGCACAACGCGCGGCGCGCACGATCCCCGGTGGTCAACGTTATCGGCGACCAGGCGACTTGGCATCTTGCCGCGGATGCGCCGCTGACGTCGGACATCGTTTCGCTCGCGAGGCCGGTGTCGGATTGGATCCGAAGCGTTACGTCTGCGAAGTCGCTCGCGCGAGACACCGTCGAAGCAATTGCGGCCGCGGGACGCGCACCCGGTCAGGTCGCGACGTTGATAGTGCCATCGGACTGCCAGTGGGATGCGGCGGACGGAATCGCTCGGGCGATTGCACCGGCCGCGCCACCTCGCGTTGCTCCTGAAGCGGTGCGGCGCGCAGCGGAGCTGTTGCGCGAATCGTCGATGCCGGCGCTGTTCCTCGGCGGGCAGGCACTTCGCGAGCGCGGGCTACGGGCGGCGTCGCGCGTCTGCGCGAAAACCGGCGCGCGGCTGCTTTGCGAAACTTTCCCATCCCGCGTCGAGCGCGGCGCGGGACTACCCGCGGCGGAGCGTCTGCCGTATTTTCCCGAGCAAGCGATCGAGATGCTCAATCCGCATGACGCGGTCGTGCTCGCAGGAGCTACGGCGCCGGTCGCGTTTTTCGGCTATCCGAAGATGCCGAGCCATCTCATTCCCGAGGGAAGGAAAGTTGAGGTGCTCGCGGAACCAACCGACGATGTTGCCGCATCGCTCGAAGCGCTTGCGGACGAGGTCGGCGCTCCGCGCGATGGCGGAGCCGCTGCACAGTTATCTCGTCCGGCGAAGCCGACCGGTGCGCTCAATCCAGCGACTGCGGGAGCGGCAATCGCAGCGCTGATGCCCGAGAATGCGATCGTGGTGGACGAGGCGGCGACAACCGGCGGACCATTTTTTACGATTTCAGCGACGGCGCCCCGGCATTCGTATCTTGGCCTCACCGGCGGTGCGATCGGACAAGGATTGCCCTGCGCGACAGGTGCGGCGGTTGCGGCGAAGGACCGCCGCGTAATTTCATTTCAGGCCGACGGCAGCGCGATGTACACCGTGCAAGCGCTGTGGACGCAGGCGCGCGAGAGTCTCAACGTCACGACCCTCATCTGCAACAACCGGAGCTATCGAATCCTGCAGGTCGAACTTTATCGCGCCGGTGTGTCCGAGCCGGGGCCCAAGGCGAAGGCGCTGACGGATTTGTCGCGGCCGGATATCGACTGGGTGCGCCTCGCGCGCGGATTGGGAGTCGCCGCGGTGCGGGTAGAGTCCGCGGACGCTCTGGTCATCGAACTCGGGCGCGCGCTTCAGGAGCCGGGACCGAATCTTATCGAGCTGGCGCTCTAGCAGGCTGTTGAAAAAGGCATTTTCAACAGCCTGCTCCCTCTCTCGCTTCTCCCCCGGAGGGGGAGAAGAAAAGGAAGGCGGCCAGCTTTGACGCAGGGTGTTGGGAATAAGGCCGACGCCAATTTGGCGTTCGAGGCTTTTCTCAACACCCTGCTAACCGGCGCCATTCGAGAGCTGGTCGAGCAAGCGCGGCAATTCGCCGAGCACCGGAACGCGATGGTGGTGCTCGACGCGATGGCCGATTCCGATGAAGCGTACGCCGGCGGCCTCGGCGGCAATCCGATCAGTCTCCGCATCGCCGACATAGACGGTCTTATCGGCGTTGGCATTCGCGCGCTCGATGCAGAGCTGCAGGATGTCGGGCGCGGGCTTGGGACGCACGTCATCACGTGCGCTCGCGACGCCGTCGAACAGATCGGCGATTTCGAGATGGTGGAGAAGCGCGGGAATGGTCGCGGAGCGGTTGGTCGCGATTCCGAGACGGAAGCGGCGCTTTAGGTCGAGCATGAAGGGACGCAGCTCGAACGGCGGCCGCAGCAAATCGAAGAACTGCCTAAAATCGAGCGTCTTGCCGATCTCGTGCATCCGCGCGACACGCGCCTCGTCGCCCAGTGCCCGGGTTCTGAACACCTGGTCAGCGGCGTGGTACACGCAGGCCGCGCATTCGTCGGCGTCGAGAGGAGGCTCGCTCATTCGCGTAAAGATCGCATTGTAATATGCGACGTTCGATTCGTCGGAATCGAACAGGACGCCGTCCGCGTCGAACATCACCAGCTCGATCATTGATTGTTGGATTTATACGAGCGTCGATGGGCGCGCCAGCCATGCGCGGCCGCGGCGCAGACCAAGTTCGACGCGTATCGCGCGGCGCGTTCGGCACATCCACCTTTTTTGCCGGCGGTGATATGTTCCGGGGCAACGACCGCCTCGAATGGGTCGAAGCGGCGCTGAGGAGCACGTGACCGGGCGGAATTCCAGGAGGTTCAGCATGGCGGACAAGCTCAAGGAAGGTGATCTGTTTCCGCATTTCTCGGTTGAAACCGTGAATCACGGCAAGCTCACGCTGCCGGACGACATCCAGACTCGCTGGATGGTGCTGCTGTTCTATCGAGGATGGTGGTGACCATTCTGCCGTCGGCAGTTGGCCGACTATCAGTCGAAGATTAGCGAACTGCGCGAGATGGACGTTTCGGTCGTGGCGTTGTCGGTCGATCCATTGGAGAAGGCACGAGAGACCACCGCACAGGATCACCTAGAGTTCCCGATCGCTTACGGACTCAAGGTGCCGGAAGACGCCGAGCGCGTCGGCGCTTGGTGGGACGCGAAGCGGCCAATGATTCAGCCGTCGGAATTCATACTCGGCGGTTCGCGCAAAATCGTCAGTGCGACCTACAGCACCGGCCCAATTGGGCGGCTTCGCGCGGAAGACACGATCACGTTGCTCCGATTTTTCTCGACGCAGAAAAAATAGCATCGGCGCACGCCGAGTCACGAGGTGTAAACGATGAAAGCTGTTGTATTCGACAAACTCGGCGGGCCGGAAGTTCTGAAACTAGGCGAGGCGCCCAAGCCCGAGGTGCGTCCTGGAACGGTGCTGGTGAAGGTCCACGCCGCAGGCGTCAACTTTGCGGACACGCTCTTTCGCCAGGGTCAGTACGTGATGGCGCCCAAGCTGCCGGAAGTGCCGGGGCTGGAATGCGCGGGCGTAATCGAAGCCTGCGGAGCGGGCGCAGAAAACCTCAAGCCGGGAATGCGCGTGGCTGCGATCGGCAATCGAATGTACGCGGAGTACGCGGTTGCACAGGCTGCGCAAACGATTCCGTTGCCGGATTCGGTGAGCTTCGAGGAAGGCGCGGCGTTTCCAATCCAGGTGCTGACGGCGTGGCACATGCTGTTCTCATGTCACAACACGACGCGCGGACAGTCCGTGTTGGTGCATTCGGCGGCGGGCGGCGTGGGAATCGTCGCGGTGCAGATCGCGAAGGCGGCGGGCGCGAGCGTGATTGGCACGGTGTCATCGGACGCGAAGGCGGGGATTGCGAAGGAGTACGGCGCCGACGATGTCATCAACTACGCGAAGACCGACTTCGCGCAGGAAGCGATGCGAATCACCGGCGGGCACGGAGTGGATTTGATCCTTGATGCGGTGGGCGGCCCGACGCTCGAGCAGGGGCTCAAATGCCTCGCGCCGTTCGGCCATCTGATTCTCTACGGCCGCGCGGGCGGCGTGCCGGAGCCACTCAATCTGTTCAAGCTGTTCGACAAGTCCATCAAGGTGAGCGGTTTCATTCTTTACACCGTGTCCGCGCTTCCGGGCCTGATGCGCAAGGGAATCGAAGAATCGTTTCGGCTGATGCGCGAGGGCAAGCTCAAGCTCGTGATCGGCAAGAGCTTCGCATTGAAGGACGCCGCCGAGGCGCACCGGTTCATCGAGTCGCGGCAGTCGACGGGCAAGCTGGTTCTGATTCCGTAGCGCGCGCGGAGGCGATGCAATGGCAGATGCAAAGAAGCTCCCGGTCGCGGTGGTGGTAGGCGTGGGACCCGGTCTTGGCGCGGCGCTGTCGCGGCGGTTTGCGAAGGGCTACGCGGTCGCGCTGATCGCACGCACGGCGGATAAGCTGACAGCGCTCGCGAAGGAGATTGAATCGGCAGGCGGCAAGGCGCTCGCGGTGCCAGCGAATGTCGCGACGGCCGAAGAGATCGAAACGGCATTCGCGCGCATCCGGCGCGAACTTGGCCCGGTCGAGGTGTTGTTGTTTAACGCGGCGATGCGGCCATTCGGGAAGTTGATGGATACCAAGCCGAGCACGTTCGAGAACACCTGGCGGGTTGCGACGTTCGCGGCCTTCCTGTGCGCGCAGCAAGTCGTGCCGGACATGCTGAAGGCCGGAAAGGGCGTGATTCTGTTCACGGGCGCGACTGCGGGCGTCAAACCATTCCCAACCTCGGCGGCATTCGGACCCGCAAAGTTCGCGCTCAGGGGGCTCGCGCAGGTCATGGGGCGCGACCTCGGGCCGCAAAAAATCCACGTCGGTTACGTCAACGTGGATGGCGCGATCGACATGCCGTTCATCCGCGAGCGCTTCCCGCAAATCAAGGACGAGGACATGTTGAAGCCGTCGGCGATTGCGGAGGCGTATTGGTTCATGGCGCATCAGGATGAGAGCGCATGGACGTTCGAAGTCGATGTGCGTCCGTTCAAGGAGAAGTGGTAGCGGACCGCGGATTTCGAGCTACTTGCGCGCGAGCGGGGCGCCGGCGTTGACGCCGAACGTGCGAATCACGCCGACGAGTGAGTCAGGCGTCGCGACCGGGTTCGCGCACGCGGCGGCGGCGCAGACGAAGGCGAGCGGCGCGCTGCGGTCGCGGGTTGCATCGAACATCGCGCGCGCCGCCTCTGGGAGCGCGCCGGCGCGCGTACTCGACGAGTCATAGTCAAGCACGACTTTCCCCGGCCGATATGTCTTGCGCGCGGCACGCAGCAGCATCCGAGTGCGTTCGTCGCGCGGGTCGCCCACCACCGCGATGACGGTTTCGCCGACATCGCGCTCTTCGAGCGCAAGTCCGATCGAACCGAGCATCGGACCCGATCGCGCGGCGACCAGCTTGGGTGCGACGCGCATCAACTCATCCGCTTGTTCACTGTAGATTTTTTTCCCAGTGATGGCAGCCAGTTGATAGAGGCCCATCGCGGCGACGGCTTGCGGTGACGGCGTCGGCTGATCGAAGAGCACTTGCGGACCAGCGCCGATCGCTTCCAGTGCGCTGCCTTTCGGCGCCGCAGTGGTGTTGCGCAGCAAGCCGCTCTCGGGGTCGCGGTAACTCGTGAATATGAGCTTGGCCAGCGCGCTGGCTTCATCCAAATAAGCCTGCTTGCCCGTCGCCTGATACCCGTCGAGCAACGCCCGCAGCATGTATGCCTGGTCGGCCGTGAGACCCGTTACATGCGCTTTCGAATTCGACCAGACGTGGTAGTAGCCACCGTGCGGCGCGCGCATGTTCGCACGCAGGAAGTCGAGAGCTTGGAGCGCCGCAGCGCGCATCCGCTCGTCGCTCAACGCATCGCCGGCGGTCAGATACGCAGACACCATGAGCGCGTTGCGATCGGTCATTATGGCGTGGTCAACGCGCGACGTGGGCCGCCGCTCGCGCGCCTTGCGCATTCCCGCGATCGCCGAGTCGAGAAGCTCCTGCGCCTTCTTCGGTGGAACGATCATCTTGTGCGCGACTTCCTCAATGCTCACTGCGCGGCGAAGAACGATACGGCCGTCGGGCGCGCGCGCGGGATCGTCCTCCATGCCGAAATACAAAATCGCGGCGCGGGCTGGTTGGGCATTCGCGCCGTCGCGCACTTCCGCAATGGTCCAGGTGTAGTAAGCGCCGTCGTCGCCGGCGGTCGCGTCCGCATCCTGATGCGAATAGAACGCGCCGGTCGTCGGATTGCGCAGCGTCGAGTCCACGTAGGTGACGATGGAACGCGACGAGTCGGCGAACTCCGGCTCACCGGTCGCCGCATAGGCGAGCGAATATGCTCGAAGCGCGAGGGCCTGGTCGTACGCCATCTTCTCAAAATGTGGGACGCGCCAGGCAGGATCAGTCGAATAGCGATGCAACCCGCCGCCGAGCTGGTCGTACACGCCGCCACGGGCAATCGCGCGGAGCGAGTCGATCGCGATGGTCTTGGATTTCGCATCGCCCGCGAAACCGCGCGCAAGCGCCAGTTCGAGCAGCGGGAAGTCGTAGAACTTGGCGCCGCCTTTTCCGAAGCCGCCGTAGAGTGGATCGTACCAACGCTTGAGCGACTCGATGATGTCGATGCGCAGTTCTTTCGGCGTGTCGCGGTCAAGCCCGGCAGGCGCCGCGCGTTCGCGAAGCTTCGCGACCAGCTTCGCGCCGTACTCGCGAAGCTCAGGATTGGCGGCGTATCGTTCGCCAATGCGATCGAGCAATTCGATCATCCCGTAGAACGCGCGACGTTCACCAGGGCGCACATCGGGAGGAATGTAGCCGCCGATGAACAGAGGATTCCCATTGGCGTCCGCGAAACACGTCAGCGGCCACCCGCCCGCCCCGAAAGTGCGCGCGGCCGCCTGGTAGAAGCCGTCCACATCGGGCCGCTCGTCCGCGTCAACCTTGACCGGTACGTATCGGTGGTTGAGCAGGTCGATGACCTTCGGATCCGCGTACGTGGTTTCATCCATCACGTGGCACCAGTGGCACCACATCGCGCCGATATCGATGAGAAGTGGCCGGTTGAGCTTGCGCGCTAGTGCGAACGCAGACTCACCCCACGGCTGCCAGCGGATTGGCGAGTCGGCGGCGTCGCGCAGGTAAAGGCTGGGCGAATCGGCAAGCGCATTGTGCGGCAAGAGCGGCGCGCCGTCAGCCGATCCACGTGTCGCAGCGGGTTCGGCCGCATCCGCGATTCCCGCGGCGACCGCGCTCACCAACATCGCCGCGCAAATCCGCGTTGACAAGGTTTTGACCGCGCGGTACCAAAAGCCGGGATCGGGAGCGGTATGCGGTGAGCGCAGGAATGAGAGCATGGCCACTGTGATCATCAACCGCTGGGCGATGCGATCAGTTCCAGCATGAAAAGATCATCTGCACGAGATCGGAGGGCGCCTCGACCGATGCGGGGGCCCGCAAAAGTAATCCGGATGCCCACGCCCACAGTGGTCCGGCGCCGCCGCGCGATCAAGCTGGGTATGGGGCTATTGGCGCTCGGGCTGCTCGGTTCGATCGCCGCATGGATTTACCTTGCGCGCACCGAGACGAATGCGTCCGAGCGCCGCTCGGGGATGAGCGAGCCCGAGACGGAAATCGTGCGCCTGATAAATGCGGAACGGGCGAAGTCGGGGCGCGGAGTGCTCAAGACGTCGGCGCGGCTGGCGGTGGCCGCGCGCGCACACAGCTTCGACATGGCGATTCGCAACTACTTGGCGCACAAGAGTCCCGAGGGCAGTGGACCGGCGCAACGGCTGCGCGGTCTCAGGATCGATTACGAAGTGGTGGGCGAGAACATTTACGCAGACAGCGATTACCTCTCGCCGGGCGTCGCGGAACGCGCAGTGCGGGCGTGGCTGGATAGTCCGGGTCATCGGGAGAACATGCTGTCCGACCGGTTCACGGAGACGGGTGTCGGTGTGGCGCACACCGCCGACGGCCGGACCTACATCACACAGGACTTCATACACTGAGCGGGCCGCGCGGCCGGTGAGCGATGGATTTCGCGGAGCTAGCGGGGCTCGTCGGCGCGCACGCAGAGGCGCGCGCAATCCAGGTCGCATTGAAGCTGGGCGTCTTCCACGCGCTCGCGGGCGGCGCTGCCGAAGCTCAATCCCTCGCGCGATTACTGCATTGTGAGGAACGCGCGACCGCACTGCTCGCGAACGCGCTGGTTGCGCTGCGGTTGCTGGAGAAGAACGGCGAAGAATTCTCGCTGGGTGACACCGCGCGCCGTTACTTGCTCGATCAGTCGGACGAGTACATGGGCGGGATGATCCTGTTTGACGAGGCGATCTTCCCGCTATGGGCGAAACTCGAGGAGGCGATTCGCACCGGGCGGCCGGTGAGAACGCCGGACATGTTCCAGGAAAGCGGCGAGGAGACCGACAGCTTCATCGGCGCGATGGACAGCCTCGTACGTGCGCGCGGCGATGCGCGCTGGCTGGCTGCCAATCTCGACCTGACGGGCGTCAAGACAATCGCCGACGTCGGTGGCGGACCGGGGACATACCTGGTCGAGTTGTTGCGAAAGTGGCCGGACTTACGCGCGTCGATCTACGACCTCGGCGCGACGCTCGAGGTTGCGCGGCGGCTCCTTGAGCAGCGCGCGGCGTGGGCGCTCGACCGGCTCGAGCTGTGTGAGGTGGATTACCTCCGCGACGAGCTGCCCGGGCCGTGCGACGTACTGCTGCTTTCCAACATCATCCACAGCGAAAACGAAGCGACCAACGCCGAGCTTGCGCGCAAATGCTTCGACGCGCTTTCGACCGGTGGACGTGTCATCATCAAGGACCACATCATGAATCGCGACCATACTCAGCCGCGCGCGGGCGCGGTCTTTTCGCTTTACCTGCTGCTCACCACGCGTGGGCGCGATTATGCGTATGAGGAGGTCGCGGGCTGGCTCGAGTCGGCCGGCTTCGCCGATATTCAACAGCGAGCGCTACCGAGCCCGCCGTTCACATCGTCGTTGGTGGTGGCGCGAAAGCCGTGATCCGAATCTCATCCACGCGAGCTGGATGGCCGCTGCTGTGCTCGGTGCTTGCATTTGCGGTCGCATGCGGAGCGGGCGGCTGTGCCGCCGCGATGGCTGCGGCGGCGCTTGCTCCGACTGTGATGTCCGGCGCCACGTTTGCCGCGGTACAAGGCGCGCGCGCGACGGCCGGCGACGAATCTCCCAAGGAAACCGAAGAGCGATGTGATCAATTGATGCGCGGCGCGCCGGCGGTGAGCGAAGTCAAGCGCTCGCCCGAGGGCAGAATAAACATCCGCCCGATGGCGTTGGTGCGCAGAGATCCCGAGGCGGAGTGGATGTACGCGAACGCGGGTGCGTCGAATCTTCCGCACGATGCGACGTTCACGCCGCGGCTCGCAGATGCGGTCGCAAGCGACGAGACGCGGTACCTTGCATACGCACCGGCGATTGCGGATACCGCCGCGGAGAGCGAGCAGGCGACGACCCTGGCTGTCGTTTTCGGCGGAGTTGAGGGAACCGTCCGCACAAATGAGCGCACCTACAACTACGCGCTGGTTCCAAAGCTTCCATGTTATCCCGCGCCGGAGTGATCGGTGCGGCTCGAATCTATTGATTGATGCGGATTGGTCTTCTTGCAGCGGGCTTGGTACTGGCATTCGCGCTTGCGAGCACTTACGCTTTGAGCGATGAGCCGCAGGCGATGATTACCAGCGAGAAAATAGTCCCGGCGTCGTGGTCGGACAGTGAAATCACGATCGCCAACCTGGGCCACGCGACGCTGCTGATAAACTTTCTCGGCGTTCGCGTGATCACCGACCCGGCGCTGCTAGACAGGGTGGGACTCTCGGTCGGCGGGTTGTTGACAATCGGGCCGCAGCGATTAATCGATCCGGTACTCACGCCCGCCGATTTGCCGAAGGTTGACCTGGTGCTGGTCACTCACGCGCACATGGACCACTTGGATCTGCCGTCGCTTGCGACGATGCCGCGCGACGCCGTGGTCGTGACCAGCGACGCGTGCGCATCGCTGATACGGCCGGTCGGATTTCACGACGTGCGAGAGCTGCAATGGGGCGAATCGATTACTGTACGCGGACTCCGCGTCACGGCGCTCGGCGCGACCCATTGGGGCAAGCGATGGCCGTGGGGACGTACCTACGGTTACAACAGCTACCTGCTTGAGAAGGGCGGGCGGCGAGTGTTCGTTGGCTGCGACAGCGCGTACACGAAGATCTTCAATGCGATCGGCGACCGACCGCCAGAGGTGGCGGCGTTCTCGGTCGGCGCTTACGACCCCTGGATTTGGAATCACGCCAATCCCGAACAGGTCTGGGAGATGTTCCAACAGACGCACTCCGAGTACCTGATACCGATTCATTGGGGAACCTTCAGGCTATCGCGCGAACCGATGAACGAGCCGGTCGATCGGCTGGTGCGGGCGGCGGGCGACGAATCGAACCGGATCGTGATGCGCCAGATTGGCGCCGCGTGGACGGTTCCGGCGCCGATGCGCGCGGCGAGCGCCGCAGGGCGGTAAGTTGCGTCAGGCCGATCTTCGAAGCCGCGCGTTCGCGACTGCGAAATACTTCCGATCCTTCTCAATCCCCACCCACCGTCGCTTCAGGCGCTGCGCGGCGACAGCGGTCGTGCCCGTGCCGAGGAAACAATCGAGGACGAGGTCGCGCGGGCGGGTCCAGAGCGTCACAATGCGCTCGAGCAGCGCGAGCGGCTTTTGAGTGGGATGATTTCCAAGGCTCTTCTCGGAGCGGGGCGTACACGGAATCGACCACACATTGCGAAGCTGCTTGCCGCCGCCGATTTTTTTCGACGCGGGATAGTCGAACGTCCAATGGCTCGCGCGGTCGGGCGAATTGTTGCAGGCCCAGATGATGTACTCCGAACTCTCGGTCGGGAGCCGGCCGGTGATGTTGGGTTGCGCGTTGGGTTTGAACCACGTGATTTGCTGCATCACGCGAAGTCCGAGCACATTCTGAAGCACGAATCCGATCAGGTAGATGTTGTGAAAGCTGCCGAATACGAGAATGTTGCCATCGCGCTTGACGAGACGCGCGACTTCGGTGAGCCACGCGCGCGTGAAGTCGAAGTAGCCGCGGTCAGAGAAGCGGTCCCACTCCTGCGCCATCGTCACGTGCGAGCTGAATGCCCACCCGAGCCCCTTGCGCCGGCTCATGTTGTAGGGCGGGTCGGCGATGCACGCGTCGAAGGAACCACCGGGCCACGCGCGCATCAAGTCGATGCAATCGCCGCGGTAGAGCTTGTTGGCTTGGGGAGCGGTCGTCCGCGCGCGAGCTGATGCGGCCCGCGGCCGCGCGGCTTCAGACACGCTTGCGCTTCTTGGAAAGGTAATCGACCAGCAGGTATTCGCCGAGATGATCGGGGCGGGTGTAAAGCGCGCGGCCGCGATTGATCTGCGTCATCTTTTCAACGAACGCGCGCAGGCTCGGCGAGTCGTCGAGCATGAACGTGTTGATTGTGATTCCGCGGCGGGTGACGCGCTCGACTTCCTTGAGCGTCTCCTGCGCCGCGCGCATCGAGATGCCGCCAAACGAGAGCGGCCACTCGCAGTAGAGCCGGTGGTTGAGGAAGTAAGCGGTAGGCTGGCCGTCGGTGATGACGATGATGTGCTGGTTGCGCGACGGATGGCGCGAGAGCAGGTCGGAGGCGAGGCGCAGGCCGTCCTGCAAGTTGGTAAACGGGTCGCCCATGTTCCAGGACGCCTCGGGGAGATCCTTGAGCTTGAGTTCCACCGCGCGGGTGAAGAAGCCGACGATGGAAAAGAAATCGCGCGGGAACTTGGAGCGAATCAGCGTCTCCATCGCCATCGCGACTTTCTTGGCGGCGGCGAAGCGCCCTTCCCAGCTCATCGACCACGACATGTCGAGGCACAGCACGGTCGATGACGAGCTGCCGTAGTCGTTTTCGTAGATCTCGAAATCGCCGGCCTCGAGCTTGAGCGGCACGCCGGGCTTGCGGGTAAGCGCATGTTTAAGCGTGCCGACGAGGTTGAGGTTCATCGGGTCCCCGTACTGGTACTGGCGCACTTCATCGGGGCGCATCTCGGTGATGCCGCGATGATCGGTGACGTGGCCGCCGGAGCGATCGCGAAGCAAGTTTTGGTAGATGTCGCGCAATGCGAGCTGGCCGATGCGCCGCACGCCCTTGGGCGAGAGTTGCATGTGATCGCCCTTGGAGACGATGAACCCGGAGCGGTCGAGCAGCAGCATCACCTGGCGCAGATTCTGAAAATCCTGCAGCGCCTGATCGCCGAGCATCTGGCGGAGGTCATCGAGTGAGATGCTCTCGAAGTTGCCGGACATCAGGTCCTGCTCGAGCTGGCGCATCCGCTCCATTTCGCGCATCAGGTCCAGCGCTTGCTGGTATCCGAGGCTCTTGGGACCGTGGAACAGATGCTGGTTGCGGTCGCGGAAGTTCTCCAGGTCGCGGATGTTCTCGTATTCCTTGAGCAGCTCGTCGAAATCGGCGGCAGCCTGAGAGTCTTCGAACTCGTAGCTCTCGATCTTGCGGATGGCCTCGCTTAGACGCCGCGGCATCCGCGATAGCTGGCGCTGTTTTTCTTCGGCGCCGGGCTTTTCGCTCTTGAGACCCTCGAGTGTCTGGCGTTCGCGATTCAGAATGTCCTCGAGGCGCTGCTCCATCTCGGAGAGCGCGTCCTTCAGATTGAACTCGCGATAGCGCTGGCGCATCTCCTGGCGCAGCTGCTCAAGAAACTCATCGAGCCCCATCACGCGAACGCCGTCGAAGTCCATGCCCTGGCGCATCATCCAGTCCATCGCCTGGCGCACGTCGTCGGTGTAGGACAGGTACTCGGCGAGTTTTTCGAACACCTTGTCGGCGTCGAGCTTGATGCGCTGGGTGCCGTCCCACTGGCTGTAGCGGGTGGTTACCATGCGGGAGCGGCGGCCCTAGCCGTGGTAGGAGAGCCGCCCGCCCTGGCGGTCCTTGTTGAGTTTTTGGTGAAGGTGGAGACCTTCGAAGATGAACTCGCTGGCGGCCGCCATCAGCCCGGGCGTCTCGAACGGCCCGAGCCGGTCGATGGTTTCGCGCAGCCCGGTGACCTCGCGAATCGGCTCCATGTAGTCGGAGCACGGCGCGCTGTCGGAGACCGCGACGCCCCAGCCCTGCTCGAAGTAGTCGGCGATGGGCTTGAGGTCGTCGAGCTTAAGGTAGCGGTCGAAGACCTTGAGTACCGCGCGGTTGATTAGCCGCTCGATCAAATCCTCATCCTTCTTGTCCTCACCGGCGTACTCAAGCTCAATCTTGCCGGCGGTCGATGCGTAGAGCGAATGCAGATCCGAAATGCGCGGCACGACCTCGTTTTCGTGGTTGCGCACCGCACGCTTCTCCGCGTTGGAGAGCACCGACTCGTAATTGTTGATCGACACGCGAACCGAGACGCCGGAGGATTGGTTGATCTCGTTCGACCCGCGCGCCTCGAAGGTGATCTGCGCGACGATTTCCTTCAGGAACTGCGGCGCGCGCACTTCCATGCCGGGCCGCGGCGGGTAGTGCGACTCCTGCTCCATGATCGCGATTTCGTCCTCGAGCGTCTTGGGGTAGTGCGTGCGAATCTGTACGTCGAACCGATCCTTGAGCGGCGTGATGATGCGGCCGCGCGAGGTGTAATCTTCGGGATTCGCGCTCGCGATGAACACGACGTCCACCGGGAGGCGTATCTTGTAGCCCTTGATCTGGACGTCCTTCTCTTCCATCAGGTTGAACAGACCGACCTGCACCTTCTCAGTGAGATCGGGCAGCTCATTGATGGCGAAGATGCCGCGGTTGGTGCGCGGGATCAGACCGTAGTGAATGGTTTCCTCGTCGGCGAGGTAGCGCCCCTCGGCAACCTTGATCGGATCGATTTCGCCGATCAGATCGGCGATCGACACGTCGGGCGTCGCGAGTTTTTCAGCATAGCGTTGCTCGCGGCCGATCCAGGCGATTTCGAGCTCATCACCATGTTCTTCCAGGAGTCTGCGGCAGGCGCGGCATATCGGATCGAACGGATTGTCGTTGATCTCGCAACCTTTGACCGCCGGCACGAACTCATCGAGCAGTCCGGTAAGCCCGCGGATGATCCGCGACTTGGCCTGCCCGCGCTCGCCGAGAAATATCATGTGATGCCCGGCGAGAATCCCGTTTTCAATCTCGGGGATGACCGTTTCATCGTAACCGACGATTCCGGGAAGGATGCGCGCGCTCTCGCGCAGGCACTCGAGCAGATTGTTGCGCATCTCGAGGCGGGCGGGCAGCACCTGGTAGCCGGTGCGCTTCAATTGGCCGAGAGTGTGGAGCTGGAGAAGTTGATGATCCATTGTGCTTCCGATTGGCGCTCCGCTTTCTAGCAGGCTGTTGAAAAAGTCATTTCCAACAGTCTGCTCTCTCTCTCGCTTCTCCCCCAGAGGGGGAGAAGATTAGGAAGGCAGCCGACTTTCACGCAGGGTGTTGCGGGCAAAGTCGATGCCATCTTGGAACTCGAGGCGTTTCTCAACACCCTGCTAGGATAGACTGGCGCCGATGTCCCTGAAAACCGGCTCCAGTTGCGCGTAACTGTTCTTCAGATGCTGCGACAGCACGCGCGTGGAGGCAAGCACCGGCATGAAATTCGTGTCACCGTCCCAGCGTGGCACCACGTGCCAGTGCAAGTGATCGGCGAAGCCTGCGCCGGCGACCCGTCCCAAGTTCGCGCCTAAATTGAATCCCGCGGGGCGCAGCACGCGGCGCAAGCGTTTGACCGATTCCGGCAATAACTCCGCGATGGCGCTGGTTTCGCGGCGGGTCAACAATTCGGGCGTTGCGACGTGGCGTCGCGGCGCGATCATGATGTGGCCGTTGTTGTACGGATAGCGGTTGAGCATCACGAGCGCGCGATCATCGCTATAGAGCACAAGGTTTAGTCGCCGCGAGGCGGGAGTCAGCCGGCCGTGACAGAAGATGCACGCGGGCTTGCGGCGCGAACTCACCGTGCGCAGGTACGCGTAGCGCCACGGCGCCCAAAGCCTTAGCGAGAGCTGCGGCGCGTCGGTGCCGGTGCCCCTTCCGTCCCGGCTAGCGGGCGCCATTAATTTCTGATCTGAGTTCCTTGCCGGCGCGGAAGAACGGAATCCGCTTCGCATCCACCTTCACCACCTCACCGGTCTTGGGGTTGCGCCCCTGGCGCGCGCGACGCTGCTTGACGCCGAAGCTGCCGAAGCCGCGGATTTCGATGCGGTCACCGCGCGCGAGTGAATTCGCCATCGCGTCGAACATGGCGTTGACGATGGTTTCGGATTCGCGATGCGAGAAGCGCCGATTGCGCGCGAGCAGTTCTTCGATGATCCCGCGCTTGGTCATGTCCCGGCGGATATCGGTTAGTTGTCGCGATCGCGGCCGCCACGCGAGGCGCGCCGATCGCCATCTTCGCGGTCGAGCCGAAGCTCGCCGCCGATGATGTCTTCGATGGAGAAGCGCGCGTTGTCATTGTCGCGCTTCAGATAAGCCTGCATTTCTTCGCGCTCTTCGTGCGCCTTGAGCGCCTTGACCGAAAGTCCGATGCGGCGCTCCTTGGGTTCGAGTTGCACGACCAGCGCCTCGACCGGATCATCGACCTTGAAAAGCGAGCTCGGTTTGTCCACGCGCTCATTGGAGAGCTGCGAGATGTGGATGAGTCCCTCGATGCCCTCTTCGAGTTCCACAAACACGCCGAAGTCGGCGACCGAACTGACCTTGCCGTGCACCTTGCTGTTGAGCGGGTAGCGCTCGCCGATCGAGGTCCACGGGTCGCCTGCAAGCTGCTTTAGACCGAGGCTCACGCGTTCATTCTCGACGTCCACGCCGAGCACAATCGCGTCCAGTTCGTCGCCCTTCTTGCACAGCTCCGAAGGGTGGCGAATTTTCTTGGTCCACGAGAGATCCGAAATGTGCACGAGGCCGTCGATGCCCGGCTCGATCTCGAGGAACACGCCGAAGTCGGTTATCGACTTCACCTTGCCGTGAACGCTGCTGCCGACTGGATGCTTACCCACTAGTTCGGTCCACGGATTCGGTTCGGTCTGCTTCAAGCCGAGCGAGATACGCCGGTTGCCCTCATCGACGCCCAGCACCTGCACTTCCACCGTGTCGCCAACGTTGACGACTTTGGACGGATGTACGGTGCGCTTGCTCCAGCTCATTTCGGAAACGTGGATGAGCCCCTCGATGCCGCGCTCGAGTTCGACGAACGCACCGTAGTCGGTGACGCTCACGACCTTGCCCGTGATGCGCGTGCCGGGCGGATAGGTCTCGCTCGCCTTGGTCCACGGATCCGGAAGGATCTGCTTCATGCCGAGCGATACGCGCTCGCGCTGCGGATCGTACTTCAGGACCACGACTTTGACCTTGTCGCCAACTTTGAGCACTTCCGACGGATGTTGCAGGCGGCCCCAGGCCATATCAGTGATGTGCAGCAGGCCGTCGATGCCGCCCAAGTCGATGAAGGCGCCGTAGTCAGTGATGTTCTTGACGGTCCCCTCGAGGATGACGCCCTCTTCGAGGACCTTGAGCGTTTGTTCCTTGAGCGACGCGCGTTCGCGCTCGAGTACCGAACGCCGTGAGACCACCACATTGCCGCGCGCGCGATTGAATTTCAGGATTTGAAAGCGCCCGCGCTGACCGACGTAACGATCGAGGTTGCGCGCCGGACGGATGTCCACATGCGATCCCGGCAGGAAGGCTGCAACACCGATGTCGACCTTGAGCCCGCCCTTGACCTTGCCCAGCACCACCCCTTCGACCGGAGTTTCACTTTGGAACGCGCGGTCGAGTTCGCGCCAGACCTTGAACTTCTCGGCCTTGGCGTGCGAGAGCATAACCGTACCGTTCTCGGTTTCGGCGCCCTCGAAGTACACATCAACCTCATCGCCCTCCGCGACCATGACGTTGTTGTCCTGATCGAGGAACTCATCGATGGGAACCTGCCCTTCGCACTTGTAGTTGATGTCGATGATGACGCTGTCGCGCGTAACGAGCAGCACTCTTCCGGTCAGCACATCGCCCGCGCGGGGAGCACGCAAGCTCTCTTCCATCAACGACTCAAATTCATTGTCCCCTCCGGCAGACTTTTCTGGCCAGCCTTTCTCCATCTATTAGAACCTTCCGGGAAACTTCGAGACCGTAGCGATACTTACAACCGGGCTACTTCGGTTTCAAGCCCTTGGCGCCCGATCGCGCACGCTCGACACACTCTCTCATGCGCGTAACGACTTGCGCAACACCCAAGTGCGTCGAATCGATCGCGATCGCGTCATCGGCGCGCTTGAGTGGCGCGAGTTCACGTTCGCGATCGCGGCGGTCGCGTGCTTGCAAATCGGCGAGCACCTGCTCGCGCGTATCCGTGTCGCCCCGCACACCAAGCTCCGCGAAGCGGCGTTGCGCGCGCACCGCGACGTCGGCATCAAGAAAGAACTTGAACTCCGCATCAGGAAAAATGACAGTGCCGATGTCGCGCCCTTCCATTACGATGCCCCCGTCGCGGCCCGTCGCGCGTTGCAATTCGCGCATCCGCGCGCGGACGACCGCCAGCGCTGACAGCTTCGACGCGCGATTGCTAATCTCGGGCGTGGAAATTTTGCTCGTGATGTCCCGGCCGCCCAGAATCACGCGGTCGCCGTCGAGGCGGATGTCAATCGCCGCAAGCAACGATGACAGGCGTGCCTCAACATCGGGAGCGTCATCGGATATTCCCGCGTCACGCGCCGCAACCGCGACCGCCCGGTACATTGCTCCGGTGCTGACGTGGGTGAATTCGAGTTCGCGCGCAAGCTCGCGCGCGACTGTCGATTTGCCCGAACCCACCGGCCCGTCGATTGCGACGATTGGTTGGCGGCGTTTCATTTGAGCCGCTCGCGCATCGTACGGCCGCGATTGAACAGCACCTCGAGCGCCTGCATATCGCCTGCTTCGATTAGCTGGGCGAACTCGCGGAAGGTGCGCCCGTAGAGCCTTAGCGCGGCGCCGATTGCTTCGCGGTTGGTCACAAAGACGTCGCGCCACATCTCCCACGACGACGCGGCAAGGCGGGTGGTGTCGCGCAGCCCGCTTGCGCCGAAATCCGCCGCGAGCTTGGCGCCGACCCGCTCATCGGCAAGCGCCGCCGCAAGTACGCTTGCAACGATCTGCGCCAGGTGACTTGCGCGCGCAAGAATTTCGTCGTGCTCTTCCGGCGCCATCCGCTCCACCTGTGCGCCGGCCGCGCGCCACAGCTCTTCGAGCTTTGCGATCGCCCCGGGCGTGCTCTTTGCGGAGGGCGTGATGATCACGCGCCGGTCTTTGAACAGGTCCGCGTCCGCCGCTCCCGCGCCGGTGGTTTCCTTGCCGGCGACGGGATGCGCCGCGACCAACGCCATTTGATCTCGCAACCGCGGCTCGAGTTCGCGCACGACCCACGCCTTCACGCTACCCACATCGGTGATCACTGAATTCGCAGGGAGATGCGGCAGCATCGCATCCAGCGTCGCACGCATCGTCACGATCGGCACTGCGAGCACGACCAGCTCTGCGCCGCGGGCGGCGTCGGCGGGATCGCGCGTCGCGTGATCGAGCATGCCGCGCGCGACCGCGACGTCGAGGTTTGCCTGCGTGCGCCCCAGACCGACGATACGACCGGCGAGTTTCGCGCGCCGCGTGGCAAGCGCGAGCGATCCGCCGATGAGGCCGACGCCGCAAATCGTAAGCTGGCGGAACAGTTGCGCCATTGTGGGGTCAGCGCGTGCGCCGCGTGCGTGCGCCGCGAATGGCGCATCCTCGGCGAGCAATCCGCGGGAGTTTCGTCACAACACCCCGCAGAGCGCCTGGATGAGCCGGCGATTCTCCTCAGGAAGCCCGACCGTGATGCGAACGTGGCGCGGGAGGCGGTATCCGCTCATCGGACGCACGATCACTCCCTTGGTGAGCAGCTTTTCGAAAATCGCGCGGCCATCGCCGACCTCGACCAGGATGAAATTCGCCTGGCTTGGAATGAAGCGAAGGCCTAGTCGCGCAAACTCCCGCTCCAGGTAGTCCATTCCTTCGGAGTTCACGGCGATGGTCCGGCGCACGTGCTCGGCGTCGTCCATGCCGGCGAGCGCGCCCACCTGCGCAAGCGATGTCACGTTGAACGGTTGGCGCAGGTTGTTGAGCATCCGGACGATATCCTCGCGAGTGACGCCGTAACCGACGCGCAGTGCGGCAAGCCCGAAAATCTTCGAGAAGGTGCGCGTGGTGACCAGCAGGCGCTCGCCGTCGTGGTCGTCGAGCGAGTCCGGGAACTCCGGGTCGCGCACGAATTCGAAATAAGCTTCGTCGGCGACGATGATCACGTCTTCCGGCACGCGTGAAAGAAAGCGCTTCCACTCAGAACGCCGGTAGATCGTGCCGGTCGGGTTGTTCGGGTTGCACAGGAAAATGACGCGCGTGTTGGTGTCGATCGCGGCCGCCATCGCGTCGAGGTCGAACACGTAGCCGTCTTTCATTGGGACGACCTTTGCGCTGGCGCCCGAGGTGGCAGTCGCAAGTTGATAGATCACGAACGAGTGATCCGCGATGACCGCGTTGAGCCCCGGGCGCAGGAACCCGAACGCGACCAGGTCGATAACTTCGCACGAGCCGGAGCCGACGAAGATCCGCTGCGGGCTCACATTGTGCCGCGCCGCGATCTTGTTGCGCAGCTCGTAGCAGCCGCCATCGGGGTACCGGTTGAGATTGCCAAGCGCGCGCTTGATCGCCTCGACAGCCAGCGGTGAAGGTCCGACCGGGTTCTCGTTCGACGCGAGCTTGGCGGGTTCGCCGATGCCGAGTTCGCGCTGGACCTCTTCGATCGGCTTCCCCGGTTCATACGGGGTTAGAGCGGCGACTCCGGGCAGGACGAGATCTTCAGCTTTGACCAAGATGCAGCACTGCCGCCTTATGACGCGGCCAACCTTCCCTCGGGATACGACCCCAATACTTTCAGAAAAAGAGCTTTGCGCGCGAGCGCCGTGAGCGCACGCTTGACGCGCGGATCGTCGCGGTGTCCGGCGAAATCAACGAAGAACAGGTACTCCCACGGGCGCGAGCGCAGCGGCCGCGATTCGATCTTGCTGATGTTGATGGAGTTCTTCGCGAACAGGCTGAGCGCCTGGTACAGCGCTCCCACCCGGTCCGCGACGGCGAACAGCACCGTCGTCTTGTCGGCGCCGGTGCGCTCGACGGGTTCGGCGCCGATCACCAGAAAGCGCGTGGTGTTTTGCGCAACGTCCTGGATGTTCTCTGCTATCAGCTTGAGACCGTACGCCTCGGCGGCGGCGACCGATGCGATCGCGGCGCATCCGGGATCATCGGCGGCGCGCTGTGCCGCAAGCGCATTGGACGCGACCGCCTCGAGCTCGCAGTGCGGATACTTTGCCGCGAGATAGCCGCGGCACTGCGCGAGCGACTGCTGATGCGACACGATGCGGCGAATCGACTTCGGGTCGCCGTCGCGCGACGAGAGCGCGTGGCGGATGTGCAAGAGAATCTCGCCGATTATGACAAGCGGCGTGTCGATGAGCCCGTCCAGGGTGAGGGTCACCGAACCCTCGGTGGAGTTCTCGACCGGCGCCACCCCGTACTCGGCGCGGCCGTTTTCGATCGCTTGAAACACCGCCGCGATTGATTCCTGCGGCACGAACTCGACGCTGGAGCCGAACCGCGCGCGCGAAGCCTCGTGGGAGTAGGTGTGCTCCGGGCCCAGGAACGCGACGCGCTGCACATGCTCGAGCGCCCGGCACGCTGAAATGATCTCGATGAAGATGCGTCTTATGTGATCGGCGCCAAGTGGTCCGGGATTTTCCGCGACCATCCGCTCGAGCACTTCGCGTTCGCGGGCGGGATTGAATACCGCCGCGCCGTCAGACTTCTTGAGACGCCCGATCTCGGCGGCGAGCTCGGCGCGCTCGGAAACGATGCGCAGCAGCTCCCGGTTGAGCGCGTCGATGCGCCGACGCAGATGGTCGAGAGAAGCTGCGTTGGGATCGGACCTTTTCGCGGCGCGCGAAGCCATGCGGTGGAAACGGCTAACCGATCGCGCCGGGGTTTTCAACGCGAAGTTTTTCGAGGAACGCGGCGCCCATCGCGGCGAGCTTGCGCTCTCGCGAACGCCTAAGTTCGGCGGGTTTGACCTTTACGAGCGAATCGAGGCTGCGCGCGATCGCCGCACCGAGAAACTGCGCCGCTGCGCCGGGATCGGTGTGAGCGCCGCCCGCCGGCTCGGCGATGATTTCGTCGATGATCCCGAGCGCCAGAAGGTCCGGCGCGGAGAGCTTCATCGCCGACGCCGCCTGCGCGATCGTCTGTTCGTTCGCCTCGCGCCACAGAATCGCCGCGCAGCCCTCGGGCGTGATGACGGAGTAGCACGCGTTCTCCTGCATCAGCACCGCGTTCGCCACCCCGAGCGCGAGCGCACCGCCGGAGCCGCCCTCGCCAATCAGGCACGCGATGACGGGTATCTCGAGACGCGCCATCAATTCGAGGTTGCTTGCGATCGCTTCGCTCTGTCCGCGCTCCTCTGCGCCGACGCCCGGCTCCGCGCCCTGCGTGTCGATCAGCGTGATCAGCGGAAGGCCGAACCGATCCGCGAGCGAGTATACGCGCGCGGCCTTGCGATATCCCTCCGGATGGGTCTTGCCGAAATTGCGCTTCAGACGCTCCGCGGTCGAGCGGCCGCGCTGGTGGCCGACGACCGCGACCGGACGTTTGCGGAAGTATGCGAGGCCCGCGATGATCGCTCCGTCGTCGCCAAACCGGCGGTCGCCATGAATCTCGATGAAGTCGCTAAACAATCGTTCGAGGTAGTCGATAGTCTGCGGGCGCTGCGGATTGCGAGCGAGCTTCACACGCTCGATGGCGGTGAGTTGAGCGTGATCTGGCGCCGGCGCCGCTCCGGCCGCATTCGATTGCCGCAGTTGCGGGGCGCTCTCCGCTGAGGCCGCGTCAGCGCTTTGCATCGTAACGTTCGGCATCCTGATTATTCGCTCGCGGCTTTGCGGCCGGGCTCTAAGAATTCCTCGAAGAGCCGCGCGCCCTCCTCGAGCGCCCGCTCGGGTGCAAGCCACACAATATCAGACTCGCGGCGAAACCATGTGAGCTGACGTTTGGCAAATCTTCGGGTGTCGCGTTTCGCGAGCGCGACCGCGTCGTCGAGCGACGCCGCGCCACGGATGGCGCTGGCCAGGTGTTTGTATCCGATCGTGCAAAGCGGCGGCTTCTCGGGCGAGTAGCCGGCTGCGACGAGCGCCCGCACTTCATCGAGAAATCCCGCGCGCATCATCGCGTCGAACCGATGATCGATGTTCGCGTAAAGCAGCTTTCTGTCGAGTGCAACCGCGACCACCAAGGTGTCGTACCGGTGGTTGGCGAATCCATGGCGGTCTTGGTGGCGGCTGATCGGCTCGCCGGTAAGCCGGTGCACCTCGAGCGCGCGAATGATGCGATACAGATCGTTGGGTCCGATGCGCGCGGCCGCATCGGGGTCGATCGCATGCAGCTCCGCATGAAGGAATCGGACGCCGTGCTCGGCCGCGATGGCGCCGAGCTCATCGCGCACTTCGCGCGACGCCGGCGGGCCGTCGAAGATTCCGCCTCGCAGCGCGCGCAGGTAGAGCCCGCTACCGCCAACTACGATCGGCACCCTTGCGCGCGACACGATATCCGCGATCGCCTCGCGCGCAAGCGCGGCAAAGCTCGCGGCGTCGAGCGGACGGTCAGGTGTGCGGATATCCATAAGATGATGCGGCACGCGGCGCAGCTCGTCCGCGGACGGCTTCGCCGTGCCGATGTCCATGCCGCGATAAACCTGGCGCGAATCGCAGTTGACGATCTCCGCGCCCAAGCGTTCCGCGAGCGCAAGCGCGAGCGCGGTTTTGCCCGAGCCGGTCGGGCCCACGATGAAGCCGACGCGTGCGCGCCTGCCGTCGTCGGCGGTCGCGGGCTCGGTCCGCGCGAGGTTGCTGCTCATCGGCGAAACATCCGTTCGATCTGTCCGCGTGGAAAACGGATGTGCACCGGGCGTCCGTGCGGACAGTTGGTCTTGAATGTGGTTGAATCGAGATCGACCAGCAGCTCGCGGATTTCGCGCTCTTCCAGCACGCGCCCAACCCGAACCGAGCCGTGACATGCCAGCTGCTTCAACATCTCCTCGAAGCCGGATTCACCGGTCTGGCGAAAGCCGCTCTCGCCGATCGACTCGATCATATCGGAGAGCAGGCGCGCGCCGCCCGACGCGCCGAACGCGGCGGGCGAACCCTTCAGCAAGATTGTTGCGGCGCCGAACTGCTCGACGTCGAAACCCATCGCACGCAACTCGGCGAGCGAACCCAACACATTCGCGGCGCGCGCGGCGTTGAGTTCAATAGACTGCGGCACCAGCATCGCCTGCGTGCGGATACCGCCGTTGCGAAGTTCCGCGCGCAGCCGCTCGAACGTGACGCGCTCATGCGCGGCGTGCTGATCGACGAGCATCAGGCCAGCGTCGTCCTCGAGCACGATGTATCCGGCGAACACCTGGCCGAGCACTCTCAATTCCGAGTAGCGAGGCGCCAGCGCCTCCAATTCCGGTTCGCGGCGGCTGAAACCGAGGCCGAGCGCGCGCTGCGCAGCGGGTGCGGATGCGGCGCTGTCGGCAACCAGACGTAGCGGCCTCGAATCGCTTGACGCAGTGGCGGGAACGATCGCGGCAGGAGTCGCCGCGGGCGGGCTCCCAGCGGCGGTACCCGCGGCGGCTCGAACGGTCGCAGCAGCGCCGCCATCAGTCTCGATGCTGATCGGGTGCGGCGTGGTCTGGTCAGCGAGACGATCGCGCAGCGCGCGATAGGTTGCTTCGAACACCGCGCCAGCGTTGCGAAATCGCACCTCGGTCTTCATCGGATGGACGTTGACATCAACGTCCTCGGCCCGAACGCCGATGAAGAGCACCACCGCGGGGTGACGCCCGCGCGGCACAAGGGTTTGATACGCCTGTGAGACCGCGCGCGACAGCAACTTGTCGCGCACCGCGCGTCCGTTGACAAACGTAAACACCATCCGCTGCGATGCAAACGATTCCTGGCTTGCGGTCGCCAGCCCGTGGGCGTGAGCGCCGGCGCCGCGCACGTCGAAGGCGAGCATCTTGTCGGCGAGTTTCGACCCGAGCAGTTGGCGCACGCGTTCGAGCAGTGCGGTCGCGCGCGGAAGGTCGAACACGCAGCGTCCGTCAGCCAGCAGGCGAAACGCGATTTTCCAGTTGGCAAGCGCGAGCCGCTGGACCGCCTCGGCGACGGCGCCCTGCTCCGTCGCGACGGTCTTGAGAAACTTGAGGCGCGCGGGAGTGTTGAAGAAAAGGTCGCGCACTTCGACTCGCGCGCCCGCGGCCATCGCGCATTCGCGCGCGTCGGCCAGGTTGCCGCCGTCGACCACCAGCTCGTGACCGTGCGCCTCGTCGCTGCGCCGCATCGAGAGCCGCAGGTGCGAGACGCTTGCGATCGATGCGAGCGCCTCGCCGCGGAATCCCAGCGTGCGGATCGCTTCGAGGTCCGCGGCGCCGCGAATCTTGGAGGTCGCATGACGTCGAATCGAAAGAATCGCATCCTCGCGGTTCATGCCGCAGCCGTCGTCGGTGACTGCGATCAGCGCGGCGCCGCCGCGCTCGATCTCGATTCCGATCGTGTGCGCGCCCGCATCGAGCGAGTTCTCGACCAACTCCTTGACCGCTGAGGCGGGACGTTCGACCACCTCGCCGGCCGCGATCTGGCTCGCAACCTGCTCGGGCAGTATCTGAATCAATCGATCGGACATCGCGGCGCGCGCACCCCGATCACAATCTAGCCCCCGGCAGCGTGCTCAATCGACCCCGGCGCCGGTCTGTGTTCACAGGACGATTCTCAGTTGAACGGCAGGGACACTTCTGGGAAGCTTGGCCCTTGCCCGCGCGTCAGTGCGCGGGAATCCACGATGTACAGAGCATTGGCGATAGCATTCTGCGCGGCGCTGGCGTTCGCGTGCGCTACGACGCCCGCATCCGCACAGCAGCCGGCGACACCGCGGCAGGTAAAGGTCGGCCTCGGGCCGATCGGCCCGATCTCGCCGCAAACTGTCTACGACATTGAAAGAGTCGTCGGCGCAGAGCCGAACATACATGTAGTTTCGATTCAGCCGCCGGGTGGAGTCGATGCGTGTGTGCGGCGGTTCGTCGCGGGCGAGCCCGATGATCGTCTCGACGCGGTGATGGTGATCAGCCTGCCGTCGAATTCATTCAAGACCGAACAGGAAGGCAACCAGGCGCGCTTCACCGGCACATACGAAATCTGGATGCTCAATCTTTCGACCCTCGCGGAAGATCGTCATACCTTCACCGTCTCGGACAGTGAGACGGTCGCAGGCGAAGTCTCCGCGATTCTGACGCTCCCTGCGCAATTTCTTTCCGAACGTGCGACCGGCAAGAAGCTCATCGCGGGCAACGTCTGGCAGGCCTACGAAGCGGTCCGGGTACGCGTCGAGAGCAAGCTCATCGCGGCGACGCGGCTCTACCTGCCCAGCTCGCCGCTCAACAGTATCGGCCCGCTCAATCCATTCGAAACGGCGCAGAAGCTGATCGATCGTGGCGATGCCGATACGGCGATGGCCGTGTTCAGGAGCATCGGAATCAACAGCCCGCAAGTGCAGCGCATGATCGCCGGAGCGCAACGCCAACTGCAGCACGCAAAGGCGTCGCGGCTGCTCGGCCAGACGCTTGGCGCGCTCGCCGGCGGCAACGCAGTCGCGGCGGGCACGCTGCTCGCGTCGTATGAGAAGCAGGAAGGCGCGGAGGCCGCGCGGGCTGCACCGATTCGCCAGGTTCTCGGTGCAGTGCGGGCGGAGGCCGCGGAAAAGGAATCGGACCGCGTGCTGCGCGCTGACGTGCCGGCGCTTGACCATGCCGGCCTGGTCGCGATGCTGATTCAAATGTTCGTAGAGGAAACCGGATCCGCGCCGTCGGACGTCGTAGTCAGCGCTAAGAGCGTACGATTTGAGGACAAGGAAGCGCCAACCGGCTTGAAGAAGCGTCTCGACGGTTACGCATCGGCGCTCAGCAAGGCCGCGTGGATAATGAGCCTCAAGTGCGGATGCGACGCGGACGCACAGCTGACCAGCGAGGTGGCGGGTGCGGCGCTGCTCGCGGCGCGCTCGGGACCCTCTTTCAAGCGGCCAGAGGTCGGGCTACCCTGAAGCCTCGCTTCGCCGGATTTGGATTCAACATGAGACAGTGTGCAATTTGCGGGAAGCATCCCTCGGTCGGCCACAACGTCAGCCACGCGAACAACAAGACGAAGCGACGCTGGCAGCCGAACCTTCAGGAAGTGCGCGCGAACTTCGGCGGCAGCGTAAAACGCATCGTCGTATGCACGCGCTGCATTCGCAGCGGCAAAGTACGCAAGGTCGCCTGACCGCGGCCCTCTCCCCGATATCGACGATTCTCAGAGCAACGCGAGCAACTTCTCGGGCGGACGTGCGATGACCGCGCGGCCGCCGCGAATCACGATCGGCCGTTGCATCAGCTCGGGATGTTCAAGCAGCACCGCGACGACGGCATCGCGCGTCAGGTAGTCGTCGGGGTTGAGCGATAGCTCCTTGAATTGCTTGTCGTTGCGCACTAACTCCGCGGGAGGCGAATCGAGCATCGCGAGGATGTTCTCGAGCGTCACCCGATCGGGCGGATGCTTCAAGTATTCGATCAGGTCGAACTCGACACCGCGTTCCTTGAGCAGCGCCACCGCGCCGCACGAGTTGCCTCAGCCGGGATTGTGGAACAGTTTTACGCTCTCCATGCTTTTCTCGCCTCTCGATTTGGATAACCATTAGCCGCATGGCCCGGCGCCATCATACGCTGATTCCACTTTCGCGCGAGCACCATGACGGGCTGCTGCTCGCGTGGCGGCTTCGCACGGGCGATCTTTCGTCGCGTGAGCCATCGCTCAAAGCGCGGCACGCGGCGGCATTTTTCGAGTCACGCCTGGTGGCGCACTTCGACGCCGAGGAGCGCGTGCTCTTTCCGGCGGTGCGTGGCGCGTTGGGCGAGAATGCATCGTTGCTCGACGAACTTATCGCGCAGCACCGCACCATGGCGACGCAGGCCTCGAAGCTCCGTGGCGGCGCGACGAATCAGGTTGCGCCATTTTGCGATCTGCTCGAGCGGCACATCCGCACCGAGGAGCGCCGATTATTTCCCTTGATCGAGGAGCACGTCGCCGCCGAGGCACTTGTGGCGCTCGAGACCGAGATCGAAAATGCGCTCGCGGCGAGATCGGCCGCCGGGACTCGGGCTCCCGAGGTAGCCGCCTCGAGAGGCGGTGAGGAGAAGTCGTGAAAGACCGATCATCCGACCCACGAACACTGACATCTGCATGCGCGGCGGTTTGCGCCGCTCTTGCGGCGATTATTTTCGCGGCGGCGTGGGTCGGCGTTGCATCCGCAGCGATGGTAAGCGGCGTGCTAAACGAGCGCGCAGGACCACCCGCCAAGGATCGCCAGCTTCATTTTGAGAACCGCCTCAGCGGCGACATGTTTCTCACGCCCACCGACGATGCCGGCGCGTTCGAGGCGGACTTACCGCCCGGCACCTATGATCTTCGCGCCGAACGCGGGTTGATTATCAAGCGCCACATCGTCGTCGATCGTGAAGCGGTGACCCTCGGCACGCTGCGCGACCCGCCACCGCTCGACGTTCGCAGGCCGTTCCAGCGCCAAGGTATCGCTGAAACCGTCATCCATGCGGCAGCGCCGGCGACCGCAAACGTCGCAGCGGGCACCAAGGGTCTCAAGGATCAGGCCGACGCCGCGAGCACGGATGCGCCAGCGGCGGCCGCTTCGCCGGCCCCGGCGAAGTGAAGTAGCTGCACCCTCATCTAAACCCTCTCCCCGAAATCTGGCTGGAGAGGTGAACAGACTTGCGCTCCCTGAGCAGTCGGCGCGCAGCGACAGATCAGCTCAGGCGTTCGACGAATTCGAGGCGGTTACCAAACGGGTCGCGGACGAAGAAGCGCTTCTGACCCGGGAAGGTGTTGCCCGCGATGATCTCGATGCCGGCGCGCTCGAGTCTGGCGCGCAGCTCATCGACGTGCGCGACCCGAAACGCGTGATGGCGCCGGGTCGCCGAGTTCTGCGCGGTCGCGTCGCCGCTCGCTGACAGGTGCAACTCCTGCGTACCGCACCGGTACCACGCGCCGGGCTTGCCACTGTCGATGTTGTCGGGCCGCACCGTGCGTTCGAGCCCAAGCACGTCGAGGTAGAAGCGGTCGGCGCGGTCGAGCGCCGTCGGGTCATCGTCGATGAGCAGGTTTACGTGGTCAATTCCGATGATGAGAGACATCTGAAATTCGCGACCGAGTCAGCCGCCGATCTGGTACATCGAGCGGTCGCGCGTCGAGCGGCCCTCGAGCAGATGGTGCCCGGTCGGCTTCAGCTCGACGGCGCGCCGAAGGATCTTCGCGACTGCGCCGAGTTCGTCGCCGGAACCGGCGCGAAGCGCCTTGCGCACGTCGAGTTCATCGTCATTTAGCAGGCAGAGGTGGAATTTGCCGTCGGCGGTGAGCCGCATCCGGTTGCAGGTGCCGCAGTAGGGCTCGCTCACCGGGCTGATGAAGCCAACCACGCCGCGCGCGCCGCGCAGCCGGAAATTGCGCGACTCGTCGGAGAGGTTCTCGGTCGGCAGCTCCGTGAGCGGTCCAAGGGCATCTTCGATGCGCCTGCGGGTCTCGATGTTCGACACGTATCGTTTGATCGAAAGACTCGCGCATTCACCGCCGCCGAGCGGCATCAGCTCGATGAAACGCACGTGCCAGTCGCGCTCGATCGTCAGTCGAGCAAGATCAACCACGTCCACCTCGTTGTAACCGGCGGTAACGACCGAATTCAGCTTGACCGGTGTGAGCCCCGCGTCCTCGGCTGCCATGACGCCGGCCCAGATCCGGTCGAATGTGCCCCAGCGCATTTGGCGTTCGACGGTGCCGGGATTGAGGCTATCGAGATGAATGTTGACGCGGCCCAGACCCGCGTGCTTGAGAGGACCGGCCAACTCCGGCAGCAGCAGCGCGTTGGTGGTCAGCGCGAGGGCGCCGACTCCCGGGACTCGCGCCAGACGCTCCACGATTTCCACGAGGTCGAGCCGGAGCAGCGGCTCGCCGCCGGTCAGCCGGAACTTTCTGAATCCGGCCTCTACCGCCGCGCGTACGACCAGCTCGATTTCCTCGGCAGTCAACAACTCAGAGTTGGGAAGAAATCGAAGCCCCTCGAGCGGCATGCAATAGACGCAGCGCAGGTTGCAGCGGTCGATGACCGAGATGCGCAGATAGTCGATTTCGCGGTTGAAGGCGTCGCGTGGCACGAAACCAATACTAATGTCGCGATATCGGCGCATACAACCGGCATCAATTGACCCGGCGATTTGGGCCAGGTACTTCGTTGAGCGCACCGGAACTGCTACGCTCCGTGATCGCCCGGCAGTGCGGGGCGGTTGGAATTTTCGAGCGGCAAAAGTCGGCGATTCCAGCCGGGGATTTCAGGAGAACGATGCTATACAAGGTTGCGGTCATGCTCGCGGTGACGTCGCTGGCGGCGCTGGCGCTGCGCTTGGTGAGTGAGCCGCGAGACGAGGCGGCCTTGGAGGCGGAGGTGGCGGGGCAGTTGGACGCTTTGCGCGAGCATCTCTTCGGGCGCTAATCTTCCTGACCTTTTGAGCGCATGGCCGCGGAGTGGGCCCTCGGCACTCCGCAACCCGCCCGCCGGAACCTGCACCGGACCCCAGCGCATCCAATCCAAGCCGGCACCGTGGCACCCGCGATCATCGACCGGAGCGATCAGTGAGTCTTCGAGAGCGATTCTTTCGCGCCATCGCGCAGCTCGACATGAGCCATCCCTGGCTGGTGCTCGCTGCGGCGGCGGTGCTTTCGGCTGCGTCGATCTTTTACACCCAGCGAAACCTCGAGTTTCGCACCGGCCAAAGCGACCTGATCTCGAACCAAAATCGCGACAGTCTCAACTATCTCGCCTACACCTCCGAGTTTCCTGACCTTGACGGCATCGTGATAGCCGCGCGCGCGGATCGCGATCCGCGTCGCGCGGAACGCTTCGCCGACGAACTCGGCGCGCAGCTTCAGGCTGATCCCGCCAACGTCAAGAGAGTGTACTACCGGCTCGACCCGGAGATGATGGCCGACCGGGCGCTGCTGTACCTCGATCGCAAGGAACTCCAGGAGGTGATCGATGGCGTACGTCAGCATCGCGAGCTGCTCGCGCGCTATGCAGAGGATCCGCGGCTTCAGACCTTCTTTCGAATCGTCAACGAAGAAGCGAACCGCGCGATGATGTCGCACATGCTATCCGGTCTGCTCGGTCCGACGGCGCCGCCGGCTCAAGCGCAACCGTCCGGCGAGGGCCTCGACCTCGGTTTCCTCGACGCGGTGCTCGACGCAATGGCCTCAAAGGACCGCGAGCACTCTCAGCTGCCTTGGGACCAACTCGCAGGGTTCGCGGGCGGCGAGGGAGTGATTCGTGACGGCTACCTCGCCTCCGAGAACGGGAAGTACCTGCTGATCCAGGTCGCGCCGGGCGACGGCGTCGATGGCGGCGATGATCCGGTCGATGTCATCCAGGGCAAGCTCGACGCGGTGCGCGCGCAGTATCCTGATCTCGAAGCGGGCATGACCGGAAGCCCTGCGTTGGCGCGCGCCGAGGAGCGCTCGACCGCGCGCGACATCGCGCTGGCGTCGGTCATCGCGATCATCAGCAATGCGCTTCTGATCATCATCCCGTTCGCGAGTCTGGTCGAACCCGCATTTGCACTGACCGCTCTGCTCGTGGGTGTTGCGTGGTCGTTTGGGTTCACCACGCTGGTGGTAGGACATCTGAACCTGCTGTCGGCCGTGTTCACCAGCGTCCTCGCCGGCATCGGCATCAACTTTCCGATCCATCTGATGGCGCGTTACGACGAGGCGCGCCGCGCCGGCAACTCGACACGAGATGCAATCCAATTGTCGGTGGTCAACACTGGATCGGGCGTGGTCGCATCGGCGTCAATCATGGCGCTCGCGTTCCTGATGCCGATCTTCACCGACTTTCGAGGCATCGCCGAGCTGGGCCTCATTTCATCGGCTGGCCTGTTTCTGTGCCTGATTTCAGCGATGTTCGTCTTCCCCGCGCTCCTGGCGATCCGCGATCGCAACCGTCCAGCGCCCGCGCCCGAGAGCAGGCGGCCGCGGACGCTCGAATGGCTTCAGGCGGTTTTCGTCAGGCCGCGCGCGATCGTTGTCGGATCGGTGGTGGCGACCGCGGCCGGAATTCTGTTCGCGCGAAACGTGGGATTCGATCTCAACTTGCTGCAGTTGCAGGCAGACGGCGCCGAAGCGGTTGCGTATGAGATGAAGCTGTTGCAAGACGCCGGGCGCTCGACCTGGTTCGCAGTGTCGCTTGCCAGGACGCGCGAGCAGGCCGAGCAGCGTGCGGCGCAATTTGCCCGGCTGCCCGAGGTTTCCCAGACCGAGACGATCACCAACTACATTCCAGATGAGCAGATTGAGAAGCGCGCGCTGCTCGCGAAGCTGCGGCCGGTGGTCGGCGCAATTCGCGTCGCGCCCCTTCCCAAGCCGGGCGATCCCATGGCGCTTGATCGCGAGTTGAGCGCGCTGAGCTTCAAGCTCGCCGGCGCGCGCGATGCGGATCCATCGGGCGGCGCGGTCCACACCGCGGCGTTGATCGAACGCGTTCGCGCGCAGCTCAAGGACGACCCCGCCGCCGTCGCGGAATATGAAATGCGCATGGCCGAGGGTCTTGGCGCGATGCTCGAACAATTCAAGCGCGGGCTTTCCGCCGGCGAGATCACCGAGCACAATTTGCCGCCGATTCTCCGCGAGCGTTTCGTTGGCAGCTCCGGATCGTACCTGGTGCAGATCTATCCGCGCGGCGGCGTGTGGGCGGACGCTCCGCTCAAGCGATTCATCAGCGCGCTGCGCACGGTCGATCCAGACGTGACCGGCCCTCCAGTCCTGACCTTTTCCATCGCCAGCGTGATGCGCGAGGGTTATGAGCGGGCGGCCCTGCTCGCGCTGATCGGTGTGTTCCTATTCGTCATGATTGACTTCCGAAGCCTGCGCGACACCGCGCTTGCCGTAGTGCCGCTCCTGTTCGGCGGTCTGTGGCTGCTCGAAACGATGGGTTTGGTCGGCTGGGAATTCAACCTCGCCAACCTGTTCGCCGTGCCGATCCTGATTGGTACCGCCGTGGATAACGGCGTCAACCTGCTGTACCGATGGCGCGAGGAGTCCGACAAGTCGCAACTCATCCTAACCAAGGCGGTCGGAAAATCGGTGACAGTCTCTTCGCTCACGACCATCGCGGGATTCGCCGCACTGATCCCGGCGAGTCACCGCGGGATTTCCAGTCTCGGCTGGACTCTCGCGATCGGCGTGACGTTCGTCTTCATAGCGACAGTTGTAGTTCTCCCGGCGTTGTTCGAATTGCTGGGTCGCCGCGGGAGCGGCGGCATTAGCGGCGGACGACGGCGCGCGCCGATCGCACCAGGCGCGCGCACCGCGTTGATTCTCCTGTGCGCGGCGGCGGCGTTGGCGGCTGCCGGCGTTGCGCACGGCGCGGGAACGATCAGTCCGGCGCGCCAGGAGTCCAACCGGATCGTGGGAGAGGCCGAGGTCGTGATCATGGAGGCGGGCCGTTCCAATCCGGTCAGCACCGCCAAGCTGTACGATGCGGTTAGGATGCTCGAGCAGGCAACCAGGATCGATCCGGCCAATGACGCAGCCTACGTTAACCTGGGCTTTTGCTACGGACTGTTGCGCGACGCGAACACTGCGGTCGAGATGTATGAGAAGGCAGCCAAGCTCAATCCATCGCCGGGCAACTACAAGGAGCTGGCCAACGTCTATCTTCGGACCGGCGACCCGGAGCACGCGTTGATGGCCGCCAACGCGGGATTGTCGAAGGACCCTGCCAACGCGCCGCTTCTCAACGCCAAGGGGATGGCGCTGCACGACCTTACGCGCTTCGAGGAGGCGGTCGACGCATTCAAGCTCGCGCTGAAATACGATCCTGACTTTGCTGTCGCGCGCGCCAATCTCGAGTCGCTGTCTTCGCGAATTGAAGACAAGCCGGCGTCCACCGCGAAGACGCGCAAGCGCAGCTCGAACTAGCCAGGCCGCGCGACGCTCGCAACCGCCACCCGCCGACTCACCTAGCGAGCCTGCCGAACTTCCTTTACCACCATAAGCGGGCTCATGAAGTTGAAGACGTAGCCCTGCACTTGGAACGGCTGTCCGTGCTCAGCGGACCACACGATCTGATCGCGCAGTGACGCTTCGCCGGCGACTGCGACGCGTTTGGTCAGGACCGCGCGGTAAAGCTCGCGCGCGTAACGCTGGTTTGGATCGAATGTGAGGTCGGCGCTGGCCTGCTCGGTGTCGAGCGTCATCGTGACATCTTTGCCGTTGACGCGCAGCCTGATTAGCCGGGCGCCTTCCGGCAGCTTCTCTTTGTCAGCCGGAATGCGTCCGACCAGCGTCAGCTCGCGGAACCGCTGCGGCGCGGTCGTCGTGTCCACCGGGTAGAAGCCGGGCATCGGAAAGGCGCCGCCGCTCATCGGAATCGAATTCGCGCCAATGGAGCCAGCGATGTTTCCCCCGATGCTGCCGCCGCCAATACCTCCGCCGAATTGCGCAGATGCCACGCGCGCCGACGCGGCGAGGGCGAGGGCTGCGACGAGCGACAAAGTTAATTTGCTAATCATTCCAGCGGACCTCCCTGCCCGATGCGCTTCCCTCACCCTCCGGTGATCGGTCGCTCGGGTTCGCCGGCGCAATACGCGCACCGGCACTGCTCCCGCAGCTCGCGCGTGGTATAGAGCGTCTCATGTCCGTCAGTCCAGCCGATGAAAACCCCTTGCTCGCCGAGGCGCGAGAACTGCCTCAGCCGGGTTTGCGTCTCAGCCATCTCGCCGGGCGCATTGCCCTTGCAGACGTCGCACGGGCAGTGGCGGCGCAGGCTCTGAAGCGGGAAGATGCTGTCGTGGCCATCAACCCACTGGACGCCGACTGCGTATCGTCCAACTTCCTGCAAACTCTTGATCTTGGGATGCTTTGGCTTCAAGACAGCCATGAGCGCGCTCTTCGATGAATTATAGCACCGGGGTGAGCACCACGGGGAAGGACATACTTTCGTGCGCTCCGGACTGCAGGCCCTTAACGATTTGACGAACACGGCGGCGCCATGCGACCGGGCGCGCTGACACATCGAGCGCAGGCAACACTATGAGCAACAAGAAAGTAGTTGTGCTTCCCGGTGACGACGCGGCGCCCGAGGCTGTCGGCGCGGCGCTCGACGTCCTGCGCGCGCTCAAGCTCCCGATCGAATACGTCGAGTTCCCCGCGGGCGAGCAGTGGGTACGCGGCCAGACTGATGCGGACGCGCGCGCGGCGATTGATGCGTCGGATACGACACTGTTTGGCTCGACATCGGGCAAGACCACGGCAATCACATACCTGCGCTGGGGCAAGGAGACCTACGCGAACGTGCGGCCCGCCCGCTACTACCCGGGCTTTCGGAGCCCGCTCAAGTCTCCAGAGGGAATTGATTTCGTAATCGTGCGCGAGAACCTTGAGGACCTGTACTTGGGCCTCGAAGGACCGCTCGCGGATCTCGCGCCGCTGGGCCTCAAGAGCCGTATCACGCGAGGACCGCTGGATACCTCTGCGCGTGGAATCTACGCGATAAAGGTGATCACGGAGCGGAACTCGCGCCGCATCGCGGAGTTCGCCTGCCAGCTCGCGCTCAAGCGCAAGCAGCGCGGCCGCGAGGGCAAGGTAACCTGCGCGGCGAAGTACAACATGCTGCGCGAGTCGGATGGGCTGTTCAGACGAATCGCCGAGGAGACCGTCGCGAAGTACCCGGAGCTCCGCTACGAGCAGTTCATCGTCGATGACTTCGCCCGCCGCCTCGTGCAGTCGCCGCATGAACTCGATGTGGTAGTCACGCCGAATCTCTACGGCGATATCCTCTCCGATTCCGCCGCAGGAGTGATCGGCGGCCTCGGCCTCGCGCCGAGCGGATGCTATGGCGAAAGTTACGCGTACTTCGAATCAGTGCATGGCACCGCGCCCGATATCATGGGCATGGGCATCATCAATCCGACTGCGACTACGCTGTCGGCGGCGATGATGCTTGAGCACCTGGGATTTGGCGAAGCCGCCGGGCGCGTCGAGAGCGCGGTCGCGAAGGTCTTTGCCGACGGACGCACGCTCACGCCCGACCAAGGCGGGCGCGCAAAGACCCGCGAGTTCGCGCAAGCGGTGATCGACAGTCTTTAGACTGTCGCGCGACCGTCGCGAGCGCGGATTGCCCGCTTACGCGCGCCGCGTCCACCAGAAAACGTCAAGCAGGGCATCGCTCGTCACCCTAATAGAATGGCGCCTCACCCGGCGGCCGTGTCTTCCAACGCCGATGGATCCAGTTCCAGTGGTCGGGGTGTTCTCGAATCGCCCGCTCGATGACCGCAACGCAGCGTCGCGTATTTTCACGGACCGACGCTTCGCGGTCGGCCGTCTTCTCCATCTCGATGGGTTGCTGGATAACGATCTTGTGGTGCGTGCTCTCGCCCTCGCGCACCATGAAACACGGCACCACCGGTGCGCCGGTCGCCATCGCCATGCGTGCGACCACGTCGCTGGTTGACGCCGGCTTGGAGAAGAAATCAACGAACACGCCGCGGCGCACGTCCAAGTCGAGCGCGACCCCGATCATCCATTGATCCCGCATCAGCTTCAGCACTTCGCGGCTGGCGCGCTTGCGAGAGATGATGTGGTTGCCAAAGCGTACTCGCGCTTGCTGCACCGCCTTGTCGACGAGCGGATTCCTAAGCGCCCGGGCGATGATTGCGACGCGATGGCCGTAGATCGAGTGCGCCACCGTCATCAATTCGAAATTCCCGAAGTGGGCCGACAGAATGATTATACCGGCGGCGCCGCGCCGGCGGGCCTCTTCCTCCAAACCCTCCCAGCCCTCCCAACCTGCGTAAACCGCGTGGCGTTCGATATTGCTGCGGTTCAACTCATCAAAGTGGAGCCATTCGGCGAATGAGCGCCCCCAGTTCCGATAGGTGCGGTGGAGGATGTCGAGGTGTGCCGATCGATCAAGATCGGGAAACGCGATTTCGAGGTTGCGCAGTGCGATCGGGCGGTTGATTCGATCGATCCTGGCCGCGAGCCCGCCCATCGCGGCGCCGACTCGCACCGAACGTTCAAGAGGAAGTGCTTTTAGCGGCGCGACCAGCGCGCCTAGCGCCCAGAACTGCACCTGGGCCGAAAACCCCTTGATTTGCCGCGCCATCGCGGACGGACATTCTCAGGACGCGATCTCGCGCGCAAGAGGGCAGCGGCGCCCGATCGCGCGCGTCGATCCCGCCGTGCCTAGGGCGCCGCTTTCAGAGCGGCTTTGGCGGCGTCAATGCCCGCGCTCGGGCTCACGTCGGCGCTTGCTGCCACTGCGACCGCGGAGGTTGATGCCGCGGGCGCGGTCGAAACCGCAGGCACAGTCGCCGCCGCAGGAGCTTTGGCACCGGCAGGCGCTGCAGCGGCTCCGGCGGGCGTGGTCGATCGTTTGCTCGTCGGTCCGATCTCTTCAGTGTTGAACGGAGTCGGACTGGTCGTGCCGCCCGTTGGTGGCTCGGGCTCGGGAGTGTACGGGTCGGGTCCTCCGTAGGGACCGGTCATGCCCGCAGACGGCGGCACCGGAACTGAGAAGCTCGGCTTGTACACCTCGCGCAACTGAGTTGCTGGCATCTCGTGAAGCGCCTTGTTGCCCATGTTGTTCAGGAACTTTTGACGTTCGTCGAGGGCGAGCGAGCGCAGATCGCGCGGATTGCGGATCACGTGCGGCGTCAGAAAGACGAGCAGGTTGTTCTTGGTCCGGTTTTTCGCGTCGTCGCTGAACAGGTTGCCGATCACCGGCACGTTCGAGATGAACGGCACTCCCTGGCGCTGCTTCTCATCCTGGCTCGCAAGCAGTCCGCCGATTACGGCGGTGCGATGGTTCTGTACAAGCACCGTGGTGGAGGCGGAGCGAATCGTGGTCGTTGGTCCGAGCGGATTATTGATCGTCGTCCCAACCAGGCTCGAAACCTCCTGGTATAGATCCATCCGCACGTAATCGCCTTCGGAAACCTGTGGCACGATGTCCAGCGTGATGCCGACGTTTTGGCGTTCGACCGAATTGAAAATCTGGCCGGGCAGTCCGGCGTTCGCCGCAGAAGAGCCCACGAACGGGACGTTTTGTCCAATGATGATCATCGCCTCGGTGTTATCAGCGGTGAGCAGCGTCGGTGCGGACAAAACATTGGTGTCACGATCCGACTCAAGCGCCGTCATCAACGCGACGTCGCATGGAACCTTGATGGTGCTGGCGCCCGAGGTCGAACCGCTCCCGCCCGGAACCGGGACTGAACAGGTACTACCGGAAGCGAGGCCGATCCCCAAGCCGGTAAGGCCAAGCGGATTCCCAAGCGACCGTTGCAATTGGCCGAAGTCGAGATTGCCGAGTCCCAGCACGCTGCCGCTCACCGAAGTGTTGGCCATGAAGCTGACGCCGATGTCGCGCGCGCGGCCGGTGCTGACTTCGACGATCACCGCCTGCACGAATACCTGCACTCGCGGAATGTCGAGTTGCTGAACGACGCTCTTGATCAGCGCCCAGTCCTGCGGGGCCGCGCTGACGATTAGCGAGTTGGTCGCCGGATCGGCAGTTACCGTCACCGCATCGCTGAATTCCGAGCTTGGACCCCCCGTGCTACCGGTCGATGTCGCTGCGGAACCGCTGCCGCCACCATCGCTGCCGCCGCGCGACCCTGACGTCATCCGCGGGCTGAAATTTCCCGGGCCTCCGATGCCGCCTCCACCTCCACCGCCGCCGTACCCCCCGCCTCCGCCCCCAAAGCCGCCGCCCCCGAACCCGCCTCCGCCGCCATATCCCGAAGAGCCCCCGCCAAATCCCGACGAGTACCCGCCGCTGAAATTGCCCAAGGCGCTCCCGCGTCCGAGCGAGAAGCGGCCCGTGCGTGGCGAGAGGTTGGTTGGACCGCCGCCGCCCTTGAGGAGCCCGTCGAGCACCGCGACCATCTCGACGGCCTGAGCGTTCTGGAGACGATAGACGTGAATGCGCGTTGACACGCGGGGCGGATCGATGTCGAGCTGTTTGATGATCTCCTGGATCTGTCGCATCTGCAGCGGCGCCGCGAGCACCACCAATGAGTTGATGCGTTCATCCGCAACGACTTTGAAGGTACCCTGCGGTCCTTGGGAAGCCGGAGCCGTGCTGCCGGAGCGGGAACGCTGAGCCGGGATCGCCCGGCCCTGGGCGCTTGACACGGCCGAGCTCTGCGCGGTCGATCCGCGCGCGCCCATTATGTCTTCAATCTTTGGGGCGAGATCGCCGGCGAATGCGTGCTTGAGCGGAATTACCGCGATGTTCTGCTGCACTCCCTGCGCATCGAGGCTCCCGACAATCTTCAGCAGCCGATCGACGTTGTAGGCGCTGTCGGTAATGATCAACGTGTTATCGGATGGGAACGCGGCGATCAGTCCATCGCTCGAAACCATCGGCTGAAGCACGCCAACGATGGCCGATACGTCCACGTTACGCAGCTTGACCATGCGGGTGACGTACTCGTCGCCGCCCCCTTCGATTTGCGCCGCGTCGGCGAGTGTCGCCGACGAACGTACGTTGCGCGACGGCACGATCTTGATCGCCTTGCCGGCGGGCACCGTGGTGAATCCCTTGATTTGGAGCACCGACTGAAACATCGAGTACGCCTGGTCTGGCGTAACGTCGGTGGGAGAGATGATGCTGACCTTGCCGCGGACGCTTTCGTCGAGGATGAAGTTTTTGCCGGTAATTTCACTGATGAACTTCGCCAGAACCGGAATCTCCACGTTCTGGAAGTTCATCTTGATGCGATTTGGCGCCGTCACCGGCGCAGGGTCGGCGGCCTGCGCAAACCCCATTGTCACGCCAGTGAACAACGAGGCGGCAAACACCCCCGCCAATACGCGGTTCATCGAAGCCACCTCCCGAGTCGAACTGCTGGCGGGACTGTAATTCACCGCCGCGCGTACACGCAACCCGCGATGATTGCAAATCTCGGATCCCTCAGCGACTATTACTCGAACTCCGTGAACCGCGCTCTCCGATGACCCCCCATTGTGGATTTCGCCCTGCGACCATCACCGGGCGGCCGTTCGCGCACCGCCGCCGCCAGGTAAGCCCGTAGAGTGCGCTACGAGTACCGGATTGGGCTTCGCTATTTGCGCGCGCGCCGGCGCGAGCGCTTCGTTTCGCTCATCGCATTGATTTCGCTTGGCGGCGTCGCGCTGGGCACCTTCGCCCTCACGGTTACGCTTTCTGTGATGAGCGGCTTCCAACAGGACCTGCGCCAGCGGCTGTTGGCATTTACGCCGCAGGTGACGATCGAGCGCGCCGAGGGCGGCGCATTCGACGCTGCCGAACTAACCCGGAAAATCGAAGCGATGCCGCAAGTAGCGGCGGCTGCGCCATTCATCTCCGCACAGGTCATGGCCGTATCGGACGCCGGCAGCGCCCGTCCCGGCTACGTTTCGGGCGCGATGTTGCGCGGTGTGATTGCGCGCGACAATCCGGTACTCACCGACCTTCAGCGCACACTTGACGCCGGCAGCCTCGAGGGCCTCGAGAAGCGCCACACGCTCGAAGTCTCCGACGGTGGGCAAAAACGCAAGGTCGAACTTCCGGGCGCGATTGTGGGTCGTGGCCTCGGGGGCGACTTGGGTCTTCGGCTCGGCGACCCCATCGTGCTCATCTCGCCGGTGAGTCTCGGCGGCGCGACCGGGCCGCCGCGCTTGCGACGATTCGTGGTGGCTGGGTTCTTCCACTCTGGAATGTTCGAATTCGACTCGAGCCTGGTGTTCGTCGGCCTGAAAGATGGGCGCACGCTACTCGCCGATGATCCCCTGCTTCAAAGCGGGCTCGAGCTTAGGCTCAAGAATCTGTTCGATGCGCCGGAGGTCGGGCGGCGAATCGCCGCGCTGGCCGGGCCTCAATTTCGGGTGAGCAACTGGACGGAGGCCAACGCGCCGTTGTTCTCGGCGCTGCAGCTCGAAAAGTTCACCTACTTCCTGGTGCTGCTGCTAATCGTGCTGGTCGCGGCGTTCAACATCATCGCGACGCTCGTCATGGTGGTGATGGAGCGTCGCAAGGAAATTGCAATCCTGCGAACCATGGGCGCGCGCGCCGCGTCGGTGGCGATGATTTTCTTGTTCGACGGAATGGCGCTGGGTGTGGCCGGAACCGCGATTGGAACCGGCGGCGGTTTCATCACGTCGTGGGCGATCGGCCGTTACCATCTGATTCAGCTGCCTGCCGACCTTTTCATGGTGAGCGCCGTGCCGGTGCGGCTGTACCCGTCGAACTTCCTGCTCGTCGCGTTGGCGGCGATAGCGCTCTGCATATGTGCGGCGATCTATCCGGCGCTTAGGGCGCGATCCCTCTCGCCGGTCGAAGTCATTCGCTATGAGTGAGGCATCGGCACCGCGAGCCGTTGAGGCCGGCGCGCCCGGGCGCGCGCTATTGGTCGCACGCGGCCTCTCGAAGACGTTTTACGACGCCGACCGGGAAATCCAGGTACTGCGCGATCTCGAGATGAGCGTCGCGGAAGGCGAAGAAGTTGCCATCGTGGGTCAGTCCGGCGTCGGCAAGTCCACGTTGCTTCATGTGCTTGGAAGCCTCGAGGCCGCCACCGCGGGCAAAGTGTACTTCGACGGACAGGACTTGTCGGCGTTGGATGATCGCTCGCTCGCCGAGTTTCGCAACCTGAAGTTGGGCTTCGTTTTTCAGTTTCACTATTTGCTCGCCGACTTCACCGCAGTGGAAAACGTGATGATGCCCGGGTTGATTGCGCGCATGAACGATCGCGACGCGCACCAGCGCGCCGCAGACATCCTGGAACTGGTGGGCCTGGCCGACAAGCTCGGGCGCCGCCCCGCGGAACTATCCGGCGGTGAACAGCAACGCGTCGCGGTGGCCAGAGCCGTCGTACTGCATCCCAAGCTCGTGCTCGCTGATGAACCGACCGGAAACCTGGACCCGCACACTGCCGACGAAGTGCACCAGTTGCTTCACCTGCTCAATCGTGAACTCAAGGTGACGCTCGTCATCGCCACTCACAACGAACGTCTGATGCGCGAAATGGGCCGCTCGCTCATACTGCGCGATGGCAGGCTCCACGAAGAGCCGCGTGCGGCGGTTTAGGCCGCGCGGTCGCCGCGCCCAACGACAACTCCAGCCGGCGCAATCCGCAAGTTGGTTTACATCATGCGGATGATTGGTTAGCGTGTTCGCGCTTTTCGGTATTCGTTGGTGACACCCATCAGGCTCAACGCGCGCAAGAGCCGCGCGGCAATTGTTCGCGCCGTTGCGCTGTCGGTGGTGGTCGTCATGACCGCCGCGCGAGCGCTGGCGCAAGCGCCGCCGCCGATAGTCACCGCGGTCCGCGTCGACGGTAATCAGCGCGTCGAAAGCGACGCGATCAAGATCCACACCTCCCAACCACCGGGCGCGCCGCTGGACGATGCCGCCGTCGATCGCGACATCAAGGCGATCTACCGGATGGGATTCTTCGACTCCGTGACCGCCGATGTGGAACGCACCGCCGCCGGCGCCGTGCTGCTCTACAAGGTCAAGGAACGCCCGCAGGTGACCGACGTGAAACTCGAGGGCATGTCGGCGATCCGATCGACGGATGACAAAGTGTTGGCGGCAGTGCGCGTTCATACCGGAGCGATTCTCGATCCCAACCGGGTGCGAGACACAATCCGCGGGCTCACGGAGGTGTACGAGGACCGCGGCTATCTCGACGCCAAGGTCACCTTCGACCCGCAGCCCGGCCCCGAGAACACCGCAGTTGCGGTCTTCAAGGTCGCTGAAGGCGGGGAGGTCCGCATCAGCTCGATCTCCTTCGAAGGCAACCAGGAATTTTCGGACACCCGGCTGCGCGCTGTGATGCAGACCGGCACCTACACTCTGCTGATCAGCCTGGTAACGGGTGCGGGCACTCTCGATCGCACCAAGCTGCGCGACGACGTCGATCGGATCGCTGCGCTCTACTACGACAACGGTTTCCTCAACGTGCAGGTCGCCCAGCCGGTCCTGACGCGTGAGGGAAATGACATGAAGATCCTGATCCGGATCGACGAGGGTCCCGCGTTCAAGGTCGGACGGATCACGGTCGAAGGCGACCTCAAGTTCCCGCGCAGCGAACTACGCAAGCGGCTTACCATCAGGACCGGCGAGCTGTTTCGTGGGTCAACCATGCAGCACGACGTGCTGAGCCTGTCCGACTTCTACTCGAACCGCGGCTACGCATTCGTCAACGTTGATCCGCGCACTCAGCTCGACCCGGCGACCAAGCGCGTAAACGTCGCGTTCAGCATAAATCCCGGACAGGAGGTGCTGGTCGACCGAATTAACATCACCGGCAATTCGAAAACCGCGGACAAGGTGCTACGGCGCGAATTGCGGGTCCAGGAGCAGGAACCCTATTCGGCCGAGAAGATTCGGGAATCGAAACTGCGGCTCGATCGGCTCGGATTCTTCAGCGACACGCGCGTCACGACTGCGCCAGCGCAGAAGCCTGACCGCATCAACCTCAACGTCAGCGTCGCCGAGGCCAACACCGCAACTCTCACCGCCGCCGGCGGTTTCGACAGTTTCCAGTCGCTGTTCGGCACCTTTACGCTCGGCAACACCAACCTTTTCGGCGGCGGGCAGTCCATCCTGCTGAGCGCGCAAATCGGGTTCCTGTTCCAGAATTACAACTTCAGTTACACCGAGCCGTGGCTGTTCGACATTCCGCTCAGCGTGGGATTCCAGCTCTTCAGCACCTCGACAGACCTGTTCACTTTCAATCAGGAAGCGACCGGCTTCGGACTCAACAGCTATTACCCGCTGACCGAACTGGGGCTGAAGCAAATTGGTCCGTTCTCGCTCGAGGACGTCACGGCCGGTCTCGGCTATCAGTTTCAGCGCCTTGGAATCACGAACATCCAGAGCCTGACCACCATCCAGATTAGCCAGTTCGAAGGCTTCACGAGCATCTCCCAGCTCGTTCCGACCATCCGGCGTTTCACGGTGGACAATCCAATCGACCCGCGTACCGGCTCCGTCGAGTCGATAACGCTTCAGTTGGGAGGCGTCGGACCGGGCGAGGCATTCATCAAGGGAGTTGCGCACTTCCGCTACTTCTATCCGTTCCTGCAGAGCCCGGTGTTCGGCAACTGGGTCGTCTCGCAGGGCGTCACGTTTGGTATCGGAACCAACCTGCGCGGCGGTAGCGGCGGAGAGCTGCCGTTGTACGAACGGTTCTTCCCGGGCGGCGTCGGCGTCGGCAGCCAGGGCGACGTGCGTGGATACCAACTTTACTCGTTGGGTCCCACCGTAACGATCTTCAACCTGCAGGGAATTCCGATCTCGGTTCAGAACGTCGGCGGCAGCAAGGAGTTGCTGCTCAGCAATGAAATCACATTCCCGCTGCTGTCGGGACTCGGCATCCGCGGTGTTGTGTTTATGGACGCGGGCCAGGCCTTCCGGCTGCAGGACTCCCTGGATATCACCAAGCTGCAGGCCTCCTTCGGATTTGGTGTGCGATGGCTCTCGCCGTTCGGTCCCCTTGCCGTCAATCTCGCATTCCCGATCAACCCACGCCCGCAGGATCTGAGCACGGTCTTCGAGATCGGAGCGGGAGCGCCGCTCTAGCGCCGGGCCACCAAAACTGGCTTTAATGTCCTTGAACGGATTGCGCGTTCCGCGGGAGAAATCTGCTCCCTCATTTCAGCCCGAGCGGCGTTCTTCAGAGTCCAATCGCGAGGAGGTTTGCACCACGATATGAAGCATCGGTTGGCGTTCGTCGCAGCGATCGTGGCCATCGCCGCCGCCACGCCTGCCCTCGCCGAGATAAAGCTCGCGTACGTCGATGTGCAGCGCGCGCTCAGCGAGTGCAACGCAGGCAAGAAGGCCAAGGCTGATTTGCAAGGCCGCCTTCAGTCCGTCGAGCAGCGCCTCCAGCGGCAGCAGGACGAAGTGCAGGCGCTCAAGAACGAAATCGAAAAGAAGGGCATGCTGATGCAGGAAGAGCAGCGCAACAATATGCGCGATCAATATGGTGAGAAGCTCAAGAACTTCGAGCGCACCTTCAAGGACTCGCGCGAGGAGCTGCAACGCAAGGATTCTGAAGTTACCGGCAAGATCGTGCACGACCTTGCCCAGGTGATTCGCAACCTCGGCGAGAACAACGGCTATACCCTGGTGTTCGAGAAGAGCACCGTGCTGTGGGGTGCGCCCGGTATCGATATCACCGACGAAGTAATTCGCGCTTACAATGCGATGAACATAAAAGTCGGTTCATTGGGCGGCGACGACCAACCCTCGCCGTCGCGCGGTGCGCCCTCGAGCTCGTTTGGCTCGGCGGCAGCGCAGCGATCGACCATTTCCAAGTAGCGCGCCCGTGCCGGAATCGGCCAATAACCTCGACATCCGGCGGGTCCTCGAATTCCTCCCGCACCGTTACCCATTTCTAATGGTCGATCGCGTGCTCGAGCTCGTGCCCGGGCGCATCCTCGCGCTCAAGAACGTCTCGTACAACGAGCCATTTTTTCTCGGGCACTTCCCCGGACATCCGATAATGCCCGGAGTGTTGATACTCGAGGCGCTTGCGCAGGCGGGCGCAATTTTGGCGATGAATGAGGTCGGCGCCGATCCTGGCAAACTCTTCATGTTGACCGGGGCGGACAAGGTCCGCTTTCGCCGCCGCGTGGTTCCCGGCGACCAGCTGCACCTCGAGGTCCACGTCGCAAAGTACCATCGCCCGCTTTGGAAGCTGCAGGCACAGGCGCGAGTCGGCCAGGAGTTGGCGGCCGAAGCCGGCCTTTCCGCGATGGAAATCCAGGAGCTGGTGCGATAGCCCGCCGAATTCATCCGAGCGCGGTCATCGATCCGCGCGCATGGCTCGACTCGACGGTCGACGTGGGCCCCGGCGTGGTCATCGGCCCCAACGTCCGGGTTGGCGCCGAAACCAGGCTTGGCCCGTATGCGGTTATCGAGCGCGACACCACGATCGGCGTGCGCAACCGCATCTTTCAATTCGCGGCGCTCGGAGCTGACACGCAGGACCAAAAATACCATGGCGAACCGTCAAGCCTCGAGATCGGCGACGACAATCAGATACGCGAATTCGCCACGATTCACCGCGGCACCGAGAGCGGAGGCGCGGTCACGCGGATTGGAAATCACGTCCTGGTGATGAACTACGCTCACATCGCGCACGACTGTCAGATCGGCGACCACGTTTGGCTCGCGAACTCCACGGAGGTCGCCGGCCATACAATCATCGAGGAGTGGGCAATCTCGGGCGGGATGGTCGGAATACATCAGTTCTCGCACATCGGAGCGCACGCGTTCCTCGGCGGCGGCTCGGTGGTCACGCAGGACGTGCCGCCCTACTCGATGGTCGCGGGCGACCGCGCGCGTCTGGTGGGCGTAAACGAAGTCGGACTGCAGCGCCGCGGCTTTTCAGCGGAAACCATCGCCGCAATAAAGTCCGCGATGCGAACGATCTTTTATTCGCACATGCTCCGCGCCGACGCGATCGCCAATGTGCTGGAGAAGTACGGGTCGGTTCCAGAGGTATGCCGGCTCGTCGAGTTCGTGCGCAATTCAAAACGGGGAGTGGTGAGCCGCGAACGTGAATGAATTCGGACTGATCGCGGGCAACGGCATTTTCCCGGTCGAAGTTGCCGCAGCCGCGCGCCGGCTTGGGATGCGCGTGGTAGCGATCGCGCACCAGAACGAATCCCTTCCAGAACTCCAGCAGCACTGCGACCATCTCACCTGGATAAAGGTCGGCGAACTCGAACGCATGATCGCAGTCTTGAAGGACGCCGGCGTGATGCGCGCCGCGATGGCCGGCGGCATTTCGCGCGAACGGCTCAAGGATTCGTTCTTCCCCGACCAGCGCACGATCAAGATGCTCGCGCGCATCGGACGCCTTAGCGACGACTCGGTGCTGCGCGGTGTCGCCCAGGAGCTCGAATCCGAGGGCATCGAAGTGATCGATCCGGTGCCGATGCTTGATGGAGCCCTGGCGCGCGATGGTCTCGAGGCGGGCCCCGCGCCGACTCCCGCGCAGCTGATGGACCTCGATCTTGCGTTCGCGGTCGCGCGGCAAGTGGGGGTTTACGACATTGGCCAGACCGTCGCGGTGCGCGACGGCGTGGTCGCGGCGGTCGAGGCGGTCGAAGGCACCGATGCTGCGCTGCGCCGCGCTGCGGCGCTTTGCGGCCGCGGGCTGGTGATTGCAAAGGCCTCCAAACCGGGCCAGGACCTCCGCTTCGACCGTCCCGCGATCGGCCCGCGCACTATCGAGTTGCTCGCCGAGCTTGGCGCCGCGCTGATCGGTATCGAGGCGCACAAGACTCTGCTCCTCGAGCGCGCGCGAACCCTCGAACTCGCCGGCGCTCGCGCAGTCACGGTGTACGGACTTGCCTGAGCTCCGAGCGGCAGTCATCGGCGCCGGCCGGCTGGGATCGCTTCACGCCGCCAAGTACGCCGGCCGAGACGGCGTGCGGCTCGCGTACGTAGTCGATGTCGCGCGCGATCGCGCCGGGGTCGTGGCCGGCAAATTCGGCGCGACACCGCTCACCGACTATCGCGCACTCGCGGGCAAGATTGAGCTCGCGACGGTCGCATCACCGGGCAGCACTCACTTTGAAATTGCGTCAGCGCTGTTGGGCGCCGGAATCGATGTGCTGCTCGAAAAACCGATGGCAGCGACGCTCGCCGAGGCGCGCGAACTCGCCGCGATCGCCGCCAAGTCGGGCTGCATCCTCCAGATCGGCCACCTCGAGCGCTTCAATCCGGCGGTCGTGCAGCTGCACTCGCTCGTCAAGTCACCGCGATTCGTTGAATGCCATCGGCTTGCGCCGTTTACGGAGCGCGGCGCCGACGTGGACGTGATCCTCGATCTGATGGTGCACGACCTCGACATACTTTGTTCGATAGCGCCGTCGCCGGTGGTCGCGATCGAAGCGCTCGGAGTTGCGGTGCTGACCGATCGCATCGACGTCGCAAACGCCCGCATCCGCTTTGAGAGCGGCCTCATCGCCAACCTCAACGCCAGCCGCGTCGCACCCCGGCGCGAGCGCAAGATTCGCTTCTTCCAACCCGACGCGTACATCTCGGTGGACTACGAGGCGCACCGCATTCAGATTTATCGCAAGAGTCCTCCCCCGGCCGGTACCGGCTATCCGCAAATTTCGGCGGAGCAGATTGATCTCGGCGAAGCTGATCCGCTCGCGAACGAGGTCGGCGCCTTTGTCGAGTCGGTGCGCACCCGCTCGGCGCCGAAGGTAACCGCGCAGGACGGGCTTCGAGTGATGGAGCTTAGCGAGCGGATCATGGCCGCGATGGAGACCGGCGCGGCGGTTTCGACCGGTTGACGCTGCCGCGCGAGGGCGCAAGGATCAATCAAGGATGCGCAGCAAAACAATCGCCATCGGCGCCGGAGGTCTGGTCTTGATTGCGGCCGTGGCGCTCGCCTGGACCGCACGAAACCCAATTTGCAAAGCCGTTAGCGGCGTCGGGACCGTCAACATCGATGTGTCGAGCCTCGCGCGCAGCAAGGCGCGTACCTTTTGCTACCTCGACGACGCGGGCCGCGAGCTGCGCTTCGTGCTTGCGCGCGGTGCAGACGGCAAAGTCCGCTCGGTCTTCGATGCGTGCAGGGAGTGCTTCATCTATCATCGCGGATTTGCGGTAGCCGACGGAAACTTGGTCTGCCGGGTGTGCGGCAATCGATATCCAATCGATCACGTACATGAAGGGAAGGCATCGTGTGTGCCCGTCAAACTTCCCCACCAAGAATCCGCGGGCACCGTACAGATCAAGACCAGCGATCTCGCATCCGGTCATTCACTGTTCTAGTTCGCCGCTTCGGTTTGAAGGAAATGCGTTCGAGAATTTTGCCTGATGCGCTGCGTCCGCGCAGTGCGCTGTTGCTCGCCATTGCGCTTTCGGTTCTCGCGAGCGGATGCGCGCCCGGCGACGCGCCGGGATCATACCAGGCCTCGAACACCGCCGACTGCCTGCCCGACCTGCCGATGACCGATCAGAACGGCCACGCCGTCTCACTCGCGTCGCTCAAGGGCAAGCCCGTGCTCATCGACTTTATCTACACGACGTGCACATCGACCTGCCCATTGCAGACCGCGAAGATGGCAAAGGTCGCGCGGTTGCTCGGACCGCAACTCGGCTCGCAAGTCGTGATCGTTTCACTCACGCTTGACCCTGAAACTGACAGCGTAGCCAAACTGCACGATTACGCTGAGCGTTACGGCGCCGACCGCCGCGGATGGCTGTTTCTCACCGGTCAGCCGAAGACGGTTGACGAAGTTCTCGCTCGATTTCGGCTCCATCGCGAGCGCTCGCCCGATGGCCAGGTGATGCACGTCGCCGCGGCATTCCTGCTCGGAGTGGATGGGCTGCAAATCCGCCAATATAATGCGCTGGTGGTTGCGCCGAATACGGTCGTCGATGACGTGCATGAGTTTGCGTTCACCGGCTGAGACGGCGGTAATCATCGCGAATCGGTGCCACGGGCAGAGTCTTGAATCGATCCGCACATACCCGCCGAAGTCTCCGTATTACTCATGGGGTCGTCGCCGCACTGCTCGTGTTCGTCACCCTGCCCTCGCTCGCGGGTCTGACGGCCGCGGCGGCCGACGAACCGGGCTTCACGCTCAACGTTTGTCATCCCCTTGATGGTTGGACCGTCGCACCTGCGGTTCCTGCGACGCTGCGGTCAGTTCCCTTCTTTCCCCAGCCTCCACGATTTCAATTTAAACCGATATCGCAATTCACCTCCCCTATCGTCGTCGGACCCAGCCTGAAGCCGCCGGTTCCGCCTCCCGAACCGCGGGTCTGACCGCAGACCACCGGTAACGGAAATGACCGCAGCAAAGCGCCGCGGCTTGCGGCGCTCGGCAGGTTTCTGTGCGCCATCGCGCACTGTGGGAGGAGCGAATGTCCTGGGCGGGAAATCTTGGGTTGGGCGCTGCAGCTATTGCGCTGACCGCCTCTGCCGCATTCGGGCATGGAGTCGTCGGCGACTACCAGTTCATCGAGCCGATGGTTGCCGAAGACGCGAACCCGAAGAACGAGCTTGCCGCCGCGCGGCCGTTTTGGTTCCGGACCTCCGAAGGCCGCGAATTCGCTTATGGATTTTCGATTGAAAAAACTCTCAGCGTGAACTCGAGCTTGCTGGTTGGGAGCAAATGGGCGGACTTCGCGCCTCGGGAGGAAGACGAGCAACCTGCAAGCGGATTCACCTCGGTCGAGTTGCTGGTCAAGTACGCCTTCCTGACCCTGCCGGAGCAGCGGATGCGGTTGTCAGTCGGATTCGAGATGGAGTTGCCCACTGGCGCTCGCGGCGTGGGCGAAAGCGACGTGCACGTGGGTCCGCTGCTGTTGTGGGCCAAGGCATTCGCCGATCTGCCTGACTGGCAAATCGTGAAGTACCTTCGCCCCGTCGCATTCCAGGGCAACTTCGGTTATTCGGCCGCCTCCGGCGGACCCGGCCAGCAGGAACTCGCCTTCAACAACGTAGTGCTCTACTCGATTCCGTATCTCAGCACCTCGGTGCACGACTTCGGGCTTCCGTGGCCGCTTCGCAACTTGTTCTTGTACATCGAGTTCAACTACCAGCAGTTGCTCGCGGGTCCGGCGGGTGCGCGCTTCCCGATGTGGCGGATCACGCCGGGACTCGCCTACCTGGACCGCTACCTCGAGATAAGCGTCGCGACGCAGGTGCCGCTCAATGGCGCCGCGCGGCCGGAAACGCACGCTGCGGTGCTCGGGCTGGTCGACATATTCATCGACGATCTATTTCCGCAGACCAAATGGACGCCGTTCTGATTTCCGCGAAGCTTACCGCCTTGCGCGCGGTGCTCGCGACTTCGATCCTGCTCTGCCTGGCGACCGCGCCTGCGCGCGGCCATGCGTTTCCACCGGGCCAATCGCCCGCCGTCGCCGCATCGCTCGCGACCGCGCCAAGCGAGATCGTCATCCGCTTTGATTCGCCAATTGAACAATCGTTCGCACGCCTCGCGGTCCTCGACTCGGCCGGAGCGAATTGCGCAATCAGTTCTCCGCACGTTGATTCGGATTCACGAACGCTCTCGGTACGGGTCGCGCCTCTCCGGCCGGGTGACTATTCGGTCTCGTGGGGCGTTGTATCGGCAGACGGCCGTCGCACCGAGGGCTCCTACGGCTTCACGGTCGGCGGGGAGAATAAATGATTCCCGCCGTCACTATCTTCTCCCCCGCGGGGAAGACGCGAGAGCGGGCGCCGGCGGTTGAAAATGCCTTTTTCAACAACCCCCCAGTGGTGCGTGCGCGGGCTTTCAACCACAATCCTACCGATGCGCGGCGCAAGCGCGAGTGACCGAATTGAATCGGCCGGAGCTCCGGACCGGCGCCCGCGAATCTTGATCGTCGCGGGCGAGGCGTCCGGCGACCTGCATGGCGGAGACCTCGCGCGTGAGATCCTTGCGCGCGCGCCCGCGTCCGATCTGTCCGGCATTGCGGGCGAACGGATGCGCGCCGCGGGAGTCCGCGCTCTGGTCCGCACCGAGGACATTGCTGGGCTTGGTCTCTCGGAACTCTCGGCGACGCTTGGCCTTACCGTTCGGTCTTTCATGGCGCTCCGATCGATCCTGCGTCGCCAGCATCCAGACCTGCTGATCCTGATCGACTACGCCGAGTACAACCTGATTCTCGCCGGAGTGGCGAAACGCGCGGGCGTGCCGGTGCTCTACTACATCACGCCTCAGGTCTGGGCGTGGCGGCGCGGCCGGATTCGGAAACTCATCGAGCGCGCGGATCGCCTGGCGGTGGTTCTGCCATTCGAGGCTGAACTGTTCGCGGGCGCGGGCGACCGCGTGAGTTTCGTCGGCCATCCGCTGCTCGAAAGAGTGGCGCCGGCGCAAGGCCGCGCGGAGACTCTCGCGCGTCACGGCTTCCCTGCCAACGCGCGTCTCATCGCGCTGCTGCCTGGCAGCCGGCGTGCCGAAGCGCGTTACATGCTGCGGCCGATGGTCGACGCAGCTCGCATTCTGGCGCGCGACCATAACCTGGTTCCCGCGATCGCGCTTGCGCCAACGCTTTCGCGCGAACAGCTTGCGCTGGAGGGACGGACCGGCCTCGATGGGGTCCGTATTATTGAAGGCGATACATATAGTATCATCGCGGCGAGCGAGCTCGCGCTGGTCACCTCGGGCACTGCGACGCTGGAAACCGCGATGCTGGGTTGCCCGATGGTGATTGGCTACAAAGTCTCGCCGCTTACCTACCTGCTCGGAACGATGCTGATCACGGGGGTTGACTACATCGGGATGCCCAACATTCTCGCGGGCCGCAAGATTGTCCCGGAACTGATTCAGTACCAAGTGACCGCCGCCAACTTCGTCCGCGCAGCCGAACCGTTGCTCAGCCACTCGATTCGGTCTGAAACGGTCGCTGCGCTACACTCGCTGCGCGAGCGTCTCGGGTCGCCCGGCGCCGCCGGGCGGGTCGCAGAACTGGCGCTCGGGATGGTCGCATGAAACCGGCGCCACCGACCGCCCGACGGCTGCTTCGCTACCTTGCGCGCTACACCTACCCGTACCTGGTGTTGCTTGCCGTCTTGATGCTGTTGCTGAGCGCTGCGAACGGCGCCATTCCGTTCCTGGTCAAATACAGCATCGATCATCTCACTCAGCCCGATGGCCTCTCCAAGGTTCGCTTCATCGCGTTCGCACTGCTCGGGCTGTTCATGTTGCGCGCAGTGAGCAAATTCGGCAGCGACTTTCTGGAGGCGTACGTTGGTCACCGGATCATGCTGGACATCCGGTCGGACCTGAACAACCGGCTGCAGCGCCTGCCGCTTGCGTTCTTCAACCGCACGCCGACCGGCGTGATGGTTTCGCGGGTGATCAACGATGTCGGCGTCATCGGGTACGCCGCGACCGGCGGGGTCTTCTCTACATTTGGCGACGGCGCGACCCTCCTGACGTTGATCGTCGGCTCCTTCTATCTCGACTGGCAGTTCGCGCTGATCGCATTCATCGTGTTCCCCGCCGCGATCATGCCGGTGATGCGGTTCTCACAGAAGATGCGCAAGATCACGTTCCGCGCGCAGAAACAAATGGGCAATATCAACGCCCTGCTTCACGAGACTTACCAAGGCAATCGTGTCGTCAAGGCGTTCGGCATGGAAGAGTACGAGCGCAACCGCTTCAACAGCGAGCTTTGGCGGCTGTTCAAGGTCCATATGCGCGCCGCGCGCATTCGCTCATTCACCTCTCCGCTCATCGAGATGATGGCGGCGTGTGCGATCGTCGCGGTGGTCTGGTTCGGCACCGCATCGATACTGGCAGGCACTCGCTCCTACGGCTCGTTCGCCGCGTTCTTCGCCGCGATGCTCCTGTTGTACGAGCCGTTCAAGAAGATCAGCCGCACCAACAACGTGCTGCAGATGGCGCTCGCCGCCGGCGAGCGAATCTTCAACGTAATGGACGAGCCGGCTGAGGTGATGGACGATCCCGGCGCCATCGAGCTGAGGCCGGGATTCCATTCAATCGAGTTCGAGAACGTCAGTTTCCGCTACGGCGAAGCATGGGTCTTGCGCCACATCAACCTCAAGATCGGCGCGGGACAGGTGGTCGCGCTGGTCGGCATGAGCGGAGGCGGCAAATCCACCATCGCCGACCTGATACCGCGCTTTTACGACGTGCAGGAAGGCCGGATTCTGGTTGACGGGATCGACGTTCGGAAGGTGAAAATCTCCTCGCTACGCGCGCAGATCGGCATCGTCACCCAGCATACATTCCTGTTCAACGACACGGTGCGCGCCAACATCGCGTACGGAAGCATCGACAAGGATTTCGCCCAGACTGTCGAGGCCGCCAAACTCGCTAACGCACATGACTTCATTTCGCGCCTGCCCAAGGGCTACGACACGATGATCGGCGAGTTGGGCATGCGGCTTTCGGGCGGCGAGCGCCAGCGGCTTGCGATCGCGCGTGCACTGCTGAAGAACGCCCCGTTCCTGATTCTTGACGAGGCCACCTCTTCGCTCGACTCCGAGTCCGAACGCGCGGTCCAGGAGGCGCTGGAGCGTCTGATGGCCGGACGCACCACGCTGGTCATCGCGCATCGTCTCTCGACCGTGCGGCGCGCCGACCGTATTGCGGTCGTGGTGCATGGCCGGGTCGTTGAGGAAGGAACCCACGAAGAGTTGTTCGCGCGAGGCCGTGCTTACCGCAAGCTTTACGACCTCCAGTTCATCGACGCCGAGAGCCTCGTGGGCAACGGGGGTCTCGCGACCGAGGCCGACTAGCAGGGCGTTGAGAAATGCTTTGAGTTTCCCATTGGCATCGACTTCACCTCTCCCGTTCTTCGACGGGAGAGAGCCTGCCCTGAGCGCAGTCGAAGGGTCGCCGAGCTCCGAGCGGTGCGCATCGCAACTTCACCCGACCAACGGGAGCGTTTCCCCGCCGATGCCTCACTTCATGATATTGGGAGTCGCGGCTCGCGACCGGCGGGTGAGGGTGCAGGGTGTTGAAACCGCTCTCTCAACCGCCTGCTAGGCGCGCGTCGTTTCGTTTCGCGCTGCCCGTCGGCCGCCCGTAATGCTCCGGCGCGTGTACAACACCATCTGGTACCCCGCGCTGCCGTTTGCGATGTACGCGAGCGGCGCAAGAACTTACCTCAATCAGCTTGAACGGCTGGGGCGCTCGCGCATCGAATTCGGCGAAGGGTCGCCGCGCATCTGGATGCATGCGGCGTCGGTGGGCGAGGTCGAGGCGCTCCGCCCGGTCGCTAATCGAATGCTCGAGGCGGCGCCCGGGACACGCGCGGTCGTGACGACTATGACCCAGGCGGGGCGCGACGCTGCGGCAAAGCGAATTCCGCAGGCAGCGGCGCATCGCCTCGCTCCGCTCGATTTTGCACCCGCCGTGCGGGCATTCCTCGGCAACTTTCGCCCCCAATTCGTGCTCATCACCGAAACCGAGCTATGGCCCAACTATTTCCTGGAGTCGCGGCGGGCACAGGCGCGAATCGCGATCGTGAATGGGCGCATTTCGGAGCGCTCGCTGCGCCGTTACTGCATGGCGCGCGGATTCTTCCGGGAGGTGCTCGAATGCGCCGACCTGGTGCTTGCGCAAACCGACGCCGACGCGGGGCGCTACGCTCAATTGGGGGCGCTGCCAGAGCGAATCTTTGTCACCGGCAACACCAAGCTCGACTTCGACACCCTCGGCGCCCCGCCGCAATCACGTCCCGAGCTGGCCGCCTTCGCAAACGGGCGTCCGTTGTTGGTCGCAGGTTCAACGGCGCCCGGCGAGGAGGCGATTGTCGCGCGCGCGTTCGCTGAGCTACGAACGCAATTTCCCCGGCTCGCTCTGGTGGTCGCGCCCCGGCATCTGGAGCGCGTCGCCGACGCCGACGCCGCGATTCGGGCGGCGGGAGTGGACCTCGTCAAGGCGACCAGTTTGACGCCTGACCGGCGCAGCACCGGCGCGGCGGCATTGCTGCTCGACACGATGGGCGACTTGCGTGCGATGTATTCTCGCGCCGCGATTGCCTTCGTGGGCGGGAGCATCGAGTCGTCCCGCGGCGGACAGAATCTCGCGGAACCAGCGATCGCGTCGGTGCCCGTTCTCTTCGGCCCGCATCACGAAAACCAGCGCGAGGTTGCCGACGCGTTAATCGCTGTCGGCGCCGCGCGAGTCGTCCGCAGCGGTGTCGAACTTGCGCGAGCGTGCGCCGAATGGCTCGGCGACGAATCCGCTCGCAATGCCGCAGGTCAACGCGCGCGCGCGGCGGTCGAGACGCTCGGCGGCGGCGCCGAGCGCACCTTGAAGCACCTGCAGGCGCTGACTAGTCTGCGCTAGCAGGGTGTTGAGAAACGCGGAACATATCGACGCGGTCCCGGCGGTGGGCTCAACACCCTGCGCGAAAGATGGCTTCCTTCCTCATCTTCTCCCCCTCTGGGGGAGATGCGAGAGAGGAAGCAGGCTGTTGAAAAAGTCATTTTCAACAGCCTGCTAGGCCATGTTCGGTCGCCGACGGAATGTCCGCCGCTCGCGCATCGAACAGCTCTGGCGTCTCCATCTCAATTGGTACGAGTATCCGGCGTGGCTCGCGTTGACGCCGGCGGCCTGCGCCTATCGGATCGGTCTCGCCGCGCGCGGTCTTTTCTGGAAAACCGCTCGAAAGCGCGCGACCGTCGCGACCATCGGCATCGGCAATTTGACCGTCGGCGGCAGCGCAAAGACGCCATTCGCGCTTTTCCTGGCGAACCGGCTGCTTGCGCGCGGCTTGCGAGCAGGAATCGCGAGCCGCGGTTACCGCCGCACGGGCAGGCGCGCAATGCTCGTCTCGGACGGCTCGGGACTCAAAGCTGAGCCTGAGCAGACCGGCGATGAGCCCGCGATGATGGCGCGCGCGTTTGCGGGACCAATTGCAGTCGCGAGGCGGCGCATCGATGCGATCGAATTGCTGCGCGACCTCGGCCCGCTCGACGTGGTCGTGCTCGACGACGCGTTTCAGCACGCGCGCCTCGCGCGCGACATCGATCTCCTCGTGATCAACGCGGAGCACGGCTTCGGCAACGGATGGATGTTGCCGGCGGGGCCGATGCGCGAGCCGCGATCCGCCGCTCGGCGCGCCGACGCAATCATTCTGATCTCATCGGGCGATGACCGCGGCCAGGCTCTCGCGCAGCGCCAGCTCGCCAGGCTCGGGCCCGCACCGCGGCTACGCGCATCGCTCCGCCCGCGCGCACTCGTCTATCCGGACTGTGGGAACTGGCGCGAGGCGCCGCTCGCGCTGGCGGGACGGCGCGTCGTTGCGGTTAGCGGGCTCGCAAATCCGTCGGGATTCTACGCGATGCTTCGGCGGCTCGACGCGGACTTGGTGGGCGTGCTCGAATTTCCGGACCATCACGCGTACCGCAGTTCTGACTGGCAGGCGATCGCGGCTGCGTCGCGCGACGGTGCGTTGCTGGTCACCACGGAAAAAGACCTGGTCAAGCTCGAACGGTTTCCGTTCGCGCGCGGCTCGCTGTACGCTTTGAAGCTTGAAGTCGCGATGAACGATACGGACCTCGCAGCGCTCGATGAACTGATCATGGGCCGCATTGGCGCGCCCCGAGCCGCAGCGTCGGCCTGACGGAGCCGGGAAGGAAACCGCAACCATGGCGATAAGCCAGGAACTGCTCGAGATACTCGCCTGTCCCAAGTGCAAGGGCGACATCAGGCTCAACGAACTGAAGGACGGGTTGGTGTGCGAGGCGTGCAGGCTGAATTATCCGATCAAGGACGACATTGCGGTGATGCTGATCGAGGAGGCGCTGCCGCTAAAGTGAGGCGTATCGGCGCTTCGCTGTTCGGCGGCATGCTCGATACGAGCCAGCCGCTCGAAAAGCGGCTCGACTCCGCGCAGGCACGACGGCTCGTGTGGCTGGTGCTCGCGATCTACCTGTCTGCGCTCGGTGTTTCCGCGGTGCTCAGAAACCAGGGCGACTACCGGGTTTATTATGTCGCGGGTGCGCGGGTGTTGCGGGGCGAGCAAGTGTATCCGCCATCCGACAAGAACAAGTTCATCTATGCGCCGGTGATAGCGATCGCGTTCGCGCCCTTTGCTCTGTTGCCCAAGCGCGCATCGAAGGCCGCGTGGTACCTGGTCAATGCCGCCGGGTTTCTCGCGTTTCTGTACGGCGCAGTGGTGATGCTGTTCGGCCGCGGCACGCCTTTGAGTGCGCCGCTGGTGTTCGTGCCGACGCTGCTCTCGTTTCGATTTATCGGAAATAATTTTCATCACGGCCAGATAAACCTGCTCGTGCTGGCGGCCATCGTCTGGTCGATCGTTTACGTGCGGGAGAACCGCGCCGCGAGAGCAGGCGCGTTGCTCGGAGCGGCCATTCTTGTGAAGCCGTTTGCGCTGCTCGCCGCATTGTACCTGGCGCTCGACCGCCGCTGGCGCACTGTCCTGTGGACCGGCGTAGCGACCGCGGCGCTGCTGGCCGCGCCGATTCTGCTGCTGGGGCCCGAGCGCTGGATGACCGACATGACCGAGTACCAGCAGGCTGTGCTGATAATGACCGGGCGCTACCGCACGATGAGCACCAATCAATCGGCGGTGGCGGCGGTTGCGCGTCTTACCGGCGGAACGCCGTGGGAACCGCTGGGCGCGCCGGCCGCGATTGCGATGGGATTTGAGGTGGTGCTGCTGCTTGCCGTGATGGTGTGGATTCTGCGGGCTCGGCGCGCGGAGCCCGCCAACCCATGGCCGTTACGATTCGCGCTCGCAGGATTGTTTTGCTTGATGCCGTCGATAACGCCGATTTCCTGGAAGAGCTACTACGCCTCCCTCCTGGTGCCGTACATGGCGCTCACGATGGCGGCGTGGACGAATCAGCCGCGCGGAGTCCGATCGTCGCGCGCGGTGTGGATACTCGTCGCGATTTCGTTCGCGGCGAACATCGTACCAACTGATCGGCTGAACAGATTGGCACTGTTCTACTCGTCGCACCTGATTTCATCGCTGTTGGTGCTTGCGGCTGTGTTTGTCGCAAGCCGTTACGCATCAGTTCCTGCGGTCACGGACGCGAGACGCGCCGCCGATACAGATACGTCGCGAGGCTGAATGCGCAAGAGCCCGGCGCATGAAACCGTGGTGGTTCGGCATGAGCAACGATTCAGCGCCTGAATTTGACGAGTTCGAAAGCGGACGCTTCAAGCTCATGCTCCATCGCGGCCTCGCGTCGCATGCGGCGACGCTGGTGCAGCGGATCGGTGCGTTGCGCGCATCGAACCAGCCCGGCGCCGGCGGCCGCGCCAGCGTTCACCGCGTCAAGCTCGGCGACGGCGTCGAAGTGATGGTGCGTCGCTCGCTCCGCGGCGGAATGATGCGCCACCTGGTGCGCGATCTGTTCGTCGGACTCGAAGCGCGCCCGCTGGCGGAACTAAAGATCACTCTCGAAGCGCGCCGGCGTAACATTCCGGTGGCCGACCCGGTCGGCGCGGTGGTCGAGTGGCTCGCGCCCCTTCTCTACCGGGGCTGGTTCGTCACGCGCCCGCTTTCCGGCATGACGCTCTGGGAGTTCATGCAGACCGACGACGATCCGGCGGTCCGCGAGCATGTATTGATGGCTTCGCGCGATTCGATCAGAGACCTCGAGGACGGCGGACTGCTGCATCCCGATCTCAACCTGCACAACCTGTTCGTCACCAAGTCCGGCGAAAAATTCGTGGTGGTAATTTTGGATCTCGACAAGGCGCGGTTCCTCGACTGGCCGCTTCCAGAAGGGATCCGACGGCAGCAGGCGGACCGGCTCGCGCGATCAGCGAGGAAGCTCGATCCGGCCGGGCAATACTTTGACGCCAAGGCATTTGCGATTCTGGAGATCCGGTGAGGCGCGCACCGCAAAACGCAACCAGGGACCGCCATTTAACCGCGCTCGCATTAGGTTGGTCATCCTGAGCGCATCAGTTGCGCGAAGAGCCTGCCCTGAGCGCAGTCGAAGGGATCGAGGTAGTCCCATCACCCGTCAACTCACGGTCGGAGCGCGCCGGCCACCCGCGGCGGCACCCCGGCCGCGATCAGATCCTCGCGCCGTTGAGGCGGCCGATGCGGGAGACGCGCAGCACGCCGTCGATCGCGCCGATCGAATTCATCAGATGATGCAATTGGCGGGCGGTGCCGACGTTCACCTCGAACAGCGACAGTGCGCGCCCGTCGGTGCCGCGAGTCTTCACTTCGGCGGTTGAAATATTGACCCCGGCTGATGCGATCGCCTTGCTCATCGCGGCGAGCAAACCGGGCTGATCGATGCAGAGCACTTCGAGCCGGATCGGCCGCGGCGCTTCCTCGCCGTCCTTCCAGACCACGTCGATGCGGCGCTGCGGGTCCGTCGAGAGCGCGTGCGGACAATCGGCAAGATGCACGGTGACGCCGCGGCCGCGCGTGATGAATCCGGTGATCGCCTCGCCCGGCAGCGGACTGCAACACTTCGCGAATCGGACCAACACATCGCCGATGCCGGAGACGACCACCGCGCCCTCCTGCGCTCTGCGCACTTCCTTGGCGGTGCGCTCCCTCGCGGGCGCAGGCGCCTTGTCGGCGCGATAGGCCTTCAGCTCATCAGCGCTGAGGACCTTCGCGAGCAGTTGCGACGGCGTGATCAATCCGTAGCCGACCGCGGCAAGCAGGCTGTCCGCGTCGCGCTGCGAGAACTCTTTCAACACAGGGTCGAGGCGGTGCAAATCGCGAAGTTGCGCGACGCTCAACTTGAGCGCGGCGAGTTCGCGATCGACCAGTGACACCCCCAATTCACGCGAGCGCTCGGATTCCTGCGCGCGCAGCCACTGCCTGATTCTGCTCTTCGCGCGGGCGGTAACGCAGAAATTCGCCCAGTCCTTGCCGGGACTCTGGCGTTCCGAGGTGATGATCTCGACGGTGTCGCCCGAGTGCAGTGTGTGGCGGATGGGCACCATGCGTCCGTTGACCCGCGCGCCGGTTAGATGCTGCCCGACTTGCGAGTGGATGCGATAGGCGAAATCGATGATGGTCGCGCCTTGCGGAAAATCGAGCACATCGCCCTTGGGCGTGAAGACGAAGACCTCGTCGGGGAAAAGGTCGTCCTTGATGGTGGAGAGGAACTCCTGCGGGTCCTTCAGATTTTGTTGCCACTCGATAAGTCGGCGGAGCCAGGCGAAACGCTCGGTCTCGCGCATCTCCTTGGAGTTGCCTTCCTTGTAGCTCCAGTGTGCGGCGATGCCCTCTTCCGCAATCTGATGCATCTCGGCCGTGCGAATCTGCACTTCCATGCGCTGCCCGCGCGGACCGATCATGGTCGTGTGCAGCGACTGGTAGCGGTTGACCTTGGGTAGCGCGATGTAGTCCTTGAAACGCCCCGGGACCGGTTTCCAGTTCGCGTGGACCACCCCGAGCGCCTCGTAACATTCGCGCACCGTGCCGACGATGATGCGGAACGCGACCAGGTCGTAAATCTCGTCGAAGTCGAGTGATTCTTCCTGCATCTTGCGATGGATCGAGAAAAAGTGTTTGGGCCGTCCGGTGACTTCCGCCTTGACACCAGACTCCTCGAGCCTGCGCGAGAGGATATCGATCACCGCGCGAATGTAGTCTTCGCGCTCAACGTGGGTTTTGGCGACGTAGGCTTCGAGCGTCCCGTAGGCGGATGCATTCAAGTAACGGAACGCGAGGTCTTCCAACTCGGACTTTAGCCAGTAGATGCCGAGCCGGTGCGCGATGGGCGCGTAGATCTCGGCCGTCTCGCGCGAGATCTCGACCTGGCGTTCGTAGCTGAGCGAGTCGAGCGTGCGCATGTTGTGCAGCCGGTCGGCGAGCTTGATGAGCACCACCCGGATGTCGTGCGCCATCGCGATGATCATCTTGCGGAAGTTTTCGGCCTGAGTCTCCGCACGGCTTCGGAAGGTAATCTTGGAAACTTTGGTGACGCCGTCGACCAGTTCGGCCACTTCCGCACCGAACCGCGCGCCGATTTCATCGAGCGGCGCGGCGGTATCCTCCACCACGTCGTGCAGCAATCCGGTTACGATCGACGCGACGTCGAGCTTGAACTCCGCAATGATGAGCGCCACGTTCAGCGGATGCGTGACATACGGCTCTCCCGAGCGGCGCTTCTGCTCGGCGTGCATGCGCGCCGAGTAGTCGTAGGCGCGGCGAATCAGCGCGGCGTCTGCGGACGGGTTGTACGAGAGCACCCGGTTGACGAGTGCGTCGAGTTGCGAGGGTTCCCCTTGAGCTAGCTCTTCCACGGCGCGAACTCCCGGCTGAGCCGCTCCACGCGCAGCCGTTCCGCATTCACCACCGCCTCGAAACGTTTGAGCGATTCGTCGATCTGCTCGTTGATGATCAGATAGTCGTATTCGGGATACGCGGAGGCTTCCTCGCGCGCGCGTTTGAGGCGGTGAGCGATCGCGGGCTCGTCCTCGGTGCGGCGGCGCCGCAGGCGCCCCTCGAGCTCCGCGAACGTTGGCGGGAGCACGAAGATGGTCACGGCGTCGCGCGGATACTTCTGGCGAATCTGGCGCGCCCCCTGAATGTCGATGTCGAGCACCATGTCGCGGCCGCCCGCGACCGCGTCGTCAAGCGGATCGCGCGGCGTGCCGTAGGAAGCGTCGAACACGCGCGCTGATTCGGCAAGCTCGCCCCGTTCGAGGCGCCGTTTGAACTCGTCTTCGGTCACGAAGTGATAGTCAACTCCGTCAACTTCGCCGTTGCGCGGGGAACGCGTGGTGAGTGAGATCGACGGTTCCAGGCCCGCGATCGCGCCGAGCGCCGCGCGCGACAGCGTGGTCTTCCCCGCACCCGAAGGTGCCGAGAGTATGAAAATTATACCGCGTCGGCGCGGCAAAGACTCGCCCCTGTCCGTCACTATACGATCCGCCGGGCGTGCGTGGAAAATCCGGCTTTTACCCGGTTATTCGACGTTTTGCACCTGCTCGCGCATCTTCTCGGCGTCGGCCTTCATCTCGACGGTAACCTGTGACAACGCGGCATTTTGCGATTTCGCGCCCATCGTATTCACTTCGCGGTTCACTTCCTGAAGCAGAAACTCGATCGACTTTCCCACCGGCCCGGCGCGTCCGATCAGTCCGCGCAGCGCGTCGAGATGAATGCGCAGGCGCGTGATCTCCTCGGTGATGTCGCCGTGATTGGCCGCCGCCGCGGCGTCCTCGTAGAGACGCTTCTCATTGATCGGAACGCTCTCGAGAAGTTCGCGAATGCGCTTTTGGAAATTCACGGCCGCGTCGGCTCGAGTCCGCGCGGCAAGCCGCTCGATCTTCGGCAACGCGGATGAGAGCTTGCGGATGCGCGTCGCGAAGTCGCGCTTGAGGCTCCGGCCCTCGCGGATGCGCTCGGCGTCGAGGGCGCGCAATGCGCGCGAGAGCGCCGCGATACCGAGCCGCACACCGTGACGGGGGTCGGCGTCTTCCTCGATGACATGAAAAATTTCGGGGCGATGCATGATCACGTCAACTCCAGGAGCGCCGGCGAGATTGAGGCGCTTGCCGAGCCGTCGCAGTGCATCCACGTACAAGGCGGCGAGATGATCGTTCACGCGCAATTCGGCCGGCGGCGGTCGGAGCACCGTGCACTTGATGAAAACCTCCACGCGCCCGCGCGATACCACCGTCTGAATCAGGCGGCGCATCTCGGACTCATACTCGCCCCATCCGCGCGGGATGTTGAGCTTGAGTTCGAAGAAGCGCTGGTTGAGCGCGCGCACTTCGGCAACCACGCGGGCGCCTTCGCGCTCCAGCGCCGCCCTTCCGAAGCCGGTCATACTGCGCATGGCACTCAACCTTTCCCGCTGCCAGTGCGCTTTGCAAGACACCGGCGGTAGAGCGCAAGCGTGCTTTGCGCCATGGTGGACATCGCAAAACACTGCCCGGCGCGCCGTCGCGACGCCTCGCCCATCGCGCGACGGTCCAGCTCAGACATCGCCAGGCGGGTGATCGCCGCCGCGAGCGCGGCACAGTCGCCCGGCGGATACAGCAGGCCGGTGCGCTCGTGCTCGACGGCGTCGCGAATTCCGCCAGCGGCGCTCGCGACCACCGGCAGCCCGCATGCCATCGCTTCGAGCACGGCGACGCCGAGTCCTTCGGCGAGCGACGGAAACGCGAAGATGTCGAGCGCAAAGAGCAGACCGCGCGGGTCGTCGATGCGGCCGAGCAAATGCGCCGATCTGCCGAGAGCCGGACTGCTTGCTCGAGTCGCCAAGTTCGCTTGAAGCGAGCCGTCGCCCGCGATGAAACATCGAACGTTCGTCGCGCCCGGGCCTGCGGACCGTACTTTTGCGATCGCGTCGAGCAGATGAAGGTGGCCCTTGCGCAGTTCGAGCGCGCCAACCGTTCCGACCGCAATATCCTCCGGCGCGAGTCCGAGCGTCTCGCGCGCGCGCGAGCGTTCTGCTTCGGACGGCGGATGAAACATCTCGCAGTCAACTCCGCTCGGAATGACTGTCACGTTGTCCCGGCGAACTCCTGAACCTTCGAGTGCGTCGGCAACGGCTGTCGAGATGGCGGCAACGCCATCCACTGCTTGATTGAAGAGGAACGGCGCGAACAGGCGGTTCGGAGGGTAGTCCATCCGGCGCGTGACCACGAGCGCCCCCGCCATGCCGCGAATGTACGGGGCGAGCGAATGCGCGCGCGAAGTATGCAGATGGACGATGTCGAAGCTCTCGCGCGAGAGCAGGTTTCGCAGCCGAAGCGCCGCGCCAAGGTCGAATCCATTTCGAATCGAGAGCGGATGGCAGACCAAGCCCTCGGCCCGCGCGCGCTTCCAGAGCCTTCCGCGCGGATCGCAGACCAGCTCGGCGCGATGGCCCCCGCGCCCAAGCTCGCGCGTCAGGCCCAGGACCTGGGTCTCGCCGCCGGAAAAGCCAAGCTCCGGATCGACGCCCGCGATTCGGAGCGCCCGCAGCGCCGAACCTTCTACGGGTGAAGCGGACGATTCTGCCTGCGCTGATGCCATCGCGGTCAATCGGCGAAACGGTAGTAGATGATCGCGGGGATCGCGGCGAGACCGTCGCGCCACGAGATCTTCTTTCCTTCGGCGTACGAACGACCCGAATACGAGACGGGCACCTCGTAGATTCGCCAGCCCGCGCGCGCGGCCTTGACGGTTATCTCGGGCTCGAAGTTGAAGCGGTTGGAGGAGAGCTTCAATGCCAGCAGCTTTTCGCGGACGAACGCCTTCATGCCGGTTTCCATGTCGCTCAAGCTCAGATCGGTGATTGCGTTCGAGAACAGCGTGAGAAGCCGGTTGCCGGCGTAGTGCCAGAAGAACAGCACGCGATGAGTGCCGCCCAGAAACCGCGAACCGTAAACCATGTCTGCGCGCCCGTCGAGTAGCGGCTCGATCATCACGGCGTAATCGCGCGGATCGTATTCGAGGTCGGCGTCCTGCACGAACACGTACGGATTGCGCGCCGCCGCGAAGCCGAGCCGCAGCGCCGCACCCTTGCCTCGGTTCACCGAGTGAAAGAGGCAGCGCACGCGCGGATGTTCGAAGCGCCGGAGGAATTCGGCGGTCCCGTCCGTCGAGCCGTCATCGACGACGATCACTTCCGCATCGAATTCGCATTTGAGCACCCGATCGATGACCGCGCCGACCGTGTTCATCTCGTTGAACGCCGGAATGACGACCGAAATCTTGATTTCCGCGCGATTACTCATCCGGTCCCGAGACCGCGCTCCTGTTCCCGTGTGCCGCGTGGCGCGGCGGGGCGCGGCGATGCGGCGAACGCGCGGCGCACCGCCGCCGCGACCTCTTCTGGAGCGATTCGGCGCATGCACTCGCGGCCGATCGGACATCGGCGCAAATAACATGGCTGGCACGGGATGGCGCCGGTGATCGCGTAATCAGCGTAGCCCCACGGAGCGGAGCGTTCCGCGGCGGTCGCGCCCCACAGCGAGACGACCGGACACCCGACCGCAGCCGCGATGTGCATCGGCCCCGAGTCCGGGCCAAACGCGGCGCCGCACTCAGACAAGATCGCGATGACGTCGCGAAGCGTGGTCCGCCCCGCGAGGTTCAGTGCGCGGACGGCGCCGAGATTGCGCATCACATCGGCGGCAAGTCGAGTGTCATCGGGGCCGCCGAGCAGTACTGGAAAGAGCGCCGCCCTGGATCCGTTCGCGCCGTCAGCGAGCAACCGTATGACCGCCGCGGTCTGCTCCGCAAAGTAGATTCTGCTCGGCCACGACGAACCGAGTATCACTCCGAGGAGCGGGCGCGGCGAATCTCCGAGCATCTCGGACGCACGCGCGCGTTCCTCGGCTGTCGGCGCAAGGCCGAACTCGATTGGCGCCGGAGGGAGGCCGAGGGTGTCTCCGAATTTCTGATATTGCACAAGCTTGAGACGCAGGTTGGGTTGCGGCTCCACGCGGCGCGTCGAGAACCGGTGATTGAACTCCTTGCAATTCTCGCGCGCGAAGCCGAGCCGGTCCGGCGCACCCGAAGCCCGCGCAGTGATACCGCTCTTGAAAATGCGCTGCAGATCGAGCACGAGGTCGTAACGCCCCGCGCGCACCTTCATCAGAAAACGCGGCGCCGACCACGGCGCACGGTGGCGATCGAACAGAACGATTTCATCCAGCCACGGATGGCCGCGCAGCACCGGCTCCGACTTGGGCTCGACCGCCCACGCGATGTGCGCATCGGGCCACGCCCGTCTTAGGCGTCCGAGCAGTGGAAGTGCGCGCACGACGTCGCCGATCGCGCCGAGCAGCACGATCAGCACTCGGCGTGGAGGCGCGCTCGCGGTTTGCGCAGTTGGTGACTCGATAGACGACATTGCATCCGCAGCGGGCGCGAACCCACCGCTGCGCATGATGATAACGGCCCACCGTCGGGCCGCAAAGCTCGCCGTAGCGACTCGCAACCGACCAGCGGGAGCGACCCTCCAGTCAACTTCCGCCTTCCCGTTATTGGCCGTCGCGACTCGCGACCGATCTGGCGGCGAATCGTCTCAGGCCGTGATGAACTCGCGCATTACTTGCAGGAACCGCGCGGGTTCATCGGCCACGATTCCGTGCCCCGCGCCCGGGAAGCGCTCGAATCGCACGAGGCCGCGCGGCAGTGCGGCCGCGATGTCCACTTGATCTTCGATCGGCGTGATCGGATCGATCTCGCCGCCCATCACCAGCGTCGGACACTTGACGAGAGCCAGCCCCGCGAAGAAATCAAAGTTGCGCTGCGCACCGCGTCCAAAATGAAAGAGCACCTCGTAATTGAACACCGCGCGCGACATCACCTCCGGTCCCATCGCGACACGGTTGTAGAGCGGCATACAAATTCGCAAATAGTCGGGCACCGTTTCCGGCGAGGGCTTCTCCCAATAGCGCCGTGCGGCATCTCTTGCCTCGATGCCGCCGAGTTTTTCGAATGCATTCACGACGCGCTCTATCCGCCAGCGCGCCGAGGTGCTGCAAAACACCAGCTTGCCGGGATGATCGGGATGGCGCGCCGCATACGCGAGTGCGACGAACCCGCCGAACGACGTGCCCATCACGATCGGCTTTTCGATCTCGAGCGTCTCGCAAAACGCGCGCACGTCATCGGCCCACTCATCGAGAGTCCAGCGTTCCGTGCCGGTGCGATCGCTGCGGCCCATGCTGCGATGATCGAGATAGACGACCTGCGCAACCTCGGCGAGCGGGCTCATGTCGGGCTTCCAAATTGAGTGATCGAATCCCGGTCCGCCGTGCAACAACACCAGCGTCGGACGCTCGCGCATCTTGGGACCGTCGGGCGCCAGTTTCGCGCCTTCAACATCAAAGAAGAGTTTGCCGTCGCCGACTTGGACTCGCATGGTGCCCTAGTCATACGGAAAACGCCCCGCGTTGGGCAAACCGCCGCGACCCGCTAGAAGGGTGTTGAGAAATGCTTTGAGTTCCCCACTGGCAGCGACGTCACCTCTCCCGTTACTCGACGGGAGAGGGCGCAGGCGCCGCTACGCGGTCAATATCGGCGAGACGGCCGTGCGCAGAATTAGACACGAGGTGAACAGACCCACCACACCGAGACTGTGCGCGCGTTTGACATATCTTTCCCTCCCAAGTAGCTGATTGCCATTCCGCGCCTCGGTTGGCTTGAGGAGCGCCGGCGCGCCTCAGGGGGATGCCGTGGTATCACCTCGCACCTCGGATGCGGCGGCGAGCGCGTTCGTCATCGCGGTGCACGACTACTCTTCAATCCCGCGCGAGCCGGAACAGACGAGACTCGCTAGACCAAGGGAGGATCAGTAATGGATGCGCGCATTGACAATCTTACAGCCCGCGTTTCACATCTGGAACGCACAAACCGAGTGATGAAGGTCGTGTATGCGCTCGGCATCGCGGTGGCGTTCGCGAGCAGCCAGCTCCCGAACTTGTCGGCGGCGGGTGGTCCGAGAACCGTCACGGCGCAGAAGTTCAATCTGGTCAATGCAGCCGGATTCACTCTGGCGACACTGGGAGGAGACGCGAACGGAGGCAATCTGACCTTCTACGATAGCCAGGGGAGCAAGACAGTCGCACTCGGCATGGGACCGACGGCCAACCACGCCGGACTCACGGCGTTCGACGGCAATTTGATTCTGCCCGCCAACGACACCGCCCGGGTGCGCGCCGAGTGGGGTCTTAGCAACGCGGTCGGGCCCGCTGAGTCCTTCATGGATTTTAACGGGGTCGCGCGTGCCGTACTCAGCCCGAGCGGAACCGACATCGGCGACGCATTGACCTTCTACGACCCGAATGGGAAGCGCGTCCTCGAGGTCGGTGAGCACGGCGACGCCCCCGGCTTCGGTCTTAGGGTTTTTGACGACAACAACATGGCCGACGGTTTTGGGCTCGTTCGGGCAGCGTGGGGAATTGCAGGACTAGGGTCCGAGTACGAAGGCATTGGTTCACTGGTACTTAACGCACAAGGTAGGGCGCGCGTGTCCTGGGGAAGCAGCTTGGACGGGTCCAACCCAGGCGTGCGCGTCTACGATGCAGACAATAGAGTTCGTACCGGCATCAGCGTCAACGATGCCGTGGGGGGGGACGTGGGGGACGCAGGCTTCTTCCTGCGCAACGTGGATGGCGTTTTAAGAGTGGGCATCGGCGGCGCTTTGGACGGCTCCAGCGCCGGCATAGGAATCACCAACGGCAGAATCGTAATCACCAACTCCGGCGTGGTCGTCACCGTACCGTGAGGCCAAGGACGTGGAAATACAGAGTTCGCTTGATCGGCTTACAACTTGGTTCTCGGATGGGGAATTCGGCGGGGGGGGGCGAACAATGAACACCGCGAGACGTCAGAGCCGGTAGATACTCGCACTGCTATCCATAGTCGTCGCAGTGGGCTATGCACCGGCAGCTCGCGCGCAGCCGTGCAATGCTCACGACGCGCAACGGGATGCCCGCCGGACGGCGGAAGGAGACTTGGCTGATCAGCAATTCAGATGCGGCTCCCGGCCAGCGTACGGGGCTGGCCGGTTCGCTTGGCGGCGGCTACGAGCCAAGACCGCCCGGCGAGCTGAGTGGCGCCCCCCTTTGAACGCCCACTCTTCCTAACCAACAGTTGTGCGATATTCACAAGATGTCAACCTTATGTCAACAGTCGGCAAATTGCGGTTGAATCGCATCTACCCGCGTGGAATGAGTCAAAACTGGCTTGGGATGAACCGCTCTCGACCGTCGCTGTCAACACTTGTTGACACAAATGCTGGCGCGAAAACTCAACGCTACGCAGCGGGCTGGAACGCGATCAGTGAGGACGAATCTGCGGACGGACCAACTAGCGGTCGCACTCGCCGCCGATCATGTTCATCATCCCGAAGGTCGTGATGATGTCCGGAATCATGTGGCCAATCAGCATCCGGTTGAGCGCGCTCATTCCGAAAAAACACGGCGGACGAACCCGCACGCGGTATGGACGGCCGCTGCCGTCGCTCACGATGTAAAAGCCGAGTTCGCCGTTGGCGGCTTCGACCGCGTGGTACACCTCGCCGGCCGGAACCTTGATGCCCTCCATGATGAGCTTGAAGTGGTTCATCAAGCCCTCGATCGATTCGTACACGCGCTGCTTGGGAGGCAGGACGACTTTCGGATCATCGATTTCGATTGGACCGCCGGGCAGCTCGCGCATCGCCTGCTCGATGATGCGCCGCGATTCATGAATTTCACGCAAGCGCACCTGGAAGCGATCGTAATTGTCGCCGCGCTCGCCGGTCGGGACCTCGAACTGGAATCGATCGTACACCAGGTACGGATCCGCCTTGCGCAAGTCGTGTGCGACGCCCGCAGCGCGCAGTAGCGGGCCGGTGATGCCATATGAAATCACGTCCTCTTTGGACATCACGCCGATGCCGGACATCCGATCGATGAAGACGCGGTTGCGCGAGAGCAGCGTGTCGCAATCCGACAACAACGCGTCGAGTTGCTTGAACGCGCCCTTCAAGCGATCGCTGAAATCGTCGGGAAAGTCGTGCACCACCCCGCCGACCCGGCACCACGAGACCGTAAGCCGCGCGCCCGTCACCGCCTCGACCAGATCGTAGAACGGTTCGCGCGCCTCGATCGCGTACATCATCACGGTTTGCGCGCCGGCTTCGCCGCTCGCCATGCCGAGGCAAGTGAGATGATCGGTGATACGCGAGACCTCGCTCATAATGACGCGCAGGTACTTGCAGCGTTCGGGCACTTCGACGTCCAGCAGTTTTTCGACCGCCAGCGCGAAGCCGACGTTGTTGATGCATGGCGACGCGTAGTTCAGGCGGTCGGTGTACGGAAAACATTGCGTCCAGGTGCCCTGCTCGCACATCTTTTCGAATCCGCGATGCAGGTAGCCGATCTCCACGTCGCAATCCACGATATGCTCGCCGTCGAGTTTGAGATTGAACTTGATGGTCCCGTGCGACGCCGGATGCGACGGCCCCATCTGGAGTTCCATGATCTCCATCGCGGGGTCGGACGGTTCGATCTGCTCTTTCCAGCGTTTGGGAAGCGACATGACTTGCGGCCAGCCGGACGCAGCTAGCGCGACGGCCTCAACGGATGCAGGACCGGATCGGTTTCGGGCACCAGCGGCTGGCGCTTCATCACCGGGTAGTCCTTGCGCAGCGGGTGGCCCTGAAATTCGTCGTACATCAGGATGCGGCGGAGGTCCGGATGGCCGCGAAAAACGATCCCGAACATGTCGTAGCATTCGCGTTCGAGCCAATCGGCGGATTTCCAAAGGGCCGTCGCGCTATGCACCCACGCATCGTTGGCGGGCGCTTGGATCTTCACACGCAAGCGCTGCGCCTTGGTGAGCGACTTCAGCTGATAGACAATCTCGAAGCGAGGATCGCGATCGGGCCAGTCAACCGCGGTCAGATCGGCCAGCGACTCAAAACAAAATTCGGGATCGTCGCGCAGCGCGCGCAGGAGTTCCGGCGCGCGATCGCGATGTATGACGACCGAATCGTTGCCGTGCGCGCTTTCGGCCACCACGACGTCCCCGCCGAAGCGTTGCTTTACTGCGTCGATGAGCATGATCGTGCGGGCTATGCGGCGGGCCGGGTTCGGCTCAATCCCAATCCAACGCGCCGCGTTGCCATGCGTACGCGAGTCCAACGCCGAGGATCACGATGAACACCAGCACCTCGGCGAAGCCGATCATTCCAAGCCGGCGGAGTTCGACCGCCCATGGATACAGGAAGACAATCTCGACATCGACGACCAGAAAAATAAGCGCTGTAAGGTAGAACCTCACCGAGAATCGTTGCCACGCGCTGCCGCTCGGCGGATTCCCGCACTCGAACGCCTCGCCCTTTACCTTGGAGGGCCGGCGCGGGCCAAGGAAGCGGTTGATCGTGACCATCACGCCCACGATTACGCCGGCCACCACGAAGGTGACGAGGATTGGGAACCAGGTCGTCATGCGAATGCTGTCCGAAAAGCGCCGCTTATGCGGTTATCTTTACCTGATGAGAGTTGCTTGTCCAAGGCCGCGGACGCGCGCGCCAGGCCGCGTGGCGGCGGTGTGCCCGCGCCGATAGAATCGCAGTGCGATGGACGATGCGCACTCAAGCGCGCGCACATGGGCGAAAGGCGCGGTCGAAAGGACTTGGGCCGGCGCGGCGGTCGCACGTTGCGAGATGCTTCGTGGGGACGCGTCGGCGCGGCGATTCTACCGCGTCTCGATTGAACCGCGTTCCTTCCGCGCGCCGGCCACCGCGATCGCAATTGACCTTGGCGCCGGCGATCTCCCGCTCTATGCCCGCGTCTTGAAACTGCTCCCAGAGCCGCTCCCCGAACCGCCATGGGTAAATGTACATCGATTCTTCAGCTCCGTGGGCATCGCAGTTCCTGCTCTGTATTTCGTCGATCTCACTGCGCGAATGCTGCTGGTCGAAGATGTCGGCAGCACAACCCTGTTCGATTACGCGCTCGCCCACCCCACAAAGGCGGCCGATCTATACCGCGACGCCGTCGCCCAGCTGTTGCTCATTCAAGTCCATGGCACACATCGCCTCGACGCCACCTGCATCGCGTCGCGAGTCGCATACGATGCGCGGCTGTTTCGCTGGGAAATGGATCAATTCGTGGAGTACGGGCTTGGCGCGGTCGCGCCGGCCGCGGACACAAATGGACTCGATGCGGAACTCGACAGTCTCGCCGCACGCCTTGGTGCATTTCCGCGGGTACTCTCACATCGCGACTACCACGGCTGGAACCTGTTCGTTCAGGGCGACAGCGCGCGGATTCGCGTGATCGATTTTCAGGACGCGTTACTCGCACCCGCCGCGCAGGATCTCGCGGTGCTGCTGACGACCCGCGACACTCATCGGGTGATCACGCCGGCGCATGAGCGGCGCCTGCTCGACTACTACTTCGCCGGGGTGGAGAGGCGGGGGGCGGCGCAGATGAGCGCCATAGACTTGAATGAGAGCTACCGGCTTTGCGTGCTTCAGCACGCGCTAAAAGTCATCGGGCGCTTCAGTTTTCTCGAGCGCGAGGGCAAGCGCGGGTACGCGCAGTATCTTCCGTTCGCGCTGGCGCAGGCGCGACGAATGCTGGCGGATCTCCGGCGCGAATTTCCGCAACTTGCGCGCGTGCTGGCGAGCGTGCCGCCACCGTCATGAAGGCGCTCGTGCTCGCGGCGGGACGCGGGGAGCGGCTGCGTCCGCTCACCGAGATGGTGCCCAAGCCGCTGCTCGAGTTGGGCGGGCGGCCGCTGATTCATTATCCGCTTCTGATGTTGAAGCGCGCCGGGATCACCGAGGTCGCGATAAACGTTCACCATCTTGCGGGCGCAGTGCAGACTAAACTGGGCAGCGGCGCCGAGCTGGGCATTCGAATCACGTGGGCGCCGGAACCAGTGTTGCTTGGCACGGGTGGACCGCTCCACAACCTGCGCTCATTTTTTGGCGACGAGGCGTTCGCGATCGCGAACAGCGACACGGTGATGGATCTCGACGTCGCGGGAATGATCGCGCAACATCGCGACCGCGGCGGCCTCGCAACGCTCGCGCTCACCCCGACGTCCGAGCCCACGCGCTACAGCAAACTCGAGATGGACTCGGACGCGCGAATTCGACGGATGCGGCTTCTCGCGGCGAAGCCTCCGCTTGATTACCTCGACTACCCGGTGGACCTTTCCGCAGACGTCTCGGAGAAGCTCTCGTCTTACATGTACGCGGGCGCGATCATCGCGGAGCCAGCCGTTTTCGAGCTGATGCCAACTGCGCCGCCGTGGAGCCTGATGACTGGATTATTCGCGCCGATGGTCGCGCGCGGGCTGCCGGTATTTGGATTCGTGCATCGCGGTTTGTTCAGGACGGTGGACGATTTGCCGCGCTACGAGGCGCTGCGGCGTGAGTTCGCGACCGCGCCGCCACGGCTCGTCTTTCTCGACTGACGATTCACGTTGACTCGCAGTTGCGGCAGCAATTGAATCGTGGCCGCGGAGCCGGCGGGCTACGTATCAGCCGACCCGCCGCACCAGCAGGAGGTTTCCATGCCCACTCTAAAGCTCTATCACCACCCTCTCTCGCCATTTGCGCGCAAAGTACGCGTCGCGCTCGCTGAGAAAGGAATCAGTGCGGAGAAGATCACCGTTGACCTCATGACAGGCGCGCAACGCAAGCCCGAGTACCTGGCAATCAATCCGCACGGTCGCGTGCCGACATTGGTAGTCGATGGCACGCCGATTTACGAATCGTCGTCGATCATCGAATACCTCGAAGAGACTCAGCCGAATCCGCCGCTGCTGCCGAAAGACCCGCTGGCGCGCGCGCGGGTGCGAATGACCGAGGAAGTGATCGACGGGAATTTCATACCGGCGGTGGGCGCGGTGTTTCAGAACACGATGCTCAAGGCCGAACCGGATCGCGACCCCAAGGCGGTTGAGGTGGGCAAGAAGGCGATCGCGTATCACGATGAGTGGCTCGACAAGGAACTCACCGGACGCAGCTTCCTCGGCGGCGACAACGTCTCGACGGCAGACATCGCAGCGTTGTGCGCAGTCGAGTTCCAGAAGATGGTCGGGGTGGCGGTTCCGGTGAATCTCAAGAATCTCACTGCATGGAATGAGCGAATGATGGCGCGACCGTCGTCGAAGGCGCTCGACGGTTGAGCTGAGCTGGTGCGAGCGGGCGCGGCCTTGTCGCGCCCGCACTTTTTTGTGTCCGGGCGACCAGACTTCAGACGGTTCTTCGCATCAACACGTTCGTCGAGTGTTTGGTACTGCCGAACGGGGCTACGGTCTTGAACCCCTCCTTCTCGAACATCGACGCGGTTCCGTGTGCTGACACATTTCCGAAAGCCCCGGATCTCCAATGCGTGAGCGGATATGCCTCAACCAAGCCGCCGCCCTTCTTACTTATGGTTTCCAGAGCCGCTTTCAAGGCGATGTTCGCAACGCCGAGTCTGCGATACCTCTTATCGACAACAAAGCAGGTTATTCTCCAAAGTCTCTTTGCGCCGCCTTTGGGAGAAAGTCCTCGATAGTCGCGACGCTGGTCGATACGAGGAAGCTCCTCTCTGGGACCGTACTGGCACCATCCCACGGGTTCTCGTTTCGCGTAGACGAGAATCCCATGCGTACATCCGCTCGCGACGAGTTCTCTCTTTTCCCGGCGGTTCCTCACACCTTGCTGAGCCCGGGTACGAAGTCGCTTGTTCTTGGTCATGCGCGTCCGGTGAAAATACATGCACCAACAAAAGTCCCAGCCGCCTCCTCTGGAAAAAAGGCTCTCAAAATCAGGCCAGGTATTCGTCGACAACTCCTTCGTTGCATATTTCGAGACTTGTGATGGCATTGGAATGCACAAGCTCCTTCTCAATCGTATCTAGGGTTTACGACGCGCACGGGCAGGGCAATTTTCGACCGGTTCGGTCGAGCTAGTCGGCGAGCCCGAGGGCTTCGCGCAGTTCGATTCCAGCGACGCCGCCAACAATTGCGCGATCGAGAATCGAAGCGCGATGGGCCGGCGAACCACCTTCTACCATAAGCGGGGGATCAAGACTTCCTACCAACATGACAAGCTCGGCCGCGTGACGATGGCCGACTTCAACGCCACGAATGTCTCCCCATACGAGCATCGTGTAGTGACCTTCACCTATGATGCGGGAGACCGAGTGACTTCGATGGTAGACCAGGTCTGGTCCGGCCTCAACCTTCTCTTCTACCAGACCCTTACCTACACCTATGATGGGATGGACAACGTCACGTCAGAGACTTTCGTTAACCTCCTAACTCCGGGAACGAATGCAACCGCTACGTACGCGCTGGACGCCAACGGGCGGCGTACCACGATGACCACGTCGGGGACCGGGCAGTCGGGTTACCGGACGGTTTCGTACGCTTATTACAACGACGACCAGCTGCAGAGCATCACCGACCCGAACGTAAGCGTCGTGTTTGTGCCGGACGGCGACGCTCGCCGCGCCACGCTCACTGTCAGCAACGTCGTCACGACCTACGTGTACGACAATGCGTCCAGGCTCACGTCGCTCGCGTACGCCGCGAACGGGAATTCGCTTGGCAACCTCAGCTACACCTACGACAGCGACAGCCGGATAATTGCGACCGGTGGCACGCTCGCTCGCACGAACCTGCCCGGGACGATTGCCGCGAATTATGCGAACACCAACCAGTTGAGCTGGTGGAGCGGTGTGACCGTTACCTCGGACAACGCCAACAATTTAACCAGCAACCCCACGAACAGCGCGACCTACAAGTGGGACTCGCGCAGCATGATGTCGCAGGTCAGCAGCCCGCTGACCACATTTGGCTACGACGCAGTCGGGCGGCGGCGCACCATGACGGCGAGTTCGACGACCTCGACCTACTTATACGACGACGCGAGCGCGATCCGCGTGGTGACCGGGACGGGCGGCAGCGCGGTCAAGAAGGACGTTCTGAGAATGCCGGGTACAGGAGAAGTTCTGGCCTACTCGAGCACAACAGGCTCGACGACCACGACCTGGACGTCGATTCACGATCAGATCGGCTCCACGGTCGCACTCGTGGATTCGTCGGGAGCAATGTCCACCCAGTACACCTATGAGCCGTTCGGCCGGACCACCTTCGGTGGATCGTCGAATTCGTTCCCATTCCAGTACGCGGGCATGGAGTTGGACAGCGGCACGGAGCTGTACCACACGCCGGCGCGCTACTACAGCCCCAAGCTTCATCGTTTCGTGTCTGAGGATCCGACCGGCCTCGGCGATCCCAATCTATTCACGTACGCGGGCAACAATCCGATCAGTCGCAGTGATCCGACGGGCTTGCAGGAAGGCGGCGGACGCACGATCAGCGCCCAGGAGCTGGAGCTTTTTCTAGTTCGAGTCTACGAGGCGTTCCGGGACCTGGGAGAATTGATTCAAGATTTGATCAATTTGTTCGCCGGAGGCGGCAGCCCGTCGATCCCGCGCGAATTGCAGCACAGTGGGCACACGAGCAGAGGTATGCTGCGCGCGGGAGCGCAGTGGGATGTAATGCCGTCGCAAAGGTACGTTGAGGTGACGGAGGACTATGCGAATTCCGGCGATTCCCTCATACCGGTCGTATACACAATCAAGGTTCCGCCGGATGCTGATCCTGACTTCTTGTCGATATCTCCTGTTCCACTGGAAATGGGCCCCGTAGCAGGAATGGCAGTGGGCAGAGCCGGACAGCGAGCGCTAAAGAGTAGGGCGGCGCGTAGACTTGAACAGAGGGTGATCAGAAGGCTCGCGAAAGAACTCGGAATTACTCAAGAGCAGTATGAGCGGTTCCACAAAGAAATTAATCGACTCGTTAAAGAAGAAGGCGAAAAGAACCTTGGACAGTTGCGCGAATATCTTCAAGAATATTTCAAATGAGCCGATTGACAAGATCTCGTAGAGCTAGCTTGATGGGCACGCCGAAACTCGCTTCGTCGGGTCGACCGAAAAGGCGGTGTTCGACCATGTTCTATCTGTGGGGCGACGATCTAGATCCATCAGAGATAACCAAACTCTTCCGAGTTCAGCCGGATGATGCGTGGCGCCGTGGAGACCAACGAACTTTACCAAATCGCGATGGCGAGCTGCGACCACTTGCCAGCGTGCACAAACGCGGCTGCTGGTGTCGGAGCATTCCCGGTCGAAAGCGATGGGAGCTAGAGCAACAACTGGAATACTGGTCAGAATTCCTCGGTGCCCGTCGAAGAGCCCTTCGTATACTTCAACGGCGTAGCTACGAGGCTGAGATCGATTGCTTCATGAGAGTGCCAGATATCACTCTCGTGTATCTACCAGCGTCGCTGATGAAGAGTTTGGCGCTACTTGGGGTCACGATTCGTCTCGGAATTTATGGTATGGAGGCGCTTCAGAAGAGATAAATAGTGCGCCGTTGGCAATGGTGGCGGAGTGTCCGACCTTTGGTACCAGTCGAATTGGCCCGCCCGATCTTTTGAATCAGTTGAAGTGTTAGTCTCGGTCACCGCACTTGCCAATGGACTGAGATAACGATTTTCCACCGGTCGCCGGGCTCACGGGCGCCCGCGACAAGAACCGCCGCGGCCGCGAGTCCCAGCGGCGAACCTACGATTCCGCTCAGGTGAAACACGATGCGCGCCCAGCGCGGCGCCGCCAGATAGGTGCCGTAGCTCATCTTGAAGCGCGGCTCGATGTGGAACAGGTAGGCGTAGTCGTAGGCGATGCCCAGCGCGCGACGCGCTGCGCCCAATCTATTCGTGGTTCACCGAGGGTTTCGACGTTCCTGCGATGGTGCGCGCAAAGAAGCTTTTGGATGAGCTGGACGCGAAAGTCGCCGGCTCGGTCGCGAGCCGCGACCTACCTAACCCCTGACCTCTTCCCTAAAGGGAAGGGGAACCGGACCGCGGCGAGTGAAGCGCCGCCCAATAGTAGGGAGGCGAAGGTTGGCTGGAGGGTCGTTCCCGTTGGTCGGGGTGGTGAAGAAGAGGGGCGCAGAGCGGAAATCGGGATTCCCTTCGACAAGCTCAGGGCAGGCTTTCGCTTCGCTCTGAATGACATACCGAAAGCGGATGGACCCTCACCCACACCCTCTCCCAGTGATCACAGGGAGAGGGCTCAGAAGGGGAGAGAAGAAGGGCGCACAGCCGTGCGCCCCTACGAAGAGGCGGCGGTCGGGTGCGGGGTGTCGACGCCGCGCGGATCGTGTTGCTACTGCCGTTCCAACTATTTTTACCGAAGACCATAGAACGCTGCCCCGAGGCAGGTTGGCCCCGTTCCAACTCCGTGGGCCGAACTCGAGGTTGGAGGTTGGGATAGTTGGAACGGGGTTGGCAAACTTTCCCACGTCAGTTAGCACCAACAAGTTGGAACGGCACTACCAGCCTGCCAACGCCGCCACCACGAATGCAACGAACATCAGCAGACCGAACTCCATGTGGAGTTGCACCGAACGCAGCAATGCGAGGTTGAGTTTTCGCGGCTCGCTCTCGCGCATCACGATGCGAATCTGATCGATCGCGCGCGGGATGGTCGCAAGTGTCGCGAGGGTGATCCACGGCAGCGTGCCCACGGCGACGGCGAAAATCGTAGCCGCATACGCGGCGCCGTCAAGCGCGAGCAGCTCCAGGTTTGCGCCGCGACGCCCGAGGATCCCCGCAAGCGTACGCTTGCCGTGCATCCGATCGGTATCGATGTCGCGAATGTTATTTGCGTGGAGGATGCCGGCGACCAGGAAGCCGACCGGTATCGACGCCCACAACGCGGTGCGCGAGAACTCGAGCGCTATCACATAGTACGTTCCAAGCACGATCACCGGCCCCATGAAGATGAAGACGGTAAGCTCGCCGAGCGCAATGTATGCGAGCGATACCGGCACCGCGGTGTAGAAAAATCCCGCCGCGACGCTGAGCAGACCGATCACGAGTATCGGCCATCCGCAAATATATGCGAGCACGAGTCCGAGCGTTGAGCCGAAAGCGAACGAAGTGATGCCGCCCCACCAGACCTGATCGGCGGTGAGAAGGCCGCGCTGAATGACCATGCTGGGGCCGAGCGACTCCGAGGAGTCGGCGCCGCTTCGGTAGTCGTAGTAATCGTTGATTAGGTTGGTGCCCGCCTGAATCGCCATCGCGCCGACCAGCGCAACCAGCAGCCGCGGGAACGAAAAGAAGCCGGCGCGAGCGGCGACCGCCGCGCCGAGCAGCACCGGCATCGCGGCGGCGCTGAGCGACGGCGCCCTGATCGCTTGCACCCAGACAGCGAACGCGCCGGGACGCGCGCGGCCGCCTTGAGAAGCCGCCTCTGCCTCTACCATCGCGGTTACAGCACCGCCTTATCTTCGCGGAGTCTTGCGACCTCTTCGGGGGAAAAGCCAAGGAGGCGCCCCAGCACGTCTTCGGAATGTTGACCGATCGCAGGCGTCGCGCGGTAGTTCGGTTCGATCGCGCTGAATCGCGCGGGGATACCGGGGATGAGGCGGCGGCCGCTCTCGGGATGGTCCAGCTCGACCAACATCCCGGAGTTCAGGAAAACTTCGTCCTGCATCAGGTCCTTTGCACCGTACACCGGACCCGCAGCGATGCCGCGCTCGCGAAGTTTGCTTACCAAGTCGTCGCGCGCGAAGTTGCGCGTCCGCGCCGCGACTTCGGCCTCGAGCATCGCGACGTTGCCAAGCCGTCCGTCGAGCGTTGCGTACTCTGGATCGCGCGCCATCGATGCGACGCCGAGAAGTTCGCACAGCGCCGCGAAGCCGGCATCGGTCACCACCGCGATCGCAACCCACTGATCATCACCCGCGACCGGAAACACGCCGTGCGGCGCCATCGATTCGTCGCGGTTGCCGATGGGTCCCGCGTCGCGGCCATTGAGGAAGTAATCCATCATCGCTTCGGGAATCATCGAGGTAACCATCTCGGCCATTGAGAGATCGAGATACTGGCCCTCGCCGGTGCGGTCGCGATGGTAGAGCGCAGCCGCCAGAAAAAAGACCATGCCGAGGCCGACTGCGAAATCGGGCCAGGTTCCGCCGATGCCGCACGGAAAACTTTCGGGATATCCCGTGATGTGGCACACGCCGGCGAACGCTTGCGTGGTCGGACCGAAGCCGACGGTGCGTGCGAACGGACCGGTCTGCCCGAGCGGCGTGCCGGAAAGCATGATGATGTTGGGCTTAATGGTGCGCAGATCATCGTAACCGAGGCCGTACTTCGTCATGTTGCCGACGGTGAAGTTCTCGCTCACGACGTCGCTCATCGCGACCAGCCGGCGCGCGATCTTCTGCGCCTCGGGATGCGTCAAATTGAGGGCGATGCTTTCCTTGGAGAAATTGATCGAGTTGTACATCCCGCTGCGATTAATTCCGGACACGCCGTCGGTGCCGCCTAGAAACCGCACCAAATCGGGGTTGAGCATGGTCTCGACGCGGATCACCTCAGCGCCCAACGAGCCGAGCCACGCGGTCGCATGCGGGACCGCGAAGATCCAGCCGAAGTCGAGGATGCGAACGCCGTCGAATGGAAGCTGCGCCATCAGATCACCTGCTCCGCCGCAAGCGCGTGCAGTTCCGCATTGCCGATGGCGAGCCGTTCACGATAGATGCGCTGATTGTGCTCGCCAAGGCGCGGGGCACCGCGGCGGATGCGCCACGGTGTCGCGCTGAAAACACATGGTGCGCCGGGCATGCGAACACCACCCGCAGCGGGGTGATCGAGATCTACGAAGAAGCCGCGCGCGCGGTACTGCTCGTTCTCGGCAACGTCGGCGGGCGAGTAAACCGGAAAGCATGGCGTGTGCTCGGCCTGCGCTTTGCGGAACGCCTGGTCGCGGGTTTGCGTAGAAAGCCAATCCATCAGGGCCGCCTCGATCGCATCGATGTTTGCCGCGCGCCCGAGAATCGTGCTGAATAGTTCGTTTTCGGCCCACTCCGGATTTCCCATCGCGCGTTTGGCGCCGCGCCAGAACCTGTCGGTGGCGCCCGAGAAACTCACCCAACCGTCCTTGCACGGATAAACCCACTGAGCACCCGCCTTAATGCGTGTGCAAACGCGCTTGAATGCGGGCGCATCGGGTGACTCATGTGTCAGCGTGCCGATGCTCGGCCGGATCATGCTGACCATCGAGAGCCACTGACTCACATCAACGTGCTGGCCCGCACCGGAATGCTTGCGCGCGAAGATCGCACACATCGCAGTGACCGCCGCTGTATAGCCAGTGAGATAGTCACTTTGGCGGCCGGCTATCTTGAGCGGCGGATGATTGGGCGCGTCGGTTGCCTGGTTGAATGGAGTCTCGAAGCCGACGCCGCTCATGTGAGTCGCAACAAGATCGCCGCCGCGAAAGCTGCGGTACGGCGATTCCGCGCCGAAGTGGGTGACCGACACGACGATGAGCTGCGGGAACCGCTCGGTGAGCATCCGCCAGCCGATCCCGAGGCGGTCGTTTAGCGCCGGCGGATTCGGATTGAACACCACGTCCGCACCGGCGAGCAGCTTGAGCAGCAGGTCGTGAGCGCGCGGGCGCGCCAAGTCGAGCGTGACGCCGAGCTTGTTAGTGTTGAGGTAGAGATGGAGACCGCCAGTTTCGCGATTGCGAACGTCGTCGCGATACGGGCCGAGGTGGCGTTCGCGCGCACCGGTCGCCGGCGGCTCCACCTTGATGACTTCGGCGCCGTGATCAGCGAACGCCTTGCCGGCCATCGCGCCGGCCAGGAACGTCATCTCGTCCAGACACGGAAGTTCGACGGCGTTGAGACCGTCGAGCGCCAGCGGCGGTTCGGTTGGTTGCGCGCCCGATAGGGCCATCAGCTGTTCCCTCCGGTCTTCATGCGATCGAGCAGGCCGACCAGCTCCGACATTGAGCGCAGAACGCAGTCGGGGCGAAAATTCGGATGGCTTTCGAGGTAGGTGTAGCTCGCGGCGCCGGTCGCAACCGCGACGGCGGCGCCGAAACTCGCATTGCCCGCCGCCATGATGTCGCGAGGTTCATCGCCCACGTACATGCACGCGTGCGGGAGCGTCGATGCGCGCGCGGCGGCGTGGCGAAGGCTCTCAGTCTTGTCGAGCGCGCGGAGCGAGGTTGTGCTTTGCGTGATCACGTGATCGAGATGCGCCGCGAGCCCGACCATCGCGAGCTTGGAGACGAGGCGCTGCGCATCGCCCGGCCGGCTCGTCACGACGCCGGTAGCATAGCCGCGCCGTTTCAATTCGGCCAACGTTTCAGGAACGTGCGGCAGCACTTCGAGGCGCTCGGTGCGATCGATCTCGGTCTGGAAGTACACGAATGCGAGTTTGGCGTATTCGGGCCGCAGGTGTTCCGGCACGCCGAGCCACACGTCGTCGCGCGCGAGTGCCTGGCGGTAGCGCTCGGGGGTCAGCGGCGGGCCGTGACCGAGTTGGTTGAGCGCGTGCTTGGCCGCGATGTAAAGCGGACCGTGAATATCGACGAGGGTGCCGTCGAGATCGAAGAAGACCGCCTTGAATTCGCGTCCCGCCAAAAGCTTTCCCGGTTTGTTGCGATGCGCACCGAGATTATGCGCGTGTCGCGCCTGATTCTTTGAACCTGTTTGAATCGGCGGTTGTCAAGCTCGCGGAACGCCGCGCGCAGATTGCATCGGCACGGCGAAACGTCCCTCGGCGGAATGCTCAAGCACAACGAGCGAATTTCGCCTCGCCGCGGCAGCTGCCGCGAGCGCGAGCACGGCGGCATCGGCTTGGTCGAAGTTGGCGACGGCGACCGGTTGCTTCAGGCCGACCACGCGTCGCAGCCGCTCCAGGATAGCGCGGCGCGCGTCGAGCGAGCCGCGGCCACGGCGCTTGGGAGGGACGGGTCCATCGCTCGACCATAGATTGAACACGAGCGCCGGATACGACTCGAACGGATTGACGCCGATGCGCACGAGTGCGCGATAGCATGCAAAGCCCGCCAGCATGAACCGCGTGAAGACCGCGCCGCCGGAAAGTGCAGGCCGCGCGGCACGCGAGGCGGGCAGGATGAATGGTCCGAGTAGCTCCCGCGCGATCGCCGCGAGGTGCGGTTTGCAATTTGTGGATTGAGTGCAGCGCGCAAAGTAGCCGACCAGCGGGGTTGGAAACAGTGACAGCCTCACCGCGGGGCCGCCTGCGAGCGCGTGACTTTTCAGCAGCGCGCGCAGGCGCGCGTCGAGAAGCCGTGAGCGCGGAGCTTCGGCGCGACGCGTGCGCATGCCGCTTGCCAAGTCGAGGTCACGCGGCAGGCGCGGAGAGTCGATCAGAGCAATCGCGCCGCGCACAAGTTCTGGAGCCGCTTCGACGATCCGGCCACGCAGCGTATCAAGGGGAGCGGCGCCGATCCCACGGAGGCCAACTTCGCGCAGCAGCAACTCGCGCCAACCGGGCGTCAGGATCGCGACGCTGAGGAAATCTTCGCCTACGTCGATCCCGGCGATGGTGGCGCGGCCGGAGAGGTCGAGGGTTTTGAGCCGGACTGATAGAGCAGCAGGTACTCGCGGCGCCCCCCGATCACCTTTTTCACGTAGTCGCGCGTTTCCTTGTAGCCGATGTTCTCGACCCATTCGTCCGCCTCGCCGGAGTGGCGCGCATTCCAGCGCTCGACCGCATGCTCGCCCGCATTGTATGCCGCCACCGCGCGGAACTCGTCGCCGCCGAACATGGCGAACAGGCTCTGCAAGTATGCGGTGCCGAGTTGAACGTTGAGCGCGGGATCGTAGAGATCGAGCGTGCCGCCATTGACGCCGATTCGTTTCGCGACCGCGGTTGCGGTCGAGGGAAGCAGCTGCATCAGGCCTCGCGCGTCAGAGCGCGAGGTTGCGCGCGGATCGAACAGACTCTCCTGGCGCATCAACGCGACGACGACATACGGGTCGAGCGACCTTTGACGCGCCGCGTCGGAGAGCAGATTCCAGTAGCCGCGCGGGTAGCGGAGTTTCTCGGCGAGCGCCGGCGCAAGTGCGCCGCGCGAAGAGAGCCGGGTAGCTTGCACGATGAGATGGTAGTAGGCGCCCGCCGATTCGAAGCCTGCGAGGACGAAGTTGCGCAGGTCGGGGTCGTGGCGAGCGTCGGCTTCCAGAGCCATCAATTCGTCGGCCTCCAGCTCATTGAGTCCGAGCGAACGGAGCACCAGCGCGCGCGAGAGATGAAACTCGGCGGCGGCGGCGGCGACGCGCGGCGGCGACGCCGCCGGCGGAAGCGCCGCGGCGGCCGCCGGAAAATCAACCGGCACAGCGCCGACCCGTCGCACGGCGAGCGCCGGATAATAGTTCGTCTCGGTGCCGGCGGCGATCGTGCGGTAGATCGATTCGGCGCCGGTGCGATCGCCGCTGCGTTCGAGCGACCGCGCGCGCCAGTACGCAAGCATGTCGCGGTCCGACGCGCCCTTTACGCGTGCGCGCATCCGCTCGAATTCCCGCGCCGCTTCGGCGTACTCGCCCATCGTATAAAGCATCCACGGGGCGCGGAAGCGGGCGTCCTGCGTTGCGTCGCTCGACGGGTATCGCGCGATCAGTTTGCGGTACTGCACTCGCGCTGAATCGGGTTTTCGATCCTCTTCGTAGATTCGCCCGATTCGCAGCAGCGCATCCGGCGCGAGCTTGCTCTCCGGGAACTCGCGAACCAGACGCTTGAAAGCCTTGCGCGCGGCCGCGTGGTCGCCGGCATTCCAGCAATTGAGCGCGAGCGCCTCGAGGACGAGCGTCACGGATCCGCCGTGCGGGGCACTGCGCAGATATTCGAGCAGTTCACGCCGCGCCTTAGCGGGATCGGCGCGCAGCGCGCGCCCCTTCAGCCAGACCAGTTCCGCGGTCATCTCGCGTGCCGGCGAGAGTCGCAGCGCCGCGTCGGCCTCGGCGAGCGCCAGACGCGGCTGGCCTTCTTTCAGGAGCAGCTCGGCTTCACCGGCGTGATAGGGAAGGGTATTGGCGGCGACAATTTCCGGATTCGCGCGCATAATTTGATACGCGATGGCGCGCGCCTCGGCGTCGTTAGGGCCGCGCGGGAACTTCTCTCGCAGTGTCATCGCCTGCGCGTATGCGGCGCGCGGATCGTTGGTTGCCAGCGACGCCTTTGCAGCGATCAGCCGCGCGCCCTGCTCAATCGTTGGGTCGGAAGTCTTGGTGATTAGCGATGATGCAATCGTCTGTGCCGAAGCTGCGCGGCCGAGCTTGAGTTGGAGCGCCGCAAGTTCGAGCTCAGAGGCGGGCGCGTTCACGCTTTGCGGGTACGCGGAGACCAGCCGCGCGAACGCCGCCGCCGCGGATTCATCGCGGCCGAGCTCGCGCTCGGCGCAGGCGAGATAGAAGAGCGCATAGTCGCGAAGCTCGGTGAATCGATCGGCGGCGTACGAGAGCAGTTGCGCGGCACGCTCGAAGTCGCGCGCCTTGTATGCGCGGTAGCCGTCAACGAATGCTGCGCGCGCATCGGAGGGAGTCGCCGCTGCAGCGGGCGGGGATGAAGCTGGCGTGCTTGAACGGGCGGGCTGCGTGGCTTCGACCGCAGCCTTCGGAGCGCATCCAGCGGCGAGCGCAGACATAAATGCGAGCGCCGCAATCCGCCGCCACACGCCTCCCATTCGATTGTGGTTAGCGCACGACCGGCCGCGCATCAACGGGTTCCCTGCTTGCCGGAGCATCATTCATCTGGCAACTCTCATTTACCGCGCCTGCGATGCGCCGCTCATTTCCGAATGACCAGCGACCACACGTTAATACTCGCGTCGGGTTCGCCGCGCCGCAAGGAGCTGCTTGCGAAGGCCGGCGTTTCGTTTGAAGCGATGGAGAGCGGCGTCGATGAATCGCCCGGGATTGGCGAATCCGCACGCGACTACGCCAACCGCACCGCGGGTGACAAGGCGATGGCGGTTTCGGCGCGCTTCGCACAGCCGCTGGTGCTCGCGGCGGACACCGTCGTCGAATGCGAAGGGAAGATATTGGGCAAACCATCCGATGAACGCGAGGCGCGCACGATGCTGGGGATGCTTTCAGGCCGCACCCACCGCGTGACGACCGCATTTGCGCTCGCGCGCGCAGGCGCAATCGTCGAATGCGGCGCCGTCACGAGCAGTGTGACGTTTCGCGCGCTCAGCGACGATGAGATTACCGCGTACGTTGCGTCGGGGGATCCGCTCGACAAGGCCGGCGCGTACGGAATCCAGGGCATCGGCACGACGTTCATCACGCACGTTGAAGGGCCGCGCGACAACGTCATGGGGCTGCCAGTTGACGCGGTGCTGGCGGCGCTGCGCCGACACCAAGCGTCGAAGTGAGCGGCGGCGAGCGAAATTGGCGAGATGCTTGACGAGAGCGCGATCGCGCAGAGACTGGCGAGCGTGCGCGGACGAATCGTCGACGCAGCTAGTCGAGCGGGACGAAGTGCGCGCGACGTGGCACTGGTGCTCGCCAGCAAAACGCAGCCGCCCGAGGCGCTTGCGGCCGCCTATCGCGCGGGCGCTCGCCAGTTCGGAGAGAACTACGTCCAGGAGGCGGCGAGAAAGCGCGAAGCACTCGCCGGTCTCACGGACATTCGCTGGCATTTGATTGGACATCTCCAGACCAACAAGGCGAAGCTTGCCGTGCGCACATTCGACGTGATTCAAAGCCTCGATTCCGCGCGGCTGGCCGACGCGCTCTGCCGCGCACAGAAATCGGCGCGTGTCCGCGCGCTTATCGAGGTGAATCTCGGCGGCGAGATGACCAAGTCCGGAATCGCACCGGCAGAGATCGAACCGCTGATCGGCGCCGCGCGCGACAAGGTCGAGCTGGCCGGGTTGATGACGATCCCGCCTCCAGCGCAGGACCCGGAGCGGGCGCGGCGCTACTTCGCGGAGCTTCGTGAGCTTCGGGATCGCCTTGCGGGCGCGACCGGCCTTGGACTAAGCGAGCTTTCGATGGGAATGAGCGACGACTTCGAACTGGCGATCGAAGAAGGTGCAACGATTGTGCGCGTAGGGCGCGCGGTATTTGGCGAGCGGGCGAGATAGCCAGATGAAAAAGCTCGGCTTCATCGGCGGCGGCAACATGGCCGAGGCGCTCATCAGCGGCCTGCTCGACCATGGCGTGTTCAAACCGCGCGACCTGGCCGCGTCCGATGTGGCGCCGCAACGGCGCCGGCATCTCGCACGCAAATACAAGATTGCGGCGACCGGCGATAACCGGGAGCTCATCAACGAATCGAAGGCACTGCTGCTCGCCGTGAAGCCGCAGCAGATCAACGAGGTGCTGGCGGAGCTGCGCGATGCCGCGCGCGGGAAAAGCAAACTCTACATCTCAATCGCCGCAGGCGTTCCGACCACAAGACTCGCCCGCGGTCTCGGCAAAGGTGCGCGGATCATCCGCGTGATGCCCAACGCGCCGGCGATGGTTGGCGCCGGGATGGCGGCGCTGATTCGCGGAAGCGGAGCATCGAAATCCGACGAGGCGTTCGCGCTCAAGGTCTTTCGCGCGGTCGGGGATGCGGTGCTGGTCCGCGATGAGAGACTGATGGATACGGTGACCGCGCTCTCTGGAAGCGGCCCGGCGTATGTCTATCTTTTCGTCAAGGCGCTCGCGGACGCGGCCGCGGCGGAAGGAATTCCTCATCAACTGGCGATTCGCATGGCGCTCAAGACGATCGAGGGCGCGGAGCGCGTGATGCGAACGTCGAAGCTCACTCCCGCGGAGCTGATCCGGATCGTCGCGTCGCCCGGGGGCACTACCGAAGCGGCTCTGAGCAGCTTCGCCGCGTCGGGATTCTCTGATATCATTGCCAACGCCATTCACGCCGCTTCCGCACGCTCGCGTGAACTGGCGAAGAGTTCCTGACCTAGCGCTCTTACAAAGACATGTTTGCCTGGACACGCCTTGTAATGTTCATCGCCGGGGTGCTCGATCAGCTGCTTTCACTGTACTTCTGGGTTGTGCTCGTGTCGGTGTTGATGACTTGGATCGAGCCCAATCCTTACAATCCGATTGTTCGGTTCATTTACTCGATAACAGAGCCCGTCTTCGACTGGATACGTGAACGTCTGCCCGTGATTTTGGGCGGGATTGACCTTTCACCGCTGGTTGTCGTTCTTGCCATCGGCGTCGTGCAGCGTGTCGTACTGCCGTCGCTGCTCTACTATCTCATTCCGGGCGCTGCTGGGTTCGCATGACCGATGCGCTCGACCGCTGGCCCGATTGGATGAGGTTCGGCGATGGCACGCTTACGATCAATGTAGTGGCCAAGCCGGGCGCGTCGCGGCGCGAAATCGTTCGCAGCGAGCCGCGCGGCGTCGTAATCGCGTTGACGTCGTCACCGGAGAAAGGGAAAGCGAACGAGGAGCTGACCGGCGTGATCGCAGACACGGTTCACGTCGCACAGTCGCGCGTAGAGGTGGTGCGAGGGCACACGTCGCGACTGAAGGTAGTCCGCGTCGCGACTGGCAGCCCGGAGTCAGTCGCTCGCGAACTGATGCAGATGCTAGAATTGGCTGAGCGGCCGTAAGAATACGCCGTCGCGCGACACTACGGCGAAGGAATTGCGGCGCGTTGACACGTTTCTGGGGCGTGATTACGTATAAGCCAGCGTGGCTCGAAGCGCGCGCCAGGGAATAGGGTGGCCGGCCCTTAAATGCCGATCTACGAATATCGATGCGGAAAGTGCGGCGTTGTCGAGGTGATGCGGCGCATCACCGAGCGCCCGCTCAAGCGTTGCCCGCAGTGCAATTCCAAGCTCGAGCGCATGCTCTCGCAGAGTTCGTTCGTGCTGAAGGGCAGCGGTTGGTACGCGACTGACTACGCGCGCAAGGGCTCCAAGGAGGCGTCGAAGCCAGAGAGCGGCAGCACGTCTACGTCGGAAGGCGCTGCGACAACGACGAACGGATCGTCAACCGAGCCGGCGGCCAAACCGGGAAGTACGGCTGAGAAGCCTACTGCTGCCAAGACGAGCGAGTGAACTGTCGCCGTCGCCGTATCGATGCCGCGGGGTAGCCGCCCTCGCGGCTTTTCTGTTTCAATTGACCGCCACCTTGTGCAGGCCGCGACGCGCGGCGGAAAACGCGCGCTCGCGCGCCGCGACCACGACGACATGCGCGCACTTGTAATGGACGACGGGCTTGCGCTCCGGCGCGACTATGCGGAGCCGAAGCCCGGCGCGGGCGAGTCGCTGGTGCGGGTCGCACTCGCGGGAATTTGCGGGACCGACCTGGAGATCACGCGCGGCTACATGAATTACCGTGGCGTGCCGGGGCACGAGTTCGTCGGACGCGTGGTGGAAAGCGGAAACGCGGCGCTGCGGAACCAGCGGGTGGTGGGCGCGATCAATGCCGCGTGCGGAAGTTGCGGCGTGTGCAGGACCGGTCTCGGCCGCCATTGTCCCGATCGCACCGTGCTGGGGATCCTTGGACGCGACGGCGCATTCGCCGAACTGCTGACACTCCCCGACGAAAACCTGCTTGCCGTGCCCGACTCGCTGCCCGATGAGATTGCGGTGTTCACCGAACCGATCGCGGCGGCGTACGGAATCCTGGAACGGACGAGCATTGCGGCAGACCATCGCGTTTGCGTGCTCGGCGATGGACGGCTCGGCGCGACGGCCGCGATGGTCCTGAAGGCGCAGCGACATGCCGTCGTGGTCGGCGGGCATCACGACGCGAAGCTCAAGCACATTGCAGGTCTCGGTATCGAAACCGCGCTCGAACACACGCTGTCGCCGGGATTCGACGTGGTCGTCGATTGCACGGGGAGCAGCGGAGGTTTGGCTCGCGCGATTGAGTTGGTCCGTCCGCGCGGAACTATCGTGCTCAAGAGCACCGCGGAATCGCCGGCGCGGTTGAACCTCGCACCGATCGTGGTAAACGAGATCAATGTTCTCGGCTCACGATGCGGGCGATTCGCGCCAGCGCTCGCGGCGCTCGCGAGCGGCAAGTTCGATCCACGTCCGCTGATCTCCGCGATTCTGCCACTCGATGACGGCGTCCGCGCGGTGGAACTTGCCGCGATCCCGCCAAACTTCAAAATTTTGTTGAGAGTCTCGTGAGTCATCCGCCACGGTGCGGCCGCAATAGCTCGGCAGTGGCATCCCGGCGCGGGGCGATCATCGTCGGTGTCGATACGGGCGGGACGTTCACCGACCTGGTCGCGACCATCGGCGGCGTGCTGCGCGTTTACAAGGTGCTCTCGACGCCGCGCGATCCCGCGGCCGCGGTCATTGAAGGCCTGCGCGTGATGCTCGACGGAGCGCGCGCCGGCTCATTGACCTACAGTTCGACGGCCGCCACCAATGCACTGCTCGAACGCAAGGGCGCGCGCGTCGCGCTCTTCACCAACGCGGGCTTCGAAGACTTGATCGAAATCGGCCGGCAGAACCGTCTCGAGCTGTACGCGCTCTACCCAGCGCGCCCCGAGCCGCTGGTTGGGCGCGCGATGAGATTCGGCGTGCGTGAACGCACGTACTTCGACGGGACGATCGCGGTGCGGCTCACGCCATCGGAACTCGCACGAGCCACGAGTAATGCGCGCCGCAGCGGCGCCGATTCGTTCGCGGTCTGCCTGCTGCATTCGTACGCTAATCCGAGGAGCGAGAACGCGATTGCGAAGGCGCTGAAGCGCTTGGGCCGGCCGGTGTCAGTATCGCACCGCATACTTCCGGAATATCGCGAGTTCGAGCGGCTTTCGACCACGGTGGTGAACGCGTTTGTCGCACCGCGAATGTCGTCGCATCTTGCCAAGCTGGGACGCAGCCTCGGCGGCGCGAAATATCGCGTCATGCAGTCGGATGGAAGCGCGATCGGAGTCGCGCTCGCGCAAACGGAACCGGTACGGACGATTCTCTCGGGACCGGCGGCGGGCGTGATCGGCGCGGCGAGCCTCGCGCGGACCTTCGCCACCGACCGATTCATAACGTTCGACATGGGCGGCACCTCGACAGACGTGTCGCTGTTCGACCGCCGAGCGCGAGTCCGCACGCTCAGCCATCCGGGCGGCTACCCGGTACGCACGCCGGTCATCGACATCCACACCGTGGGCGCCGGCGGCGGTTCGATCGCCAGAGTCGATGCGGGCGGATCGTTGCGGGTCGGACCGGAAAGCGCCGGCGCTGACCCGGGACCCGCGTGCTACGGGCGTGGCGACGCGCCGACCGTCACGGACGCGGACCTGGTCGCTGGACGCCTGGTTGCAGGGAGCTTTCTCGGCGGTCGAATGAAGCTTCACATTGATCGTGCGGCGCGGGTGCTCGCAAGGCTCGGCCGCGAGATGCGCCGCGGCTCCGACGCCGCTGCGCTCGGCGTGATTCGCGTGGTCAACGCCAACATGGAGCGCGCGATTCGCGTGATTACGGTCGAACGAGGCATCGACCCGCGCGACTTCGCGCTGCTCGCATTCGGCGGCGCGGGGCCGATGCACGCGAGCGAACTCGCGCTCGATCTTGGCATCCGGCACATCGTGCTGCCACGCAACCCGGGTTTGTTGTGTGCGCTCGGCGCGCTCGGGGCACCGCTGGGCCGGGAGTTTTCGCTGACGGTGCGCGAACCGGCGCGCGACTATCGCTTGCTGGTCCGGCGGGCCGATCCGATGGTGCGGCGTGCGCGCGCGGAACTCCTGGCGCAAGGCGCTCGCGCGACGGCAATCAAGACCGAGCTGCGCGCCGATCTCCGTTACCGCGGTCAGTCCTACGAACTCGAGGTTCGGTTGACGCCGGGATTCGCCGATGAGTTCCACGCCGCACATCGGCGCACCTTCGGACATTCGGCGCCCGACGCGCCGGTCGAAGTCGTCAATTTGCGGCTTCGTGCGACCGCCGCCGGCACGCAGTTGCGCCCGGCGCGCATTGGACGCTCGCGCGGCGCACCGTCGCCGAAAAGACGCGCGCCGGTGCTCGCGGGTGGACGCCGCCGGGACGTGCCGATCTACGATCGCGAATCGCTCGGCGCGAGTGCCCGAATCCGCGGGCCCGCGGTGGTAGCCGAAATGAGCGCGACCGCGTACGTCGCGCCCGAGTTCACGCTTCGAGTTGACGACTACGGCAACCTGCACCTGGAGGCGCCGCGATGAAGCTCGACGCGGTCGCGCTCGCGGTGATGAACAATCGCCTCGCGGAAATCGCCGAGGAGATGGGCGTGGTGCTCGGCCAAACCGCATACTCGCCGAATATCAAGGAGCGCCACGACTTCTCGTGCGCAGTTTTCGATGCGCGTGGCGAGCTGGTCGCGCAGGCGGCGCACATCCCGGTGCATCTCGGTTCGACGCCGCTTTCGGTGCGCGCGGCGATCGACAGGCTCGAGCTTGCGCCAGGCGACATCGCAGCGTTGAACGATCCGTTCGCGGGCGGGACTCATCTGCCCGACCTCACGATGGTCGCGCCGATCTTCCTCGTGGGCGAACGCAAGCCGTTCGCATTCGCCGCCAACCGCGCGCATCACGCCGATATCGGCGGCATGTCGCCGGGTTCGATGGCGCTTTCGACCGAGATCTACCAGGAGGGTTTCCGGCTGCCGCCGGTGAAGATGGTGGTCGGCGGAAAGCCGGCTCGCGACGTGTTGGCGCTGTTTCTCGCCAACACGCGCGTCAGCGAGGAGCGCGAGGGCGACCTGCGCGCTCAAATCGCGGCGCTCGGCGCGGGCGAGGATCGCCTGCGCGCGCTGGTCAAGACGGTGGGGCGGCGCGAGGTGGCTGCGGCGATGGACGCGCTCAAGGAGTACGCGGCGCGGTTGATGAGCGCCTCGCTCCGAAAAATCAAGCCAGGCGTGTACCGCGCACGCGACTATCTCGATGATGACGGCGTCGGTGCGGTCAAGATTCCGATCGAAGTTTCGGTGCGAATCGGAAACGGCCGCGCAACTGTCGACTTCACCGGCTCCGCGCCGCAGGTGCGTGGCTCGGTCAATGCGAACTATGCGATCACGCTGTCGGCCACTTTTTACGTGATGAAGTGCATCGCCGACGAAGAAGTCCCGGCCAACCAAGGGCTGATGCGGCCAATCAAAATGATCGCGCCGCCCGGATCGATAGTGAACGCGCTCGCGCCTGCTGCGGTCGCGGGCGGGAACGTGGAGACGTCGCAGCGTATCGTTGATGTATTGTTCCGCGCACTTGCGAAGGCGGCGCCGGAAAGAATCGCGGCCGCAAGCTCGGGATCGATGTCGAATCTGACCGTCGGCGGCTTCGATCGATTCCGCAACCGTCACTTCACCTACTACGAAACGATCGCGGGCGGTGCCGGCGCGGGACCCGGCCATCCTGGTGCGTCGGGGATTCACACTCACATGACGAACACGCTCAACACGCCGGTCGAAGCACTGGAGGCGTATTACCCGATGCGCATCACGGAGTATCGGATTCGGCGCGGATCGGGCGGCCGCGGCGCGGCGCGCGGCGGCGACGGACTGGTGCGCGAACTCGAATGCCTGGTCGAGTCGCAGGTCAGCCTGCTTACCGAGCGTCGAACGATCAAACCGTGGGGGCTCGCGGGCGGTGGCGACGGCGCAAACGGCGCGAATTTTCTCGTACGGCGCGGCCGTCGGACAAAGCTCCCGGGCAAAACGAACGCTACGCTTGGTGCGGGCGACCGCGTGCGCGTGGAGACGCCCGGAGGCGGTGGCTGGGGGCGGCACCGGTGAATCGTATGAAAGCAGGAATCGACCTGTCTCAATTCACGGCTGACTTCGCTGGTGCAATGAAGACAGCCGATGCGTTGCGTCCCCAGGCTTCGAACAAGTCGAAGACTCGAACTTACAAGCCTGGAATTGGTCCGCACGCGGAAGATGACGCGGTCGCACTCACAGTCGCTCAACTCAAACGCATCAGAGCTGACACCTATGACCTATTGAACACTGATGTCGCCTATCCGAGCGGGCGACGGCGATGTGACTTAGCACTCGGGCAACCACCGATACTAGCCGTCGAGGTCAAGATGGCCCGTCTCAGCGGAGACAACGGGAAACCAGACGACACTTCGATCAAGGACATTCTGTCACCGTATGAAAACGACCGGAGCGCGTTGTCCGATTGCAGCAAGCTCGTAGACGCAGGCTTCGCAGGGCAGACAGTGATTCTGATATATGGATTCGAGGACGTTCGACGTCCGCTAGACGTCATCATCAATTCTTTCGAAATCCTCGCAGCGACCAAGGTGCGAATCAAAGCGAGGCACGTGTCGCCCATGACGGACCTCGTGCATCCGGTGTTTGCGGCAGGCCGGATATTCCTGTGGGAAGTAAGCTCGTTATCTCCACGAAATCGCTCAAGCTCCTGACGCAGCTCATATCACCTTCGAATCGCGGAGGCGCTGGCGGGCAGGCGCGTCGATTCCCAGCTCCTCCAGAATCTCATCAGTGTTGGCTCCCAGAGCAGGTGCGCCGGTACGAACCCGCGTCGGCGTGCGCGAGAATTTCGCGGCGGGGCCGGTGACGGGGGCCGCGCTGCCGTCTTCGAGCACTGCGCTTTGCAGCATGTCGCGCTCGATCACGTGCGGATCGCGCGCCGCGTCGGCGTAGCTCCGCACATGCGCGCATGGAACTCCGTGCTCCGCAAAGGTCGCGACGACTTCCGCGACCGTACGCCCCGCGCACCACTGGCCAACCAGCGCGTTGCACTCCCCACGATTCGCCTGCCGGCCCGCGAGATTCGCGAAGCGCGCATCGTCCGCAAGCTCGGGACGCCCGATCATGCGCGATAGCAACTTCCAGTGCGTGTCGAGCAACACACCCGCCATCACGGTTCCGTCGCGGCACTTGAACGTGTTGGTCGGCACCGAGAAGTCGAACTCGTTGCCCATGCGCGGGAGGGCGAGGCCGAGCGCGCCGAAGGTTAGATAGCCGTCGGACTGGAACAACATCGCGTCGAGCAGCGCCACATCGACGTGCTGCCCCTCGCCGGTCGCGTCGCGATGGCGCAGTGCGGCGAGCGCTCCGATCGCGCCGTGCATGCCGGCCAAGTCATCGCAAAGAAACGTCGCGGCCTTGATGGGCGGTCCGTTGACTTCGCCGTTGAGCGACATGAATCCGCCCTCCGCCTGCGCGAGCGGATCGTAACCGACGCGCGAGTGCGATGGTCCGAACTGTCCGAAGCCGCTGATCGAGACATAGACGATGTCGGATTTGACCGCGCGCACCTCAGAATATCCGAGCTTCCACTTCGCCATCGTTCCCGGCCGGAAGTTTTCAACCACGATGTCGGAGCGCGCCGCGAGCCTTAGAAAGATCGAGCGGCCCTCGGCGTGGCGGAGATCGAGCGTCAAGTTGCGCTTGTTGCGGCTCAACGTCGCGTGCCAAATGCTCACGCGCTTTGGCGAGCCGGGCAGCGCCGGAGGAAGCCGGCGTATGACGTCGCCCTCAAGCGCGTCGATCTTGATGACGTCAGCGCCGAGGTCCGCAAGGATGCAGCCGCACATCGGGCCGGCCCACGTAGTGGTCGCTTCGACAACGCGTACGCCGGCAAGCGGGCCGGTCAGATCATTGCGCGCGTCGCGGTAAAACTCCGACTTCTCCATGGCGTCATCCTCCGGGTCGTCGCGGTCATCGTAACGGGCGGTGTCGCGGGCCGACAACTGCGTGGAGATTCGAGGCCGCGTATAATTGCCCCGCGGCGCGCGACCATCGCGCATCGATCGAATGGCGGAAGAGAAATTTTTTATCGGCGTTCACGGCGTGATTGCGAGCCGCGGGCGGATGCTCGTGCTGCGGCGTGCGGCCCGGATGTCGTACCAGCCGGGCGCTTGGGATCTGCCCGGCGGCCACCTCGCGCTCGGCGAAGATGTCGAGGAGTGCCTTGCGCGAGAGATTAAAGAGGAGACCGGTCTCGAGGTGGCCATCGATCGTCTGCTTTGCGTTCACAAGACGCCCGCGCAGCCGTACGTGCAGGCGATCTATGTGTGCCGTCTCGCCGTCTATCAGCGCGCGGTGCTTCGCCCCGAGGAGCACGAAGAGTCACGATGGGTGACGCTCGAGGAGCTCGCCGCGCTTGACCTCATTCCATATCTCGCGGGGATATTGCGGCGTCGAATTCTCGACTACGTGCGCGCCTGATCAAGCGCGGCGGCGCAGCAGGCGGCCACGCCAGTATCCTAAAAAATTCGCGCACTCGAGTTCGTGATACACGACGCGCTCCGCGTCACCGCGCAGCGCCGCGCCGGCGAGCCGCACAACGTTGCGTGCGAGCTTGTCGATACGGTTGTGGCTCTTGCCGCCGGCGACCGCGCTTCCCATCCCAAATGCGAAACTCTTGCGCGCCAGGTATCCCCGCGTCATGCGCTCGGGCCCTATCGTGTGGTGGACAACCGCGCGTGGCGCGAAACCAAGTCGTCCCCCGCCGGCGATGATTCGTGCGAACAGCTCGGTGTCCTCGCCCGAAAACGGGCGCCCGCCGACGACTCCGAGGTCTTCGCGAAACCGTCCAAATCGTTCGAATGCCGCTCGGCGAAATCCGACATTCGCACTGTAATAGTTGGACAACACCTCGAGTGCGGAAACCGGACCGGCGAGCGTGCGCTCGTCGTGCACCGCGAGCTTGGAATACAGGCTCGGCCCGAGCCACGGCGGAGGCGGCGCAGTCCAGCTCGGCAAGACCGCGCCGCACGCCGCATCGAGTTTGCGAAGCTGGATCGCCGCGAGCAGTTCCGCGGCCCAATCAGGCGCGGCGACGGCGTCATCGTCGAGAAAGAAGAGGTAGTCGGAACCGGTTTCATCGAGCGCTCGGTTTCGCGCGGAGCTGGAGCCGAGACGAGGTTCGAACACGAGTCGAATCGGCAACCGAGCGCCGCGCGCCGCCGCTTCAACCGTGGCGGGCGTATCGTCGCTCGATGCGTTGTCGATTACAACGCAGTCCGCACTGACTTCTGGCGGCAGGCGCTGCGCGAGGATGCTCGCGAGCGTATCGCGCAACGAGGCCGCGCGGTTGTGCGTCGGTATCGCGACGGTGAGCGTAGCCGGCACGGTTCAAGCCTTCCGGCGCCAGCGCGACGCGTCAAGCCGCCCGCATGATCCTTACGGCTTCGCGGCTGGCGCCGCGGAGGGCGATGCGGCCGCGGCCGGCGAGCCTCCGGCCGCAGGGCTCGCCGCCGGCGACGGTGACGGCTCCGGCAGCTTTGGAAGCGGCGCGAAGGAGTCCGTAAAGACGATCGCCGTCAGCGTCAAGTCGGGCTGCGCTTTCTGCATCACGTCCGGCTCCGCCTGCAGACGGAAGCCAAAATTGCGCGCCTCGCCTGGCACAAAGGGCAGCACCGGGCGCGCGAAGTCCGTGAACTCCAGCGGCGTCGCGATCGGAGTGTGAACCTCGCTGAATACTTCCTTCTTTTTCTTGCCGCTACCGGTGTAATAGATGACCGTCATCTGGACTTCGTCGATCGCTTTGTCGCCGGTGTTGGTGATCTTGCCGAAGATGCCCGGCGTGCGCGACGCGCCCATCTTCATATCCACGTCCTCGACCTTGAGTTTCTCCAGGTACGCGGTCGCCTCGGGAATCTCCGCCTTGACGCGCTCCACGTGCGCTAGTTCACGGCCGATGGCGTACTTGAGGCCGTCGTTTCCGGTCGCGACGTCTTTGTCGAGTTCCGCGAGCGCGGCTTTGAAGGTCTCAATCGCCTTGTCGTAATCGTGTTTGTGGTATTCCTCGAGCGCCTGCTTGCGCAGCTTCGCGGCGGCATCCTTCTGCGGAAAGTTCACGTGCAGGCGCCACTCGTCGCCCTGCTTCACCAGCGCGATGTTGTCGTCGAATGTCGCTACCGGGAAAGTGCCGGAGGCAAGCGACGACTGCGCCGCCGGATGGGCGGCATCGGCATTGGGAACGGTCGCATCGATTGTCCGCTCCCATAGCGGCAGATCAACGCGGGTAACCGTAACCTTCACGTTGGCCTTGTCGCCGTCGGCTTTCCCCTCACCGACTTCATACTTGGCGGTCGAGACCACCGACTTGAACCAGTCGCGGCTTACGCGCGGCGCGAGCGGAATCTGGGTCAGAAACTGTTCGCGGGGCACGTCGAGCTGATCCTGGTGTGAAAGCTGCAGGTAGCACTCTCGGTAGTTGAAGCCCTTCAAGTTCTCGACATATTTGCGCGCGGCGTTGCTCGGCGAGTTGCCGCCGCATCCCGCGATCGCGAAAGAAGCTGTGAGCGCGGCAGTAATCGCGAAGCGACTGGCCGCCGCATGAAGATTCATCATCTTGAGTATCCCCTCTCCGGTTTGGGAAAGCGGTACGATTCTAATGTCATGCGAGCCAAAAACAAGTTCCCCTTACGCGCCGCAATTTCCGCCGCCTAGCGGACCGGCGGGTTGCCCGCGCCTGAAACCTGCTTCAGCTCGACGACGTTGCCCTCCGAATCGTTGATGTAGATCGAAAGCCCCATCCCGTGCGCACCGTATCGCATCGACGGGTCGCCGATCACGGTTGCCCCGCGCTCGCTGAGGTGGCGCGCGACAGCGTGCATATCCGAGGCGTCGATCGCGAGGCACACATGATCGACGTTGCGCCGCGAGTCGTCGCGCTCTTCGCGCATCGGCACCAAGTCAACCATGCTGCGCCCCGCGCGCAGTTGGATGAGTCCGATCGCATCGATGCGCCGCTCTTCCTTCATGCCGAGCATGCCGGTGTAGAACTCGAGCGCGCGGGCCTGATCGCGGCAACGCAGCACGACGTGGTCGAGTTCCGCGATTGTGAAGGGTCGATCCATTCCTCGGTTCCTCCTCCGTGCGCGCAACCCTAATGCTCAACCGGCAGGCGCGCTTCGTTCCAGTCGAGCATTCCGCCCTTCATGTTCCACACGCGGTCAAAGCCCAGGCCGGTGAGAATCGCCGCGGCGGTGCTGCTGCGCACGCCGACCCGGCAAATCGCGATGATGTCGCGGTCCTTCAGATCCCCAAGCTCAACTGGCGCGCGCTCGGTCAGTTCGCCCAATGGGATCAGCCTGCTGGCCGCAACGTGCCCAAGATCACCGTGGTATTCCGCTTCCTCGCGCACGTCCACCAGGATAGGCGGCGTCGGCGCCTCGAGCCGCGCGGCGACTTCCTGCGGCGTCAACTGGCGCACCGCGTTGAGTTGCGAGTAGGTCGGGAAGTTCAGCGTCGAGTCGTCGATCGCGCTTTGATTCGGCTGCAGCGCTTCCTGGATTTTGTCTGGCAGCGGAAGACCGAGATTGTTCATGAGCTCGACGTATTGGCCGCGGGTGCGGCCCGCGAGGCGCGGATTCGAGCGCTTCTCCTCACCGATCGTCGATTTGGTGTGGCCGCGATAGTCATGCGCGGGAAAAACCAGGGTCGCGTCGGGCAGCGTGAAAAGCTTCTTCGTGATCGCGTCATATTGATCACCAGGATCGCCGCCAGCAAAATCGGCGCGCCCGGTGCCATGAATCAGAAGCACATCGCCAGTGAAGACGCGATCGTCGCCTGCGAGGCTAATCGAATCGGGAGTGTGGCCGGGCGTGTAGAGAACCTTGAGCGAGCATTCGCCGACCGCAAGCACATCGCCGTCCTCAACGTGGCGCTTCACGTACGGCGCGGGCGCGCGCCGGTGCATGGCAACCGGCGCGTCAGTGAGATCGGAAAGCTCGGCGGCGCCGCTACGATGGTCTGCGTGCGTGTGCGTATCGACGATCAAATCCAACCGCCAATTCTGGTAGGCGAGCGCCCCGAGGTAGCGCTCAATCTTCTCGCGCAGCGGATCGATGATGATCGCGCGCCGCGTGTGTTCGCACACGCCGAGATAGGTTTTGCACTTCAGATTGTTCAGTTCGCGGAACTGCATCGCGATCGGTCCTGCGGCGAATATACCGCCGCGTCAGCTGAAAAGTGAACCGCCTGCGCTCAAACGATCTCAGTGCACAGTCGCCTTGGTGCGCGCACCGTCGGAAGCAGCCGCGCGAACTGGAAACTCGAAGCGCACCACCTCGATTCCGCGCGTCGCATCGGCGACCATCCGCTCGATATCAAACTGCACCTCAGCGCGTTCGACCGCCTCGGGCCGCGCGTTGGTCTCGGGATGCCGCGGTACGAACAGCGAGCAACAATCTTCATCGGGCAGTATCGACGTTTCGAAGGTGCCCAGCACGCGCGCCTGCGCGACAATTTCGTTCTTGTCCATGCCGACCAGCGGACGCAGCAGTGGCAGGCTCGACGCCTTTTCGATGACCGTCATGTTGCCGAGCGTCTGTGATGCGACTTGGCCGAGGCTCTCGCCGGTGACCAATGCGGTAGCCTCGGCACGCCGTGCAACCGCGCACGCGATTCGGATCATGAAGCGGCGGTAGAGAACGACGCGCAATGCCTTGGGCGCATGCGCAACGATCTCGCGCTGGAGCGGCGCGAATGGCACCAGGCAAAGGCTCGAGTTGAACTGGTAACGCGTCAGGTGCTCCACGAGCTCGCGCGCCTTGTCACGGCTCGCTGACGACACCAGCGGGTGGCTGTGAAAGTGGACGAAGTTGAGCCGAAGCCCGCGGCGCATCATCCGGTATGCAGCGACCGGCGAGTCGATACCGCCGGAAAGGAGCGCGGTCGCGCGGCCAGTCGAGCCGACCGGAAGTCCGCCCGCACCTTGCAGCTTTCCTGCCGACACCATCGCCCGGTCAGCCATGATTTCGATCGAAATGTTGAGTTCGGGCCGCTTGAGATCGACCTTGAGTCCGAGCGCCGCAACCATCGCCGCACCGACCGCGCGCTCGATCTCCATCGAATTGAGCGCAAAGTGCTTTTCTTCGCGCCGAGCGCTGACGCGAAACGTTTGCGCGCGATGGCCGCGCGCCCGTTCAATCGCTTCCGCCGCGATCGCTTCCATGTCGAGCGCGACCGGATAGCTGACCGAGAGATTTTCAAGCCCGAACAAGAGCGCACCGCGCTCCGCGGCAAGTGCGTCGCTGACGCCGTCTCCGAGCTCGACTATCACGCGGGGACCGACGCCGCGCACGCTGCCGATTTGGATATCCGCGAACGCCGCGCGAACGTTTTGTTTGAGCTGCTCGACGAAGCGCCAGCGGTTGCGCCCTTTGAGCGCGATTTCGTGGTATCTGCCGATCAGGTAGCGCACCGTGAAAACAGCGACATCGCCGTATCAGGTAAAGTAGTCACGGCCCGCGAGCTTTCGCCAGTGGCGAGCTTGCGCGCGGACGCGAGTAACTCCATGATTTGAAAATCGCCCGCTCATGCGGGCGCGCCACTTGAATCTGAGCAGCTGATCGCATGACTTATCCTCAAGAGATCACACGACACCTCGAGCGGCTCCGCCGTGGACTCGCGCTCGCGGACGCAACCCCGCGGGAGCGGCTAGCGAACAATCGCAACGCCGCATCGGTGCTGGTGCCGATGTTTCAGCGCGGCAACGATCTGCATCTTGTGTACATCCGCCGCTCCGATGACGTCGCGAGCCACCGCGGACAAGTTGCGTTTCCGGGCGGTCGCGTCGATCCCGGCGACACGAGTGCGCTCGCGGCGGCATTGCGCGAAGCCTACGAAGAAGTCGGCATCGATCCATCGACTGTCGAGGTACTCGGTGCGTTTCCCGCGATGAGCACGCTTTCCAGCGGAATGATCGTTGCACCGTTCGTCGGTTTGATTCCCGCCGACACTTCATTGCGCCCGCAACCGGAAGAGGTCGCCGACATCTTCGACGTTCCGCTGACCGCACTTCGCGATCCGCGCTATCGTGACAACTACGAATGGTCGCGCGACGGCGGCAGCAAGTCGCAATTCCCGGCGATTCTCTACGGCGGCCAGACGATTTGGGGCCTCACGCTTCGAATCACGCTTGAGTTGCTGCGAATCCTCGACGGCTCCGACACGTAATTCATCATCGGAGGAAATTTCCGCATGAGCGACATTATGCCCAAGCCCGAAGCCATCAAGGCGCTGCTCGAGGCGCCCGACGACGGCCCCGTCGTGATGCTGAACCTGCTCAAGTACAAGCCGGGCGGCGGCGCCGAGTCGTATGCCGAGTACGGGCGTCACGCCATTCAACACGTTCAGGCGGCCGGCGGCCGCGTGCTCTATTCGGGGCGCGTCGAGAATGTTCTCGTCGGCGGCGAATCGTGGGATGCGATCGCGGTGGTTGAATACCCGTAGCGCAAAGCGTTCCTCGCGATGGGCGCCAACCCGGAGTACCAGAAGATCCATGTCCATCGCGAAAACGGACTCGAGCGCACCGTGCTGATCGCGACCGCGCCGATGCAGCTTCCGGCGGGAGGTTCGCGCTAATGGGGCGCAAAATCCTGTTCATCACCACCGATCAGCAGCGTTTCGATTCGCTCGGCTGCAACGGCGGCAAGATCGCGCGCACGCCTTGCGCCGACAAACTCGCGGCTGACGGCATCAACTATCTGCGCGCGCACAACCAGAACACGGTCTGCATGCCCGCGCGCGCGACGATGGTCACCGGCCAGTACGTGCGCACCCATGGCGTCGTCGCGAACGGCGTCGCGCTGCCACCGGATGCGCCCAGCGTCGCCGCGTACTTGAAAGAGAAAAAAGGTTACAAGACTGCGCTGCTCGGCAAGGCGCATTTCGAGCCCGCGTTCGACATGCAGGGGCGCTGGACCGAGAATCGCCTCGCGCTCGAAGGCTCGACCGGCCCATGGCGCGGATTCGACCACATGGAACTCGCGATGCACGGGCCGATGGGTAACTGGCACTACTCGAAGTGGCTGCGAGACAACTACCCCGCTGAAGTTGCGGGTTTTGCGGGACTGCTGCGCGCGCTGCCAGGCGGCGACACCGGAGCGCCCGAGGTGAAGTACAATCCGATCCCGCGCGATCACTACCACACGGACTGGGTTGCGGACCGCACCATCGCATACCTCGACTCGCTCAACCCCAACGACGACTGGTTCGTCTGGATGAGTTTCCCGGACCCGCACCATCCGTGGGATCCGCCCGAGTCTGAAGCGCGACGCATCAAGTGGAAGGACCTCGAATTGCCGCCGGGCCACCCGGGCTCGCGCGAGAAGATCGAAAAAATCCTCGCGCAAAAGCCGCGCCACTGGCTCGATTGGTACGAAGGCCGCTTCCGCAACCAGGAAGGCGGCCCGATGAGATTCGTCCCGTGCGCGATGACGCACGACCAGGTGCGCGAGATAAATGCGCTCGTGCATGTCGAAAATGAACTTATCGACGAGGCGTGCGCGCGCGTGCTCAAGTGCGTCGCCGAACGCGGTTGGGAGCAGGACACCGACGTTTTCTTCACCACCGACCATGGCGAGCTACAGGGCGACTTCGGTCTCATGTACAAGGGGCCGTACCACGTCGACGCGCTGATGCGGATTCCGTTCATTTGGCGTCCCGCGCCGTCAGCGAACGTCAAACCCGCCGTCATCGAGGAGCCGGTCGGTCAACTCGACCTCGCGCCGACCTTCTGCGGGATCGCCGGCGTCGCGCCGGCGGACTGGATGCAAGGGATGCGGCTGCCGACCGCGCCGGGCTCGGGACGTCAGCGCGTCATCACGGAGTGGGACAGCCAATTCCGCCAGATCGGGATGCACCTTCGCACGATTTATCGCGACGGTTGGGTCTGCACCGTCTACGAGAAGTCCACGCGCGATTACGGTTTCGATCTCGGATTCGTGTATCGCGCGTTCGGCGGAAACGTGCCGATGCCCGACATCACGTACGACGGCACCGAGGGCGAGTTGTACAACCTCCGCGAGGATCCGCTTCAGTGGCGGAATCTTTGGAGCGACGCCGGCTCGAAGAAGCTCAAATCGGATCTCATCGCGGACCTCTACGACCATCTACCCAAAGAGCGCAAAGTGCTGCCGGTCGAGGCGCCGGCGTGACGGCGAGAGAGATGTGGGAATGAGGTTGCACGCGAAGACGGGCTTCGCACTACATGCCGTTGCGGCGGTCGCGTTGTGCGCGCTCGCCCTTGGCGCGAGAGCTGCGCGCGCGGCATCGCCGGCCGCCGGCACCTCGCGCCGTGCGGAAATGCAGGTGTTGGTGCGAATCGCCGAAGACGATGCCTCGACCGCGGACGGCAGGCGTTACGCGCGCATCGCGCACGGGTACTACGAACGTATCTACGCGCCGGTGCTCGAGCGGTGCATGGCGGGGCACAATCCCGCGAGTCTGCCGGAGTTCGACGTCGTCATCACGCTGGGCCTCGACGGCGCGGTTCACGGCCTCCACGTCCATCCGATAACCGCGCAGGCGCAGTGTCTTGCCAACGCGCTAATCGACGCGCGCTTCCCCACGCCGCCCAAAGCGCAGTTCCATGTCCACTTTGCGGCGAGCTTCCATCGCTAACGCCGCGGCGCAGCCATTTCGAAGTACGAGAGCGCGATCAGGTCGCCGTGCGCGACGCCAAGCGCGCGAAGCAGCTCGTCCACTTCGCTGCGCATCGATTCGACGCTATCGCCGTCGGCGAGTACCGCCTCGATTTCGCCAAACTCGCCGAGCCCCTCGACGCGATCCAAGTGTAATCTGATATTGCGGCGCATCAGCAGCGTGCGCTCCTTGCGCACTTCGGCGAGCACGCCGAGCGAAGCTTCTAGAACGCGGCGCATCGAGTCTGCGTCGGCAACCGCGACGATCGAGTAATCGCTCAACATCAGACCGGCCTCCGCGGGCCGCTCGTACCAGATCAATTCGGCGCGCCCACCCTCGTCGCGAAGCTTGAGCTTGCCGTGCGCGACTCGAAAGAACGTGTCGCGCTGTCGAAGCACGCCACGTTCCGTGAAGCCGAGCGAGAGTGCCCGCTCGCGCACTTTCTCAAGATTGTTAAGCCTGAACTTCGCCTCGACGTTTCTCATCGCTTCCGCAGCAAGGCATGGCGCGCGATGCGCACTAATGCAAAACTTGACGCCGCTGAAAACCAGGAAGCAGGCTCGCACTTCACGCATGGATTGAGAAGATCCTTGGCGAACCCGAAAGATACAGATCGCGATTACGCCGCGCTGCGCGACGCGGGTTACGATCCCGCCGCGCCGCCCGCCGACGCGGTCGCGCGCCTGCGTGAGCTTCGCGGCCAAACCGGTGCGGCCGATGCGGCGATCGCTCGCGCTCTGGGAGCAATCGCGCACGCCGATGCCGCCGCGATGCTTGCCGAAATGGAGGCCGGCGCTACCGGCGCGCTGCGCCGCGAAGTCCGCCGCGCGCTGTTTCGGCTGCGCCAGCGCGGCATCGAACCGCCGCCCCGCGAAACGCCCGCAGCGACCGCCGCGCCCGCGCGTGCCAGCGATTCGGGCCTCGCCGCCTTCCTCACCACCATCGATCCCGACGGCGCGCGAATCGTCTGGATCGTCAAGCCGCGCCCGCAAGGCGGGTTCGCGCGTCTCTGGGGTCTCGTATCCGACCCGGATGGATTGGTTCGCGCGGGAATCCAGACCGTCTCGCGCCGCGAGCTACGCGCGGAGCGCGACGAGATCGCGCGCCGCTCCGGCTCAAAATTCATCGAAGCCGATTGGCGGCTCGCGGATTTCATTCTGTGCGAGGCGTACCGCGCGACGCCCGACTCCGCGCGCCGGCCGGTGGGCGGTTTCCTCGCCGCGCGCGCCGAGATCATCGCGTCGCCGCGGCCTGCCGAGCTTGCGCATCCTGTTTACGCCGAGCTTGGCGCCGAGATTCCAGATGAACCCGCCGCGGACCTGATGAACGAGCCCGAAATTGCGCAGTGGCGGCTCGCGGACCCGCCTGTGAAGCCATACTTCGATGACATCAAGCGCGCGGGCGAAAGCGTGCTCGTCGTGAGTCAGGTCCAGCAGCAGGAGCGCGTCAATGTCGTTATCGAGCGCGCGCTCGGCGAACTTTTCGCCGGCGGCAATGGCATGCGTATCCGGCGCCGGCTCGAAGACGTTGCGTACTTCTTGCTGAAGACCGGCCGTCGCCCCGCCGCGGCGCTGGCCGCCTCTGCCGCTCGAATGATTCGCGACGGCGCCGACCTTAAGCGCAGCGCATTCTTCCAGGCGTTCGTGCGCAGCCAACTTGGCGCCCGAGTTGCCGAGGAGCGTCAGCGTGAATCCGCCGAGCCTCGCCTGATCATGACGCCTGCCGAAGCGATTCGCGCGCAGCAACAGGCGCGGCGCCGGCGATAGTCTCGCCTACTCGAGTCCCAGCGAATAACCGAAGTGGCTCTTGCGCCAGCCGAGACGCTCGTAGAAGCGGCGCGCGCCACGCCGTCCAAGATTCGTAGTAAGCGAGAGTTTGTAGCAACGGTGCCTTCGCGCGACGCGCCCTGCTTCGGCCATGAGCGCTCGCCCCACTCCAGAGGTCCGGCACGATGCGTCCACCACCACATTCTCCACCACCGCGAACGGTTTGAGCGCGTGGCCGAGATGGGGCACCACGATCACGTGCGCCGTGCCGACGAGGCGCCCGCCCGCCTCGGCGATTAGCAAGTGGTGGCGCGGATCGCGGCTCAACCGCGAAAATTCGCGCCGCATTTTGGCGGGCGACGCCAGCATGTCGCGGTAGTTGTCGAGATGCAGCTGACGATAGAGTTCGCGGAGCGCCGCCAAGTCGGACACTCGCGCGCGCCTGACTCGTATCGCACCGCTTCGCGCGAGTTTGCTTTGCGAATTTCTTGATGGCATCGGGACAGCTACGATGCTTTAGCAGGGTTGGCGCGGGGTCAAGCCAAATTCGCGCGCGACTCGCGCCTTTGGAGGAGTCACCATCGATGATCGATCAGAAGCCGCTCGACGGCATCCGTGTGCTCGACCTGACGCGCGTTCTCGCCGGCCCGTTCTGCACCATGAATCTGGCCGACCTCGGCGCCGAGGTCATCAAGGTCGAACTTCCCGGACACGGCGACGACTCGCGCAGCTTCGCGCCGACGCTACCCTCGGGCGACTCCGGCTACTTCTACAGTGTGAACCGCGGCAAGTTCTCGCTCACGCTTGACCTGCGCCAACCCGACGGCGCCGCGATCTTCCTTGAGCTCGTCACCAAGGCCGACTTGGTCGTCGAGAATTTTTCGCCCGGCACGATGGAGCGCTTCGGCGCCGGCTATGATCGTCTCGCCGCGCAAAACCCGCGCATCATCCTCTGCTCGATCTCAGGCTTCGGACAGACCGGCCCGATGGCTTCCGCGCCCGCCTACGACATCGTTGCACAGGCGCTCGGCGGCACGATGAGCATCACCGGGCCGCCCGACGGTGAGCCGGTGCGATGCGGAGTGTCGGTGGGCGACCTGGCCGCGGCGCTTTACGGCGTGATCGCGATTATGGCGGCGCTTCGCGTGCGCGACCGCACTGGCCGCGGCCAGCATCTCGACATCGCGATGCTCGATTGTCAGGTTGCGTTGCTGGAGGACGCGCTCGCACGTTTCTCGGCAACCGGAGTGGTTCCCGGCCCTCTCGGCACGCGCCATCCGTCGATCACTCCGTTCCAGCAGTTTCACGCATCCGATTCATTCTTCGTCGCCGGCTGCGGCAATGAATCGATATGGCTGCGCTTTTGCGGCGCGATCGGCTTGCCGGAATTAAAGGACGACGCGCGCTTTCGTTCCAACGCGGATCGCACGCGCAATCACGCGGCGCTCGAGGGAATCTTGCAGCGCCACTTCGCCGCCAAGCCGCGCGCTCATTGGCTGAAGCTCCTCACCGGCGCGTCAGTGCCGTGCGCTCCAATTGCGAACGTTCAGGAGGTCGCGCAGAATCCGCATCTCATCGCGCGTGGAATGATCGTCCGCGCGGACCACCCCGGTTTCGACGGCCTCCTCGTCCCCGGCACTCCGCTCAAATCGCGTGGTGACAGCGTCGCTCCCAACACGCGCGCCCCTTCGCTCGGCGAGCACACCGATGACGTACTCGGCCGCTTGCTCGGCTACGATCGCGCGCGCCTGTCATCGCTGCGCTCGCGGAGTATCATATGAGGAGCACGCATCGGCGCGATTTGCTCGAATGGAAATCGCGCCGCCCAAGGAGAGAATCTTGCGCGAGGTAGTAATCGTTGACGGAGTCCGCACGCCGCTCGGCCGCGGCGGCAAGGACCAGGGCTATTTCAAGGATGTCCGCGCGGATGACCTCGCGGTTTACTGCGTGCGCCGCCTCCTCGAGCGCAACTCCAAGGTCAATCCCGCCGAAATTGAAGACGTCGTGTTCGGCTGCGCGAACCAGTCGGGTGAGCAGGGCCTCAACATCGGACGCATGATCGGGCTGCTCGCCGGGCTTCCGGTTGAAGTCGCGGGCACTACGATCGATCGCCAGTGCGGGTCGAGTCTGCAAGCCGTCAACTTCGCGGCGCAGGCGATCGCGAGCGGCGCCGGCGACATAGCGATCGCCGGCGGCGTCGAGAACATGAGCAAGGTTCCGATGGGCGCGGGCATCCAGCCCAACCCGAAGCTGCTCGATATGTTCCCGCGCGACATGTTCTTCATGGGCATGACCGCCGAACGGCTCGCGGAGATGTACAAGATTTCGCGCGCGGACTCGGATCGCTTTTCGCTGCAATCCAACCAGCGCGCGATCGCGGCGCGGGATCGTTTCAAGGAAGAGATCGTGCCCGTGAAACTCACAGACGGCCGTGCGGTGGACATCGATCAGGGTCCGCGCGCCGAAACCAGCCTCGAAAAGCTCGCGGGCCTGCAACCTTCATTCAAGCCTGGCGGCCAGGTGACGCCCGGAAACTCATCGCAAATCAGCGACGGCGCGGCAGCCGTGTTGCTAATGACCGCTGACCGCGCGCGTTCGTTGGGCTTGCGCCCCATGGCGAAAATTCGCGCCACCGCCGTCGCGGGCGTGAGTCCTGAGATCATGGGATGGGGTCCGGTGCCATCTACCCGCAAGGCGATCGGCCGCGCGGGCCTGAAGCTCGGCGACGTCGGTCTGGTCGAGATCAACGAAGCGTTCGCCTGCCAGGTGCTCGCGTGCAACACCGAACTCAAGATTCCCGAGGACAAGCTCAACGTGAATGGCGGTGCGGTCGCGCTCGGCCATCCGCTCGGATGCTCCGGCGCGCGGCTGGTCGTGACCTTGACCCACGAGATGCGCCGTCGCGGTACGCCGCTTGGTGTCGCCACCATGTGCATCGGCATCGGTCAGGGCATCGCGACGGTCGTAGAGCAGGTCTGACCGCAGTGTGGAATCGAGCGTTCCGCGCGCGCTAAGATCACCGTACATGGATCCCGCCGACGTAAAGCAGATGATCGAACGCGGACTGCCGGGCGCGCAGGTCGAGGTGCGCGACCTGACCGGCGCCGGCGATCATTTCGAGGCGGTGGTCGTCAGTGAGAGGTTCGAGGGCAAGGGGCTGGTCGAGCGCCATCAGGCGGTGTACAACGCATTGGGCGACGCGATGCGCGCCCAGGTGCACGCGCTGAGCCTGAAAACGCTCACCCCGGCGCAGCACGGCAATCGGAGGTAACCCGGCGATGTCCGAAGCAATCGAAAAGATTCAGACCGCAATCCGCGGCAGCAAGATAACCTTGTTCATGAAAGGCACCCGCAGCTTCCCGATGTGCGGATTCTCTGCCGCGACCGTCCAAATCCTCGAACAGGTCGGCGCACAGTTCCAAACCGTGGATATCTTGCAGGACCCCGAGGTGCGCGAGGCGATCAAGCGCTACAGCAACTGGCCGACCATCCCGCAGCTCTACATCGACGGCAAGTTCGTCGGCGGCGCCGACATCATCCGCGAGCTTTACGAAACCGGCGAGCTTGAGCCGATGGTGAAGGCTGCGGCATCGGCGTCCGCGCACAAGTAGCAACGATTCAAATCACTGCGCTCGAATCGACATGGGCGCGGAGGATTCCACCGAATCCTCCGCGCCCACGTTATTTCTGGAGCGATCTTCCCCGCAGCCTGCTATGCCGCCGCTCGCCGGCTGTCGAGGCCAAAGCCGCCGCCGCCTCGCGTCGCAAGGATCAGCAGCCCGCCCATGATCGCAAAATTCTTGAAGGTATTGACCTGATTCATCTGGCCGCCCGGGATCATGTGAAAGATAATCGTGGTCGGGATCAGGAAGAAGAACAGCACCAGCGCTGCAAGGCGTGCACGGAAGCCAGTTGCAATCATCAATCCGCCGACCAGTTCGAGCACCCCGGCAAGAAAGGCGAGCAGCGGCGCAATGCCTTCGGGGAATCCGCTTGCGACCATGTATGCGGCGGTCCCACCCGGACCCATCACCTTCATGAAACCGCCCAAGATGAAGATGAACCCCAGCAGTATCCGCCCAGCCAGCGCACCAATGTTGTCGAGTCCCTTCATAGTCCGCGTCCTCCTGCGCTCACCCATTTAGCACCGGCGGCATGCGAGTGGAATCAGCGCAACTAACCTGACGCGTCAGCCGGGTTGATCGTAATCGGCTTCGCAGAGTACACCAGACCATCATTCGACGGCTGGAGGAGCGCTTCATGGCGACGGATCAAGATCGCGAAATTCTCAAACAGATGGCAGCGGCGGCAAGACCGATGAGCTCGGTCGCCGAACTTCGTTCTATGCTCGCGACGTTCATGCCGATGATGAACTCGAACCTGCCCGAGGTTGGCGCGTTCCACGAAAACGTCGAGATTCGTCCGACTCTTCGCGCCGATGTCGCCGCGCCCAAGGGCGCAGGGCCGTTCCCGGTGGTCGTTTACCTGCACGGCGGCGGATGGGTCGCCGGCAGCGCGAAGTCGCATCAGAAGCTCGGCATGCAATTCGCCGAGGCCGGCTACCTGTGCATCAACGTTGATTACCGGCTCGCCCCGGAGCATCCGTTCCCGGCGGGCCTCGATGACTGTGTGTTCGCGATCAAGTGGGCGGCGGAGAACGCGAAGCGCTGGAACGGCGATGCGAACCGGCTTGCGGTCGGCGGCGATTCGGCGGGAGGAAACCTTGCGGCCGCGTCACTCACGTCGCTTGCGGCCGAGAACTACGCAGGCCCGAAGCCGCGCGCCGCGCTCCTGATCTATGGCGTGTACGACACGGCCGCGACGCTCGCGCGTGGCGGAAATGACGCGTCACTCGAAATGATGCTCAAGGCGTACGCCGCGGGCGGCTACCCTGCCCTGCTCGAAGACCCGCGCCTCAGCCCGCTCAAGGCGATCCGGCCGGGTACGCTGCCGCCGAGCTTCGTAATTTGCGGCACCGCGGACACGCTGCTACCGGAGTCGAAAAATATTGCCGAGGCGTTCAAGCGCGCCGACATTCGCCACGAAGCGCATCTGCTTGAAGAGATGCCTCACGGGTTCCTCCAGATGGGAATGCTGTCGGGCTGCGACCAGGGTTTGAAGCTCATGTTCGATTTCTTGCGACGCACTGTCTGAACGACGTGCCGAGTCAGGAGGAATCGCGTATGGCGTGGATCAAGACGGTTCCGGAAGACGCCGCCACCGGCCTCGTCGCGGAAATTTACTCGCGGTGGAAGGGCTTCGGGTTCGTGCCGAACATCATCAAATCGTTCAGCTCGCGCCCTGAGTTGCTCGAATTGATCGCCGGCACCGCGCGAACCGTCACGTTCGGCGGCTCGCGCCTGACGCGGGTGCAGGAGGAGATGATCGCGACGGTCGTTTCGACGATCAACCGCTGCCACTATTGAACTAACGCCCATGCGGAGGGCCTCCGCATTCAAAGCCACGGCGACCACGACCTGGTCGGTCAGATCAAACGCGACTGGCGCGCGGCCAAACTGTCCCAAGGCGATCGCGCGATGCTGGAATACGCGGAGAAGCTAACGGTCGCGCCGTCATCGATGACCAAGGCGGACCTCGACGGGCTGCGCGCGCATTTCACCGAAGAGCAGGCGTTCGACATCGTGATGGTCGCGTGCTTATTCAACTTCATGGATCGCGTCGCCGATGCGTTCGGCGTTGAACTCGACGACGGCCTCAAGCGGCTGGTCGCCACCACACCCGACGGCGAAGCGCTCAAGGAGGTCGCCGCGCCGCAGCGATCGTGAAGGCGCGTAGATTGATGCCTGCGTGGTACGACAACGATCTGCTGTGGGAGACCGTCGCCCCATACCTATTCAACGACGAACGACTCGGAGTCGCCCCAGCGCAAGTGGAAAGCCTAATATCGCTGCTGGGCATCGCGCCGCGAGGGGCGCTACTCGATCTCGGGTGCGGAGTCGGGCGGCATTCGATTGAGTTCGCCCGCCGCGGTTACGCCGTGACGGGAGTGGATCGAACGCGCGCGTTCCTCGCCGAGGCCCGACGCCGCGCACAAGCAGAAGGACTCGCGACGGAGTTCGTCGAGGCTGACATGCGCGTTTTCCGGCGCCCAAGCGCTTTCGACGCCGCGATCAACTGCTTCACTACTTTCGGCTACTTTGAGAATCCTGACGAGGATTTGAAGGTCGCGAAAAATCTCTTTGCGTCGCTTAGGACTGACGGGCGAGTCGTCATTGACGTGATGGGCAAAGAGATTCTAGCCCGGAGGTTTCGCGAACGAGACTGGCACCGGTATCCCGATGGAACAATCTTTCTCGAGGAGCGAGCGCTTCGCAGCGGGTGGGACTGGCTGGAGAATCGATGGACCCTGATAAAAGGCTCGGAACGGTATGAGGCTGTCCTGTCGCACCGGATCTATTCGGGGACGGAGCTCGCAGGCTTGCTGAGGAGTGCCGGCTTTGCGGGCGTGACGCTCTACGGGAGCTTCGCAGCGACGGCTTATGATCAGCGCGCCGAGCGGCTCGTCGCTGTCGCGACCAAGTGACCGCTCACCACGACCGCACGCGCCCGGTGTCGATATGCACGAACCCCGAGCGCGGGTAGTAGCCGACACCGCCGCGATTCATCCTGAGCGCCACGCGCCGAAGCGCGCCCCGCGACCGCCCCCGCACGCACACGTCCACCGCGCGGCCGTCCATGTGCAGGCTTCGCGGCGATACACCGCCTCGCTCGACCAGCATCGCGTTCGTCGCCGGCGAGCGATAGCCCGAGATGATCTCGAACGGTTCCGCAGTCTCAAGACGCATGTGGAGGTCCGCCAGCAAGTCGAGCAAGCGCCGGTCGATGGGCTTCACATCGTCGGTGCGAAAGTCGCGCAGAATCCGATCGATCGCTGCAAGCGCGTCCGGAATGTATCGCCCGTGCTCCCAGTACACTGCAATCACGCGCTCGCCGGTATGCAAATGCAGGAACTTGAGCTCGCGAACGCCGGCTGCGCGCGCTCGGCTCGCCCCCAACGCCAGAGCGGGGGCCAACAGGGTCACCGCCGCCAACCCGCCAACCCTCAGAAACTGACGCCGCGACCACGCGGCGCGCGCTTCATTCAACTGGTCTCCGCTTCGCATCGTCTGCCGAATCTATCCGGCGTGCGGTAACGTCGAACGCGATCCCCTGCTGTTCGCGTATGACCTCCGCCGCCCGTTCCCAATCGACCTGTTCAGCGAGTCCGCCCAATTCAGCAAGTTCCTTGACGCGCCGCAACCCACCGGCGTTCTTTCGGTAGATGTCGCGGTGGACCTCGAGGTAGATGCGCCCGTCGCCGGCCCGCGTCAGCAGGATCGCTGCGTAGATCACGCGCCCGGGGTCGCCAAGCTTGACCCTTGCGAACAGATCTTCGGCGGCGGGCGGATGCATCCGGATGCATCCGTGCGTCTGAAACGTGTAAATGCTCTGCGGCGCATTCGTGCCATGAATGCCGTACGCGCCGAAGCTCAATCCGATCCAATATTCACTGAGCGGGTTGTCCGGTCCGGGCGGAACCGTTTTGCGCACTGGCTCCCCTCTGCGTGCCATTTCACGTTGGATCGATTCCGGCACGTACCACGTCGGATTGCGCCTGAGTTCGCGGATGGTGAACTCGCCGACGGGCGTGGGCCAGCCCGGTCTGCCGAGCGCCACCGGTTGTGCGCCGAGCAGTTCCCCATTGTCATAATAGAAGAGCATCCGCTGAGGGACGTTGATGATGATCCCGTCATCGACCCGCGCGGGCACGACGTGACGGTTGTCGATGCGCAGCGTCTGTCCGACGCGCAGCCGATTGCCGGCGTCGAGACCGTTCATCTCCGCGAGCGTTCGCGGCTCGACGCCATGGCATGCGCCGATGAGGGTGAGCGAATCGCCCTTGCGCACGACGTACTCTTCCACTGAGCCGACCAGGCCGAGGTCGGTACGCACCGAACCCTCGCCACCCTGCGGCGCCGCCGCCGCGAGTGCCGGCAGGAGCGCGACCAACCCTGCAAGTGCCCGTGCGATTCTGTGTGTCGGTGCGCAACGCATCGAACCCGTCCGTCAATTCGGATCGTAGACGAACGTGGAGAGCGAAGCTGCTCGTCAGTCGCGGTTGTTTTTGCGCTCTGACTTGCCCAGTTTCTTGAGTGCCTGGTCCACCCCGCCCATGCGCCTGGGCAGTTGCCGGCCATCCGCGGTGTTGCGCAAAAACTCGCCAACTCCGAGCAGCATGTGGTGTGAATGCGCGTTCTGCACCGAGTTGCGGAAGCCCATCGCGTCCTGCGCGCGGTTGACTGCGTACTTGAGCATCCTGAGCGTGAGACGTTCGGTCTCCGCAATCTTGCGCGCGAGCGACATGGTCTCGTCCGCCAGTTTCTCGCGTGGCACTACGATGTTGACAAAACCCGCGCGGCAGGCTTCCTCGGCGGTCATGAAGCGGCTCTGGAAGAGGACCTCCTTCGCCTTGCGCACACCGATGTCCCACGGAATCGAAAAATACTGGAGCAGCGAGGGCAGGAAGAGCGCATCCTCGGATGCGACGATCAAATCCATCGACGACGCGATCATCCAGCCGCCGAAAATACAGTAACCGTGCACCTGCGCGATGGTTGGCTTGGAGAGGTCGCGCCAACGAAGCGTGTTGTCCAGGAACTGGTCGCGCGAGCGCTGATAGAGGCCGCGCACGCCGCGCGGATATGGCCGGCGCTGCGCGTCTTGCTTTTCATCGGGCGTTCCGAGGTCATGCCCCGACGAAAAGTGATCGCCCGCGCCCGCGAGCACCACCACGCGCACCTCATCATCCGTTTCGGCGACCGCGAATGCATGGTCGAGTTCTTCGAGCAGCAATCGCGACTGCGCGTTGCGGTACTTGGGACGGTTAAGAGTGATCTTCGCGATCCGGTCATCGGTCTCGTAGATCAGCGTCCTGTATGCCACCAGACTGCTCCTCTTTGTCGATGATCACTCGTGCAAAGATCCGTTCTTCGACACCTGTCAACGCATCAAACAGCGTACAACATCAACGCCGAGCCGCGTGAGCGCCACAGCAGATGCTCGAATCCCTGATTCGATGGGACACTGCAAGTGATCGATTTCGCTTGCCGCACCTCCAAACAGCCATTAGGTTTGGCTTGGCAATCCTCACAATTCGACCGGAGGTACCTTATGGCGTTGTGGAAGCCTGACCAGACGTTTTACCCGTCGCCGAAGATGGCGATGCAGGCGCCGCCCGAAAAGCGCGCGTTCGTCGTGTCGTTCAATCCAACCCCGAACAACGGCAAACCAGACGCGCTCAACGTGCTTGACCTGGACCCAAAGTCGAGCGGCTACGGCCGGATCATAGGCCGCCTCGATATGCCCAGGGTGGGCGATGAGCTGCATCACTTCGGCTGGAACGCGTGCAGCTCAGCGTTGTGCCCCTATGCGCCCCATCCACATATCGAACGCCGCTACCTGGTCGTGCCGGGACTGCGCTCATCGCGCATCTACATCATCGACACCAAGCCCGATTCCGCCAAGCCGCAGATCGTCAAGGTGGTCGAGCCCGAAGAACTTGCCGAACGCACCGGCTACAGCCGCCCGCATACTGGCCACTGCGGCCCCGATGCCATCTACATGAGCGCACTCGGCGCCCCCGATGGCGGCGGACCCGGCGGCGTCTTTCTGCTCGACCATGAGAGCTTCGACCCGCTCGGACGCTGGGAGGTCGACCGCGGACCGCAGGAACTCGCCTACGACTTGTGGTGGCATCTGGGCTACGACGTGATGGTCACGAGCGAGTGGGGATTCCCGAACATGATCGAGGACGGCATCAACCCAGACCTGCTGCTCGCCGGCAAGTACGGCCACAAGCTCCACTTCTGGGATCTTCGCAAGCGCCAGCACGTGCAGGAACTCGACATCGGCAAAGAGAACCAGATGCCGCTCGAGTTGCGCCCCGCGCACGATCCCACCAAGGCCCACGGATTCGTGGGCGTGGTCATCTCGACCAAGGATCTGTCGGCATCAGTCTGGCTCTGGCATCGCGAGGGCAACGACTGGGCGGTGCGCAAGGTAATCGAAGTGCCCGCTGAGCCCGCGGATCCCGACAAGCTGCCGGCCGCGCTCAAGCCGTTCAAGGCGGTGCCGCCGCTCATCACCGACATCGTGCTCACTCTCGACGACAGGTTCCTCTACGTTTCGTGCTGGGGCACCGGCGAAATGCGCCAGTACGACGTTAGCGATCCGTTCGAGCCCAAGCTCGCGGGCACGGTGCGGCTGGGCGGTATCGTCTCGCACGCGCAGCATCCCAAGGGTGGACCGCTCAACGGCGGGCCGCAGATGGCCGAGGTCAGTCGCGACGGCCGGCGCGTCTATGTGAGCAACTCGCTCTACAGCGCGTGGGACGCGCAGTTCTATCCCGAGGGCATCCGCGGATGGGTCGCGAAGCTCGATGCCAAGCCGCAGGGCGGGTTCGAACTCGATCCGAACTTCTTGGTTACGTTCGACGGCGAGCGGCCGCATCAGATTCGCCTCGAGGGCGGCGACGCTTCGTCTGATTCGTTCTGCTATCCGTGAGCGGCGCGATCTGGCCGTGGTTGACGCTCGCACTGCTGGGCGCCTACCACGGCATCGACCCATCAATGGGGTGGCTGTTCGCGGTCGCGCTGGGGCTTCAGGAGCATAGCTGCGCGACGGTGCTCAAGGCGCTCGGCCCGATCGCGATCGGCCACCTCGCGGCAATCACGCTGGTGGTCGCGCTGGTAGGCGGACTCAGTTCGCTCGTGGCGTTTGACTACTTGAAGCCCGCCGGCGCAGTCGCACTGATTCTGTTCGGACTATTTCGGCTGGCCTGGCCGCGCGCGCATCCGCGCTGGGTCTCGATGCGCGTCAATTCCGCTCAACTCGTACTGTGGTCATTCCTGATGGCTTCGGCGCACGGCGCGGGCCTGATGCTTTTCCCGGTGCTGGTTGGAATGCAGCACGCCACGGCCGGCGCGGAGCACCACGCTCATGCCATGCCCGCGGCGGTGGACTCGATTGCGCAGGCAGCCGCGGTCGTCGGCGTACACACCCTCTCGATGCTGCTCGTGATGGGCGTGATCGCGGTCGCGGTCTATCAGTGGATCGGGCTTGCGATTCTCAGAAGCGCGTGGGTGAACCTCGATCTGATTTGGGCGATCGCACTTATCGGCGCGGGCGCGCTTACCTTGTTTCTGTGATCTGCGGGTTTGCGCGCCGCAAGACGACCTGCGGCATCCGAAGCTACATCAGGGCGGGGAAGACCATGAACGGCACGCGTTCGCGATACGCTCGGTACTCGGGGTCCTGGCGCAGCAGCTTTTCTTCCTGGCGGATGCGCCAGAACATGAACGGTACGGTTAGGATAATCAGTGCGAAGTTGCGCGCCGATGGATAATTCATCACGTACCCGAGCGCCAGAACGAACCAACCAAAATAGACAGGATGCCGGACCAGCCTGAACGGCCCGCCCGTCACGATCCCGCGATTGGCGGGGAGAATTCCGAACCGCCGCCCCATCTGAACCCGCGCGTACTGCGAAAAGAAAATTCCAGCGAACTCGAACACGAGCCCGAAGCCGCCCATGAGTCCCGCGGCCGCCGCCACCGGACGCATCAGAACGGGCAGTACCAGCATGGCGCCGGACGCGACCAGCGTCTCCGCGCTCACGTTCGCCACCTTCGGCGGCACGCGTATGAGCGTCAGAGCCGCCATCACGAGGCAGCCGGAGATCCAGACCAGGTTCGCGAACTCGTTGGCGCGCGCCGACGTCGCGGTCGGAAACGCCGAGATTAGGAACATCGCCGCTATGGCGGCGTTGGCGCCCGCGCGCTTCAGGCCGCCGGCGGTGACTGACGGTGGCGGCGCAGCCGAACGATCAGCCGCCTCACGCTGGGACGGCTGAGGTACCGTAATGATTCTTCGCGCCGCGCTTTCCCCCGTAGCCACAGTGTAGAGTTTTAGAACATTTTGTCGCGCGCAGTCAAGCGCCCTGCGCAACGCGCCAATCTGCGCTCCGCTGGAAAGCTCGCTATGGAAACCCGGTGTCCGGCTCGGCGCCTCCATGCATCTGGTGTACGCGGACAATGGGTTGCGACGCAACGCAGGTGGCGAAAATCGTGAGTTCTCGATGGGCTTTTTCGAGCCGTTCAGGTCCAAGGCCGCCGATGCATGCCCACGGCGTTCGGTGCGCAGCAGCAACAACGGCATCGTCGTTGTCCCGGACCGCCCCTTGCCCTATAACCTCGACTGTCGCCGCGAATTGCGCGACCACTGCCCGACCCCGCTCTTGGTAGCCTATTCCCGCTGGGGCGTCTCGCTGATCATGATGGCGCCAGCGTCGGCGCAAGCCGACGGCACGCAGAAACGCGCTCAGGGGCGGCGACGCGCGGCGGGTTAAACCGGTGACACGTCGGCGCCTCGGTGCTAGGGTTGTGCCGTGGGCCTACTTACAGACTATCTCCACGCCGCGATGCGCCACGCTGAGTACGAGCGACTGGAAGACGGAAGCTGGTACGCGCATATCCCCGGTCTCCCCGGCTTGTGGGCGAACGAGCCGAACATCGAGGACACCCGCAACGATCTGCTGGCGGCGCTTGACGACTGGCTGTTCGTTAACGGTACTACTGGCGCGCGCGTGGCGCCGCCCAAATTCGATGGGATTTCGATTGCAGAGCTTCCTCGCAGCGTCGAGGGCTAGTTCGCGTTCATGCCGCCGCGCCTCACGCCGTGCTCACGGAGTGAGTTTGTCCGAAAGCTGAGAAAGCTCGGCTACGACGGCCCAAAGGCGGGCGGCAAGCATGAGTTCATGTCCGCCCCGGGGAAGGCCAACATCCGAGTGCCCAATCCTCATCGTGGAGACATTAGCGTCGATCTGTTAAGCCGCGTCCTACGCGACGCGGAGATCGACAGAGACGAGTGGGACAAGGCCTGAACGCCGAGTGGGTCAACAAGGAAGAGGTGCCAATCTGCAACGGGCGTACAATGAAAAGCCTTCGATGGCTTGGCTTCAAGGTCAACGCCTGATTGTCAGACTAGTGCGTCTCGAAATCGTTGTGCGGCGTACGAAGAACTACCGCGACATAGATTTCAAGGAGTGCTTGTCGAAGCGGGTCCGTCTCCTCAACATACCTGAGTTCCATGGTGCGAATGCGAGCCTTAGCACGCAGGAATGCCTCGGCGAACTGCGGGTCTGCGAGTAGTGCAGTGCGCGAACCCGTCTGGGAATAGGTGGCAATTATTTTCCCTGTTTCCGTTCGCGCCAATCTGAACGCAAAGACCGCTTGATTGTGCTGGGCCGCATCAATCGAATGCTGTCGCATGCGCTGTCGGAAGTGATTGGTCCTGCCGACGTACAGGTGTGTTCCCTTTTCGCTAAAGAGATAGACGCACTTGTCCGGCAGGGGCTTACGCAAGTCTTCAATCTTTACCGGCGTCATACCAACGAGCTTCTCGAACAATGGGTGGAGCGTGTCGACGTAACTGGCAAAGGATTCATGCATTGCATTTGGACCGGAGAATTCCTTCGCGGCGGTCAATTCTCTATAAGCAGGCCTCTCGCTCACGGTTTCTTGGCTGTCTTAGCTGTTACCTTCGGCAATATCGGTCTTCCGACTCTTCAGAGTCACTATATTGCGACCACCATTCTTCTCGACGGCGTGAATCGCCGCCAGTTTGAGCGCGCCCTCTCCGAACATCGCCTCATCAACGATGTCGTAACGCTGATAGACCCATTGCGTTCGGTGACCGACCAACGGTATTGCGGCTGAATGCCGCGCGCCGATGAATGACGCACCCGCCAACGGCATTGTAGCAATTCGTCCCTTGCCCTATAACCTCGACTGTCGCCGCGAAGTTTGCGGCTGCTGCGTCGAGTGCCGAGGTGGCGAAATGGCAGACGCAGAGGACTCAAAATCCTCCGCCCGCAAGGGCATGCGGGTTCAAGTCCCGCCCTCGGCACCAACTTGATCCGAGTTTAGTGAGTGAACAAAGATCCCAGACTGGCGGGTTCGCCCGCGCCGGTGGAGAGCCACCCCCACCGGGTTGCCTGTGGCGTTAGCCAAATCGCACGTTGATGAGCCACAACGAAGCGTGGGAACGATGGATTGCAGCCAGCTACGAACCGTTCGCCAAAGCCGGCCGAGCAAGAGCGGCGAGCGCCCGGCGCGCGCCGGATGGAACCTTTCTCCCGAACGCGGAGGAACCATGAAAAACGCCACGATGACCGTCAAGGCCACAGGATTTCAAGTGGTGGCCCGCGCCGTCGCGGTCGCCGCCGCCATCGCTGGCGCCATCGGCTGCGCCAACACCAGCACCATCGCCAGCACCTGCGCCGACGCCTGCGCCAACGCCCGTGACATGCCTCGCGCCTGCGCCGAGGTCCGCACCATCGCCGACGCCCGCACCCGCGCCTGCGCCGACGCCCACGCCGATGTCCTTGCCCGCGCCCGCGCCTGCGACGAAGCCCGCGGCGCCGCCGACATGCTCGCCCGCGCCAACGCCAATGCCAACGCCATCGAACTCATCTGCCTCGGCGTCGACACCTGCCCCGACGACCTTCGCCGCGCCTCATCGGAGTGCACGCGCTGGACGGACGCTTCGTCCGGCGTGCAGATGTCTCCATATAGTCAAGTGAAGTAGCGCCGCGCTCCGCTATCGCGCCAAGCCGTGAGCTCCGCGAGACATCATTCGTCGCGTCGACGTTCGCACTGCAGGTGCGCCATCCGAAGATCACGCGCCAAAGCCCTTGGAAACCAATAGGAAAGCGCGGGTAAGACAACTCGTAAAACAAGCCGAGAAGCGCTTGGAGTTTCGACGATTTTGACCCATGCTAGCCGCTGGCGGCAGAGAGTGAAACCACGTGCGGGTTCAAGTCCCGCCGTCGGCACCTAAAACCCAAACCACCCGGTCCAACTCCCCAGGGGCTGTGAACGACCGACGATCAGGTGCCTTGAAGCCACCAACAGGCCGGAGAACAATCGTCATCCGCTACGTGCATCATGCGGGTGCACGACGCTTCGACGGCACGGTCGGGCGGACGATAAGGGGCGGAAAATGATCAGGGACTTGCTCGCTACAACTGTCAGCGTGGCGCTCGGCGGATTCATCACTTGGTACGTCGCCAGAAGGTATTACCGAAAAGCCGCGGTCGAATTGAAGGAGGAGGCAGCCCAACTTCGTAAGCTGAGTCAGTTCATTCTCTATATGCTCAAAAATCCTGGAGCAGACATAGATTTCGAACGCGATGAGCACGGCAACGTAACCGGCCTGATCGCCAGCGCTGTTGCCAGGGCTTCAGGATCCGGTTCTGCCGAAGGAAAGTCTGCGTAGGTCCCCGAGGCCACATCTCGAAGGCGAGCGCGCGAAGGTTCACCGCACATTGCGTTGTGTGATCAGGAGGGGAATGGGATCTGGTAGGGACCCTGAGACGTAGTTTCGCACTCTGGACTGGCACCGAACTGGCACTAAACCCTCGAACGCGACTGTTTCCTACCGGCCCCGAAGGGGCGCTATTGTTGGGAAGATCGCTCGAAAATCCTAGACAGCATGCGGGTTCAAGTCCCGCCCTCGGCACCAATTTGAAATCGATCCAGTGAGGCAAACGACATGGCAGAATTGAAAAATCGGCAATGGCTCCTCGCCGCGCGACCGCAGGGCATGATCAAAGAGAGCGACTTCGGCTGGAACGAGATGGCGACGCCACCGCTCAAGGACGGCCAAGTCCTCGTCCGCAACCTCGCCTTCTCATTCGACCCGACGCAGCGCGGATGGATGTCGATGGACACCTATATGCCGGCGATTCCGCTCGGCCAGGTGATGAAGGCCGGCACGGTTGGCCAAGTCGTCGAGTCGAAGCGCCCCGGATTCGCCAAGGGCGATTTGGTGCAAGGTCTTTTCGGTTGGGAGGACTACACGATCACCGGCGGCGAAGGCCTGATGGGACTGCAGAAGCTGCCCGCCGGCACCGATCCGCTGCTTGCACTCTCGCTGCTCGGCACCACGGGACTGACGGCCTACTTCGGCACCCTCGCGGTGGGACAAGTGAAGTCGGGCGACACGTTTGTCGTATCGGGCGCGGCAGGCGCAACCGGATCCGTGGCGGGAATGATCGCGAAGATCAAGGGATGCCGTGTGATCGGAATCGCGGGTGGAAGCGAGAAGTGCAACTGGCTCACCAAGGAAGCCGGCTTCGACGCCGCAATCGACTACAAGCATGAGAAGGTCGGCGAAGCTCTGTCTCGCCATTGCCCAAAGGGCATCGACGTGTACTTCGACAACGTCGGCGGAGAGATCCTCGACTGTGCGCTCGCTCGCCTCGCCGATCGCGCGCGCGTCGTGCTGTGCGGCGCGATCTCACAGTACAACGAAGCCGCAGGCGTCTTCGGCGCGGGTCCGAGAAACTACTTCAATCTGATTTTCCACGGCGCGCGAATGGAAGGCTTCCTGGTATTTCATTTCGCAAAGCGCTACCCCGAGGCGATCGCGGAAATGGCGAAGTGGTTCGCCGAGGGCAAGCTCAAGAACAAGATCGATTTGCAGCGCGGCCTCGAAAACGCGCCCAAGACCATTATCCGGCTGTTCACCGGCGCGAATTTCGGCAAGCAACTGCTCAAGCTTGCCGACCCGCAATAGCGGACCGCGCGTCTGAAATCGCGCCGCTCCGCCCGTCGAAATAGCACAGCGCCGCCGCGCACAATCAACCCCCGCCCGCGATAGCCCCGTATCGCCGCCCAAGCGGCGGATCTGAGCCGTACGAGCCGAAAAGGCCATAAAAGAGTGGCTCCTGCCCACCTTGACAGAATGTAGAATAATATAAACAATACGGCATTATGCGATCAGGCATTGGTGCCATATCGCGACCAAGTGGCGGCGCCACGCGCGCCGATCGGCGCGCGAAACGCTGCCTCGAATTGCGTCCGCTGCCGTGGCCCACCGCGGACACGACGGCCGGCGACGCGCGCAAACCACACGCACATCACTGTTTCACTTGCTCGGCCGTTTACGCCTGTCCGGGACCGGATGAAACCGGATTGTGCACTCCGGTCTGCTCGCCCTGCTACTGGGTGGAGCTGGGAGCGCAGCTGCGCCTGTACAAGGCGATGGTCGCGTCGCTGATTCGCAAGCGCGCAAGGCTGGAGCGTTGCGCCGGCTCGCGCGCCTGCCGCCAAGCGCAAAGACATCGGCGCGAGTTACTGCGACGCGCGGATCTGCTGACCGGATTCGGGGGCCTCGCGATGCGCAGGGACGATGGTGTGATGGGCAATCAAATCGAGATGAGCAACGGAGTTTACGGCGCGCATCCCGCTGGATAGCGCGCCGCTGGGGGCGAGGTTGGCGCGCCGACGCTGGCGCGCTGTGGAAAGAGGACAAGAAGGTAATCCGGAATAAGTTACGCCGGAAGCATTGAGGAGGCTTCCATGCTGGAACCGAAGGGGACATTTGGACATGTGATCCGCGAACGGCGCAGACAGTGCGACCTGACGCAGGACGAAATCGCCCGGCGCATCCGCACTTCCACGCCGTACATCGGACACCTTGAGGCCGACAAACGTCATCCGTCCAACGATGTGGTGACGCGGCTTGCTGATGTGCTCGGACTCGACCGGCGTTTCTTGTTCTTCCTGGCCAATCCTCGGGCGCGCGAACTGCTGCACCCAAAGATGAACGGCAAGGCAAGCAGCGCCTGGGACGAATTCCGCGGTAATCAACGGCTGCACCGCGCGATGCACATCACACCGCGGGAGATGGATATGCTCTCGCAGGTTGCGCTGATGGGCGAGGTGCGAAGCGCGCGTGACTTTCTCTACATTCTGAACACAGTGCGACACGCATTGGTGAGTTGAACTCGGAGAAGAAATTGATGGAACGCGCAGTCTTGCACCGACGCTCGCCGCCAGGCTACGAACACCCGCATCATGGCGCCCGTCCGGTCTTCGCTGCGCCTTCGCCTAAACGATGCGTTGAGATGCCGCACTTGCGGCAATGCTGCATCGATGCGGCGCTCGTGCCACGCGGGGCGGCCAAATACTAACCAGAAACAAAGGCGGCTGGGGTTGGCATACGGTGTGCAAAATTAACATTTCAATGGGCCAGTTGGTTGCAATCTTTACGCTCCAGCGGGGACTGGCTTGACGATGCACAAGGCGTCTGCGAATAGCCATTGGAGTGAACTGATGAACTCCGCTGCGCATGCGACACCGGCGCCTCTGAAGCGCGGTTACACGCGTGAGACCGACGCGCTCACGCTGCGCGAGGTAGATAGCCTTGTCTCGAAGTTGCTCACCGAGATGAAGGTGCCGTTCCCCTCGCTCGGCAAGCGGGTGATCAACCATCTCGGCGACCTCAAGAAGATCCTTTCGTCGGACTACATGGAGCTGGAGGCGTTCCCGGAGAAGCCTCTGCTCAAAGAACTTTCGCGAATCGTCGAAGAAGAGATCAAGGCCAAGATGTCGAAGGTCGAGTCCGAGCTCAAAGGGACTCCGCGTCCTTGGACGAGCTTGGAGAACGACGCCCTGCTCGACCATTTGAGCCACATTTTTGGACCGCGCGAAATCGAGCTGCGCGCCGAGCCGTACCGCAAAGGCGCGGGGCTCGCGCTACGCGGTTTCTTCTGCCGCGCCAACGTCGGCGAGAAGCTCAAGTTCGTGATTTTCGTCAACACCGCGCATCATCCGGGCGCGGTCGCTGCGACGCTCGGCCACGAGATCGGCCACTTCATCTACGGCTCGCTGGTCGGCGAAACCAAGCCGATGACCGCGTTCATGGAGGGCACCTTCGCGCAGCACTTGAGCGAGACAGATGAACTGTTCGCTGACAGCTTCGTCGCGCTTTCCGCGTACAGCCCCGAATTGATCAAGACGATCGGTCCGCTATCGAACGTCTCGCACGGCGGCACCGACGAGATCTTCGCGCGCATCCGCAAGGCGTACGAACTTATCGCGCCGCGCTTCCAACTCGACCTCAAGGGCGGGCGCATGACGCCGCTATCGCGCGTGCGCTACCTCACCTCGATGACGCACTTCTTCAAGTTGCGCTGCGCATTGATGGAGTCGGCGGGCCTTTAGGGCAAAGCGGCCGCACTCGCGCGCGGCCTCCTCTTCAATCGAAATCGTCGCTGCATCGCCGGCAGGTTACAGCGATGCGTACACCGCATCGATGAGCGCGCTCGCGCGCGGATCGATCAGTATCCCTGACTCCATTTTGTTCATCACGTAGCCAAACCCCACTTTCGCATCGGGATCCGCAAACCCGAGCGAGCCGCCCGCGCCCGGATGGCCGAATGCGCGCGGGTTGGGGCCGAGCGATGCGCCCGGCTGCGAGAGCATGAAGCCGAGTCCGAAGCGCGTTGACAGCTGCAACACCGCGTCAGGCCCACGTGCCTGCTCGGTGTAGCCGCGTGCGATGCTCGCGGGTTTCAGAACCTGGTAGCCGTCCACTTCGCCGCCGCGCGATACTGCGCCGTACACGCGCGCGAGCGATCGTGCATTGGTGTGGCCGTTGGCCGCGGGCAATTCGCACGCGCGCCATTTGCGCGTGTTGACCAGCCCCGGACTAAGCATCATCGGCGGATTGTTGAAGGCCTTCGCCATCATCGACTCGGGATCCTTCAGCATCTCGGCGAAGATGTTTAGCTGCTCGGGCGGAGGAGGCGGCGCGGCGATCATGTCCGCGACGCGCCCGTCGTGTTTCGCATCGAGCCCGATGTGGCAGTCCAATCCGAGCGGCGCCGCGAGTTCATCGCGAAGATAGGTGCCCGGGCTCTTGCCCGTGATGCGCCGGATCAATTCACCGACCAGCCATCCGTAAGTGATCGCGTGGTATCCGTGCTTGGTGCCGGGAGTCCACCACGGCTCCGTCTCGGCCAGCGCCGAGCACATCGTGTCCCAATTGAACAGATCGTCGGGCTGCAGCGGCTTGCGCACCCCCGGCAGACCCGCCTGATGGCTCAGCAGGTAGCGCACCGGCAGCTTCGCCTTGCCGGCCTGCGCGAACTCGGGCCAGTAGCTTGCGACCGGCGCATCGAGGTCGAGCAATCCCTTGTCAACCAGCCGATGTGCGCAAATTGCGGTGAGACCCTTGGTGGTCGAGTACACGTTGACGATTGTGTCGCGGGTCCATGGCTGGGTTTTCGCCTTGTCGGTGTGTCCGCCCCAAATATCGAGCACCGGTTTGCCGTCAATCGTGACGGCGACCGCGGCGCCGACTTCCTTTCCATCGTCGAACGCTTGCGCGAAGACCTTTTGCACGCGCTCGAATTTCTTGTCGCAAGTTCCTTCGATCTTGGCCATGTTGCGGTTCGCCTCCTGAGTGGAGTCGCCGCCCTTGTAACACGCCAAAGCGCCGCGCGGAAAGCGAGCCTGAAACGTGGACGAAGCGAGCGGGCGAAGAGGATGGACTCGGATCAGCCGCTCAATGCGCCGCCGCAACTCGAGCCCGCGCCGGCGGTGCATCCGAAGCAATGCGGCGCGGTCGCGATGCGCGCGTCCGTGAGTGCGTCGAGTTCGTCGATGTCCCAGACCGTTAGCCGCTGCTCACGATCAGCGCCGCGCAGCTCGATGCCGAGCATCTGGTTGAAGTCGCAATCGTAGAGCGTGCCCTCGTAGCCAACGCTCACCAGCGACCGGCACATCAACGCATCGACGGTCGCCGGATTGAAGTGGTTGACCAGCAGTCCCATGTATTCGTCGAGGCAGCCGGAGCGCTCGAGCTGGCGCGCAAAGCGCGCGATTGGCATGTTCGTGAGGGTGAGCAGGCGGTCGAAGGTGACACCATAGTTGCGGCCGAGTTCATCGCGATAGCGCGCCTCGAGTTCCGCCTGAGCGGGCGGCAGATATGAACCGATCGGGTTGTACACCAGGTCGAGCGCATGCGCGCCTCGCCCGTAGCCGAGCGAGTTGAGCACACGCAGCGCCTCGATGCTGCGCTCGAAAACGCCGCGACCGCGCTGCTTCTCGACGTTCTCCGCGGTGTAGCACGGCAGCGAGCAGATCAGATGGACGTTGTTTCGCGCGTAGAATTTGGGAAGCCACGACATGCCATCGACGAAGATCACAGTGAGGTTGCATCGCACGATGACCTCGCGCGAAAGCGCGCGCGCCCGCTCCACGAGCACGCCGAAGTTCTCATTGAGCTCCGGCGCTCCACCTGTGATGTCCATCGTCGCGACGCGGGGACTGCGCGCCAGCACTTCGATTACGCGCTCAGCGGCAGTACGCGACATTCGTTCGGTGCGCTTCGGTCCCGCATCGACGTGGCAGTGATGACAGGCCTGGTTGCAGAGCTTGCCGACGTTGACTTGGAGCGTCCGCGCACAGCTGCGGCGAAGCGGCCCGAGGCCGTTGCGCGCGAGCATCGCATCGAAGTCATGGCGCGCTGCGCGCTGCAACCGTTCTTCCACTGCGCGTGATTGTATCATCGGAGCTCGCGGACCGTAGAGAATCACTTGATGCAAGTCGTTTCAATGATGTTTCGCGCACCGCGCTTGGCGATCGCGCCGCCGCACAGCTAATTTGTCGAAAGGAGTTCACGCGATGGCCGACACTCACGGCGGGGAGAAAGTCCGAGGCGGATGTCACTGCGGGCGGGTCTCGTTCGAGGTCGCCGGCCGGCCCGCGAAGGTCAGCGACTGCAACTGCTCAATCTGCGCGCGCAAGGGGTACCTGCATTGGATCGTGCCGCGCGACACCTTTCGCCTGCTCACGCCCTGGGAGGACCTCGCGGCGTACACCTTCAACACCAGGGTCGCCACGCACTATTTCTGCCCGGAGTGCGGAGTCGCTTCGTTTTACATACCGCGCTCCGACCCCGACAAGATCGACGTCAATGCGCGGTGCCTCGAGGGAGTTGACCTCGGCACCATTGAGATCGAGCGCTTCGACGGCCGCAACTGGGAGCGGGCAATCGCCCAAGAGCGCGGGACCACGCGCGCGTGATTCGTGACTACGACCGGCTTCACGTTCGCCGACTTCCGGGTTTTTGACGTCGATGGGTTCAGCCGGCGCATGGAGCAGATTTATCGGCACATCCGCCCCAAGCTGATCAGGCTGGGCGGTCAACTGGCGCCCCAACTCGGAACTATGCTGCGCGCGGAGTTTTTTCCGCACGTGGCCAGACACGCGCGCCGAACGGTGAATCCGCCGCCCGAGACGTGGGTCGCGTTCGGAACCTCCCCGCGCGGCTACAAACGCGACGCGCACTTTGCGCTCTGCGTTTCGCGCTTCGGGATTCATGCACGGGTAATCGTCGCGTATGAATCGGACCGGCGCGCCGAAATGGCCGCACGGTTGCGGGATCACGCCGCCGAGCTCGCGAAATCATTCGACCGCACGCGTATCGAGCGATACGACGCGTGGGACTTCAAGCGAATGCCGGCGAAGGTGCCAGCCGACCGCGCGCTGTTCGAGACGTTGTCGGACGAGCTCAAGAAGAAAACCGGCGGCATCAACGTCGGTTTCGGATGGCCGGTTCGCGAGGCGCTCGCGCTCGATCGCGCCGAACTGCTCGACGCCTACCGCGAACTCGCCCCGCTGTATCGAGTCGTCAACGGCGCGCTGTAGCGTTACCTCTCCGTGACTGGACGCCGCGCGCCGTCCGATGACGGCGAGTCATGGCGGCTTGGTTCCGAAGCGAGGAAGCGAATCGACGATCTCGTACCACGGCGCCTTGTAGTCGACGAAAACGTGGCCTTGCGGGCGGACTCCGGGATCGTCGTCGAGCGTGCCGGCGGGAACCAGCACGCGGTCGTCCTCGACAAGCGGCAATGGTCCTCCGCACATCGTGCAGAAAACCCTCCGATAGCCGGGAGCAGTCTTCCGGATCGGCGCCTCGTAGGTCTTCACTAGCAATTCGCCGACGAGCCAGCGAAAGTCTGCGCGCTCGGTCGAGAGAATAGTTGCAAACGCCGACCCGCTCGACTTTCTGCATAGCGAGCAGTGATCGTATCCGAAGTTGATCACGCGACCGCCGGCTTCGTACTGCACCGCACCGCAAAGGCAGCTACCTTTCATCGTCGGACGACTCCTTCGTAACCGTTTTCAAAACTCCATGACGACCGCATTCTACGTCGCAGATTCTACATGAGGCACGCACATCCAATTGCGAGATCTGCGACGCTCCAACCCTCTATGAAGTCATTGCGCCGCAAGCTATGGTCGAACCATCGCTGAGTCCGAGACTCAAATCAGAGCGCACAACCGAAAATCCGGCTGATGGTAAACAAGGGAACCTGCAAAGCAACCGAATGCGCGCGCCAGGCGTTCGCGAAAGGCTACTGCCGCAAGCACTACCGCTTGTGGACGCGTGGCGAGATGCCCAAGCCCCGCTACAAGATCTGCACGTTCGAGAAGTGCCGCAAGCATCGATTCCGCGGCAGCCTCTGCCAAGAGCACCACGCCGCCAAGACGGGTAAGGGCGCCGCACCCGGCGCGGCCCCGGCGCCCGCGGCAGCCGGCGAACCGGCCGCTCCCGCCGCATAGCGTTCGTATGGCCAACCTGGTCGTCGCCGGCGCCGCAGGCCGCATGGGGCGGCTGCTGGTCTCGCTGATTTCGCAGGATCGCTCGCACCGCCTCACCGGTGCGGTCGAGGCGCGCGGAGTACCGGCGCTCGGCTCCGACGCGGGCGAAGTCGCCGGCGTTGGAGCGCTCGGCATCAAGATAACCGACGATTACGGCTCGGTCGCGCGGGCCGACACCGTCACTCTCGACTTTACGACTGCTGCCGCGTCGCTCGAACATCTCGAAGTAGCCGCACGAAATGGCGCCGCCATCGTGGTCGGCTCGACCGGCTTCAGCGCCGAGATGGATGCGCAAGCTCGCGCATTCGCCGCGCGAACACGCACGGTGCTCGCGCCCAACATGAGCGTCGGCGTCAACGTGCTGACCCGAATCGTCGAGGAGGTCGCGGCGATGCTTCCCGACTTCGACGCCGAGATCGTCGAGATTCACCATCGTACGAAGGTCGACGCGCCAAGCGGCACCGCGCTCGCGTTGGGCCGAACGATCGCGCGCGCGCGCAACCAGGAGTTCGACTCCAATGCGGTGTTCGGCCGCGAGGGTGTCACCGGCGTCCGGCCGGCCGGCAAGATCGCGGTGCTCGCGATGCGCGCGGGCGACGCAGTTGGCGATCATACGGTGATATTCGGCGGGCAGGGCGAGCGGCTTGAGCTGACGCATCGCGCGCAAAGCCGCGAGTCGCTGGCGCGCGGGGCGCTTCGCGCGGCGGCGTGGGTGGAGCGGCAGAAACCGGGGGTTTACTCGATGCGCGACGTGCTCGGACTCTGAGCCGAGTTCACACGCGGTCACCGGCAAGTTCAGAATTCACCCGGATGATGCGCGCCCCCTGTGGATTGATGCGGAGCTTGGGCGCGTGCACCCCACGCTTCGTAGTTTCGGGCCCCTCCAAAGTGTGTTATTTTCGTTCCTACTTCGCGCGATTAGGGCAACCGACCAGGTGCAGATTAAAACCGCGTCTCGGCTGGGATTACTTCCGCCCTACCTGTTCGCTGAACTCGACCGCCTCAAGAAAGAAGTCCAGAACGAAGGCGTTGACGTCATAAGTCTCGGCATCGGCGACCCCGATTTGCCGACACCGTCGCATATCGTCGAGACGCTCCAGAGTGCGGCGGCCGATCCCGTCAATCATCGCTACCCCGACTACGAGGGTCTCCTGCGGCTTCGCGAGTCCGCGGCAGGCTGGTATCAACGCCGTTTTGGCGTGACTATCGACCCCGCCAGCGAGGCGTGCGCGCTGATCGGCTCCAAGGAAGGCATCGCGAATTTCGCGACCGCGGTCGTCGACCCCGGCGATATCGTCCTGATACCCGACCCGGGCTACCCGGTGTACTTTTCTGGCACCGTCTTCAATTCGGGCGAGCCGTACTTCATGACGCTTCGGCGCGAGGCGGGTTTCCGCCCCGACTTTGCTGCGATTCCCGCGGAAGTTGCGCGCCGCGCGAAGCTGTTGTGGCTCAACTATCCGAACAACCCCACCTCCGCGACCGTCGATCTCGCGTTCTTTCGCGACGCGGTGCGGTTTTGCCTGGGGCACAACATCATCCTCGCGCACGACCTGGCGTACTCCGAGATCGCATTCGACGGATATCGCGCGCCGAGCGTGCTCGAGGTGCCCGAGGCTCGCGAGTGCGCAATCGAGTTCCATTCGCTCTCGAAGACCCACTCGATGACCGGCTGGCGCATCGGCTTTGCGGTCGGCAATGCAAACCTGGTCGGCGCGCTGGGGCGCGTCAAGACCAACATGGACTCGGGTCCGTTCCAGGCGGTGCAGGAGGCGGCGATCACCGCGCTCGACAGCGAAGACACCACGCTTCGCAAGTACTGCGCGATCTACCAGGAGCGGCGCGACAAGCTGGTCGCCGCACTGCGCGCGATGGAACTGGCGTGCGATGTCCCGCGCGCGACCTTCTATGTCTGGGCGCAAGTTCCAAAGGGTTACAGTTCGGTGTCGTTTACCGAGCGCGTGCTGAAGGAAGCGGGCGTTGTCATTACCCCCGGCTCCGGTTTCGGCAAAGGTGGCGAAGGATACGTGCGGTTTGCGCTTACGGTCGCGACCGCGCGGTTGGATGAGGCTGTGGAAAGGTTGAAAGCGCTGCGGCTCTAACGGCAGAGAATGCCCCATCGGGCTTTCATCGGTATAGGTACCAACCTGGGCGATCGCGCCGCCAACTACCGCGAGGCAGTTGCGCGGATTCAGGAGATCCCTGAGTCGGTCATCGTGCGCCAATCGTCGGTGTACGAAACCGAGCCGGTCGGCCCCGATCTCAAGGGCGCCTTTCTGAACGGGGTAGTCGAGCTGGCCACCGAAATCACCGCTGAGGCGCTCGTGAAGCGGCTGCTGACCATCGAGCGGTCGATGGGTCGCAAGCCGATCAAGGGTCGGCGCCCGCGCGCGCGCGGAAACTACCGTCCGCGCATCATCGACCTCGACCTGCTGTTCTTCAACAACGAAACCATCGACACGCGCAAGCTCAAGGTGCCGCACCCGCGCTTGCACGAGCGGCGCTTCGTTCTTGCGCCGATGGCCGAACTTGCGCCGACGCTCATTCATCCGAAGCTGAATTCATCGATCTCGGAGCTGCTCGCGTCGCTCAAGTCGCCGCATCGCGTCTCGCTTGCGCGCGCCGATCTGCTGCGGCCCGCGCCGGCCAAACGGGAGGTGGAGTGGAGATGAAGTTTTTTATCGATACCGCTGACGTGAATGAAATTCGCGAAGCCGCCAGCTGGGGACTGGTCGACGGCGTCACCACCAACCCGAGTCTCATCGCCAAGGCCGGGCGGCCCTACGAAGAGGTGCTGCGCGAGATTTGCGACATCGTGGACGGTCCGATCAGCGCCGAAGTGGTCGCGACCGAGGCGTCCGCGATGCTCGAGGAAGGTGAGAAGCTCGCGCGCATCCATCCCAACATCGTCGTCAAGTGTCCACTCATCGTTGAGGGCTTGAAGGCGACCCTCGCGCTCTCCAAACGCGGCATCAAAGTTAACGTCACGTTGATTTTCACACCGCTGCAGGCGCTTGCGGCGGCAAAATGCGGTGCGACGTATCTGTCACCGTTCATCGGGCGCCTCGATGACATCGGCGAGGACGGCTTCGAGGTTGCGGAAAGCATCGTGCGCATTCTCAAGAATTACGACTACCCGGCGCAGGTGCTGGTCGCGTCGGTGCGCAACTTGACGCATCTGTTGCGCGCGGCGGAATGCGGCGCGCACGTCGCGACGGTGCCGTTCGCAGTGATACGCCAGATGTTGCATCACCCGCTGACGGACCTGGGGCTGGAACGTTTCCTCGCCGACTGGCGCAAGACCAACCAGAAGATCTGACCCGGCGCTCTTCGCCTCTCCCTCGGGGAGAGGCCGCGCGCGACGAATAGTCGCGCGCGGGTGAGGGTCGCACCGGCTGAATCAGCAGACGTTCGCCGCGCGCCCCCTTTGTCATTCAGAGCGGAGTCTGCCCTTCGCGTTCGCTCAGGGTAAACTCCGCGAAAGCCTGCCCTGAGCTTGTCGAAGGGAATCCCGATCTTGAATTGACTCGCCGGACGGCGCGCTAATTCGCTGACGCGCGCTCCGCGATCAGCTTGTCCAGCTCGACGCGCAGCCGACCCAGCACATCGTCGTATCTGAAGTTGCCGAGCTTCCGATCCTTCCGCTTCAAGTTCACCGTTGTCGGACCGCACCATAATCCAAGATCGGCATCATCGGTCTCGCCCGGTCCGTTCACGCGGCAACCCATCACGGCGATCGTGATGCGGTGCTGCTTGGCGTAGGTCGTAAGCTCCTTGACCTGCTCTGCCAACTCGACGAACTTCTCATTTTCGACTCGCGAGCACGACGGACATGAGATGATGTTGAGGCCCTTGCCGAAGTCGGGCACCGAGATGAAGCGCCCCGCCGCGACGTCCTCGACTATCTTATGGCCGACGATCACTTCCTCGTGCTTGCGATCATTCGGCAGCGTCAGTGACACCCGAATCGTGTCGCCCACGTGCTGCGCAAGCAGCTTCTCGAATGCGATCCGCGTCTTGATGATTCCGTCTGGCGGGAGGCCCGCTTCGGTGACGCCCAAATGCAGCGGCACGTCCGGACGGCGCTCCGCAAAGCGCCGGTTCGCCTCGACGACCTTCGCCGGATCCGAGTCCTTGAGCGACACCACGTAGCGCTCGAAGCCGAACTGGTCCATCAACTCGCAGTGATAGACGGCCGACTCGACGATCGCGGCGAGCTGATCACCGGGATACTTGTCGAGAAACGCGGGCGCGACCGATCCGCAGTTGACGCCGATGCGAATCGCGACGTTGTTGTCGCGCGCCACCTCGACGAGCCACTTCACCTTCTGCTCGATCGTTTTCTTCTTCTCGATGTGATGCAGGTGGCCGGGGTTGTAGCGAATCTTGTCGACGTGCGGCGCGACCTTGCCGGCGATCTTGTAGTTTTCCTGGAGATCCACCGACAGCACGACGCCCTTGGTCTGCGCGCGAATCTCCTTTAGCGCCGCGACTTCCTTTTCACTGTCGAGCGCGATGCGAACTATGCCCGCGCCGGCTTTCGCAAGCTGATGCGTCTGCGCGATCGTCTGATCGACGTCCATCGTGCGCGTCGCGCACATCGACTGCACGATGATCGGTGCGCCGCCGCCGACCTTCGTTCCGCCGATATCGATCTGACGCGTCTTGCGCGCGCCGTTGTGTATCTCCGCCATCCCGGACCGCCGTCGCTTCGGGTCTTTAGTGCTTGTGCTCGTCAGCGACCGCCATCGCGATCGCGCCGTGGCTGAACGCCGCCCCCGCGCGCATTGCCGCCGCCACCCACACTGCCTCCGCGATCTCTTCGTCGGTGCAACCCTTTTCCTTTGCGCGCGACACATGCGCGTCGATGCACCACGGGCACTGCGTGACATGTGCCGCCGTGATCGCCATCAACTCCTTGGTCTTGGACGGTATCGCGCCGTCCTTGAACACAGCCTGGTCGAATTCGAGGAATCCCTTAAATTGATCCGGTGAGTGCTGCCTGAGCTTGCGCAGGAACTTGCTTGTCTCTTTGCCGTAGAAATCAGCCATTGACTTGCTCCCTCGCGGGACCAAACCGCCCCGCAGCTCTTGGTGTGCGCCGCTGTTCTCGTCGCGGGCGAGCCGTCTTACCCGACTTCGTGACGACTATACCAAATGACGCTGCGGCTGGGCAGGCAGCGCTTCGGCGCGCACATTGAGGCGACCGCTTCGGCGCGCTAGGCGCTCGCGTTGGCGTGTCCAAATCTTATCCACAGCTAGTTCTCAGGCCATCCCTGCTTATCTTTAGGTCGCGATGGAGCGGCACGACTATTTTTCGCACTTGCAAAGGTACTACGTTCGCACTAGTTTCCGCTTGCGGCTCCTCTAATTCACCTACTTCGACCCGCTCGCCGCCAGAGGAGGACGTTCGGTGGTTTGCGCGTGCGCTATCAAATTTTTTCGCGGCACATTCCCTCTCATCGGGGGCGATCGCTGAGTCATGAACAACGCTCAGCGAACCATCAACGCTCGTGAGACGCGTCCCTTCCCTGATGTAATTCTGCGCAGCCAGTTCTTTGAGCTAATGGGTAGGCACTCGCTAACCAGCGAGCAGCGCCTGATGCTCGCGGTTCTTGCCGACGCGATCAACATTATCCAGGACGGTCACAACTCCTCCAGCGCGCGCAAACGCGCGTCATTCACTGAAGCCGCGGATTGGATATTCACGAAGGGAGTCGCTTGCCCGCTCGCGTTCGACAGTGTATGCGACGCGCTTGGGATCGATGCGGACGCACTTCGCCGCCGGCTCACCGCATTGTTATCGGCGCCTCCGGGTACGACGCGCATCACTCCGCTGCGGCTCCGTCTCAAGGAAGCGAGCCGCGTGCAACGCCTCACCCTCAACCGCGTGCGCCGCCGCGGCAATCGCCGGCCGCAACGGCGGCTGCATTCATTCCAGCGCTGAGTCTCGGATCGGCTGCACTTCGCGCAGTGTGACTGAGTCTGTCGCGGGTCCGGCGCGCGCTCACAGAGATCGATTTCCACGCACGAGGTTCTCGGCACAGCGGCCGCTAAAGCGACGGCGCATTCGGCCGCGGCTGCGTCCGCGCCTAACGCAAAAAAGCCCCTCTCCCCGAGGGGCTTTCTGCATCATTGACGCCCGAAACGACACCCTCGTATGATCCCCCCTCACCGCTCTCCGGAGGTTTCCTGCTACGTGAAAATGATCGTGCCGCCCATCGTTCAGAGACGCGAGATCGATCGCAAGCTGGTCGATTTCTTCCGCTCGCATCGCACCGCCTCGTTTGCGCGCGCGGTCTCGGCACTTTGCCGTTTCTATGGCGTGAAGCGGCCGCGAATCCGCTGGTTCGAGTACCTCGACTGGGGCAAGAGCGGCGGCCAGACCTACGACGACGGCCGGGTCCACCTGGTGCACCCCGAGAATTGGAAGCGCGGACGCGTGTACAATAGCGAGCGGATGTGGGTGCAGATGATCTATCACGAAATGGCGCACTTTCTTTACTGGACCGACGCGGAGCGCAAGGCCGACTTGTTCTCGCGCCGCATGGTGACCGGACTGCGCACCGCGGCGCGGCGCAACGGTCGCAGCGCGCGCCGCGCCTTGACGCGCGCACGCCGCCCTTCGCGGCACCTTTCTGCCGGTGCACGCCGTGTGGCGGCGCCGTCGCGAGTCCGGCGCCTGCGACGCCGCGCAGTTGCGCCGCGCCGTGCCATCTCGCGCCGGGCCACTAAGTCGCGCCGCTGATGGGCCACTGCTGACCCCATGGCGCACAAGCCCAACGTCGAAAATCGCTGGTGGGTCGAAACCACCGTCAAGAAACCCAAGCGCGCGAAGTCCGAGGCCGAGATGCCCAAGCTCCCGGTCGCGATGACTTTCTACGTGGTCGCGAAGGACTACGATCAGGACAAGGCCAAGGAAGACCTGACCGACAACAATCTCCGCATCGCCCAACAGGTTAATCCGCCGGTCGGCGACTGGGCGTACCTGCCGATGACCGAGGAGCACTACCCGGCGCATCTCGTCAAACGCATCAAGGACGAATTCAAGATCCCGCGCGAAGCGCGCGGCATCGTCATCGACCACGGCCGCCTGGTCAGATTGCTGGTGTGCGGGCCCGAACTCGAGGACTGGATGATCGACATCACGCTCTCCGACGAACCATCGGTTGACGTGTACGTGTGGGGCGTGATGCAACGGGAGCGGCTGTTCAAGCGCGCCGAGGAAGCACTACGGCAGGCGCGGCTCTGGGCGCTCAACCTGATCAAGTTTCCACCGTCGCGCGACGAGCCGTTTCGCGGCGCGACTCTCTGACCAACGGGAACGCGCCATTCGGCGCGAGCCGTGGCGGGCACACGGGCGCACGCGCCGCCAAGGTGGGGGAATAGCCGAGCGTGAAGTTCCTGCGGCTCATCGAACGCAACCTCCGGCGCAACCGCCGCCGCACCCTGCTCACCACGCTCGCCATCGCCGTCTCGCTCTTCATCTTTTCCTCGTTGATGAGCGTCCCCGCGGTTTTCGACCGCTTCCTGCACGATCGGCAATCGACGCAGCGCCTGCTGGTCCACAGCAAAGCCGGAATCTTTTATCCGCTGCCCGAGGCGTTCCGCGAGCGTATCCGCGCCACCAAGCACGTCCAAAATGTCGCGGCGTTTACGCTGTTCGCGGGCGTCTATCGCGACCCTGCGGAACTGTTCCCGAACTTTGGCGTTGATCCGGAAGAAATCGACCAAATGTGGCCCGACTGGGGCATCTCTCCGGCTGAGGCGCGTGCATTCAAGTCAAATCGCATGGCCGCATTGGCCGGCGACGCGCTCATGGATCGTTTCAAGTGGAAAATCGGCGAACGCATTATCTTGCGCGGCATCATCCATCCCATCAACCTCGAGTTGGAGATCGTCGGAACTCTCGGCGATCGCGCGCCCCCCGTGGCGCTGGTTTTCCGCCGCGACTATCTGCATGAATCGCTCCGCATCAGCGACGTCGTGAGCCTCTTCTGGGTCAAGGTTGACGGGCCGGAATCGATCCCGCAGGTCATCGCGTCGATCGACGACGGCTTCCGAAACTCGTCAGCTGAAACCGAAACGGAGTCTGAGGCGGCGTTTTTCATCACCGCCGCCTCGAACTACCACGCGCTGCTCGACATCGCGAAGGTGCTTGCGGTGATCGTCCTGATTTCGATTGGCCTGGTCGCGGCCAACACCGCGGCGATGTCGATCCGCGAGCGCCAACCCGAAATCGCAGTGTTGCGCGCGATCGGCTTTCCGCGCCGCCTGATTCTCGCCTCGCTGGTGGGCGAAGGCCTCGTAATGGGCCTGGTTGGGGGCGCGCTCGGATGCCTGCTCGGATGGCTGCTATTCAAGTTTGTGGCGCTAAATTCCACCGCGTTGGGACCACTCGCGCTCGCGCTCAGCGTTCCCCCGACGATCGTCGGCGCCGGACTCGCGATCGCGGCAACGATGGGCATGCTGAGCGCGCTGATTCCCGCGCTCGGTGCGACCCGGCGCAACATTTCGGACGGGCTGCGCGCGGTGGCATAGCGAGCGCAACGCAATTCCTTCCCATTTCAACCCTACTGCCGCCGGCGTAGGATCGTGCTGCGGCGTCGATGAAACTCCTGCCTCTCATCATCCGCAATCTGCTCCGCAATAAGCGCAGAACTCTACTCACCCTCGTCTCCGTCGCGGTATCGCTCTTCATCTTCGCGGCGCTGATAAGCATGCCCGAGGTGGTCAACGAGCTGCTGCGCGACCGCGTCAGCTCACTAAGACTCGTCGTGTCTGCGAAGGCCAGCTACTTTTACGTGCTGCCGCAAGCATATGCGACGCGTATTCGTGGAGTGCCGCACGTCGAGACGGTCATGGCGGCAAGCATCTTCATGGGCTACTACCGCGATCCCGACTCGCAGGTGGCGGGCATGGCCGTCGACCCGGGGCCGGTGAATGAGATGTGGCCCGACTTCGGCATCACTGCCCAGAGCGCTAAGGAATTTCAGCGCAGCCGCACGGGTGCGCTGATGGGTGCGGCGCTGCTCAAGCGCTACGGCTGGCGGATCGGCGATAAGGTCACGCTTCGCGGTGTGACCTACCCGGTCGACGTGGAGCTTACGATCGCCGGTACGCTCACCGGCGTCGGAATCGACTACGCCGTGATATTCCGCCGCGATTACCTTGATGAACTGCTCGGACGACCGGGCACCGCGAATATCTTCTGGGTCAAGGTGGACAACACTGACGCGATTCCCGCGGTGATAGCGGCGGTCGACGAAACCTTCGCAAACTCGTCGGCGGAAACCCAGACGCAGTCCGAGTTCTCGATGGCGCAGGCGCGGGTCAGCGAATACCGCGTGCTGTTCGACGTCGTTGAGGTGTTGGCGTTCATCGTCATCGTTACTATCGGCATGGTCGCGGCGAACACGGCCGCGATGTCGGTGCGCGAACGCCGCAACGAATTCGCTGTCATGCGCGCGTTGGGGTTCACCCGCGCGGCCATCCTGGCTCCGCTGGTTGCCGAGGGGGTCATCATCGCAGGGGTCGGCGGCGCGCTCGGCTGCGCGGCGGCCTGGGGCGTTTTCAAGATGATTCCATATCTCTCAGGCTTGGGACTTCTAGCGGATCGCCTGCTAAGACTTTCGACGCGCGTCATCGTGCTCAGCATGCTGGTGGCTGCGTTGATCGGATTTGTCTCGAGCTTGATCCCGGCGGTCACGGCGTTGCGCCGCAACATCGTCGAGGGACTCAGAACTGTGGGCTGACGACCGTGCGCGCGGCTACTTCGCCGCCGGGAACTGCACCGTCGCGGTGCCGATCACGAGCCGGTCGGCTTCCGCAGTCTCGATCCACACGTCGATCTCCGCGGACCGGTCGGCGGCATTCGCGTTGGTCACGAACCCTTGCAGCGTCAGCGTCTGATCCGGCTGTACTGGCTGGCGGTAGGTCGTCCCCAGTCTCATCAACTTCGCGCCGCTCTCTCCGATCCAATCCGTCAGCAACTTGGTCAGGAGCGACAGGCTCAGATTGCCCGGCAGGATCATGCCGGGCAGTCCCTCTTTGCGCGCGCCCTCATCGTCGGTGAAGCGCGGCGCATCGAGCGCAAACGCCCGTGCGTAGGCGCGCGTCTGGTCTCTGCTGACGGACAGCTGGAGCGGCCCCAGCGTATCGCCGATGTGGAGATCTTCGAATTTCTTCACATGATGCTCTGTTGGTCGCCGTTCAGGTTCGGCTCATGAATCGGTGGTCGATGTGTGCAACCGCTTCGTTGCGCTGGTTCTTCAGTGTCGAACGCACCACCACGAACACCATGGTGCCGCTTCGCCCGGTCTTCTCGTAGATTTCCTTTACGTGCGAGCTCAGCGTGACCTCATCGCCGGGCCGAATCGGCGAGACGAACTCCACGTCCTTGCCCGCGTCGAATCCTCCATGCCCGTAGCGCGGCACGTGGGTGAAGAAGTGGCGGCCGTTGCGAAACGTCACCGCGAACGCCGGCGGCGCGACAATCCCGCCATAGGGTCCATTCTTTGCGGCTTCCTCGTCAGTGAAAAGCGGATTGGTCTCGCTCGTCACCTCGCAGAACTTTCTGATGTGTTCAGCGCTGACATGCACCGGCTTGGTGACTTCGAATACCTTGTTGATGATTGCCGGATCGAAATTGACTGCCATCGCTATTTCGACTCGACTGCAACCGCGCGATGCACCGGGTGGCGCCGCGGTCGAAAGTCCGCCGGCTCGTACTGTCCGCCCTTGAGCTCGCGCACCAGCTCGTCAATCGTCTTGATGTCCGCGACAAAGCGCGTCGCGCAAAGTCCGATCAGGCTCACCAAGTGGCTGTCCGAGCCGCCGGTCGCGGCGTAACCGTGACGCTTGATGAGTTCCTCGGTGCGTTCGTCCTCGCCCTTGCGCGAGCCGCCGTTTAACATCTCGACCGCGACTACGTTTTCGAGCGGCGGCTTGTTCTCGTAATGCTCGCACAGACCGATGTTGGGACGCCCGGGATGGCACGGCACCACGACGCCGCCCATCTGCTGCGCTTCGTTGATCAGCGCCTGCGCGTCCAGCCGTATGTTCGCGAAGTCGAAACGCTTGAGGATGCCGTCATTGACCCCGAACAGGAGCATGTGTCCGTAGTTCGTCTCGACCTCCGACGCACGCAGCACCATCACGCCGAACTTGTCCTCGAGTGCGCGGTAGTCCGCGGCGCGATTGAACTGACGGTGCTCGGTCAGGACGATTCCGTCAACCGGTCGCTCCGCATGACGCAGCTTGATCCAGTTGAGGTACGCCTCTACCGGTGCGCGGCTGTCTTCCGAGGCTTCACTGTGACAATGCAGATCAATAACTGTACTCACCAGGCTCTGGTCCTTACCTCGCCGGGCGGAATTTCGCGAGCGTCACCTCCGGCGTGACGTCATCGTATACGACCTCGACGGGCATCCCTATTTTAGCCTCTTCGGGGCGGCAGTCGATAATGTTGGTCAACATTTTGAGCCCTTCGTCCAGCTCGACGTAGGCCATGATGTAAGGCAGCGACTCGCGAAATCCGGGCGCCTGGTTCTGGTTGGTCACCGTGAACGTGTAAACCTTCCCGCGTCCCGAGCACTTCAGCCACTCGGTCTTCGGCGACAGACACTCGGTGCACTGCGCGCGCGGGTAATAGCGCAGCTCGCCGCAGTCGCGGCAGCGCTGCACGTACAACTCGTGACGTTTGAGCGCCTCCCACCACGGCCGGTTCTCTTCGTCGATATGCGGAAGAGGCTTGTTGTACTTGACCGCCTGTTGATCAGCCATTGAAATCGCCGCCCTGCTACTGATTGGACAGAATCAGCGTCGCGCCCGAATGCCGGGTCCCGAGCGCGCCGCCGGTGCCGTGCACCAGCGCCGTCTTGCAATCCTTGACCTGGAGAGGACCGCATTCGCCGCGAAGCTGCCTGGCCGCCTCGATCACCAGAAAGATTCCGCGCATCCCCGGATGGTTCGATGACAGACCGCCGCCGTCGGTGTTGATCGGGAAGTCGCCGTCGAAACGCAGCCGCCCGCCCGTCACGAATGCGCCGCCCTCGCCGCGCTTGCAGAACCCCAGGTTCTCCAGCGTCGTCAGCACCGTGATGGTGAACGAGTCGTAAATCATCGCCATGTCGATGTCTTTGTGCGCGACGCCAGCGCGCTCGAATGCAAGCCGTCCCGACTGCGCCGCCGCAATCTCCAGAAAATCGCGCTTGCCGCGCGCAGCGTGGCGCGCCGTCTCGCCGGCGCCCAATAGATAGACCGGCTTGTTCTTGAGATCGCGCGCGCGCTCCGCGGAAGTGACGATCACGGCGCCGCCGCCGTCGGAGATAATGCAGCAGTCGAGCAGATGAAGCGGCGATGAGATTATCCGCGACGCGAGCACGTCCTCGACCGTAATCGGATCGCGATACTTCGCCTGCGGATTCATCGACGCGTGCAGGCGCATGGTGACCGCGATCTCGGCGAGCTGCGCCGCGGTGGTGCCGTAATCATGCATGTGGCGCTGCGCGATCATTGCGTAAGCGCCCACGGTCGTTGGACCGAACGGCGCTTCGTACTGGTCGGGTATGTCGCCGCCTCCGCCGCCGCCGCCGGTGCCGATCGCGAACCGCGATGACGCCGCGGTCGACCCGTACACGACCAGACCGACTTCGCACAGACCCGCTGCGATTGCAGCGGCGGCGTGCGCGGTGTGCGCGACGAACGATGAACCGCCGATCGACGTCGAGTCGAGATAGTTGGGCGTCATGTTCATGTAATCGGCGAAGCCGACGATCCCCATCCCGCCGAAGCCGATCCCGGTGCTGAACAGGCCGTCCACGTCCTTGAACCTGAGGCCGGCGTCCTCGACTGCGCCGCGCGCGCTCTCCGCCATGATTTGGAACATGCTCTTGTCGGGTGCGAAGCGAGTCGGATGTTCGTACACCCCGGCGATTGCTGCCTTGCGCTTGAGACTCATTAGTCGGCCCTTACTTCAACTCCGCGAGGAATTGTTCAATTGCCGCGTTCACTTCCTCGGGACGTTCGTTGGGAATGTTGTGTGCGGCGTCGGGGAGCACGATTAGTTTCGCGCCGCGAATCTTGCTCTTGATGAACTCCGCGGCTGCCGGGCTCGTGCCCTGGTCCTCAGCTCCCGCGAGAATCAACGTCGGCTTGTCGATCTTGGCGATCTGTTCCGTCAGGTCACAATTGGAACATGCGACCATATCCGTGTAGCGCACGCGCGGGTCGGTCTTGATCTGCTCCATCCATCCCTCGCGCACAACGTCGAATTTCTCCTTGACCGTCTTCTGCGCGTAGCCGTCGGTCACAAATGCCTGCGGCGCGCGACCCATCGTGACCGCCTTGAGCGCCGCGAGTCTGTCAGCGGTGATCGGGAACTTCGCGGCCGTCGCGACCAGTACGAGCGCCTCGACGCGCACGGGATAGCGCAGCGCGAAATCCATGGCGATTGCGCCGCCCATCGAACGGCCGCCAAGGACCGCCGACTTTATCCTGAGCGCGTCGAGAAACGCCGCGACGAATTGCGAGTAGTCTCCAACTGTCGCGAGTCCCTCGACACTCGCCGAGCGCCCGTGGCCGGGGAGGTCGAGCGCGATAGGGCTGTGCGCCGCGGCGAGCGCGTCGATCTGGTGGTGCCACGCGTGGCCGTTGGAACCCGCGCCGTGAACGAGCACCAAGGTTCGTCCGCGCGAGAAATCCGGCGCCACGCCGGGCAGCGTGGTCTGCCCCGCGTAGTGAAAATAGGTCGTATGACCGCTGACTTCGATGTACTTGGTCGGCATCGCCCGAAAAACTCCGAACTCGTCGTTTGTGAGTGAGCTACTAGGTTGTTTGCGCGATTGTCAAATGCGGCGGTCGCACGCCTGATGTTCCGGTCAAGCCGCGCGATTGGACCGGGCCGTGCAGTGTTCCGCGTTTGGCGCGCGCCATGCGCTTCGCGTTATGGTTGCGGCCATCACGGCGCCAAATTCACGCGCCGTGCAATGCAGGTCACGCATGCGCGCACCGGCGCTACGGAGATTTATCCGATGGATTACCAGACGCTCGAACTCAAACGCGAAGGCTCGGTCCTGTGGCTGACCCTCAACCGGCCGCACACGCTCAATGCGCTCAGCGCGCAGTTGGTCAACGAGTACGAGGATTTTCTGCGCAAGCTCCCGGCCGACCACGAGACCCGGGTGGTCGTGATGCGCGGCGCGGGACGGGCGTTCTGCGCGGGGCTGGACCTGAAGGAACAGAATCGCGGCGACAGCAGTATCGGGGCGTCCACGACCGGGACGTTCGAGATGCAGCGGCGGATGAGCGATTTGACGGTGATGATGCGGCGCGCTCCGCAGCCGTTTATCGCGGCGGTCCGCGGTCCCGCTGCCGGCGGCGGCTTTGCACTCGCGCTTGCGTGCGACGTGCGCATCGCGGGCGAATCCGCACGATTCAATGCGGCCTTCATCCGCATCGGACTCACCGCGTGCGACATGGGCGTCAGCTACCACCTGCCGCGCGCCGTGGGCATGTCGGTCGCGGCGGAGCTTTTGCTGACCGGCCGCTTCATCAACGCGGAACGCGCGCTCCGCACCGGCCTCGTCTCTGAGGTGGTGCCTGACGATCAACTCGACGCAACGGCTGCCAAGCTCGCGCAGGAGATGGTTGAAACGTCGCCGCTCGGTTTGCGGCTCACCAAGGAATGCATGTGGGCTGCCGCCGACGCCGGCTCGCTTGAGCAGGCAATCACCATCGAGGATCGCAATCAGGTGTTATGCGTGCGCGCGGGATACCTCGAGGAGGGTGCGCGGGCGTTCATCGAGAAGCGCAAGCCGCGCTATGCCGAGCGCGCGTGACTTCAGTTCCGCGCGAGTTGCGCCGTGTCTTCGAGGCGCACGATCACGAACAGCTCGTGGCCGTCACGCCTGAGCCCTACCTTCACGCGGTCGCCCGGCGCACGAGTCGCGAGCACAGTCTCGAGCTCCGACGCGTCTCCGATCGTCGCGAGACCAAGACGCTTGATGATGTCGCCCGGCAATATTCCGGCGCGCTCCGCCGGCGAGCCCAGTGTCACTGCCACGACCGTCGCGCCCCATACGCTCGGCGATGACGCCGTGCGCGCTCCCAGATACACCGGACCTTCGGTTGGGCGCATTTCGGGATGAAGAAAGTGGGCGCGCCTGACGCCGGCCACTGCCGACGCGATCCGCTTTATCTCGCGCACCTCGGAATCGCCATAGGCCGGCCCCGCCACGTAGAGATCGCCGCTTCGGCTTGCCGACACGCCAAGCGTGTAGAAGCCTCGGCGCTCGAGCGCGGCTCGCGCCCGGCCTTCGATTTCGTCCGGGCGTTGCGCCACCGCTCGCGCGGGCGGGTCTTGGAGGATTAGAAAGAAGATCGAATCGGCGCCCGTGCTCTGGATTGCCGCCGCGGGCGCGGGCGCGCCCATGGACATTGCCGGGCTCGGCGACGCAGGCGCCGTGTCGGCCTGCCGGGCAAACTTCGTAACCAGTGCCGTCAGCGCTACCGCCACCACTCCCAGCGTCACCGCACCCACCGTCCCCCGACGCGCCGCGCTGCGCGCCGACTGACGTATCTCTCGCGCCTCCTCCCGTGGTCCGCGCAAATCGGCCTGTTCGCCCCTGTTCTCCGGGCTCGTATCCTTGTCCCCCGTCATTTCGGCCGCCCACCGTTCATAGTGCGCGACATATTCCGGCGTCGAAGCCGGACCGTCCGAAGGACCCCCGCGCTTGTCCGGCATCGCCCGCTAACCCGCGTCGGCAGTGTGAAGCCTAGTCAAGCGCGCGGGCGCGGCAACCGCGGACGGCGCGTATTTCAACAGCCTGTGCATGACTTAGAACGGGTTATCGCACCCGCGAGTCAACCGCAATACGTGCCTTTTTTCCATCGCTCGGTAGCGGCCCCGCGCTAGATCGCCTCGCTGACTGCGTCTTCGCGCATCACCGGTTCGGGCCGCGACTCGATCCTGGTGTAGTTGCGAAGCTGCTCGCCGAAATAAACCTGGCGCGGCCGCGCAATTTTCTGCTCGGGATCGCGAACCATCTCCGCCCACTGCGCCATCCATCCCGAGGTACGCGGTATCGCGAACAACACCGGGAACATCTCCAGCGGAAATCCCATCGCCTGGTAGATGATCCCCGAGTAGAAATCCACGTTGGGATACAGCTTGCGCGAAACGAAGTAATCGTCCTCCAGCGCGATTCGCTCCAGTTCCAGCGCGATGTCGATGAGCGGATTCTTGCCGGTCACTTCGAACGCTTCGTACGCCACGCGCTTTAGAATCTTCGCGCGCGGGTCGTAGTTCTTGTACACGCGGTGACCGAAACCCTGCAGTTTGCGTTCGCCCGCCTTCACGCTCTTCACCATCGCCGGCACTTTTTCCTTGGAACCGATCTCCGTCAGCATCCGAATCGCCGCCTCGTTGGCGCCGCCGTGCAAAGGCCCGTAGAGCGCGGCGGCAGCGGCCGCGGTTGATGCGTACGGGTCGGCTTGCGAGCTTCCCACCGACCGCATCGCGTTGGCCGAACAGTTCTGCTCGTGATCGGCGTGCAGGATGAACAACACGTCGAGCGCGCGCTCCAGCACCGGGTTGGGCTTGTACTGAAGCTCCGTCATCTTGAACAGCATCGCGAGCAGGTTGCCGGTGTAGCTAAGATCGTTGTCGGGATAGACGTACGGCAGCCCGCGCGAATGCCGGTACGCCCACGCCGCGATGGTCGGCACCTTGCCGATCAGCCTTCGGGTCTGCAGACGGCGCGATTCAAGGTCAAAGATATTTTTCGCATCGGGATAGAACGTCGACATCGCGCCGATGGTCCCCACCAGCATGCCCATCGGATGCGCGTCGTAACGGAAGCCGTCCATGAAGCGCTTGATGTTCTCGTGCACCATCGTGTGGATCTTGATGTTGTGCTCCCAGATCCGGAAATGCTTGACGTCGGGCAGCTCGCCCTTGACGATCAGGTAGGCGGTCTCGAGGTAGTTGCTCTTCTCGGCGAGTTCCTCGATCGGATAGCCGCGGTAGCGCAGGATGCCCTTGTCGCCGTCGATGAACGTTATCCGGCTGCGGCACGACGCGGTGTTGGTGAATGCGGGATCGTATGACATCAGCCCGAAGTCATCGGGGCTGGCGCGGATCTGGCGCAGCGCCGACGCGCGTATGACGCCGCCCTCTTCGATCGGGATCTCATAGCTCTTCGCGGTGCGGTTGTCGGTGATTGTCAGCGTGTCTTTTGCCATTTTTCTTCCTCGCCGTGCCGATTGATCCGCTTCCCGCCCGGCGCTTGCGATTGCACCGCGCGCCTTGATTTGCGCTCGCCTTCGAGCATTCCGTCGCTTATCCGTTCAACATATATGCAGTTATCATCATACCCCCGGTCTGGCAAGTATCGCGCGCTTTTTTCCTGACCGCGCTCGATCTCGCGCGCAGGCCGTGTCAACCTGTCAGGGGCGCGATTCCAACCGCGTATACGCGGCAGTCGCTGCGCGGCCAACGCCCCAAGTCCCGATGATCGAGCGCATTCTCGTCGCCCTCTCCGCCTTCGTCATCACCGCAATCTCGACGCTCGGCTACACCGGCGTCGTTCTCATGATGGCCATCGAGAGCGCGTGCATCCCGCTGCCGTCGGAAATCATCATGCCGTTTTCGGGCTACCTGGTCGCAACCGGACGCTTCGATCTGCAGCTGGTCGCGCTGGCGGGCGCGCTTGGATGCCTCCTTGGTTCGTACGCGGCGTACTATGCGGGCTCGAACGGCGGGCGCTGGTTTCTTCTCCGCTACGGAAAGTGGGTGTTGATTGCGCCGCATGAGATCGAAATCGCCGACCGGTTCTTCGCGCGCTGGGGTTCGGCAGCCGTTTTCATCGCGCGGCTGCTTCCGGTTGTGCGCACGTTCATCGCGTTTCCCGCCGGTGTCGCGCGGATGCCCTTGCTGCCGTTCAGCATTTACACTCTTGTCGGTTCATACATCTGGTGCCTCGCGCTCGCATGGGCGGGAATGAAACTCGGCGAGAACTGGGATGGATTGGTGCCTTACTTCCACCGGTTTCACGAAGTGATCGCGGTGCTTTTCGTGCTCGCCGGCGCGCTCTTTCTCTACCACCGCGTCCGCGAGATTCGGCGGTCGCCCGCTGTCTAACGACACGACCATCGCCATGGCTGACCCGAAAGGCGAACGAGGCGATCTCGTCAAAATCTTTGCGTGCAACGTTCCCGGCGAGGTTGAGATGGCGCGCGAGTTACTCGCAAACTTGGGCATCGATGCGTTCGTCTTTGACGCGCACACGGGGAGAATTGGCAGTCTCTTTTTGGCCGCGGCGATCCCGCCACGCCTGATGGTCTTCGCCGCGGATGCAGCCCGCGCCAGTCAGATCCTGAACGATTTCGGCTTTGCGAGCTGAAGAGTTCAGGATGACCAGCGGGGCGCATCGCGATGCGCCCCGCAGAACAGCGGGCGCCGCGCGTTTGCGCGCGCACGGTGGGGTCTCTTAGCATCCTCGACCATGCACAAGCCGCGCTTTCTCGATGAAGTCGCCGAACAAGCCGGCGACCGCTATGCGTTCACTTCACGTTTCGCGCGTGGCCGCCGCGCGTTTCAGCCCGACCATGTTGAGCCAAAATGGCCCCGCGACCGCGTCGTCGACATCCGCCACATCCGCCTGGAGGTCTCGCTCGACTTCGAGCGACGCGAAGTCGGCGGCACCGCCACCCATAGTCTCGCCGCGATCGTCGACGGCGTCGCGAAGCTCGAGTTCGACGCGATCGAAATGTCAGTTGCTTCGGTCCGTGCCGCCGGCCAGCCGTGCGCATTCGAAACCGACGGCGGCAAGCTCTCCATCACGCTGCCGCAGGCTCTCAGAGCGGGCGAGGAACTTGAGCTTGCGATTGATTACTCCGCATGCCCGCGCCGCGGACTCTATTTCGTCGGTCCCGACGAGGCGCATCCCGGCAAACCCGTTGAGGCGTGGACGCAAGGCGAGGACGAGGACTCGCGCTACTGGTTCCCCTGCTACGACTACCCCAACGATCGCGTGACCAGCGAAATCATCGCGGCCGTTCCGCGCGAATTCATCGCGATCTCCAACGGCGCGCTGATCGCGACCACCGAGGATGCGGCGCGGCGCACGCGAACCTTTCACTGGCGGCACGACGTTCTGCACTCCGCCTACCTCATGTCGCTCGCCGCGGGCGAATTCGTAACGATCGAAGATCGCGCGGGCGAAGTTCCGGTTCTCTACTATGTTCATCGCGGCCGCGAAGACGACGCGCGGCGCGCGTTCGGCAACACGCCGGACATGATTCGGTTCTTTGCGCGCAAGATTGGCGTGCCCTACCCCTACGCAAAATACGCACAGGTCGCCGTCACCGATTTCATTTTCGGAGGCATGGAGAACACCTCGGCCACCACGCAGACCGCAGACACGTTGCACGACGCGCGTGCGCATCTCGACCATTCGAGCGATCCGCTGGTCGCGCACGAACTCGCCCATCAATGGTGGGGCGATCTCGTAACCTGCCGCGACTGGGCGCACGCCTGGCTCAACGAGGGTTTCGCGACCTACTTCGAGGCACTCTGGTGCGAGGAGAATCTTGGCGCCGACGAGTTCGCGTGGAATGTGCGTCAGGATCGCGCCAACTATCTCGACGAAGATTCCAACCGCTACCGCCGCCCGTTGGTATGCAACCGCTACCGGATGCCCATCGAGCTTTTCGATCGCCACCTCTACGAAAAGGGCAGCCTCGTTCTCCACATGCTGCGCCGCACGGTCGGCGACGATCTGTTCTTGCGCGCGCTCAATCTGTACTGCACACGCCATCGCGGCCGAAACGTAATCACCCAGGACCTTCAGACGGCCTTCGAGGACGCTACCGGCCGCAACCTCGACTGGTTCTTCGACCAGTGGGTGTACAAAGAGGGCCATCCAGAGATCGAAGTCTCGACCTCGTTCGATGAAAAGCACAAACTCGCTTCCGTCACCGTCAAGCAGACCCACAAGACCAGCGACGCGACGCCGTTGTTCCGATTCGAGACGGCCATCGCACTGATCGACGCCGACGGCGTCGAGACGCGCCACCGCGTCGAGATTCGCGAGCGCGAGCACCGCTTCAACTTCGCGCGCGACAAGGCGCCGAAGGCGGTGCGCTTCGACCCGGGCTTTGACGTCCTCAAGACGCTCAAGCACAAGCGGAGCCGCGAGGCGCTCGAGCTGGTGCTTCGTCTCGCTCCTGAAGCCATCGGCCGTGCTGACGCCGCCCGCGAACTCGGCAAGGAAGGAAGCCCCCAGGCAACCACCGCTTTGCGCGACGCTCTCTTGAATGATCGATTCTGGGGCGTGCAGGCTGATGCCGCTTCAGCGCTCGCCGAGATCCGCACCTCCGGCGCGCTCAAGGCTCTGATCGAAGCGCTCGGCGTGCGTCATCCGAAAGCGCGGCGCGCCGTGGTCCGTGCGCTCGGCCAATTTCGCAACAACGCGGAGGCCGCGGCTGCTCTGGCAGGAGTGCTCGAGCGCGGCGACGCGAGCTACTTCGTCGAGGCGGAAGCCGCATTGGCGCTCGGCCGCACGCGCGACGCGCGCGCCTTCGACGCGCTCACCCGCGCTCTGGAGCGCGACTCGCATCTCGACGTCATCCGCGCGCACTCGCTCGCCGGCATGGCGGAGCTGCGCGACGATCGCGCGATCGATGTCGCGCGCGGCTGGTCACAGTACGGACGCCATCCGCGCACCAGAGTCGCCGCGATCGGCACGCTTGCCAAGTTCGGCGAACTTCGCGAGAGCCGCCGTGCAGAGATCCTCGATCTGCTGACGCCGCTTGCGGACGACCGCGACTTCCTGGTGCGGCTGCGCCTGCCTGGCGCGTTCGAAGATATCGGCGATTCCAAAGCGCTCGCGACGCTGCGCCGCCTCGCAGAGCGCGAACTCGACGGACGCATCGTCCGCCGCGCCGAAGAGGCCATCCGCTCGATCAGCGAGGGGCGAAGCCGGGTCGAGGAAGGCCAGAAGTTGCGCGAAGATATCGAGAAACTTCGCGAGGACGACACGAAACTCCGCGAGCGGCTCGACAAACTCGAGACGCTAAGCCGTCCGCGTGACCCCCAGAGCTGACACTTCGCCGCCTTTGCATCGCGCGCGCCGCCGCAGTATTTGACTGCGGCAGCAGCAGGGGGGCGACGGGAGGATGCCATGGCGAAGAATGTCGCGATCTGCCTGAGCTTCGACTTCGACGCGATCTCGCTCTGGATCGGCGGCTTCCGCGCGACGTCGCTTAGCGCGATCTCGCGCGGCGAGTTCGGACGCGTCGGCGCACTGCGCATCCTCGAAATGCTGCGCGAGTGGGGCGTGCGCGCCACTTGGTTCATCCCCGGTCACACCGCCGAGACATATCCGGCGGTCGTCGAGAAAGTAGTCGCCGCGGGCCACGAAATTGGAAATCACGGCTACCTACATTCGCGCCCCAAGGATGCGGCCGACGAGGAACGCATCCTCGTGCGCGGCAATGAAGTGCTGCAACGCGTCACCGGCAAGCGGCCCGTCGGCTACCGATCACCCGGCGCGGGGCTTAGCGCGCACATGGTCGCGCTGCTGCTCAAGCACGGCTTCGTGTACGACTCGAGCTTGATGGGCGATGACTTCTCGCCGTACTACTGCCGCACCGGCGATCGCCAGCACGAAGACGGGCCTTACGAGTTTGGCCGCGAAGTTGATTTGGTCGAGCTGCCGTTCACCTGGGGACTGGATGACTTCCCCGCGTTCGAATACGTAACCAGCCGCGCGGGAATTCAGCAGGGCCTGATGGCGCCGTCGGCGGTCTACGAAA